>NZ_JH601057.1:129373-206193 GCF_000245715.1 Paenibacillus sp. Aloe-11 | reverse complement strand
TTTTAATCAGGGTGTCGAAGGTTCGAGTCCTTCATGGCTCACCATTTTTGAAATTATATGTTATAATATAATTGTATTGCGGACGTGGCTCAGCGGTAGAGCATCGCCTTGCCAAGGCGAGGGTCGCGGGTTCGATTCCCGTCGTCCGCTCCATATTTGCGCCCTTAGCTCAGCTGGATAGAGCGTTTGACTACGAATCAAAAGGCCGGGAGTTCGAATCTCTCAGGGCGCGCCATATTTTTCATAAGCCGGTGTGGCGGAATTGGCAGACGCGCGCGACTCAAAATCGTGAGGGAAACCGTGGAGGTTCGAGTCCTCTCACCGGCATGTATTTCGGGATGTAGCTCAGCTTGGTAGAGCACCTGGTTTGGGACCAGGGGGTCGCATGTTCAAATCGTGTCATCCCGATTTAAAGGGAAAGTCGCTGGAAGCAGCGGCTTTTTTTATTGTCTTTATTATCTTTTTGTATAATTCAGTAATCTCAAGGTCACACTAACACAAAAAGTGGGACGGAAGGGATTACTGTGAAGCGATTAAGCTGGAAAAAACAAATGAAACGGCGCTGGAAACAGGGAAGAAGAACGGTATGGGCCTGCACCATTTTTGGAGTAGCTTGTTTGCTGGCTGGGTTGGGTATTCTGTTTTCAAGACATATGCAGGCTATGCTGTCACAGCCACTCGCTACTGCCGTTATGGCAGAGGTTGATATGGAGGAATCCTCACACACAACACCGGCTGAAGATCACTCCTCACAGATGCAGGTTTTGCAAAGCATACGTGCTTCCGGTATAAGCAGGAAAACTCACCTGTTAACTACCTATGTATGTGGTACGGAAACACTTTCCTTGGGAACGCTAAGCTCGCAGCAGCTGGAAAATTTACTGAAACAGCATCCCGACTGGAAGGGACGGCTTAATACTAAGGGAGAGGTATGGTTCGAGCGAAGGGTGGAAGACCTGTCAGAATCGTGTAAAGAGCACGGCTACATGGGCTTGAGCGCTGACGGACAACTCACTTTGTTTGAAGGGCCACCTAAAAAGGAGAAGGTGATACGGACTTTTTTCCAACTGGATGTAGACTCCATGGAAACGGCTTTGCCGGAAGGGGTGTATGAACAGCTGCAACAGGGAATCCGTGTACAGGATATAAACGAGTATAACAGTGTAATCTCTACTTTTAGCGACTTTGCGGTGGAACGAACACAGAGGGTATTAAAACAGCAATATTGATTAGAAGCAAGAGACGTCAGGCTTTTACCGATCAGGTGATGCTTGTGGCGTCTCTTTTTATGTTTTCACTCAGAGTTAAATTTTTTTCCTCTATTAGATGCAAAGTTTTGTTATAATGAAATGAACGACACATATGTTCGCTTTGTATGGAATTTAGCCATAAATGTATTAAGGATAGAGTTGGCTGATGGTTAGTTAACGCCATGGTTTAGCGATAAGGGAGAGATTTTTTTGCGTTTTCTAGGAATTGATCCGGGTATTGCTATTGTGGGCTTCGGATTTGTGGACAAGATTGGCAGTAAGGTGGTTCCTGTGCAGTACGGCTGCATTCAGACAGAAGCCCATACACCGGAAGAAGATAGGCTGCTTCATGTGTATGAAGGCATGCTGCAATTGATTGATAAATATAAGCCTGATGCGGTAGCGCTGGAGAAGCTTTTTTTTAATCGCAACGTTACGACTGCTATGTCTGTAAGTCAGGCACGCGGTGTGCTGGTGCTGGCCGCAAGGCAACGTAATCTCCCTATAGGGGAATACACGCCGATGCAGATAAAGCAGGCTATTGTAGGGTATGGCAAGGCGGAGAAGAAGCAGGTGCAGGAGATGGTTAGAATGTTTCTAAAGCTCCAGGCTGTGCCTAAACCGGATGATGTAGCGGATGCTTTGGCGGTGGCTATTTGTCATGCGCATTCCTATGGACTAAATTCAAAATTAAATGAGGTATTGCGAAAATGATAGATTTCTTGCGTGGTTCTGTGGCTCACTTGGAAAATGAATATGTCGTTTTGGATGTGCAGGGGGTGGGATATCGGGTGTTCTGTTCGAATCCTTACGCCTTCGCCAAAACGGAAGGACCGGTGGTTATTTACATTCACCATCATGTGAGGGAAGATGCTATTTTACTGTTTGGGTTTGCAACCCGTGAGGAACAGCAATTATTTCGAAAACTGATCGACGTATCTGGCATTGGACCACGTGTGGCACTTGGGATTTTGGGAGGCGGTACGCCTGCTCATGTGGTGACGGCGATTTATCAGGAAAATATCACATTTCTCACCAAGTTGCCGGGAATCGGTAAAAAGACGGCGCAGCGCATGATTCTGGATTTGAAAGACAAGCTGGACGGTATTGGTTCGCTGGGGATGGTGACCGGACTGTTTGCAGAGCCTGTCGTGGAAGAGGGAGAGGGTTCGTATTGGGGCGAGGCACGTGAGGCGCTCAAGGCGCTCGGTTACACAGATGCAGAGTTGGATAAGGTATGGAGCAGAATGAAGAAGGATGCGAAACCTGATGAATCTGCCGATATTTTGATGAAACGGGCTTTGCAACTGTTGTTTGCCGGATAGGACGCTGGTGTCCGTTGACAGAAGTCTGGTGAAAAGAGGAGCGATGGAAAATGGATGATCGGATTATTTCCGCCAATTTGATGATGGAAGACCAGACGGCGGAGCTAAGCCTTCGCCCCCGTTATCTTAATGAATATATCGGGCAAAATCAGGTTAAGGAAAATTTGAAAGTTTACATTGAAGCGGCCAAAATGCGTAAAGAAGCGCTGGATCATGTACTGTTGTACGGTCCACCCGGATTGGGTAAAACGACTCTCGCCAACATTATTGCGAATGAGCTAGGGGTTAATTTGCGTACCACCTCAGGGCCTGCGATTGAAAGACCTGGAGACCTGGCAGCGCTGCTGACCAATCTTCAAGAAGGCGATGTTTTGTTCATTGATGAAATTCATCGCCTCCATCGTACGGTGGAAGAAGTCATGTACCCGGCGATGGAGGATTTTGCGCTGGACATTATGATTGGTAAAGGCCCGAGTGCGCGTTCAGTTCGCCTGGATTTGCCGCCCTTTACCCTTATAGGGGCTACTACACGCGCTGGGCTGCTTTCTGCGCCGTTGCGCGACCGGTTTGGTGTTATCAGTCGATTGGAGTTCTATACGACGGACGAGCTGGCCTACATCGTATCCAGAAACGCGGATATTATGGAAGTTGAGATCGTTGGGGATGCAGCCGAAGAAATTGCATTGCGTTCAAGGGGGACACCACGGATTGCGAATCGACTGTTAAAAAGGGTGCGTGATTTTGCTCAAGTTGCTGGAGACGGTATGATCCATTCAGAATTGGCCGCAGAGGCGCTGAAAAGACTTCAAATTGATCCGCTCGGACTGGATGAAATTGATCATAAGATGCTTAAGGCCATGATTCATTCATTTCGGGGTGGGCCTGTGGGATTGGATACCATTGCTGCAACCATCGGTGAAGAGAGCCAGACGATTGAGGACGTGTATGAGCCTTATTTGCTGCAAATTGGACTTTTACAAAGAACACCTCGGGGACGTACGGTGACTCCAGCGGCATATGCTCACCTTGGAATCCCTATGCCAACGGATCCACGGTGACTAGAAATGGTGGGCTTTTGGCTTTTATTACAAGAGCACAGCCCAAAGTACGGTTTTAAAGAGAAAAGTAATTGAGATTAATTTATAGCGTAGCTACGCAATTATGGTAAGTACGATATTGGCGGAATAGGATCGTTAGGGGAAAAGACCATGTGAGCAAGAATTGAGCGTGTTCAAATTTCGGTTTATTCCGCCGATGTATTTAAAGGGATAGGCGATGGTCGAGATCCCGCCAAATCATGCTTTATGCATGCTAGGATAGCCAGAATGGGGGGATTCAGAAATGAATGGAAAAGCATTGAACCAAAAAACAATTTTCAGTGCATGGACGGGTCGGGCCAAACGAGCAGCAGCGATTATGGTATTAGCTACAGTTTGCATTCCCTGGTCTTCGAGTGTTCACGCTGCTGCCGCCCAAGAAGATATTCGTGTAGTGATCTTTGCGGATCTAGGCAGTAAATATAAAGCAATAGTTCCCGCGGTAACCTTGAAATCATCAGAAGGTCTGAGTGTCGGACAGAACAGTGGAGGCAGTTTTCAGGCTTGGATGGGACTACCGGACAGCACCGCTCGTTTTAGTGTAGACAGCTATCGGGTGAAGGTACTTGAAGGAAATGAAGCAGCAGCAATTAAAGCGGCTCAAATCCTGCAAAAGACGAATGATAAACCTACGGTTTTTATCGGTTCTAAAAACGGTAGCTCTGTCTATCAGGTGTACGCGGGAATTTATGCAAGTGAACAGTCCGCACAGGCTGCTGTACAGCGGATTTCTTCGGCAACCGGAACGCAGGCTGAAGTTAAGGGCAATAAGCACTGGTCTACAGGAAGCTATGGAACCGAGCAGGAGGCAAATCTCGTTCGAGCGACAATTGCTGCCGCAGGCTTTGATGCTTTTACTGTGATTCAATCAAGAGGTCAGTATGCTGTGTGGGTTGGAGAAGAGAGTAACGACAGCAAGCTGTCGACTTTAAAAACAGAGCTGGAGAGCAAGCAGCCCAAACTTACGTTATCTAAAGTTAGTGCTACTCAAACCGGACTCATGATAAGACAAGAAGCAGGAGTAACGACAGGCTCGCAAGCGATGTCACATTATATGCTGAGTGGCTCTAATAACAGCAAGGTCATTGTCAACGGCGGTAATAATGGGATTCAAGTGGTTGAAAGATCACAGCGTACATATCGCGGCGACATGGAGATTAGCATGACTTCAGGACAACTGGCGCTTGTTAATGATGTACCGCTCGAGCAGTATTTATATTCCGTGGTAGGAGCGGAGGTCTACTCCTCATGGCCTGCTGAAGCCCTCAAGGCTCAAGCAGTAGCGGCTCGCAGCTATGCCCTTGCCCAAGGCAATCGGTTTCAGATCGGGAACGTGGTGGATGGCACGTTAAGTCAGGCTTACAATGGTAAAGGCTCGGAACATGCGAATGTCAATGAGGCTGTAGATGCTACGGCTGGTGAAGTGATTAAAAGCGGCGGCAAAGTGGTCGAAGCTGTATTTTCATCTAATGCGGGCGGTGTAACAGCAGATGCTTCCGAGGTATGGAACAGTGGTGTTGAAGCATTCGCCAGCGTAGACAGTTCGGGAGATACAACAGCGCAAAAAGGAGCACAGGAGTGGTATCATGTCCTTCTCTCCAGTGGCCAAACAGGTTATATACGTGAGGATAATGCCAAGGAGCTGGAGGGAGTCACAGAAGCAGGGTTAGACAAAATTACCGTTACTGCTGAAAATACCAATGTGCGCCCTATCCCCCAAATTCAGTCGGCCGTTGCACCAGTAGCCAAGGCGCAACCGGGTGAAGAGATGATTGTTTTGGAGAAGGTGCCTCAATCCGGAGACTATGCATGGGTGCGTGGACCTTTTACATCAGCGCAAATTGCTAAATCACTACAAGGGAAAGTAACGGGTACAGTACCAGCCTCAATTAATCATCTGGATGTTACCAAACGCGGTCCGTCAGGGCGTGTGCTGGAGGTTGAAGCCAACGGGTCACCTTTGGCGGTAAAATACCCCGATATGTATCGTTCAGCGATGGGGGGATTGCCTAGCACTCTGTTTGATATTGCGAGTACCGGCAGTTATACTGTATTAGGCGCAGATGGGGCTATTTCTCATATAAGTGGCACGCAAGGAACTCAAATTCTGTCAGCATCCGGGAGCAGCACTTCAAGCGGTAACGGGGTGATCGTCATGAATGAAGACCGTCATGCACGAGTCATTGACAAAACACAAAGCTTTATTTTTACAGGCAAAGGAAATGGTCATGGGTTGGGCTTGTCACAATGGGGAGCCAACGGTTTGGCCGAGCAGGGGTATGATTACAAGAAAATTTTGCAACACTATTACAAAAATGTGGATATAGTTAAGGAATGACCAATATATGAACGTAAACGACTATGATTTTGAATTACCTGAAGCATTAATTGCTCAGACGCCTTTGCTGGAGCGGAGCGCTTCCAGATTGCTGACGTTGAACAAGAATAACGGCGAAGTGGAGCATCATACATTTTCGGATATTGTCCAGTATCTCAGTCCGGGGGATACGCTGGTATTGAACGATACGCGAGTGATTCCTGCACGTTTGTTCGGCATCAAGGAAGATACCGGAGCTAAGGCCGAGGTGTTGCTGCTTAAGCAACTGGAGGGGGACCGATGGGAAGCATTGGTAAAACCCGGTAAGAAGCTGAAAAAGGGAGCTGTTATCGTTTTCGGTGATGAGTTGAAGGCAGTTATTGAGGAAGAAGGAGATATGGGGGGAAGGGTGCTTTCCTTTTCTTATGAAGGTATTTTTCAAGAGATATTGGACCGCCTTGGACAAATGCCGCTTCCGCCCTATATCAAGGAGCAACTGGATGATCGCGAGCGCTATCAGACAGTTTATGCTCGGCACGAAGGTTCTGCTGCGGCTCCTACGGCAGGACTGCATTTTACAGAACAATTGCTGGACCAAATTAGGGAGAAGGGTGTTTCCATAGCTTTTGTCACACTTCATGTTGGCTTAGGGACGTTCAGACCGATGTCCGTGGATACGATTGAAGAGCATGTCATGCACGAAGAATATTACTCATTGTCACAGGAAACGGCGGATATACTCAACGCAACCAAGGCGCGCGGTGGAAGAGTTGTGGCAGTGGGGACAACCAGTTGCCGAACGCTGGAGACGGTGGGCAATACATTTGCAGATGGAGTATTGCAGGCTAGCAGCGGCTGGACACAGATTTTTATTTACCCAGGCTATGAATTCCGTGTGGTGGATGCAATGATTACGAATTTCCATTTGCCTAAATCCACCCTGGTTATGCTGGTCAGCGCACTGGCGGGCAGGGAGAATATTATGCATGCTTACCAGGAGGCGATTGACCGCGAATATCGGTTTTTTAGCTTCGGGGACGCAATGTTCATTTATTAATTAAGGATGGTAGAGAAAATATGGCACCAGCAATAAGATACGAACATATTAAAACTTGCAAGCAATCAGGAGCTCGCCTCGGGCGTGTGCATACACCTCACGGGGTTATTGAGACACCAACCTTTATGCCTGTGGGGACGCAAGCTACAGTCAAGACGATGAGTCCTGAGGAATTGAAGGAGATGGATGCTCAAATTATTTTGAGTAACACGTACCATCTGTTTCTTCGTCCCGGTCATGATATTATTCGTGAAGCGGGCGGACTGCACAAGTTTATGAATTGGGATCGTCCTATTTTAACAGACAGCGGTGGATTCCAGGTGTTTTCCTTAAGTGAAATGCGTAAGATCTCAGAGGAGGGTGTTCATTTTCGCTCTCATTTAAATGGAGATAAGAAGTTTCTTTCGCCGGAAGTAGCAATGGAAATTCAAAACTCGCTTGGCTCGGATATTATGATGGCCTTCGATGAATGTCCACCGTTCCCGGCTGAGTATGAATACGTGAAAAAATCATTGGAACGCACCAGCCGTTGGGCTGAGCGTTGTTTGGAGGCACATGCGCGTCCTCATGATCAAGGGCTGTTCGCCATTGTACAAGGAGGTATGCATGAAGATCTGCGCAAGCAAAGTGCGGCAGATTTGACTTCCATGGATTTCCCGGGGTATGCTATTGGTGGACTGAGTGTGGGGGAACCAAAGCATTTGATGTATGAAGTGCTCGATTATACCGTTCCGCTGCTTCCTACCAACAAGCCACGTTATTTGATGGGCGTAGGTTCGCCGGATGCCTTGATTGAAGGCTCTATCCGTGGTGTGGATATGTTCGATTGTGTACTTCCAACCCGGATTGCTCGCAACGGGACAACGATGACAAGTCAAGGTCGTCTTGTCGTTCGTAATGCCAATTTTGCAAGCGATTTTGGCCCGCTTGATCCGGCTTGTGATTGCTACACTTGTCGCAACTATTCACGCGCGTACTTGCGACATTTGATTAAAGCAGATGAAACCTTCGGGCTCCGACTGACAACGTATCATAACTTGCATTTCTTAATACAATTGATGCGCAATGTCAGACAAGCGATTATGGATGACAGACTGCTTGATTTCCGCGATGAATTTTTTGAGCAGTACGGTCTTCATGATAATGATAAAGGCTTTTAAGTTTTAGGGGAGATTTGAAAGGGGGATTTAACGTGTTTCAATTTGCTACAGCTGCGGCTGCACCCGGTGGAGCTGGGGGACTTTTTCAAATGATCTGGCCACTGGCTCTGATGTTTGTAATCTTTTATTTCTTGCTGATTCGTCCGAATCAGAAAAAACAAAAGCAGCGTCAATCGATGCTTCAAGCTTTGAAAAAGGGAGATAAGGTGATAACAATCGGAGGTCTTCACGGTACAATTGTGGAGATTACGGACGATGTGGTTGTTTTGCGTGTGAATGATGTGACGAAGCTGACCTTTGACCGCAGTGCAATCAGTAATGCGATTGCAAAAGATACTGCATCTGAGGAAGCTGTTGTTTCTAAGTCGTAGAATCTGCCGATCATCATGTAAAAACCGAGCCTTTGAGGAGGCTCGGTTTTTTTGTGTTGCTTCGTTACATGGGCCGGTACACTTTTTTAAATTTGATTATTTACTAAGATTAATCCCGAACATCCCGCCTCCAGCGCCTATGACAAAGGCAATTCCTAAGTGCAATAGGTCCTTAGCGTTCATGCCCGCATCCAGTGCCAGAAAACCGACTAGAAGAACGATAAGGCCATACAGGATGCCTGTAATACCGCCTTGATACCAGCCTTTGTTCGTGGATCTTTTACCGGCGACGAAGCCGCCTGATAGCATAGCGAATGCGTGAACGATGTACGTATACAAGGATAAGTCCTGTTCCTGCATTTGTGTCAGCCACAACAGTAGTGAAAGAATCAATGCGCCTAACAGCATCCATGCAAAAGCATAAAATAAGCCGGATAAAATGGGATGGGCCAGACGAAACGAACACCAGCGGCGAATGAGCTCCATTGATAATTCCTCCTGTACCAAGGTTTGAACTATTATCATTCTATGGTCAAGCCTTCAGGCTTAGTACCAAGTCGCAAGCAGTCTTTCTCTTTATTTCAATAATTTAGCCTTTTGTTTTTTGTATGAGTCAAGTGGGGAACGGTCAGAATACGTGTACAATGAACCATTAATGTCTTGTCGCAAAGTACAGGGGAGGAGGCGAACATATTGAGTCACGATATTTTTGCTCATATTTTTCGGACGCTGCTCATGTATTTTATTGTATATCTGGTGATGCGCTTGATGGGTAAAAGGGAGATCGGAAAATTGTCTGTATTCGACCTCGTCATATCCATTATGATTGCGGAAATTGCTGTATTCAGCCTGGAGGATATAAAACGTCCACTTTATGAAGGGTTGATTCCTTTAGGAGTACTCTTGGTTTTGCAAATTGGGATTTCCTATTTCAGCCTTAAAAGCCGACGTCTGCGCCTGCTATTCGATGGCCGGCCCAGTGTATTGTACTCCAATGGACAACTAAACAAGGATGAAATGGCTAAGCAACGCTACAATTTAGATGATTTGTTGTTACAGCTTCGTGAACAAAGTTTTGAAAGTCTGGATGAAGTCGAATGTGTTATTTTGGAAACCACAGGCAAGCTCACGGTGGTAGCTAAGGATGAGAAAGATGGAGATGCAGAGTTAGACAAAATGAGACAGGATTTAAGTCAAAGGAATTTGACGAACATTGAGCAACAGGTGGAAAAAGTTCATCCTACTCCTCAAATCGGCGGGAAGTTTAGATATGAAGGCCTGCCGGTTCCATTAATTATGGATGGC
This sequence comes from Paenibacillus sp. Aloe-11, assembly GCF_000245715.1. Classification (NCBI taxonomy): domain Bacteria; kingdom Bacillati; phylum Bacillota; class Bacilli; order Caryophanales; family Paenibacillaceae; genus Paenibacillus; species Paenibacillus sp. Aloe-11. The sequence continues at coordinate 196,311 of NZ_JH601057.1, read as the reverse complement.
AAGGTGCTGGACCGAAATTTGGAGCGGATGGATATGAACCGATTTTGGCTTAAAAATCAGATTCAAGCGAAGGGTCACAAAGATTTTAAAGATGTTTTCTTATGCACAGTGAATCATAGAGGTCATGTATATGTTACGCCACCGACCTTTGGGGAATCTTCGGATTAGATTTCTTTGGTTTTAAACCATCTTCTTAGAATGGGAATGCGGGTAAGGTTGTCCCAGTCAATCATTTTGATTGAGGTCATCAGGAAAAGGTACAGGATAATCCCCACTCCTGCTGCAAAAATAAATTGAAGCCACATTTGGTTGAACACTGCCAGATGTCTGTAGACATATAATACCGCAGCTGCCATAATGATCATCCCTGCCCCGGTTTTCCAGAAATCAAGCAAACGCACGCGAAAGCGAAGTAGTCTGCTGACACTGAAGCCATGCAGAAGGGTGACAATGGCATTGTTAATGCAAATGGCGATAACCGCTCCGTAGATACCGTACTGAGGCTGAGAAGCAAGCCATACGATAAGCACAATTTTGATAACGGCTCCGACAAAGGTGTTAAATAAAGCACTCCCGGGACGATCCAGGGCTTGAAGTGCCGCCTGAAGCGGGGCCTGGATGTACATAAACAGAGCAAAGGGCGCCATGAGTTTAAGCATGCCTGCTATATCGCCATTATTGTAAAGTAACAGACACAGAGGCTCTGCCAGCACGTACATGATAACGGCGAATGGGGCTCCTGCAACCAAAGCAAGCCGAAGCGACTGATGCAAACGTTTGTGGATGGCGGTAATGTGTCCCTTGGCAGCTGCTTCAGATAAGGAAGGGACGAGTGAAACAGCCAGTGAACTGGTGAGGACACCTGGCAGTAATAATACAGGAATGACCATGCCCTGCATGGCCCCATACTGTGCGGTTGCAATACCAGTTGCAATGCCTGCTGCGGCGAGGCTGCGCATGCATAAAATGGATTCAAGCAAATAGGACAAGGAGCCGACGAGCCTCCCAGCCGTAACGGGAACGGATATAGACATAAGACGTGACAAAACGGATGATTCCTCAGGACGAGCCTCAGAGGACAAAGATGTCTTCGTTTGAGGGGGAGAACCATCGCTTCGCTGGTTCATGACGTATTGCCATAGCAGCACAACCATACCAACCAGCTCGCCCGCTAATGCACCGAGCATGGCTCCTGCAGCAGCGTAGGCAACACCGTAAGGAAGGAGCAGGTATGCAAACCAAATGACGCAAAAAATGCGCATAACAGTTTCGGCAATCGAGGAGCTGGCGGACGGAATCATATTTTGTTTTCCCTGAAAATAGCCCCTGTAGGCAGAGGATACAGCAACGATAACAATCATGGGACTCATGCTAATAAATGTATAATACACACGGTTGTCGGTCAGGATGTGGTTTGTGATCCAAGGGGCGAACACAAGACATAGTACCATAGCGAGCAGGCTGAGCGTAATGGTAAAGCGCAGGCTGGTGTGTAAAATACGCCTTGACATTTCGGGTTGTCCCGCAGTTTCAGCTTCGGCCACAAGTTTGGCTACTGCAAGCGGGATTCCCCCGGTAATAAGAGTCACCAGCACGATAAAAAAGGGATACCCCTGTTGGTATAAGCCGACTCCTTCGGGTCCGATAATACGCGGGAGCGCGATTCGCGGAATGAAGCCCAGTAGCCGATTGATGATTCCCGCTGCCAATAAAATAATTGCTCCATGGATGAATGTCTGCTTTTTCAATCGCAACTCCCTCTTCCCCCAAATGTAATTCTCCATCTATGCGTTACTTTAGAAGATATGCCAGACCTGTCCATGTTCATGACAAGCTTTTCGGATTAAAAGCAGAACAATCCAGGCAAGCAGAGGGAAGGTGGTGAATTCTGCTATTGACGAGCGAAATGAATGCATATATTGTTGATTTACGGCTATTTTCGACAAAAAGAAGGATTTTCCAAGATCAGGATAGAATTGTTATATAAAGCAGTCAATGATCCCGCTAATTGCTGATTTGCGGAAACGGAGTCGCTGGGAGGAGGAACGACCATCGTGGGTATGGAAGAGCTGGATGAGCAGGATTGGGATGACGCCATAGAGATGCTGTGTCAAAGCAAGGCAGACGAGTTGGTTCTCGTAGGCTATGAGCATGTCACAAGTAAGGACGTATGGAATTGTGTTAGCCATAAATATGAAAAGGAGGGGATTCCTCCGCTGCACAAGCTCGTTAACGATATACTTTCCCTTAAAGCGACGAGCTTTATGAACTATTTGACGATGTCCGCATTACGGGGCTCCACTTTCGAATAGAAGGGAGTCTTTTTTTGCGTTCAAATTGACTGCTTTTTGAGGGGTAGCTATAATAGGAATATTGAGAATGAAAGGGGAACATGGGACGGAATGAAAAGAATTCTAAGTTTCATCGTGGTCGTGCTCATAACAACTGGTGTTATGGTCGGGACAAGCCCGGGCCTACTGAACAGTTTAAAACTAGGCCTCGATTTAAAGGGAGGCTTTGAAATTTTATATGAAGCCCAGCCTTTGGAAGCAGGGCAGCGTGTCACCAGCCAGTCTCTTATACAAACAGCTCAAAGTCTGGAGAGACGGATTAACGCGCTTGGTACGACTGAGCCGGAAGTAACAACAGAGGGCAGCAACCGTATTCGCGTGCGGCTTGCTGGTGTCTCTAATGAAGCAGAAGTTCGCTCCATGCTGAAAAAGCCTGCCGAGCTGACATTCCGCAGTGCAACGGCAGCGGATGCTAAAAAGCCGGGTCAATACAGCAAAATTGAGCTCCGCGGTAATGATTTTGTGGAGAATGGTGCTGTTGTTGGCTATAACCAGCTGAACCAGCCTGAAATTAGCATCAAAGTGAAGGATAAAGCCAAATTTGCAGAGATCACAAAGCGACTTCTTAACAAAGAGTTAGCTATTTTCTTGGATGATGATTTACTATCTGCACCAACAGTACGTGGAGAATTGACGGATGGCAGTGCCTCAATTACAGGTAATTACACTCGTGAAGAAGCGAACAAGCTCGCAGATACGATAAACCTGGGAGCTCTTCCACTTAAACTGACGGAAAAATATTCTCAGAGCGTAGGTGCTACACTGGGTCAGCTGTCACTGGATCAAACGATCCGTGCTGGCTTGATCGGCTCGATCATTATTCTGGTATTTATGATTGCGATGTTCCGTGTACCAGGAATAATAGCTAGTTTCTGTCTCATCGTTCATACCTGGTTGGTGCTTGCGATCTTCTATTTGGGTGGCTTCGTGCTTACGCTTCCGGGTATCGCAGCCTTCGTGCTCGGGATCGGGATGGCGGTCGATGCCAATATCATCACGTATGAACGGATTAAAGAAGAAATCAAGTCAGGCAAAACGATTCGTTCTTCTGTCATCGCAGGCAGTAAGGCCTCGTTCCGTACTGTTATGGATGCCAATATTACGACAATTATAGCAGCAGCAGTCATGTTTGGCCTGGGAACAGGTTCCGTTCGTGGATTCGCTCTCGTACTCATCGTTGATATTGTCACCAGTATCTTGACAAATATCTTCTTCTCCCGCTTCTTGCTCAATCTGCTGGTTAAAGCGGATGCTGTGAAGAAGCCAAGTTATTTTGGTGTGAAGGAGAGTGATATCAGTGCGCTTTAATTGGGACTATAAATATGTCAAGATGAGCAAGTGGTTTTATACCTTTTCGATTATTATCACATTGCTCGGTATTTTGAGTTTGTCGATATTCGGTTTGAATTACGGGGTTGATTTCCGTTCCGGCTCCAACGTGGATGTCAATTTGACCAAGGTAGTTACACAGGAGCAGATTCAAACTTTGCTGGACAAGAAGGGAATCGGCAAAGAGGTAGATTTTACACCGGGTAAAGAGCGCTTCGGCATTCGTTTTTCACAGGTATTGACGGACCAGCAAGTGAATGATTTTAAAACCTCTTTCAATAAAGAGCTTGATCCAAAGGCTTCATTTGAGGTCAATACGGTAGATACGGAAATGGCCCAAGAACTGGAGCGAAATGCAATCTGGGCAATCTTGCTGGCCTCAGTGGCCATCGCTGTCTATATCTCGATCCGGTTTGAATGGCGTTTTGCCGTTGCAGCTATTGTTTCGTTGCTGCATGATGCGTTTCTTGTCATCAGTATTTTCTCCATTTTCCGCCTTGAGGTGGATTTGACCTTTATTACTGCAATTCTGACGATTGTCGGTTTCTCCATCAATGATACTGTCGTTATTTTTGACCGTATCCGGGAAAATCTGCGATTTGCGAAGAAGAAGTCCAGAGCCGACTTGGAGCAGGTAGTCGATCATAGTATTGCCCAGACAATGACGCGTTCACTCGCAACCGTGTTTACTGTGTTTATTGCCTCCGTGTGCTTGTTCATTTTTGGGGGCGAGTCGATTCGGATGTTCTCGCTTGCGATGGTTATCGGCTTGCTGTTTGGTGCTTATTCTTCCATTTTCATTGCCAGCCCGCTGTGGGTAGCTTTGAAAGGGAAACAAAAAACGCCGACTGCTGGCGGTGGCACGGTCAAAACTGCAAAGTCTTAAGTTACGCAAATATCAGTAGTATAATTTTAAGAGAAAGCCGCGTCTGCTTGGGCGCGGTTTTCTAAGGTTTGGAGATTACCTTGCGTGGGTGCCCGGGAGCGGCCCATGTATCGTTTGTTTTGAGGGATTCGATTGATTTGGAATGGAGCTTACTGGGAAATGGTCAGTTCAGGATTGAGGGGGAAACGTTGTGAATAGCGAACGCAGCCGATCATTAGAAACTGCAGCGTGGAGCGGGATTGTTGGTAATCTCGCACTAGCTGTTCTCAAGGGGACTGTCGGTTATGCGGCAAACAGCAAAGCATTGTTGGGGGATGCACTGCACACGGCTGCGGATAGTGCTTTCCGTTTGCAGGACCTGTTTTCCAAAGGTGGTACAGGACACGGGGTGCTGGCACGGCTGCGAAATGGTGAAAAGGTTCGGGCTGTCATTTCTGTGGTGCTGTCTATTTTAGTACTGATGAGCGGTCTCCAGCTAGCGATCTCGGCTGTCCGCTCATTGAGCAGCCCGGAACCACAGGCTCCCGATCTGTATGCATTAATTACTGCTTTTGTTGCTTTGGTGCTGAGAGAGGCGTTATTTCAGTTTCAGTATCGCTACTCGATTAAGCATGGTCATAAAGCGGAAGCAGATCTGTACGCTAATCATGAACGATACTCGCTGTATGCATCACTGATTGCATTGATCGGCATGATCGGTGCAATGACTGGTAAAGCGATGGAGTGGCCGGCATTGTTATATCTTGATCCAACCGCAGCTTTGCTGGTAGCTTGTATGGTATTGCGTAAGGGTTATCTGATGGTGATGAATACCGCTTATCAGGCACCGGCGAGGCCCTTGCGGGAGGAAGACTCCCGAGGTTTTATGGAGACGATTCAACGGGTGTATGGTATTGTAACGATTGAACATTTCCATGCCCAGGAAGCGGGCCATTTCATAACAGTGGATGTAACGATTAGTGTAAATCCTCGGATTACGGTGCAGGAAGCACAGCAAATTGCCGATCGGGCTAAAAATTTACTGCTGACCCGTTTTCCACAGGTGACCCATGTACAAATGCAGTTCATTCCCTATCAAGCCGGATATCCTTACAAATCCAATCATGAACTGCCGGATAATGATGTGTCGTCCTTGCTGCAATAATGCAAGGCGATGATGAAAGAAAGGTGAACAGGATTGCTTCATTCGCAGTACAGATGGAAGACCCCGGGAATTAATCTGGCGGCGGCTCAGCCGTTAACAGAAGAGCTGGGGATTTCACCATTGTTGTCCCGGCTTTTAGTAAACCGGGGCGTCACTACAGCCGGGGAAGCAAACCGCTTTTTGTACGGAAGTGTGGATGATATACACGACCCTTATCTGCTTCTTGGCATGAAAGAGGCCGTGCCTAGAATTCGCAAGGCTCTGGAGCACGGCGAGCATATATTAATCTATGGCGATTATGATGCAGACGGAGTATCCAGTACATCATTGATGATTCAGCTTATGCGTTTCCTAAAGGCCTCTTATGATATTTATATTCCCCACCGTTCCAATGAGGGATACGGCCTGCACAATCATGCTCTGGATTGGGCTCATCAGCAGGGAGTTACGCTGGTTATTACGGTAGATACTGGAATTAGTGCAGTTGAGCAAATTGATTATGCAACATCCTTGGGTATCGATGTTATTGTGACCGATCATCATGAGCCGCCTGCTGTGCTTCCCAAGGCGTATACCTTGATTAATCCGAAGCTGCCCGGTTGTCCATACCCATTTAAAGGCCTTGCAGGTGTTGGTGTTGCTCTTAAGCTGGCACAGGCACTGCTGGATGAGGTGCCTGAGGAATGGTTTGAAATCGCCGCTATTGGTACGGTAGCGGATTTGATGCCGTTACATGGCGAGAACCGGGCGGTGGTACGTAGAGGGATTCAATCGATGAAAAGCTCTGCGTTTCCTGGGATTCGGGCGTTGCTTGGTGTAGCAGGTGTGGATATGCCTACAGTGACTTCTGTCAACATCGCATTTGCCTTGGCACCGCGTATTAATGCCAGTGGACGTCTGGATCATGCGGGACGAGCGGTTTCCCTGCTGACGACAGAACAAGATGAAGAAGCGGATCAACTAGCGCATGCGCTCGATCTGCTTAACCGTGAGCGTCAACAGGTGGTCGAACGAATTGTGGAGCAAGCTGAGCAGCAGCTGGCAGCCAAGCTGAATGGAGGCAAGCTCCCCTCAGTTATTGTTTTGGCCGGTGAAGGCTGGAACGTGGGGGTCGTCGGCATTGTGGCGTCCAAGCTATTGGATCGCCATTATCGTCCAACCATTATTCTTGGGATAGATGCCGAGACAGGGATGTGTAAAGGTTCTGCTCGTTCTATCCCTGCATTGGATATCTACAGTGCTCTTACCGACAGCCATGAGCTGATGGAGCATTTTGGCGGTCATCCTTCGGCTGCGGGTATGACGCTGAGCCGTGACAATCTGGAATTGTTCGAGGAGCGGCTTAACCGCTATGCCGGTTCAATTTTGATACCGGAAGACCTTATTCCGGTAGCTGAAGCAGATATGGTCTGTCGTCTGGACGAGGTATCTTTACAGGCGGTTGAAGAACTGGAATTGTTGCAACCCTTTGGTATGGGGAACCCTTCTCCACGATTCGTATTACAGGGTCTCCAATTACGCGAGGCTCGTAAAATGGGACGTGAGAAAAATCATGTGAAGCTTCTGCTGGAGCAGAACGGACAATCGCTGGATGCGATTGCCTTTCAGCGTGGCGATTTGGCTGATTTTTTACAGCAGCAAACCGAGCTGGACCTGCTGGGTGAGCTGTCCATTAATGAGTGGAATGGCAAACGGTCTCTCCAACTGATGATGCAGGATATTCGTGTGCAGGCCCCGCAAATTTTTGATTATCGCGGAGTCTCGAATCCTATTGCCGAGTTGGAACGAGGCTTGAACATTTTTCATCCGCGTGTAGAGGAGAGAAAAAATGACGTTGCGGTGTTGATACATCCGTCATCCACACTTCGTCCAACGGGTTCTGTGAACACTGAATTCATATGGTTATACGATAAGGATGGTACTGTTACTCCCAGCAATGGTCAAAGGGATGCGCAGCAATCTGTGAAGTCACTGTTCGTGCTGGAGCCACCGGAAACGCCGGAGCAGCTACAGGCAGTATGGTCTACCTTTGAAAATGTAGAAAATGTATTTCTCTTGCATTCGGTCAATGAACGTGCCGGTCGGCTCGTAATCCCTGACAGGGAGCTGTTCAAGCGTATTTATGTTGTGCTTTCCCGCATGGGAACACAGCCTGTTGACGAAAAAGCAATGCTGCCTGCTCTTAGTCGGCAATGTTCCTGTTCAGTACGTATGTTATCCAAAGTGCTGGACATCTTCGAGGAGCTTGAGTTTATGACGCGTGCAGAAGGGCAATTTTGTTTTGTACCCAATCCGCCCAAGCGTGATTTAACGACTTCTCCGCGCTATCAGGAATTATATGATATGGCTGAAATGGAGCGTTATTTACTGGATTCGGATACAACCCAGATGACGAATTGGATCATGTCGCTGATGAAGGGTGCTTCTTAGGGCGCTGCCTCAAGCTTATTTTGTAGGATGGATATACTAATTTAGAAGTTTACAGTAGGAGGAACTAAGTTGGACTACAAAGAATATATTCGAGTGATTCCCGATTTTCCACAACCAGGAATTAGTTTTAAAGACATTACGACCTTGATGAAAAACGGTGAGCTGTACCGCAAGGCAATCAACGATATGAAGGAACTGGTATCGGATTTGAAAATTGATTTGATTGCGGGTCCCGAGGCACGCGGATTTGTCGTGGGTGCGCCCCTGGCCTATGCTCTTGGCGTTGGTTTTATTCCTATTCGTAAAAGTGGAAAGCTGCCTGGGGAAACCATTGAAGAAGCATATGGTTTGGAATATGGCAAGGATATGCTTGCTATGCATAAGGATGCTATTGAGCCAGGGCAAAATGTATTGATTGCGGATGACCTGCTTGCTACAGGTGGAACCATTGCTACATCTGTGAACTTGGTGCGTCAGCTTGGTGGAAATGTGGTGGGAGCTGCTTTTCTTATAGAGCTGTCTGAACTCAACGGTCGGGCAAAACTGCCTGACGTAGATGTGTTCACCCTGATTAAATATTAGGACTTTGGAAATCCGGGGTTTTCCCGGGAAATATTTATGTATGGATCACCTAAATAGTCCGATGGAACATCTCTTTATCTAAAGAGTTGCTCCATCGGACTATTTTGTTTTGTGTAATACATTAGGTGGAGCAGCACTTTGCTGCCATGAATCAGGATATCCAGCAGATAGTAGTAGAGGTACAGGAGGTTTCTTCAGCTTCAGAGGAAATGACAGCAAGTTCTGAGGTAGTTGCGGCATCCATTAGTTATCTTGCCGATATTGCTAAAGCTTCTTCTGAACGTGCTGGGCAAGCCGCTGACCGATCCCAACGTCAGTTGAATGCTTTGGAGGGTCTGGATAGCTCGGCCAAGTCGCTTACAGGTGTTTCTGACACATTCAACCAGGTGTTATCTCGTTTTCGTGTGTGATTTTAATCTTAAATTATAAGAGATGAATTAAAAAAACGCCGTCCACGCAGGTACTAACCAACACTCTTGGATGTTAGACAAGTGCGTGATGGACCCGTATCTCATAGAGTCGGCGTTTTCATGTAAAGGAACAGGTACTAATCCGGTGTTTTTTCCGTTAAAGGCTCCTGTGTTTTATCATTCGACCAGCCGAGCACGTCAATCAGCTTGAAGAACAGGCTGAGGACGATGCCGATGATTGTTGCCAGCGCCATACCTTTCAGGGTAACCGCGCCCCATGTGAGTGTCGTACGGCTGATTCCGACAACAAGTACGATGGTAGCGAGCAGCATATTGGTCGGTTTGGCGAAATCCACCTTTTGCTCGACAAAGATTCTCAGACCAGAGGCAGCGATGACACCGAACAACAGCAAGGATACGCCACCCATGACTGGAGCCGGGATGTTCGAAACAATTGCTGAGAAGGTGCCTGAGAAGGAGAGCAGGATGGCAATCACTGCGGCTCCGCCAATGACCCAAACAGAGTACACCTTCGTTAGTGCCATGACACCGATGTTTTCACCATAGGTTGTATTGGGCGTAGAGCCGACAAAGCCGGAAATCACAGTGGAAATACCGTTACCCAACAGTGAACGATGCAGGCCGGGATCTTTGGACAGCTCGCGTCCGACAATGTTGCTGGTTACGAGCAAATGACCAATATGCTCCACGATGACGACCAGTGCGACAGGAAGAATTGTCAGCATAGCCGAGGTATTAAATACTGGAGTGGTAATGACAGGATGTCCAAATAAGGGAGCATCCGCAATGGCCTGTGTATTGACCATACCCATAAAATAAGCAAGCACATAGCCGACCACAATACCGATCAAGATATGGATTATTTTGGCAAATCCACGGAACAGCACCGCACCCAGAATAGTGACTCCGAGTGTAACAAGGGAAAGGGTAATGGTTTTGGGATCTGGAGACCAGGCTTTAGTAGGGTCCGAATTGATAATACCTGCCATGCCTGCTGCAACCGGAACCAGCTCCAGTCCGATCAGAGCTACAATGGAGCCCATGACTGCGGGTGGGAATACCACGTCCAGCCAACGGGTTCCAGCATATTTGATCACCAGTGCGACCAGGCAAAAAATAACACCCGTCGCGATGAAAGCACCGAGGGCCATAGCGTAACCGTTAACGCCTGGATTGCTTTTAAGCACAAGACTAACGGGAGCGATAAAAGCGAAGCTGGAGCCGAGATAGGCGGGAATTTTGCCACGGCAGATCCATATGTACAGCAGTGTGCCAATACCGTTCATCAGCAAAATCATGCCGGGATCGACACCGAAAATATTTGGCACCAGCACGGTGCTGCCAAACATGGCAAACAAATGCTGTAGGCTGAGCAGGAACCCGGGTCCTGCCGGAAGCTTTTCATTAACTTGAATTTCGCGTTGCAACGCAGTTCACTCCTTAGTTCGTTCAATTATTCTTATATACATTAATTACTTTTCGTAATTTTTTCAATACAATTCGTTTTATTTCGTCAACATTCCTGATTTACTGGTCTATTTGTGACGGAATAACACGACAATACCCAACCTGTAATAGTTGACGTGTGACGTAGTAACCGTCATAATTATAGGAAATCACTTTTAAAAGGGAACCTTTGCGCGACATTGATCGGCGGGTTCCATTTTGCATAGAAAGGACACGGAATAGAGCAGAATGGGGATAGAGCAATTACTTAAAAAGGCCGGGGCCTATACCAGAGAAGCAGATCTTATCCGCATCAGGGACGCCTATGATTTTGCCGAGCAGGCCCATTCGGGGCAGACGCGCAAGTCCGGTGAACCTTATATTCTGCATCCGCTTGCGGTTGCTGATATCGTCGTTAATATGCAGATGGATACCATCTCCATTATCGCCGCTCTTTTGCATGATGTTGTGGAGGATACGACGGTGTCTTTGGCGCAGATTCGCGAGCATTTTGGCGATACATGTGCGATGCTTGTCGATGGTTTGACGAAGCTGGAGCGTATCCAGTTCCGTTCCAAGGAAGAACAGCAGAACGAAAATTATCGAAAAATGTTTATTGCCATGGCACAGGACATTCGTGTCATTGTTATTAAGCTGGCGGACCGTTTGCATAATATGCGCACCTTGAAATATCAGTCGGAGGAAAGCCAGCGCCGAATTGCTTATGAAACGCTGGAGATTTTCTGCCCGATTGCGAACCGCTTAGGTATTTCAGCGATTAAATGGGAAATGGAAGATATTGCTCTTCGCTATCTGAATCCTCAGCAGTATTATCGCATCGCTAATTTGATGCATAAGAAACGGGCAGAGCGGGAGCAATTTATTGATAATGTTATTGTACGTATCAGGGAAAAACTGGAAGAAATGGGCATTCAGGCTGATCTTTCCGGGCGTCCCAAGCACATTTACAGTGTGTTTAAAAAAATGACAACGAAGAACAAGCAATTCAATGAAATATATGATTTGCTGGCGATTCGTATTATTGTGGATAACATTAAGGACTGTTATGCCACTCTGGGGATTATCCATACGTTGTGGAAGCCTATGCCAGGACGGTTTAAGGATTATATTGCCATGCCTAAGGCCAATATGTATCAGTCCCTTCATACAACAGTCGTGGGCCCCAACGGGGAACCTACCGAGGTGCAAATTCGCACGGTGGATATGCATCGCACAGCTGAATTCGGGATTGCGGCCCATTGGGCTTATAAAGAAGGCAACGGAGCCAATAACACGAACTTTGAGGATAAAATCACTTTTTTTCGAGAAATTCTGGAGCTGCAAAATGAGGCGAAGGACGCGTCGGAATTTGTGGAATCGCTCAAAATGGACTTTTTCTCGGACCTTGTGTTTGTGTTCACTCCAAAAGGGGAAGTCATTGAGCTGCCTGCCGGATCGGTTCCGCTGGACTTTGCTTTCCGTATTCATACTGAAGTTGGTAACCGAACGATTGGCTCCAAGGTAAACGGAAGAATTGTGCCACTGGACTATCGGCTTAAAACCGGCGATATCGTCGAAATTATGACGTCCAAGCATTCTTATGGACCTAGTCAGGACTGGATCAAAATTGCCCAGTCCTCTCACGCGCGCAGTAAAATCAAGCAATGGTTTAAGAAAGAAAAGCGCGAGGAGAATATCGAAAAAGGCCGTGAGAATCTGGAGCGTGAGCTCAAAAAACGTGATATAGAGCCTTCGATATGGATGAGTGACGATAAGCTTCAGGAAGTGGCAGCTAAATTCTCTTTCAACGATATAGAGGATATGCTGTCTGCGATTGGCTTTGGCGGCATCACCGCAGCTCAGGTCTGTACACGTCTGACAGAGAAGCTGCGCAAGGAGCAGGAAGAGGCACGGCTAATCGAGCTGACCACCGAGGTCAAGGAGTACAAGCCGCAGGGCGAACGTAAAAAAACACCGACCAACGGCGTCAGCGTCAGAGGTGTCGACAATTTACTCGTTCGTTTTGCACGATGTTGCAATCCCGTGCCGGGAGACGACATTATCGGTTATGTAACACGTGGCCGCGGCGTATCGGTTCACCGGACAGATTGCCCGAATATTCCTGCGGGTACGGGGGAAGATCAGGCTCGTGTGATCGAGGTTGAGTGGGAGGAAGCAGCAGAGGTCAATTACAGCGTCGATATTGAGATTACAGGACATGACCGCAACGGTCTGCTGAACGAAGTGCTTCAGGCTATATCCGAGAACAAAACCAGCTTCTCGGCCGTTACAGGCCGTACCGACAAAAACAAAATGGCGATGATTCACATTACGATTCTCATTCGCAATACGGATCATTTGCATTCTGTTGTCGAACGGATCAAACGGGTGAAAGATGTATATACCGTGCATCGGATTATGCAATAACCTTGTAAGCGTGAAAAAAGGCTTGTAGCCTTGTGTAGCGCATTTGGGTATAAAGCCCCCCATAGGTCGCTATGAGAAGTCGTGCTGCGGCTGCAGGCACCTTTTAAAGGGGAAAGTTAAAGGAGACAGCGGATAGTCGATGAAAATCATCATTCAGCGCTGTAAAGACGCTCAGGTAACGGTTAATCAAAAGGTGGTCGGCAAGATCGGAACCGGATTAATGCTGCTGGTCGGTATAGGTCAGGGAGATACGGCGGCTGATGCCGTTTATTTGGCGGATAAAACAGCGGGATTACGCATATTTGATGATGCTGAAGGTAAAATGAACGACAGTGTGCTGGATATCGGCGGGTCCATTTTGTCGGTCTCTCAGTTTACATTGTATGGTGACTGCCGTAAGGGGAGAAGGCCTAATTTTATGGGAGCGGCCAAGCCTGAGGAAGCAGAGAAGTTGTATGATTTTTTCAACAGCCAGCTTCGAGCCAAGGGTCTGGAGGTCGAGACGGGTATTTTTGGGGCGATGATGGATGTATCATTAACCAACTGGGGCCCGGTGACGCTGATTCTGGATAGCGAACGTTCGTAGGTACACGTTGTTGGTTCGTGGGCATGGATCAGCACGAAGCAGAATAAAATGACCGTTCATGGAGACGATAATGTTATCCCAACTGGTGATAAGCCGGGTGGATAGCCTTAAGGGTGACAGGAGAGACAAAGCAATGCGTCAAATCCCAAAAATGGACGGTTATCGAAGCGCTACACTGCTTTTCCCCGGTAGTATTCAGGAGGCGATCAGCCTTACCCGCGATGCTGATACGTTATTGCAGCATGCTGCAGCAGCCATGAACAAGCCTGGGCACGGTGCTTTGCCGCGTAGGTAAGGCATGATATCTATCACGCAGTGAAGGAGCCGAAAGGCTCTTTTTCTTATTGGCTGGCCAGTTTGAGGATTCTGAAATGCAGGTACCCTACGATGAATTGAAGAAGGCTGGACATAAGGCAGATATTATTGGGTTCAGATTGTAAATTGTCAATTGTCGATACTTGAGGAATATAGTCTGCTGTAGAGTGGTTGTAATACAAATGTAATATTCGAAACATCATTCCTTAATATTCGTTGATTATAATAACAGCATGACCCCCTTTTGATATATCTTTTGAACCTGTGGACCGTTTCCGCAGGTTTTTTTCTTTTTATAGGACCTATTTGTTTGATTCTAGAGGGAATGTCTTGACTTTGTCGAAGCAGTTCATTAAAATCATAAAATAATGAAAAATGATTTGATGACGGGACCAAGTACTCCGAACCCACAAGCGCAGAGAGGAATTTCCAGGCTGTAAAAATTCCCTTGATGAGCGGACGAATGACCTCCCCGAGAACAGGCGGCGAACAATTGAGGAGCACCTGCCGAGAGCGCACGGGTAACTGTGCCAAACAGCGGACCATCCTGCATAATAGCCGTACTGCGCGTTACGGGCGTTATACGTATGAGCGGAGTCAGTGTAAGGCTGACGGGCACTGAGCGTTTTTTACGCGCTGGTTGTCCGGGAAACTCCGGAATGTGGGTGGTACCACGGGTGATTTGTAAACGACAATCCCTCGTCCCTGTTAATTTTAACAGGGCGAGGGATTTTTTTGTTTTTATTAAGAGGGGGGATACGTTAATGGCCTTTCAGAAGCCGACAGGAACGCAGGATTTGCTGCCGGGCAATGTAGAAAGATGGCAGGTTGTCGAGGAAAAAGCCCGTGAAATCAGCCGCCGCTTTAATTACCGCGAAATCCGTACACCGATGTTCGAACAAACAAATTTGTTCGTTCGGGGTGTGGGTGAAACGACGGACGTGGTGGAAAAGGAAATGTATACTTTTGAGGATAAAGGCAAACGCAGCATGACGCTGCGTCCGGAGGGGACAGCAGGGGTTGTCCGCTCTTATGTGGAGAATAAGTTGTACGGTGAGCCGGATGTGACCAAGCTGTATTATATTGGACCTATGTTCCGATATGAACGTCCACAGGCTGGACGTCAGCGTCAATTTCACCAATTTGGCATTGAAGCATTTGGAGCGGTTGATCCGGCGCTGGATGCAGAGGTTATCGCTTTCGGGTACCAGTTCTGCCGTGAGCTGGGTTTGAAAGGGGTAAAGGTGGAGATTAACTCCGTTGGCAATGCAGCCAGCCGTGCGGCCTATCGTCAACATCTGGTCGACTTCCTGTTGCCTATTAAGGATACGTTGACCAAGGAGAGCCAAGCACGGATTGACCGCAATCCGCTGCGGGTGCTGGATAGCAAAGATGATCAGGACAAATTTGGCGGTGCGCCTTCTATTTTGGATAGCCTGGATGAGGAATCCCGCACACACTTTGAGAAAGTAAAGCAAAATCTGGATGCCATGGGCGTGGAATATACAGTCAACCCGCGTTTGGTGCGGGGGCTGGATTATTATACGCTGACAGCGTTCGAATTCAAAGCCGAAGGTATTGGTGCCATTGACACGATCGGTGGAGGCGGCCGTTACAACGGATTGGTTGGAGAACTGGGAGGACCGGATCAGCCGGGTATCGGCTTCGGTATTGGCCTGGAGCGCATTCAGTTGATCCTGGAGCATCAGGGTATCCAACTGAACGAAACCAAGCCGCTGGATGTTTATATGGTGGCATTGGGTGAAGCGGCAGAAACGGAAGTGACCAGACAGCTGTTTAAGCTGCGTCAAGCCGGATTTTCCGCAGAGCGAGATTATCTGGGCCGTAAAATGAAGGCACAGATGAAATCAGCTGATCGCTTTAAAGCGAGATATACTGCAATTCTGGGTGAGGATGAGCTGGCTCAGGGTGAGATTGCACTGAAAAACATGGAAACTGGCGAGCAGCGTACTGTGAAGCTGGATCAGCTGGTGGAAGAGCTGGGCTAAAGAACATGATGTAGCATCAGTCGGGGGGCAGCTTCCTTCGATGGATTCACATAGCATGAACCACTAAAACATAAACAGGAGTGTGTATGATGAAAAGGAGTCATCAATGCGGCGCATTAACCGATGCGCATATCGGAGAAACAGTTACATTGAACGGTTGGGTACAGACCCGTCGTGACTTGGGAGGCGTACTTTTTATCGATCTGCGTGACCGCAGCGGAATTGTACAAATTGTGTTTAACCCGGCATATTCTGGTGACGCACTGCAAATTGCGGACCGTGTTCGCAGTGAATATGTGCTTGAGGTTACTGGTACTGTTGTCAAGCGTGATGCAGAAACGATTAACCCGAACCTGCCGACAGGTGAAATTGAAGTGCGCGTCACTGAAATCGAAGTATTGAATGCATCCAAAACACCTCCATTCTTCATTGAAGATGGCGTAGAAGTAGACGAGTCGCTGCGTTTGAAATACCGTTATCTGGACCTGCGTCGTCCTGAGATGCATCAGACCTTGAAGCTGCGTTCCAAAGCGGCTAAGGTGTTCCGTGACTTCCTGGACGGTGAAGAGTTCATCGAGGTGGAAACACCGATCTTGACGAAAAGCTCGCCGGAGGGCGCACGTGACTATCTGGTGCCTAGCCGAGTACATGAAGGCGAGTTTTTCGCCTTGCCGCAATCGCCACAACTGTACAAGCAATTGCTGATGGTGGGCGGCCTGGAGCGCTACTATCAAATTGCTCGTTGTTTCCGTGATGAAGACTTGCGTGCTGACCGCCAGCCTGAATTTACGCAGGTCGACATTGAAACCTCCTTTATGCAACAGGATGACTTGCTGCCGATGATGGAGCGTCTTATGGTCAAGCTGTTCAAAGAGACGATTGGTGTAGAACTGGAAACACCGTTCCAACGAATTACACATGCAGAGGCAATGGACAAGTACGGCTCTGACAAGCCAGACCTGCGTTTTGGTCTTGAACTGATTAAAGTAAGTGATATCGTGGCAACCAGTGGTGTCAAAGTGTTCGCTTCCGTCATTGAAAAGGGTGGCGAGGTCAAGGTCCTCAATGCCAAAGGATGCGGCACATGGAGCCGTAAGGACATTGATGATCTGGGTCCTTACGCTGCACGCTATGGAGCTAAGGGCTTGGCCTGGATTCAAGTGAAGGAAGGCGAATTCAAGGGGCCTATCGTTAAATTCTTTACACCGGAAGAAATCGAAGTATTGAAGGAGCGCACGGGAGCTGAAGAAGGCGACCTGTTGCTCTTCTCTGCGGATAATAAAAAAGTCGTTGCAGATGTATTGGGTGCGCTTCGTCTGAAAATTGGCCGTCATCTGGGACTGATCGACGACAACACATTCAAATTTGCATGGGTCGTGGACTTCCCGCTTCTTGGCTATGACGAAGAACAAAAACGTTATGTGGCGGAACACCATCCGTTCACTCGTCCGAAGGACGAAGACCTTGCCCTCTTGGACACAGATCCAGGTCAGGTTCGTGCTCAGGCTTATGACATCGTACTGAATGGCTACGAAGTGGGCGGCGGCTCGATGCGGATTTACAAGCGTGAAGTTCAGGAGAAAATGTTCAAAGCACTCAACCTGCCGCCGGAAGAAGTGAAGGATAAATTCGGGTACCTGCTGGATGCGTTCGAATATGGTACACCTCCACATGGTGGCATTGCCTTCGGTTTTGATCGACTTGTGATGCTGCTTGCAGGTCGTACGAACCTGCGTGAAACCATCGCATTCCCGAAAACAGCCAGTGCGACAGACCTGCTGATGGATGCACCATCCGAAGTGGATCATGCCCAATTGGAGCAGCTTCATATTCGTCTTGCTCCGAAGCCTGTTGCGCCTAAAGCCTAAGACCAACGTGAGGCTTAACAAGTGCCATTCATTGACTTGTGAATAGCTTATAAAATGCCATGAACCCGTTACCCTTTTTTGGATAATGGGTTCGTGGTTTGTATGCTAGTGTTTAAGCCTAAAGTTAAAATCAGTAAGGAGGATATACCACATGCTGCATCAATTTTCACGAACGGAGCTGGCAATTGGCTCTGAGGGTCTGGAAGCTATGAAGAATAGTACGGTAGCCGTGCTGGGTATTGGCGGTGTCGGTTCGATTGCAGTCGAAGCACTGGCCCGGACGGGTATTGGACGTATTATTTTGATTGATAAAGATGTCGTAGACATCACCAACATTAACCGTCAGATTCACGCACTGACAACAACGGTAGGTCAAAAAAAGGCTGATCTGATGGTAGAGCGCGTAAAGCTGATTAACCCTGAATGTGAAGCTATTGCATTGAACATGTTTTACACCGAAGAAACTTATGAAGAGTTGTTTAAATACGATCTGGATTATGTGCTGGATGCCTCGGATACCATTATTTACAAAATTCATTTGATCAAGGAATGTCTAAAACGCGGGATTCCGATGATCTCCAGCATGGGTGCTGCCAACAAAATGGACCCAAGCCGTTTTAAGGTGGTGGATATTTCCCAGACGAGAATGGACCCGATTGCCCGTGTCATTCGGACCAAGCTGCGTAAGGAAGGCATTACCAAAGGCGTCAAGGTCGTCTTCTCCGATGAGGAGCCAATGAAGCCGCGTGAGGACATTACGAAAAAAATCGTACCTGCGAACGCACCGGAAATCCGGAAAGCGAAGCAGCCGCCTGCGAGCAATGCTTTTGTGCCTCCGGTAGCAGGCTTGATCATGGTCGGTGCAGCCGTCAAGGATTTGCTGGAGCGTGCTGGCGTGTAGTCTCAAAGATAGCATGGCTGTATATTTGTAGATTCTGTAGCTGTATGGATTTACTTTAAAGACCTGTAGTTCTGTGCGGCACATTCACCTGTGTCACAGTTAACTGCAGCTCTTTTTGTTTGGAATAACGTAGTTTGCTGCAACCAGATTGGACAACGTGCTGGAGGGTATTACTATGAAGGGTGGACTATGGTCCAGAAGTCTCGGTTTCAAACCCGAGCATCATTGGAAAAAGGAATTGGCCGCTGGCGCCATTTCTTATTTTTCCGTTGTATATATTGTGATGGTCAATGCGACCATTTTGGCAGATGCTGGGATTCCCCTGCAAGGGGCGATGCTCGGGACACTGCTCACGTCCATGATCGGCTGTCTGCTGATGGCTTTTGGTGGCAAATCCCCCATGGTCGTTGTGCCAGGGATGGGGATCAATGCTTTTTTTACTTATACGCTCGTACATTCGATGAAGCTGAGCTGGCAGGAAGCGTTGATGGTGGTAAGCATCACCGGAATGTTATTCGCCATTGTAGCATTTACATCTTTGTACAAGCTGATTAGCCAGGCCATTCCTCATAATTTGCAGCATGGAATTACGGTAGGAATCGGCTTGTTTTTAACCTTTATTGGATTACAAAAAAGCGGTATCGTGATTGCTCATCAAACGACCTTTGTGGCCATCGGTCATTTTAATGACCCTAAGGTGATCACGGCTTGTGCAACGTTGCTGCTGGCTATTGTGTTGTTTGTCCGTAACGTTCAGGGGGGGCTGCTGATCAGCATTCTGGCAGGAACCGGACTTGCTTACGTACTGGGAGCTGTTGAGCCGACAAGTACAGTGCGAACCTCTGAAACCGTGCAGCAATACGGGCAATTGTTTGGAGCACTGTCCTTTTCGGGCATCGCTTCGGTAGCCTTCTGGATCGCTGTTTTTCTCCTGCTGTTGATTGTACTGTTTGAGAATATTGGTATGATTACTGCGCAGACCAACATGATTGGAAGACCGGACACCTTTAAGAATAGTTTGCGTGTATTGGCGGTGACCAATATTTTTGCCGGTATTTTAGGCAGCAGTCCGGCGGTAGCTGCGGCGGAATCGACAGCCGGTATTGCAGCAGGGGGACGTTCGGGAGTGACACCGTTAGTAACTGCTATATTATTCGGGGCTACGTTCTTCTGCATTCCACTGCTGGCTTACATTCCTGATAGTGCCATTGCCCCTGTATTAATCATTATTGGCGGGCTTATGGTGCAAAATGTGCGTGAGATGGATTTTAGTGATTTTACCGAGGCGTTTCCTGCATTTCTGATTATGGTAATGATGCCCTTTACTTACAGCATTGTCGACGGGATGGCCTTTGGTTTTATTGCATACCCCGTAGCCAAGCTGGCAGCAGGACGAGGCAAGGAAGTGCCTGTCGCATTGTATATCATATCTGTACTGTTCGTGGCTAACTTTGTACTTCATTCTCTGGTGTAGTAAACTCGAAGATAGGCTGTACTGTTCATACCCGCGCAGAGCGCGGGTGTTGTTGTTTGGACAAGAATGGTCAGAATGGAAGCGGGGGTGATGGTTTATGGAAAATGAGCATCATGTACAGCAAGATGAACAACAAAGCTGGGAGAAGGAAAAAACAGGTAAAAGACCCGATAAGGCTGGCATGAGCCGGTTTATCAAATTAATTGCGAGTGCGCATCCGCCCAAGGCTATTCTCACCATTGCCATGATTCTGACCCTGGTTCAGACGATTGCCGGTTTAATTGTACCGCTGATGACCAAGGGACTAATCGATGGTTTGACCTTTTCTTCACTGAACCGTATGGTCATTTTTGGCTTGCTAGGCGCGTTTGTGCTTCAAGCTGTGGCTTCGGCGGTTTCAATTTATATGCTGAACTATGCCGGACACAAAATTGTGGCTAATTTGCGCAAACGCTTATGGCATAAAATTTTGTCTCTCCCCATCCCGTACTTTGATCGGAATCGGTCAGGAGATACGATGAGTCGTGTCACCAATGATACTAGCCTGATTATGAACCTCATTACAGAGTATCTTGTCAACCTGATTTCTAATGTGATTGCAATTATTGGCGGTATTGCGTTGTTATTTTATCTGGATTGGGTTATGACACTCATTATTATGACTATTGTTCCGCTAACAGCTCTTATTTTGTTTCCCGTAGGACGGAAAATGTACAGCATCTCCAAAAAGCAGCAGGATGAGATGGCAGATCTGACCTCAGTGCTGACCCAGGTTATCGGTGAAATCAGGCTAGTGAAGGCTTACGGAACAGAAAGCCGAGAAGCGAAGGCCGGAGAGGATCGTATCTACCGGATGTTCCGCTTTGGTCTACAGGAATCCCGTATTTTGGCTCTTGTAGGACCCATCTCTACCTTCTTGCTGACCGCAGTGCTGGTCATTATTTTGGGTGTAGGTGGTGTACGGGTGGCATCAGGCGTGCTGACAGCCGGGGATTTAGTGGCTTTTATTTTACTGCTGTTTCAAGTGATTACACCTATGGCACAGTTTACAACCTTGTATTCTCGTTTGCAAAAGGTGGTTGGAGCTACTGAACGGATTCAGACGATTTTGGATCATGAAGAGGAGCCGCTTGAATTGAAGCAGGAAGCAGCAAAAGAGAGCAGGGATATTGTACTGCGTGATGTTGCTTTTTCCTATACCGAAGGAGAAGAGGTTCTTCATAAGGCGAGTTTGGTCATTCCAGCTAACCGCACAACAGCGTTCGTAGGTCCGAGTGGAAGTGGCAAATCGACTCTGTTTTCATTGCTGGAGCGCTTTTATGTGCCAGATGTCGGGGAAATCTGTTATGGAGATGAGCCGATATCGTCATATACGCTATCCTCCTGGCGTTCCAAAATCGGTTATGTGTCGCAGGAAAGCTCCATGATGACTGGAACAGTCAGAGATAATATCACGTATGGCTTGGGACGGGAAGTTGATTTGGAAGAGGTAAGACAAGCAGCCAAGATGGCATATGCAGATACGTTTATTATGGATTTGCCTCAAGGCTATGATACTGAGGTAGGGGAACGGGGGATGAAGCTGTCCGGCGGGCAGCGCCAACGGATTGCCATTGCGCGTGCGCTTCTTCGCAGCCCGGACATTCTCATGCTGGATGAGGCTACCTCCAGTTTGGACAGCTCATCTGAGCATGAGGTACAGAAGGCGCTGGCGAACCTGATGGAAGGACGAACGACGATTGTCATCGCTCACCGTTTGTCAACGGTCGTTCACTCCGATCAGATTATCGTGTTGGACAAGGGCAAGGTGACGGGTGCAGGAACTCATGCCGAGTTAATAGAGTCCCATCAGGTATATCGCGAGCTGGCTCAAAAGCAGTTTGTGGAGATGAGAGAAAAGAGTATGGAGCATTAGAGACCGCTGCGCGTGTGATTTGATCCTCCGATCGCTGTTGCCTTTGAATTCCTCTGATTCTAAACGAGAACAAGGGGGGAATTCAGAGGCAAAGGCGAACGCTCCGCTTCTCCACATTCCAATCATCCGCTTCGCTGATGCCGCAAAGGTCCATACTTTGCTGGAAGAGCAGGGACAAAGAAATAATGTGAATGAAGGCTATGTAGAGTGAGCTTTGGGTTTTTAGAGGATTAGTGTGATCCATCCGAAATTGATTTTTCCAAAATCTTGACGAAAAGGTTTTATAAAGATATTCAACAAGGAATCAGGGAGTTTTTTGAAACTGTATGACATACAACATATAGAGTTGGCTAAAATGATGCTAGACTAAAAAGTGATGTTTTTTGTATTGTTAAAAAGGGTTTTCGTAAGAGGACTTATAGAAAGGAATGGGGTTAAGAATGAGCAAACCAAGAGTATTGGTAGTTGATGATGAAAACGCTGTCAGAAAATTGATTAAAACGGTTCTTGAAGGCGATGGAATGGTTGTGCTTCAGGCTGAAAACGGCATGGAAGCTATGCGGATGATAAGCGAGGAGCCATTCGATCTCGTCCTCCTGGACATTATGATGGAAAATATTGACGGATATGATGTGCTTGGTCAAACGCGTAATATGGGCATCCATACGCCAATCATTTTTTTGAGCGGGAAAAAAGAAGACACAGATCAGATCATTGGACTTGGACTTGGGGCAGATGCCTATGTTACCAAGCCATTTAGTCCTCCTGTGCTTTGTGCTCAGGTAAAGAACCAGATTAAAAGATATCGCCAGTTTCAGGAATCAAAACAACAAGCCTTACACATTGCGTTGGGACCATTTCTATTCAATCATCATACCTATACGTTTCAAAAAAATAATCAGGAAATCGCGCTGTCATCAAAAGAATTACAACTCATGAAATTTTTTATGGAGCACCCCAATCAGGTCTTCTCGAAAGAACAGCTATATCAAAACATCTGGAAAGATACGGTTGTCGATAATAATACGATTATGGTCTATATCAGACACCTGCGGACCAAAATTGAGGAAAATCCCACAAATCCGAAATATATCAAAACCGTCTGGGGAATCGGGTATCGTTTTTCCGTTGAAAGATAGATTAGCTATACATGATCCAATTACATACGTTCTCTTGAAAGCGCGCCGATGGACCCGGGGGGCTTTTTTTCTATGGCTGATTATTTCTCTATCCAACGAACACATTCTCCGCTGCGGTGAATTTGTCGTACTCGTCGAGATTCTTTAGCCTGCCTCAAACATGTTGAAAACGCTGACATATTTTTGTCACATGGTTCTTAAAAACATTTAAGGATTAGTCAGAATACTTTAAGATTTGCTTTTTACAATTTAGTTATCTCGAATCATCCAATGAGTGAAAGCGTTCTACTACAAAGTCTTGTGAACACCTGGGCTAGCGATTGATTCGAGGATAAAACGCAGATTGATCATCTAGGAGGCGATCAAGTGGTCACAAATAATCTACAAGAAGCCGCAGAGCTTAAACTACAGCCACGAACAGAGTCCAAATGGAAAAAGGTGTTGAATTACAAGATTGGAGGGGTCATTCCTGTAGGCCTGTATATCCCGTTTATGGCTGTTGTCTACTTGCTGATGAACTCCGGAAAGCTCGATAGTGATATGCCTGGGGCTGTATCTGTCATGGTATTGTATGGTTTTATTCTGGCGGAGATTGGAAAGCGCATTCCTATTCTGAAGGATATCGGCGGCGCTGCAATTATGGCAACATTTGTTCCTTCTTACATGGTGTATGCTCATCTTCTCCCGCAGTCAGCCATTGATTCCGTGACTGATTTTATGGAAAATACCAATTTCCTGTATGTGTACATCGCAATTGTTATCGCTGGCAGTATCCTTGGCATGAACCGGGAACTCATGATAAAAGCGGTCGTTCGATTGGCTGTCCCTTTGACGATCGGATCCGTTCTCGGAACAGGCGTTGGTTTGCTTACAGGTGTGGCTTTGGGAATCCCTGCGTATGATACCTTGTTTTACATTCTTGTTCCTATCATGGCGGGAGGCGTTGGTGAAGGTGCGATTCCACTCTCTATCGGCTACAGCCAAATTTTAGGTTCGACCCAGGGTGAACAATTTGCCATGGTTATTCCTGCGGTCATGTTGGGTAGCTTGTGTGCAATTATCTTGTCCGGCTTGTTGAAAAAACTGGGGGATAAAAAACCAGAACTTACCGGCAATGGCACGCTGCTCAAAACAGGAGATAGCGATGTTTTGGGACTTGCAGAGGATAAAAACAAAAAACCGCTTGATCTTTACCAAATGGCTGCCGGAGCCATTTTAGCTATCGGATTCTTCATGTTAGGTACCTTAGCCGCTGAGTTAGTTGGTCTGCCTGGTCCGATCGTCATGCTCTTTGCGGCATTCCTGGCCAAATATTTTGGTTGGTTGCCAAAATTCCTTGAAGACGGAGCGCAACAGATGCAACGTTTCTTTGTTATCGCCGTAACGTATCCGCTCCTGCTTGCGGTAGGTGTTGCTAAAACACCATGGGAGGCACTGATTTCTGTCATTAGCCCTGCTTATTTCATCACCATTTTTGTAACTGTATTAACGGTGGTTGTGAGTGGATATTTTGCTGGCAAGTGGATGAAAATGTATCCGGTTGAAGCTGCGATTATTACTTCTACTCGATGCAGCCAGGGTGGAACAGGGGATGTTGCGATTCTTTCCGCAGCCGATAGAATGGTACTCATGCCATTTGCCCAGGTATCCACACGTCTCGGTGGTGCAGCAACGGTAACACTTGCTATTTTCCTGCTGCGATACCTTACACACTAAGATAGTGAAATCTTAAAAAAAATTAATAATTTGACAGGATACTTTAAGATCTTGTCATTACAATGAAGTTGTCTTGAGACACCATGTTAGTAGACGAATGTGAATGACTGATATAATCGGAAGCGAACTAGCCCTAGCACTAGGGCCAGGGAATGATGGGCTACTAGCACGATGGAGATGACAAAACAGGATGAGATTTCAACGAGAGATACCATTTCATTATCGAAGCCATTTTTCATTCATCACGATGCTAGCGCTTCCGATTTCTTTTCTAGTTCTGCTGTGGATGGCCTACGGCTCGTATATGGACGGAGAACGTACCGTAATTGAACAGCAGCAGCAGCAATTGCTAACGATTGCCAAGTTAAACAGCACGTCTATTGAATCTTTTTTCGACGAACAAATGCACACGCTGCAAATATTGGCAGGCAACCGGCAGATATCGCTCGCTATAGCCAATAAGAATGAAGCTGTGATTAACGAAAGCCTATCTGCTTATTATACCGCCAAAAAAGATAGTATCTATCGGATTAGCCAGGTGAACCTGGAAGGGAGAGTGGTACACACTTTTCCCAAGCGCAATCGTACGGATGCAATGAAAGCCTATGAATTAATCAAGGATGATATACAAAGGGTGCTGCGAGAAAAAAAACCGTTCATCGCAAGTGCCAAGCTGGAGAAGCAAGGCCATTATATTGTGCATCTGTTTCAGCCCGTTTATCTCGATGGGAAATTTCAAGGTGCGCTTATCAGTGTGGTAAATCTAAACGCTGTGTATGAGGAGCTGTTGAAGCCGATTCGTGTGGGGACCAAGGGTTATATCCATGTCAAGGATCAGCAAGGTTACTATCTCATGCACCCGAGCGAAGAAAATATCGGCTTATCGCTATCAGCGATGAAGGCCAAATACCCGGGGCTTGATTACCGCGACCTGGAGAAACTGTTCAAAATGCAGCTTACCCAGGAACAAGGCTCAGCTTTCTACCATTCGTACTGGTGGGGTGACGAATCCTATACCAAGACGAAAAAGATCGAGGCATTTTCCCGTGTTCATCTCGGTGACTCGTTTTGGGTGGTTGCCGCCGCCATGAACTACGATGATGTGAGAGAACCGATTGCACAAAATCGGATTAAAACGATTGAGATTTTTTCAATGATTGTCCTGACGTTGGCTTGTGCCGTTTATATCATCATGAGGACGAAGAAAAATAAAGAGGCTCTGGAATACGAGACGAGGTATTTGCGGGAACTGAATAACAAAAACGAGCTATTGAGAAAAAAGGATCTACAATTGCAGCACTCGCAGAAGCTGCAGTTGATCGGCACGCTATCAGGGGAAATCGCCCATGATTTCAATAATTTTCTAACTCCCATCAGAGGCTATGCAGAAATCATGCTTAGCAGTATAGAACCTACTGAAGAAATTTATGATTACGTCAGTGAGATTTATGATGCTTCCGAGAAAGCAAGAGTGATCATCGAGGAAATCCTGTTATTGAGCCGGCTGGAGAGTGGGAAGGTCAAGAAAAACGCTCCGGTCAAAGTTGAAGAGCAGGTCGAAGAGGCACTGGGACTCATCAAATCCTTCCTCTCGCCCAAAGTGAGTGCTGTGTTCAACAAACGGGTAGATTCAGCCGTTATTTTTGCAAATAAAGTACAGATTCATCAAGTCATTATGAACCTGTGCAACAATGCCTATCAAGCAATGAAAACAGCCGGTGGCGAACTAAAAATCATATTGGATACCATTCCCTTGCAAGAGGTAAAAAAGATCCGCGAGAACGTCTTGGAAGTCAGCGATTACGTTACTTTATCTGTCTCGGATACGGGTAGAGGGATGAGTGACGACACCTTGCAGAAAATTTTTGATCCTTTTTTCACAACCAAACCGGCAGGAGAGGGTACGGGGCTTGGATTGTATATCGTCCAAAGCATTCTCGAAAAACATCAAGGATTTATTACCGTGGATTCGGAGCTGGGCAAGGGGAGTACGTTTACGGTGTATCTGCCGAAAACGGAGTTTGTAGCAAAAGAGACAGAGATCAATATGAACCCTGTGTTTACGGAACAAAAGCGCATTCTTTTGATCGATGATAAACAGCGCGTATTGAAAGCGATGAGAAGAGGACTGGAAGCGTATGGTTTCCATGTTGAGACAGAATCAGACAGTGTGGAAGCATTGCAGCGGTTTGAAAAGTCTCCAAACCATTACGATCTGGTCATTACGGATCAGGCAATGCCTTATCTGACGGGTACAGAATTGGCTGAACGTATCAAGGTAATCAACCCAAGTATGAAGATCATCCTGATTACTGGTTATGTCGAGGATCACGTGGTGGCATACAAGGAGAGATTGATCATTGATGAATACATGTGTAAGCCTGTAGCAGGTTCAGATATGGCACAAATGATTTATAAGGTTCTGCAATCCTGAAGATGGTGAGTATTTACCATCCAATTGGCAAAAGAGGTGTAGACATTGATTATTCAGCAAGCAGGCATGGCCGGTACACTGGAATCAAGCGATATTACGATTTCCGTCGAGCCGAACGGGACGAAAGGCATTGAAATCGAGTTGAAAAGTACCGTAGAGAACCAGTTCGGGAACCAGATTCGCAAAGTGATTCTCGAAACATTACAAGGAATGGGCATTGAACATGCATATGTCCGCGCAAATGATAAAGGCGCACTGGATTGCGCCATTAAGGCTAGAGTAATGACAGCCGTAAGCAGAGTGGTCGAGGGCGACTGCCGACCATGGGAGGCGGAATAGATGCAGAAACTGAGAAGGACCATGTTGTATGTTCCAGGGAATAACCCGGGGATGATCCGGGACGCCCATATTTATGGGGCAGATTCGATTATGATCGATCTTGAGGATTCCGTTTCATTATACGAAAAAGATGCGGCACGTTTGCTGGTTTACCAGGCTTTGAAAACCTTTGATTTCGGGGGAACCGAGGTGCTGGTCAGGGTAAACCCGCTCAATACGCCGTATGGCAGAGACGATTTTGAAGCGATTGTACGAGCGAAGCCAACGGCCATTCGATTGCCGAAAACGGAGACCGCCGATGACGTGATTGAGGCGGATGAATTGATTACCGAAATTGAACAAAAGATCGGCATGGAGCATGGGACAATCAAGCTTTTTGCAGCGGTTGAGAGTGGAAAGGGCGCATTGAATGCGGCGCAAATTGCGGTTGCCAGCAAGCGGCTGATCGGCATCGCCATCGGGGCGGAGGATTTTGTCACAGACCTGAAGACAACGCGCTCGCCAGAAGGCATTGAGCTGTTGACAGCACGAAGCCTTATATTATTTGCGGCAAGAGCTGCTGGCATTGCGGCTGTCGATACGGTCTACTCGGATGTAAATAATGAAGAAGGCTTTGCGAGCGAGGTGGAGCTGATCAAACAGCTAGGCTTTGATGGTAAATCCATTATTAACCCGCGTCAGATCGAGATTGTAAACCGCATTTATACGCCAACAGAAGCAGAGATCCAAAAATCAAAGCGGATCATAGAGGCCAGTCTCGAAGCGGAAGCAAAAGGCTCAGGTGTGATCAGTCTCGACGGTAAAATGATTGACCGTCCGATTGTAGAACGTGCACGTAGAATACTTGACCTGGCGGAAGCGGCAAAAATAAACGTAGAGTAAGGTGAATGTTATGCTAAACGGTGCTGGGAGAGAAATTCCTCTGGCTATTGAGGGACTCGACGCGATATCTCCCTTTGATCGCAAATCGACTTACGGGCAATTTAAAAATACAGAGCGGTTAAAAGACCGCCAGCAAAATCCTGCCAAAAACAAAATTATGGATTCGATAGAGAAAGCCATTGAAGCTACAGGCCTGCGTAATGGGATGACGATCTCGTTCCACCACCATTTCCGCAACGGGGACTTTATTTTGAATATGGTTATGGATAAAATCGCCAAAATGGGTATTCGTGATCTTGTCCTGGCAGCCAGCTCCTTGACGGATATTCATGCGCCGTTGGTAGAGCATGTGCGAAACGGTGTCATCCGCAGAATCGAGACCAGTGGCCTTAGAGGCGAGCTGGCTCAGGCATATTCCTACGGATGGTTTGATATTCCGGTGACAATTAACTCTCACGGTGGTCGCGCAAGAGCGATTGCATCAGGGGAATGCCCGATTGACGTAGCCTTTTTGGGCGCTCCTTCCTGCGATGCATATGGCAATGCAAACGGAACTTCCAGCGCAAATGAAGCTCCATCGGCATGCGGCTCCCTGGGTTATGCCATGGTAGATGCACAGTATGCGCGCAATGTTGTGATGATCACGGACAATTTGGTCTCCTATCCGAACACTCCATTCGCCATTCCTGAAACCCAGGTGGATTATGTGGTCGTCGTGGATCGCATCGGTGATCAGAAGGGGATTGTCTCAGGGGCTACCCGTTACACGAAGAATCCGAAGGAACTGTTAATTGCCAAAAACGCGGCAGATGTGATTGAAGCATCCGGATATTTCGTGGATGGATTCTCATTACAAACCGGCTCCGGGGGGGCTGCGCTTGCAACGACCAGATTTCTGCGGGAAAAAATGCTTGCCGCCAATATCAAAGCAAGTTTTGCGCTGGGTGGTATTACCCAACAAATCGTTGACCTGCATGAAGAAGGATTGATTGAAAAGCTATTGGATGTGCAGAGCTTTGACCTGCGGGCCGTAGAATCGCTGAGAAAGAACAAATTCCATCAACAAATTAGTGCGGAATATTACGCAAGCCCTGAAAATATAGGCTGCGCTGCTCACCAGCTGGATGTTGTTGTGCTGAGTGCGCTGGAGATTGATCTGAATTTTAATGTGAACGTAATTACCGGGTCCGATGGGGTCATCCGTGGAGCTTCCGGTGGACACTGCGATACTGCCGCAGGCGCTGCAGTATCCATCATCGTCGCTCCGCTGATTCGCGGAAGAATGCCTGCCATTCTTGATCGTGTAAATACCATTATCACACCAGGTCATACGGTTGACGTACTGGTTACCGATCAGGGCATCGCTGTGAACCCTCTTCGCCAAGATCTCCTGGCTAGCTTCAAAGCCGCCAGGCTCCCTGTCTTCACGATCGAAGAGCTGCAAGAGAAGGCTACGCGGATTGTCGGCAAACCAGAGCCGATTTCATGGGAAGATAAAATTGTGGGTGTTATTAAATATCGTGATGGTTCCGTAATTGATGTCATTCGTCAAGTGAAACAAGGACGCTAAAATTATAAACCCAAAGGAGGAAGTATTGAGCATCTGCTCAGTACAAACAAACTTATGAGTATAAAAGAAGCCGCTTTACAGGCACACCGCGTAAGAAACGGTAAGCTGGAGATTGCAGGGACAGTACCGGTCGTAAGTAAAGAGGATTTGGCGATAGCTTATACACCTGGCGTAGCCGAGCCATGCAAGGAAATCGCCAAAGATAAGAGCAAAGCCTATGAATACACGATTAAAGGGAGCACCGTGGCGATTCTGACGAATGGGACAGCCGTGCTGGGTCTGGGGGATATTGGCCCTGAGGCAGGGCTGCCTGTCATTGAGGGCAAGGCCCTGTTGCTCAAAGAATTTGGTGGGGTGAATGCGTACCCTATCTGTATCGACAGCATTGATCCAGACGAGTTTGTGCGCACGGTTGAAGTGATTGCCCCAGGTTTTGGAGGCATTCATCTTGAAGATATCAAGGCGCCAGAATGCTTCTATATTGAAGACAAATTAAAAGAAAAACTGAACATTCCGGTTTATCATGATGATCAGCATGGAACGGCAGTTGCTGTGCTTGCAGGGTTATGTAATGCCTTGAAACTTGTGGGCAAAAAAATGGAGGATGTGCGCATCCTCATCAATGGGGCAGGAGCTTCGGGTATTGCCACCGCCAAGCTATTGCTTGCTGCAGGAGCGAAGCATATGGTTCTCTGTGATATGAATGGTGCCTTGGTCGAAGGCGATACCTCTCTCAATGAACCTCAGCAGCAAATCGCCAAGCTGACGAATCGTGATAAAGAAACAGGCAGCCTTGTAGAAGTCATCCAAGGCAAGGACATCTTTATCGGCTTATCGGTTGCAGATGTGCTGACAAAAGAAATGGTGCAGACCATGAGCAATGAAAGCATCATTTTTGCCCTTGCCAATCCGATTCCGGAAATTTTGCCGGAGGAAGCACACCAAGGCGGAGCAAGAATTGTAGCGACCGGCAGATCGGATTTTCACAACCAAATCAATAACCTGCTGGCATTCCCTGGTATTTTCAGAGGCGCGTTTGATGCCAAAGCTACGGACATCACGATGGAAATGAAATTAGCGGCAGCCAGAAGCATCGCAGATCTGGTAACAGACGAGGAGCTTGATGATACCTATATCGTTCCAGATGCGATTGACAAAAGAGTAAGTGCAGCAGTTAGCAAAGCAGTAAAAATCGTCGCAGAACAAAGCGGTGTTGTAAGAAAATAAAGACATTGTCTTTTCAGAACAAATAAACAGGATGCGCATCCTATCCTTTCGCTTGCAGAGTGTGGGATGCGTCATTCTGTTTATTATGACTTCCATGCAGAAAAACGGTGATTATGATGGCTATGTGGATGGAACATTTGCGTGAAGAGATTTTAAATCCAACCTCTGATGACGCTCAAAGAAAGCTTCGCGATTTTCTTAAGCGCCAAGGTCTTGGAATGGACCATCAAATTGAATATACGATGGAAATTGTAGATGGCAGCGACATTGCCGCTACAGGTTCCTTTTCAGGCAGTGTACTGAAGTGCATTGCTGTGGATGAAGCTTATAAAGACCAGGGGCTATCGGCACAAATCGTTAGCCATTTAGTAAATGAAGAATACAGGCGGGGAAGGGCTCACCTGTTTATTTATACAAAACCAGCAAATAAACAAATTTTCAAGGATCTCGGCTTTTATCCAATCGTGGAGGAATCCTCCAAGGCTGTCTTGTTGGAAAACCGATGGGATGGTGTGCGGCAGTATCAGCAGGAACTTTTGCAGGAATCGGGCGATCTTGTACCTTCGGCTGCGATTGTCATGAACTGTAATCCATTCACACTTGGACATCTGCACTTAATCGAGCATGCAGCGGCGGTTTGGGAAAAGGTGCATCTTTTTGTAGTCTGGGAGGATCGATCCATTTTTCCATCAGATGTCAGATACAGACTAGTGGAAGAAGGCGTGAGACATTTGGCCAATGTGGTCTTGCACAAAGGCAAAGACTATATCATCTCGAGCGCAACGTTTCCTTCTTACTTCCTCAAAAATGATGAAGAGGCAGCAAGTACGCATATATCACTGGATTTAAAAATATTTAGCCAGTATATCGCTCCGTTGCTAAATATTCAAAAACGGTATATCGGTCAGGAGCCAAGCTGTGACTTGACCCGCAGGTACAACACGATCATGAAAAAATTACTGCCTTCCGTTGGAATCGACGTAGAGGAAATACCGCGACTGCTATGGGAAGGGGACACAATCAGCGCCTCTGCGGTCCGCAAATATATCCGTCTGGGTCAAATGGATAAAGTGAAGCAGCTTGTACCGGACACGACCTATCAATTTTTATTGTCAGTGGAAGCTGAAAAAATTATCAGGCGTATCAGGGAGATATCATAACATGGATTCGTATGAGGTTACCCTTGAAGAAATGCTGCAGGCACGCGAAAACCGGGCAGATAGACAAAGACAACTGATCAGCAGGTACGCGGTGCCTCTGATCAGCGTGACGATCAATATCCCGGGACCACAGAAGTCCTCTCCAACTAGTAAATACGTTTTTCAAGAAGGCTATCGTATCTTGATGAGCCAACTGGCGGTGAACCAAATGACACCGCTGCACAGTGAAGTGCATGATCTGCTGACAGGCCCGGAAGCATATGTTGCCGTTCAGGCAGACGCGCGAATATTAAAAAAGTGGGCCATTGCGATTGAAGATGGGCATCCACTAGGAAGATTACTGGATCTGGATGTGATTGGACTTCATGGAAGGGCAATCTCCAGAGATGAACTTGGTTTGGACAAGCGAAAATGTCTTATGTGCGAGCAGGCTGCGCATAGTTGTGGACGGAGCAGAGCACATGCACTTCCCGAATTGCTGGAAGCTGTCAAAGCACTGGTGGACAGCTATATACGCGAAAGCATCAAGTAGTCAAACGAGCATGATCGTTCATCATCATTACAAAATCCAGAGAAGAAGGTTGTTAGTATGTATGATTGCAACAAGCCTATTAAGTGATAGCCTTGGTCAACAAGCTGTCCTTGCGCTGCTAACAGAGGTCTCCGCCAGCCCAAAGCCGGGACTGGTAGATCGGTTTAATCGTGGCGCTCACAAGGATATGGACTTCTTTACGTTTATGTCTAGTGCGGTCGCACTTTCCAGCTATTTTGAAAGATGTACAAAGGCAGGAGCTTCCTTTCATGGAGAGGATCTTCGTATACTATTTGCGAATCTACGTCCCTTGGGACAGGAAGCCGAACAGGCTATGTTTGCCGCAACAGGCGGGGTGAACACACATAAAGGTCTTATTTTTTCGCTAGGAATTATTTGTGCTGCTGCTGCGTATTGTTGTACGACACGAGCAGTTGCTGGCAGGCTGGATGAACAAATCATTTGTGAGACCATTGCTCAGATGACCAAAGGTTTATGTGCGAGTGAGCTTGCGTCTCTGAAAAAACCAACAGGCTTAACGGTCGGCGAACGGTTGTATAGAGAGTGGGGCATGACGGGTATACGTGGTGAGGTGGAAGCAGGCTTTCCCACCGTGCGAGAGTATGCTCTGCCCGTCTATCGTGAGTTGAAGTCATCGCAACGATACCATGTGAATGATATCTGTGTTCAAACCCTGTTGCAACTGATGGTTGTTAACGAAGATACGAATGTCGTTGGCAGACACGACAGGGAGATGCTAGCCTATGTCCAGCAATATGCCAAGCAGGTGCTGGAGGCGGGCGGTATCTTGTCAGAGAGAGGTGTCGCCATGATTCATCAAATGAACGATGATTTTGTGCAAAAAAATGTTAGTCCTGGTGGCTCCGCTGATTTACTGGCAGTCACAATCATGTTGGAAAATTTATGTCTAACACCACCTGCAATATAACGGCAATGCGGTTTATAGCCGTCGCAATTTAATGAAAAAAGGCTGTTCCCAAAGTGATATATCCCCTTTACAACAGGCAGGTTCATTCGTAAAACCTGCTGCTGTAAGGGGATTTTTTTATGGAAATGGACGTACCAGGAAATAAGGTTGGATTTTTTTGGATATATATGTTATGATTACTTTCCTTTTTTGTGTCGGAGCAAGTGAAGAGATGCAGAAATCGAGACTTGATATTCTTAGGAGGTAACTGAAATGGAGAATGAGTTTCAAAGTGCCTATCAAGAAGAACAGCACAGGCTGTCGCTTGCTATGGAGGAAATTGATCGGAGATTGGAGCGGCTTCGTAATATACCGGTATACACCGGACATGATTTTACGGAGCAAGTACTGGAATCCGCGCGGGAGGAAAAGCGTCAGGATTTGGCCAAAAGCGCGCAGGAGCCTTACTTTGGACGTATGGACTTTGACGAGCGTGGCAGAGGGCAGCGTAAGCCGCTGTATATCGGTAAGGTCGGAGTGGAGCGTGAAGAAACGTCAGCGTATCCGCTCGTGATTGATTGGCGTGCGCCGATTGCCAGCTTGTTTTACTCGTTTACAGGTGGTGAAGAAACCGCGTCTTACGAAGCTCCCGAGGGAACCATTGAGGGTCTAGTGTATCTGAAGCGCAACGTTGTCATCCGTAAAAGAATCCTGGAACGGGTAGCCGATACGTACAATCGCGAAAGCGACAGGCCCGCCGTTTCCGATGAATTTCTCGTGTATCGTTTGGGGGAGAACAAGGATAACCGTCTACGGGATATCGTCTCTACCATTCAGGCCGAGCAGGATCAGATCATCCGTGCGGCTAAAAATACAGCCCTCGTTATTCAGGGGGTAGCGGGAAGTGGCAAAACGACGGTAGCGCTGCATCGTCTCGCATTTTTGCTTTATCAATACAAGGATCAAGTATCGGCGGACAAGATGGTCATTTTCGCGCCGAACCATATGTTTCTCGATTATATTTCAGATGTACTTCCAGAGCTGGGCGTCGGAAATATTCAGCAAAGTACATTTGCGGACTGGGCGCTCCAGTTGCTGGGGCTGGATTTACCAATGGCGGACCCTGTCGAAACGTTATCTTATTGGTTTGAGAGTGGCAGCCTGAGAAGAGAATCTATGGATGAGGCGCCGGGACGATTCAAGGGCTCGGTTCATTTTATGAAGCTGCTGCAGGCTTTTGTGGAACGGCTGGAGCCTATCTCAGTTCCCGACGGCGACTTTTCTCCATGGGATGGGGCGGTGCTGTCACGGACTGAGATTTTGAATTGGTTCAATGAGGAATACAAGCCCTATCCGCTCGCGAAGCGGAAGGAGCGTGTGCTTGCAAGAGTCCATCGCTGGATTGAAATGGAGCTGAAAAAATCGCCTTCGGCGGCTGCGCTCAAGGAACGTAAGAAAAAAGCAGGGACCCGGGAAAAGGCATATGCTAAAAAATGGCCCCAATACGACGCACTGACGCTTTACAAGCAGCTTTTTCAGGCAGCCAAAGGATTACCTGCAGATACGGCTGCGGAGATGAAGACCTCTTTGCCGGCTGCTATTTTCAAGACCACACAGTCGGATTTACGAAATCAGGTGATCCGCGAAGAGGATTTGACTGCCTTGGTCTATCTTCATGTACTGATTCATGAGGTGGAATCGTCTCAGCGTTTTGACCATGTGGTCATTGATGAAGCGCAGGATTTTTCGCCTTTTCATATCGCATTGCTGGATTTGTTCGTAAAAGGGCACTCCTTTACCATACTCGGCGATTTGTCACAAGGGATTCACGAATACCGCGGCGTACATGCATGGGAGGAAATGAGCTCTCTTTTTGCACCGGAACATACGGGGTATTTTGCACTTACGCGGAGCTATAGATCAACCCTGGAAATTATAGAATTTGCAAATACGATTTTGGAGCAGGGAGTTCGCGGCGGCATTACCGCAGTTCCGGTATTTCGCAGTGGCGATCCGGTGCGTACCGTGTCTTATGACACATCGGGGCGTGAACAGCATTTGCTTACCGCTCTCAAAGAGCTTTCCTCCAAGGAGTATCGCACCGTATCTGTGCTGACACGTACCTTGAAAGAGGCTGTAGAGCTGTATGAGGTTTTCATCAGTGGAGGACTGGATGTACATCTGATTGATGGCGGTAAAAAGCAATATGAAGGCGGCTTGTCCGTTCTGCCTGTGTATCTTTCCAAAGGCTTGGAATTCGACGCAGTCATTGTAGCGGATGCCGACCATGAGCATTATGGAGAGCTGGCATGGGATGCCAAGCTGTTGTATGTGGGATGTACCCGTGCGCTCCATGAGCTATGGCTCATGTATGACGGTGCGCTTCCCAGCTATGTGCAGAAGCAGCCGGAGTAAGGGGAAAACACAGTAGAAAATCGTTTGCATTAGTATTCAAACTACTGTTCACCGTTGTGGTGGATACGATCCGAAGTATACCAGTCTGAGAACAGCCACGGAGTACATCTTTCGTCCAAGGCTGTTCTTTCTTATTGTACGCGGCAGCTTTCAGGTATACAGCTGTGCCATGACCATGCTATCTGCAACTTGTTAGCGGTTATGGTAGAATAAGAGGCGGTTCATAGCGTTTCAGTACAATTGATGATTTGAATTTTCAGGTTTTTAACTATAAGGAAGTGAATAAAATGGACTTATTTTCATATTCCGAGGAGTCGACGCCAAGCAATCGGTTGCTTGCGGATCGCCTGCGTCCAACCTCGCTGGATGAATATATTGGACAGGAGCACGTCGTTGGCCCGGGCAAGCTGCTGCGCAGAGCTATAGAGGCGGATCAGGTGTCTTCTATTTTGCTGTACGGACCGCCGGGGTGCGGCAAAACAACGTTGGCGCATATTATCTCGCAGCATACGCAAGGCGATTTCGTCCGTCTGAATGCAGTAGAAGCATCTGTGAAGGACGTAAGGGAAGTCATTGACCGTGCGCAAACGAATAAATCGATGTATGGGAAAAAAACCATTTTGTTTCTCGACGAGGTACACCGTTTTAACAGCTCACGTCAGGATGCACTGCTGCCTGCGGTGGAAAAGGGGACGATCGTGTTTATTGGCGCCACGACCGAAAAT
This sequence comes from Paenibacillus sp. Aloe-11, assembly GCF_000245715.1. Lineage (NCBI taxonomy): Bacteria > Bacillati > Bacillota > Bacilli > Caryophanales > Paenibacillaceae > Paenibacillus > Paenibacillus sp. Aloe-11. The sequence continues at coordinate 159,150 of NZ_JH601057.1, read as the reverse complement.
CCCTTTCACTACGTGAACGGCGCCTTGATGAGCCGTTCTACGTTGTTTCAGCTTGAAGCGCTGACGCAGGAGCATTCGCTGGCTGCCATGCGCCGCGCCTTGGGCGATGCGGACAAGGGGCTTGGCTATATGCAGCTTCAGGTGGACGAAGCTGCACTGGATCACATCGCGTCCATGGCGAACGGCGATATCCGCCGCGCCTTGAACGCGCTGGAACTGGCGGCGCTCACGACGCCTCCGCTGGCAGACGGCACGGTTCACGTGACGCTGGAAGTCGCGGAGGAATCCATCCGCCGCCCGATTGTCAAGGCAGACGAGTCCACGCAGTATGACGTGCTGTCTGCCTTTCACAAAAGCATTCGCGGCTCCAGCGACGCGGCGCTGTTCTGGTTCCTGTACGCCGTAGAGAAGCTTGGCATGGACCCGATGACCTTTATTCGCCGTCTCATCGCGGCGAGCAGCGAGGATATTGGCCTTGCGAACCCGCAGGCGATGGTGCAAGCAGTAAGTGCGCTTGAAGCCTACCGCAATAACGGCTGGCCTGAGGCCAGGCTGAACATTGCACAGGCCATTATGTTTGCTGTGGAAAGCCCAAAATCGAATGCCGTATATACGGCGATTTCACGGGCCATGTCGGCGATGGACGATATCAAATCAGCCGAGGTGCCGCTGCATTTGCGCGACGCACACTACAAAGGCTCGGAAAAGCTCGGACATGTTGGTTATCAATACCCACATAACTTTCCGAATCATTATGTCAAACAACAATATTTGCCCGATTCGATAGCAGATCTGACCTTTTACCAGGCTACTGAGCAGGGGAATGAGTCGAAAATCAGGCAAAACCAACGGTGGCGGGAATCACAGTCATAGAAAATTTGTTGCAGACAGATGAGCGGTGTGTGTTAGATACGATTACATTGTGATCATGCAAGAGCGAAGAAGGGGATAAAAAAGATGAAAGACATGCTATTCGTTGCCGCCGGTGGAGCGCTCGGAACTTCTGCCCGATATGGCGTGCAGTCACTGCTGCCTGCGGCCGGGGCGGATTTTCCACTTGGCGTGCTGCTAATCAATTGGCTCGGCTGTCTGTTCCTTGGTTGGTTCTTTACGGTAACTTTGCGCTCATGGCGGATCAAACCCCGCTTGCGACTTGCTATTGGGACAGGCTTTACAGGTGGATTCACTACCTTTTCCACCTTTGCAGTAGATGCTGTACGCCTCACCGTTCACGATCGTATGCTGACGGCTGTGTTGTACCTGCTGCTTAGCGTAGGCGGAGGCCTGTTTTTGACGTGGACTGGTATTCGTCTGGGCACAAATATGACGGAAGCTCCCCCTAAGGAGGAACGTCTATGATCTGGTGGGCGGCGGCAGGCGGGGTTGCAGGTACATTGGCGCGGTACGGGCTTGGCATGTGGGCTGGAAAGCGGTTTGGAGCCGCGTTTCCGTGGGGAACGTGGATCATTAATATCAGCGGTTCCTTGCTGTTGGGGTGGTTGTATGGCGAATTTATGCAGCACCATCTGTCTCCTGCACTCTGGATGCTACTAGGAACAGGCTTTTGTGGCGGCTATACGACCTTTTCAACATTCGGCTATGAATCTCTTCAACTGATGGAGCGTGGAGAATACCGGCGGATGGTTGCGTATGTACTGGCTTCGGTGGTCGTAGGAGTTGCAGCTGCGGCTATTGGTTATAGACTTAGTTAAATAATTATAATACCCCGCATGCAGACTACAAAAGAAAAAAGCCTCCGAATCCAGACCGTGGTATTTTCAGCCGGGGTCGGTTTCGATGGCTTTTTTATGAGGCGTGTTTCACCAAATGTGGATTTAGCGCAGTGCTTATGAAGCTATTTTTTATCCCGTTCTTTATATAGCTCAGGCAAAAGGGATTGCAGTTCCGGTCTTGGATCAGGATCGGACAGCTTCATTTCCTCCAGCGTCTGGACCGCAATTCGCAAAACGGTATAATCTCTGTACCAACGGTTATCCGAAGGAACAACATACCAGGGAGCTTGCTTGGTTGCGCTCAGCTCCAGCACGTCCTCATAGTATTGGGTATATTGCTTCCAAAATTTGCGTTCCTGCAAATCACTTGGATCAAGCTTCCAGTTTTTGTGGGGCTTCTCGATCCGGTCGATCAGCTTTTCCAACTGAAATTGCTTGGAAATATGTAAAAAGATTTTAACCACCTTCACACCGCTATCCAGCAGCAGCTGTTCAAAATGTTTGATATGCTTAATGTTCCGTTTGGCCAGTTTATCGGATACCTGTCCGTGAACACGTGTAATCAGTACGTCCTCATAATAAGAACGGTTGAATGCTGCAATATATCCACGCCCGGGGGTTACACTGTGAGCACGCCACAGGAAATCATGGCTTAATTCCTCAGCCGTAGGTGATTTAAAGCTATGGACCGTCACCCCTGCTGGATTCAGATTCGAGAATACATGCCTGATCACGCCATCTTTTCCGCTGCAATCCATACCCTGAAACACAAACAATACGGCTTGTTTCTTCTCCGTAAATAATTTACTTTGCAATTCCGCGAAACGTTCCTTCAATTGATCTGTTTCCTGCTGAATTTCTTCTTTATTTTTGATATCCTGCGTATCTTTGGGGTCCCAATCTTTTAAAGAAACTTTTTTACCCGGTGTCAGCATTCCTAATGAATTAGACATAAAGGCACGCTCCTTTTCAATTGAAGTATGATATCTTGTCTACATCATATACCCAAATGAGATTGTTATCAAAAATTCCTTATGTAACTAAAATTTGATTCGAAACCATCTGGGGTTTATGAATGAGCATTATAAAAGCGATGACGCAACAATACGTCATCGCTTCGCCTCTCTCAAGAAACAGAAAGTTTATTTATTCGTTTGATCCATCGCAGCATTCAAGCGGATAGCAATATCGGTATTATCAAAGTGACCATCAAACATCTTAGCTGAGGCACCAATTGCATATACCGGAATTTTCTCACCAGTGTGTTCAACAGTTGTCCAAGCTAAACCTGCTTTCTTATTCAATATGCGCGTAGCAGTGATTGTTAGTGGTTCATAACCACCGTAACGAACCAATGTTTCTTGACTATCAATACGATCTTCAGGGGCTTTCATTGTCTCTTTAAAGGCAGCTCCCATTTCATGATACTCACTTTCCGTTAGTAAATATGGATCCTTTTTTGAAGCAGCGGCGTCCTTATTTTGTTTTTCGGCAACCTTCTTCATTTCGCCCGAAAGGCCTGAAGTATCAACTTTATTTTCATTTATTTTTAAAGCTTCACGTTCTGCAAATGTCATGATTTCTTCTTTAACATTTGGATCTAATTTAAGTCCAAAACTCTGTTTTATTAAAGGAGTAACGTCTTCTAATGTTAGATTAGGTTTTTTTTCTTTCATTGCAGCCAGCCTATTATCAAATTCAACATATGATTCTTTTTGTGCTTCTAATAAATCATAATAAGTTTCATATCCAGTCTCTGTATTACCAATGGTGAAGCCACCTGTTGCGTGGTCAGCTGTTACAACGATCAAGGTTTCATCGGGATGCTCATTATAAAATTCAATCGCTTTATTAATCGAATCTTGGAATGCGTTTACCTCAGTTATGGTTGCTTTCGCATCGTTAGCATGTTCAGCCCAGTCAATTTTACCTGACTCAACCATCATGAAGAAACCATCTTTATCATCTTTCATCACGTCGATACCTTTTTGAACGAAGTCTGCTAACGTTTGATCGCCTTGCCTGGTATCCATTGCATAAGGCATTGAGCCTTCATCCTGAAGACGTTCACTAATTGCATATACTTTACCTGTTTTTGCACTAACATTATTAAATTTAGCCTTCGTATCGGCAATTGTATAGCCATTTTCTTTCATAACGGTATATAAATCTTTTTGCTTTCCATCTGTACCAGTACGGTCTACTAGTGAACCGCCTGCGAAGTAATCAAAGTCAGTTTTTGCCATTTGTAATCCAATATCATAATAGCTATTACGATTCTGAACGTTGGCATAGAACCCCGCTGGTGTTGCATGATTTAGTGTAACTGAAGTAATGATACCAACTTTCTTTCCTGCACGATGCGCTTTTTCCGCTACTGAATCAGTAGCCTTATCTAAATCACCGTTCATTCCGACAGTGTCAGTTTGTGTTTTTACACCGTTAGCATATGCTGTAGCGGTTGAAGCAGAGTCTGGAATAAAAGAGTGGCAATCATACGGATTTTGTAAACCAACTACAGGAAATTCGGTAAAGTTCGTAAATTTAGGTTCAATTTTCCCTGTTTCTACTTTACCTGCATATTGTTCAGCAGCCGTTACAGGTGTTACACCCATACCATCACCAATGAATTGGAAAACGTATTTAGCCTTGTTATCATTAATTTTTGAATAATCCTCATATAATGGACGACTTGTATCCGGTTGTTCAACCTCATATCCAGCGGCTGTTTGCTTAGCGGCTGACTTTTGACTAGCTAATTCTTTGGAAGCGGCACCACTAATTGATGAAGCTGAGCTAGACGAAGCTGCATCAATTTGGTCTGCAGCTAAAGTTAATGTTGTGCTCAATGCAAGTAATACTGGAACTGATTTCTTGATAAAACTCATTCTTGGTAACCTCTCTCATCCTAATTTCTTTGTACTCAACGAATAACATTGTAGATCTCGAGTTTTAAATCCTTATGAATATTGTATTTTTTTCGAAAACTTTACTTTACTCCTTCGAGGCCGTACTGTTTGTCTTCTTTCAACTCACAAATGTCATGTTAGAGGTAGAATGTTAACCTACTATAAATTTAAAGTAAATCTATTGTAAATCTCACATTCCGCACCCGCGGCATGTGGCAGTGGATGGAATTTTCAGGGGGGAATAAGCCGCCAAACGGAGGTAGCGATGGTTCCAGATGCAAAACCACCGCTGAGGCCATTCCATTCGATTAACCGAGATAGACCGATTCCTCCAGACCGAGACTGTTCAACACGCGAGTTTCCTCTTTGGTCAAGGGCGAGCGAGCTGTCGGGTTCGGGTGCCGTCCGGCATGCGAAACACGACGACCTTGGGATACTTGAAGATTTAGAAATTGGTGAAAATAAATGGATGAACTGGATATAAAGATTTTGATTGATAAAAAAGGATAAAATTTTGCCTGAAAGTGCTGCGGCTGGTTTTAATCCAGCTACGGGAGAAATAGTGTTGAGAAAAGAACCGACAAATTTGAGCGCAATTCATAAGTCCTATCATGCCAAGCAGTGGAAGGAACTGGGGAAGGATAACTATTTACAACAAAGCACTCTTGAGAGAGAAGAATTCGTTTATAATGAAATTATGAAAAATAAAGAGATATTTAATGACGGGGAGGTTTTTTGCTAGAAACACCAACTCCCCCCTCGGGGGATTCCTTGAAATGAGTTTACACAAAAATCTTGACAGGTCCTAAGTTTCTCGACTGTGAGTCCTCTTAATATTTTTGGCTTTCTAAGTTTGACTCCAAATAGATCTGTATCTAAAAGTGTGACTTTTGGTTATATCAAGTTCAAACTAATTAGTCTTTTTACTCATAACGTAAGATAATATAATATATTGGCGTGTATTATAATCTTCAAAATCAATATTAATTAAACTTTCAATTTTTTTGAGTCTATAAGTTATAGTATTCCGGTGAACATATAATGCATTTGAGGTATTCAATATGCTACGCTCATTAAGAAAATAACTGTATAAAGTATAAGCAAGTTCTGTGCCATTATTTTTATCATAATCCAAGAGATAACGCATGGAAGGATGGCAAAATGTTTCAGAAGATTCCAGCTTTGTAAAAGTGCTTGCTATATGATCTAAATAATATTGTTCGTAGATAAACAAATCTGCTTGGTTACATTTACATACTCCAAGATCTATAGATCTTAATGCTTGTTGGTAGTATTCAGGAAGATCTATTATGTTGTTAAAAGGGTTGCTCAATCCAGTGTAAAGGTTATCTTCTAAACAAATTTCTCTCATGGTGTATATTTCTTCATCAGTCAAAAGCTGATCATATTTTTTGGTTATTATTACAATAATTTGACCATTATGTATTACTGTTCGACTTCCAACAATTGTTTTTTCGAATTTATTACAAATGTGTCTAATACTCAAAGCGTTACTACTTCTGTTTGTCTCTACTACTAGTACATATATAACGTCTAAAAATACGCAGTCAATATAGTTCATTCTATTATTAAATTGCCTTCCAAGTGGAATTTTTCCATCTAACAGATCAGCAATAAAGTATTCATAGTTAGATCCTTTTGTATTTCTGATAAAAGAATCTTTTTCAAGATAATGTGCTACTGCATCACGTAGAAGAGACACTATCTCTAAATCCACATCTTTGAAAGGATGCTCATTAGAAATAACCACAATATGACCCACATCTTTTCCAGATTTATTAATCATGGTTATTATGCGCTCCTTATCATATCGTTTATTGTTTACAAGTAGAGGAAAGGTACTTTTACGAACTCTATCATGCATATGGTCAAAGTTCATATATTTAATATCCTCTTCACTAAGACACTTATCAGATAATATACGCTTTGTTTGCTCATCCTCCATGCTAACATCCCAGTTAGCAGCTAATAATTTTAAGCCAGCATCAAAAATATATATAGGGTTATTAATAATTTCATATGCTTCATCAACTAAATTTTGCAATCCGCCTCCGTCTGAAAGAATTTTTATAAAATTTGCTGAATAGCTAGTAAGTCTTAGATTGTGGAATAGCATTTCCTTAATTTCATAAAATATTTCATCTAGATTGCAAGAACTAGGGAAATATATTACACATGCATTTATGTCTGGAAGGCTTATATTTTCTAGACATGCTACAGTATGAATATCTGAAATAGTATTTAGACCATCAAATGCTTTGGCATCCTTTACCATATATAATATATCTTTTGATAAGGAATTTGTGGAGTCAAGCCATTCAACAGATATAATAGAATAAGTGTCAACTTTTCCAACAAGAGATGGAGAAAATCTTTCTAGTTTTTTCATTATATAAGTAATAGTGGTTTTCATTTTTCCTCCTTTTTGTTAATTGGAACACAGTTTTTATGTTAAATTTAGGCTGTAATAGCCAAAGAGTCCAATGCTTATCCGTGATATAATTTACTCATAACAAAGTGATTGCAACATCTCTTAGTTATAACTTTATCATAAAGGTTTTGGTTTACAAAATGAATTAATGGAGGGGTTTTGTTGAATAGAGTAAAAAGTATATATATTGATAAAGAAAAATGTATTGGATGTAAAAAATGTATGAACGCATGCTTCACTGATGTTTTTCGTTATGATGAAAAGGAAAGAAAGATTGTAGCAGCGTATCCAGAGGAATGCGAATGGTGTCTTGTATGTGAAGGGCAGTGTCCTAAACAGTGCATATTTATTGAGCCTAAGATTCCTGTTCATATTCCAGAAGCTTTTTAATTTCAAGAGAAAACATTTAGTGTGGAAAGGAGAAATATGATGATAGGTACACATCATGATATTAATAGTCAAGGAAATGTAATATCTACAGATGTTCTAGTCGTTGGAGGAGGCTGTGGAGGCCTAGTTACAGCACTGAAAGCTAAAGAAGAAAGTAACATTGATGTTTTAATAGTAGATAAAGCGAATGTGGGCTTCGCAGGTCAGGCTTCACGTGCCGGTAATGGAATTTTAGGATTTAATAATAATACGGATTTAGAAAAGTATATGGAATATCATGTTAGGAATATAGGTAAATATCTAAATGATCAGAACATGCTTCATAAAATGACAGAAGTCAATAGGAATGCACTTAAACAATTGCTTGCATGGGGGGTAAAAGTAACCACTGACAAAAATGGAGAGTTAGGTTATTTTAATCATCCTGCTGGTCAATGGCAGTATTTAGGGATTGAGTTGAATATGACAAATACTCTAAAAAAGCGGGCGATAAAATCAGGAGTGAAAGTTAAGAACAACATACAGATTACTGCATTACTTAAAGATGGTGACGCTGTTGTTGGAGCTGTTGGATTCAATGTTTTGGATGGTTCTTTCTATATATTTAAGGCAAAAGCAGTAGTTCTTGCTACAGCTGGTTGTGGGTATAGAAGTATACGTATGTTCACAGGACGTGGGGAAGGTATCAAATTGGCATGGGATGCAGGAGCTCAAATGCGTAATGCTGAGTTTGGTAACTTCTTTGAAGTTGTTTCAACTCAAATGGGAGAATCAATCTATGGAACACAGAACTTTATTTATAACCAAAATGGTGAAAATATTTGGGACAAGTATGTTACATGGGATTCTCCAGACGTATGTCCAGAGTTGCTTTTAGGCATGGAAAAAGAAATTAGAGAAGGCCGAGGACCACTTTATGTTGATATGGAAAAAGTAGGTGATTCATGGAAAGCTATGGGGGCGGACGTTGACGATATGGATGGTTTAACGAGAATGTTTCCTGATAAACTTAAATGGATGAAGAGATTAAGTGAAAGAGAACATATGTATTTTGATCCAGGCAAAAAGCCAGAGGTAAAAGTAGGTCTACATGGAAATACAGGATGCATCAGAGTTAACTCAGATATGGCAACTACAGTTAATGGTCTCTATGCAGCTGGAACTGATACTTGGAACGGTTCAGCTGTTGGTGGTGCAGTTCCTAATCCTGGTTTACAAAGAGGAAATGGATTAATGAATGCTGTAGCAACTGGAATGTTTGGAGGTCCAGCAGCTGCAAAATACGCAGCAAGCACAACTCAAGGGAATATTTCTTCAAGTGATGTAGAAAAAGCAAAAGTCAAGACATATGCTGCCCTTAATAGAGAAAGTGGTGCTAATGTTCGTGAAATTATTATAAATCTACAGAATATAGTTTGTCAAGTTAAGTATAATCTACGCAGAAGCGAAGAAAATCTGCTTGAAGGAATAGGAAAATTGGAAGAACTTAAGAATTTATTAGATACAGTTAAGATAAAAGATTTTCATGAATTGATGCTTTGCCATGAAGCAGAAGCTATGACTCATACTGCTGAAATTATGTTAAGGTCTGCTCTTGAAAGAAAAGAATCTAGAGGGTTCCACTTTAGAGAAGACTATCCTGAAACAGACAATAAGAACTGGCTTAAATGGGTGCTTGCAGATAATGAGGATGGAAAGATTGTAATTTCTACTGAGGATATACCTATAAATGAATATAAGATACAACCTTAATCAATAAGACAAAATATTAAAACTAAAAATAATATATGGATGGAGGAGATTTGATATGAAATATAAAGAATTTAAAGAATATAATCCACCAGCGCAATTTAAAGGCATGAGAGAAATTAGAGATGTTTATGTTAATATGCGCGATGGAAAGAAGCTATGTATTGATATATATATGCCAGATGTAGAAGGTAAATATCCAGCAATACTATCAATCTCGCTTCATAACAAGGAGCTGCAAAGCCCTGATTTATGTGATAGTATACCTCCGCAGCCATCATGGTCTCACTTTTGGTTTGGAAATATAGAAGCAGGGGATACAAGATATCTTACTTCTAGAGGCTATGTTCACGTTATCGCACAAGCAAGAGGAAATGGTAAATCCGATTCGGGCACAATATTTGAATCTGGAATGGATCATTATGATCTTATTGAATGGATGGCAGAGCAAGATTGGTGTGATGGCAATATCGGAATGTTAGGTTTATCGGCTTTTGGAGGAAACCAATTGACGGCAGCTTCAGAACAGCCACCTCACTTAAAAGCAATATTTCCCCATGATCCTTGCTGGTGCTATGGATTCTTTAGAGAAATGCATCTTGGTGGGATAATTAATACTTTAGCATATCAATTAGAAAATTTTTCTGTTGCTCATAGAAGTGTTGGACAACCGCCTGAACTCGATGCACCAATAGAAGTTTTATGGAGAAAGGCAATGGAAAATCCAGATTATAAAATGTATGCAAATATTTATAATTTATTATGCCAAAAAGGTGAATACAATCCTTTTGGGACATTTTTTCAAGATTTACTTTATCCTTATGAGGTGGAAGGCTATATGGAAATGTCAAAAGCAAAAATTGACAAAATAAAGATTCCTGTGTACACAGGCTCAGGACAATATGCCATTGATTATCACTTCCATTGGCAAGGAGCCCAAAACTGGTTTGAAGCATTAAAGGATATACCTAAAAAGCTTCAATTGGGTGGGCCTGCTCATAATGAAAGACCTTTCCATTCATTCCATAATGAAGTGATGAAATGGTATGATTATTGGTTAAAAGGTATTGATACAGGGATTATGAATGAGCCACCAGTACGTTATTGGGTTACAGGAGAAAATAAATGGCATTATGCAACAAACTGGCCTGTTCCTGAAACTCAATGGACTAAATATTATCTTCACAGCTGGGAAAGATTACGTACAGATGAAATCGATCCATATGCACGTGATGGATATAAAGAGCCAGACGCATTCGTTCAAATGCCCCCTACAATGACAAATGAGATTTCATCACTTAGATATATGACTGAGCCTTTAGCTGATGATTCACTAATAGCAGGACCTATATCAATGAACTTCTTTGCAGCTTTGGACAGTGATGATACTACTTGGATAGCTGCATTGAAAGATCTTGGACCAGATTATAGTGATAGGACAGGGCGTGAAGGTGAAAGAGATCAAAAGCCACTACCAGAAAAAGTGTTAACTCATGGGTATCTCAGAGCATCTATGCGTGAGCTTGATGAAGAACTTTCTACCCCATACAAGCCATGGCATAAGTTAACAAAGGAATCACAGAAAATGGTGGTTCCAGGAGAAATTAATGAATTTAACATTGAAATAATGTCTGTATGTCATATGTTCAAGGCGGGACATAGGATATGTATTGAGATAACATGCTTAGATTTACCGACAGGGGTATCTGGAGCAACTAATGTTGAATGCATACCATATCATATATGCCAAAGTAAGACGGTGTATCATAAAATATATCGTGATGGAGAGCATCCTTCACATTTATTGTTACCAATAGTTCCAAAATAATATAAACAATGAGTTAATGGACATTGAAAAAAACACCTAGGCTATAAGCTGATTCAATAGCGACGTTTCCAGCGAACTCTGGACTGAATACCGAGCTCTTGCATCAGACGTAGCACCTTCTTGTGGTTCATCCAAACTCCATCGTCCTGCTGCAAAAAGAGCTGAAGTTGGCGATAGCCATACTTGCCCTCATAACGTCGATATGCCCGAAGGGTGAGCTTCTTGGCTGGAGCATCTCGTTCCAGAGATTTACGTTTCAAAATAAGCGTAATATCCACTCCTGGAAACTCCAAATACTCGGCAGATCTCCTGAATGGGTCCGTTAAACTCGGCGACCTCTTCCCGATTGAATTACGGGAAGAGGTCGCCGTTTAATTAGAAATTATACGCCCTTTATTTAAGCATTTAGGCCACGTCAAACGGGCATTCATTTAAACCATTTCAGGCTGGAGTTTCTCAACCTTATCAATGGTTCCGCCACCCAGACATCGTTCCCCATCATAAAATACAACAGCTTGTCCAGGGGTAATGGCCTTTTGATGTACATCGAATACGACGTGTACAGTTCCATTCTCAAGCCATCGCAAGGTTACTTGCTGGTCAGGCTGGCGGTAACGGAACTTGGCTGTACAACGGAATTCCCCGGATGGACGTGCATCTGCGCCTTCAATCCAATTCACATCTGTTGCAATCAGGCCGGTAGAATACAAGCTATGGTGACGATCACCCTGTACCACATACAAAATATTTTTCTCCAGATCCTTATCGGCTACGAACCATGGTTCGCCTGAACCTGAGCCGCCGATGCCCAAGCCTTGCCGTTGACCCAGTGTATAGTACATCAGCCCATCGTGGCGTCCTTTGACTTCACCAGTAGCGATATCCACCATGTCTCCACCTTTTGCAGGCAGATATCCACTCAGAAACTCCTTAAAATTACGTTCGCCGATAAAGCAAACGCCCGTGCTGTCTTTCTTCTTGGCTGTATATAATCCCGCGGATTCTGCGATTTTGCGAACTTCCGGCTTTGGCAAATGACCGATCGGGAACATGGCCCGGGACAGCTGCTTTTGACTTAACGCATTCAGGAAATAGGTCTGATCCTTGTTGCTATCCACACCGCGCAGCAAAGTAAAGCGGCCGTCTTCTTCCACAACCCGTGCATAATGCCCAGTAGCAACATAATCTGCTCCCAAATCCAGCGCTTTATTGAGAAACTCACCGAATTTAATTTCACGGTTGCACATGACATCCGGGTTAGGTGTGCGTCCAGCTTTATATTCATCAAGAAAATAGGAGAATACTTTATCAAAGTATTCTTTTTCAAAATTGACGGTATAGTAAGGAATGTCGATCTGTTCACAGACGCGGCGCACATCCTCTGCATCCTCTTCAGCCGTACAACGGCCAAATTCATCCGTGTCATCCCAATTTTTCATGAAGATGCCGATTACGTCATAGCCCTGCTCCTTTAGCAGCAGCGCGGTAACGGATGAGTCGACGCCACCGGACATCCCGACGACGACACGGGTTTCATGATTGGCTTTTGCCATGGTCATCACCCAATTCTTTCATTATTGTTGTAGAACCCACCTATTGTAACATAAACGATAATGAGTTACGATGTTTGGACGATTAAACGACAAGGCGAATGATAGGAGAAAGCTACATAAAACGGGCTAAAGCCGTTCCAAATCGCTCGAAAACAACTTTTTTTAAGATTGTATCTGTAATGTTTCCCTTTACCTGCCCTAATATGTTAACATAAGCTGAGGGTTAGGATCGGAATAGAGAGGTTTACAACACCAATTATTCCGCGTGTTTAACGGAATTGTTACTATAAGTGAGGTGGCACAATTGAAAATATCAACGAAAGGCCGCTATGGCCTGACCATTATGATGGAGCTTGCTGCCAAGTTTGGCGAAGGTCCAACTTCTTTGAAAAGTATTGCCGAAAAAAATCAGCTCTCCGAGCATTATCTGGAGCAGCTTATTGCACCTTTGCGTAATGCAGGTTTGGTAAAAAGTATCCGTGGTGCTTACGGCGGTTATATTCTTGCCAGTGAACCGGCAGGAGTAACAGCGGGAGACATCATTCGTGTATTGGAGGGTCCGATTTCACCAGTCGATTTCACGGAAGAAGACGATCCGGCCAAACGCCAGCTCTGGCTGCGAATTCGTGACAGCATTGCAGAAGTGCTGGATTCCACAACGCTGAAGGACTTGATCACATACCAGGAACATGATGAGTTTGATAATTATATGTTCTATATTTGAGGTGGGATTAACATGAACAGAATTTATCTGGATCATGCCGCATCGACTCCTTTGCATCCTGAGGTTGCGCAGACTATGATGGACATCATGACCGGCCAATTCGGCAACGCTTCAAGCGTTCATGCCTTTGGCCGGGATGCCAAGCGCACCGTCAGTGCTGCGCGGGATGCCGTTGCGGCCTCTTTGGGCTGCAAGCCTGAAGAAATCGTATTTACAAGTGGAGGGACAGAAAGCGATAATCTGGCCCTGTTCGGGACGGCTACGGCAGATGGACGTACTTCCGGCCATATCATTACGACCACGACTGAGCATCATGCGGTGCTTCATGCTTGCGACGAGCTTGAAAAAGCAGGCTATGAGGTAACCTACGTTCCGGTCAACGGCTTTGGACGTGTCAACCCTGCGGATGTAGAGGCTGCCATACGGCCGGATACGTTTTTGATCAGCATGATGTATGCCAACAATGAGATAGGCGTCATCCAGCCCATCCATGAAGTAGGACAGATTGCGAGAGAACACGGCATTGTATTCCATGTAGATGCGGTTCAAGCTTTTGGTCATATTCAGATAGACTGCCAGAGCCTTCCGATTGATTTGCTTAGCGTATCTGGTCATAAGATTAACGGTCCACAGGGGATGGGGGCTTTGTATATCCGTCAGGGTACACGCATCCAGCCGCTAATGCATGGAGGACTCCAGGAGAAGAAACGCCGTGCCGGTACCGAAAACATCGCGGGAATTGCCGGTCTGGCAAAAGCCGCAACGCTCGCCAGTGCTTCCATAGAGGAACGATCGGCGTACGATACAACGCTTCGTCAAACCTTGCTGAAAGCATTGGGAGACACTTTGGGAAGCGATGCTTTTGTGATCAATGGTGATCCAGAGCATTCTTTACCGAATGTCCTGAATATTAGCTTCCCGGACATTGGTACGGAAACCATGCTGATGAATCTCGATATGGAAGGCATTGCAGCGGCCAGCGGCTCAGCCTGCACTTCCGGGTCTCTGGAGCTGTCGCATGTACTGCAGGCGATGAACCTTCCTGAAGATGTTTTGAAATCAGCGATTCGTTTTAGCTTCGGTTTGGGTAATACTACGGAAGAAATGGAATACACGGCCAAGAAAATTGAAACCATATGGAAGCGGCTGCGTACTAGGTACTAGGGTTTTCTCCGCATTTTAATAAGAAGGGAGGGCGGTTTTCCATTTCATTACATGAACGGAAGCAAGGTCTGACAGGCATGTACGAAAAGGACCGCACCTTCGTTCGGATTTGCAGAATGAGGAGGTACCCTATATATGAAGCTTCAGGATATGATCGGGCTTACCGTTTTTGATGTGGAGAACGGAAAGCAGATTGGTAAAATACATGATTTTATGGTGACTGCTGATTGGAGAATTACGGGGATCGAGCTGGAAGGCAAAGGCCTTTTTTCTTCTCAAGTGAAGGTCGTTGCTTGGGATGACATCGTTGCGTATGGTGAAGATGCGATCATGATCCGTAATCAGCAGGCGGTACGTAAAACGGAGGCTCGTGAGATACAACATACGTACTTGCTTGGACCTGGTAAACTGAAGGATTTATCTGTGCTGACAGAGGAAGGGCTTATGCTCGGACACATTTCGGATGTTTATTTCGATCAGGAAATGGGCAATAACATAATAGGCTTGGAAATCAGCGATGGTTTTGTATCGGATATTATAGAAGGGCGGAAATGGCTGCCCTGCACCGAAGATATGTCCATCGGGGAAAATGCTGTCATGGTGCCCCCGTTAAGCGAGCAGCGTCTGGAAAAAGCCATATATTCTGTTAATGGATAGGGTGAGTTTATTGAGATGTCCGAATTGTAATTCGAAAGATATCGGCAAAATCGGCTCCCATCAATTTTATTGCTGGGGATGCTTTATCGAACTTCAGGTGAATGGTGAGAAAATGTCCGTCTACCAGGTAGAAGAGGATGGAACGCTTAGTTCGTTGGATGACCTGTTCTTCGGAGATGAAATGGTGCAACAGGACTTGCCGCAGATCCACGCTTCTTCTTAAGCTTTACGCACGGAGCGGACAGGCTGTCTACTATGGAGTGTTTTCTAACCCATTGCTTGAAATATGACTCAATGGGTAGATATGGCTTGATAAAAATAACGAAGAGGGTGACCCCCGGTGGCTGTATTGGCCTGGGAGTCACCCTCTTTTGTTTGCACGGTTCTGCGAAGACATCAATGCTTACAGTTTAAAGCGTTTGACCTCTTCCAGTAGAAGATCCGCGTGCGAATCGAGTTTGGCGGAAAGGTCGGCAATGTTGTTCATGGCATGGCCTTGTTCTTGCACGGAGGAAGCGACTTCCTCGGTAGAAGCTGCACTTTGTTCAGAGACGGCGACCACGCTGGAGATAACGTCGGAAATATGTCCGGCATTCACGCGGAGTTGATCCGTCGCGGCGGAAACGTCCCCAATTTGGGTAAGCATATGCTGAGAAGCTCCGCGGATGGATTCAAACGCCTGTCTCGTTGCGGTGGCTGCCTGCTCCTGTTCAGCAGTTACAGTAAGAGCCTTTTTCATTTCCTCCGTGCTTCGTAGTCCTGCAATTTTGATTTCTTCCAGCTTATTCATGATACTGTCACTGGAACTGCCCGCTTGTTCAGCCAGCTTCCGCACTTCCCCTGCGACGACGGCAAAACCTCGTCCGTGTTCCCCGGCTCTTGCTGCTTCGATGGACGCATTGAGGGCCAGCAGGTTTGTTTGGGCAGCGATATCGTGGATGGCACCGGCCAGACGCTCGATATCCTGAGTTTTTAGAGTGAGTGAATCTACCGCTTCTCCTGCCGCAGTCGTCGTTTGTCTGGACTCTGCTGCCAGCTTCGCTTGACGCTCTGCTGTTTCATACCCTGCCACCACGGCAGAATCTGTCTCGAACACCGCAGTTTGAGTCCGTTTGACACTTTCCCCAATCAGGTTGATAGAGTCTGTCATGTGAGTCAGCTTCTCAGAGCCGGAATACACGGCCTCAGCCTGATCGCTCGCTCCTTGAGCAAGCTCTTGAACTGCACTGGCGATTTGTGACGCGATGGTTCCCGTATCTTTGGCATGCTGGTGCATATCATGCGAAGCTGAGCTGACATCGGCGGCTGTATCTGCTACCTTGCGCAGGAGGTTAGAGAGGTTATCAGACATGATATTAAAATCTGCACCCAGGCTGGCGATTTCATCCTTACCCTTAATATCCACTCGTGTTGTCATATCCCCTTCAGCTACCCGTTTGACGTTCACTTGAAGCTTCCGAATCGGCTTGATAAAGCTGTTTGCCGCCCAGATCGCCAGCAGCATGGCAACGACGAAGATAATAGCAACAGTAATCAACAGTTGGTTACGAGTGGAGTAGTACTCCTGAAAAGCAATATCTTTTGAAATAGACAATCCTACAATCCAGCCTGTGCTGGGCATCTTTTTAAAATAAAGCTGGCGCTCACTGCCATTGTAGCTGTAGTCTGTTTTTCCCGAAGTGGCGCTCAGCAGGGCTGCAGTTGACGAACCTAGCTCGGGCGTATCCTTGAGATTTTTACCAGCCAGCTTGCTGTCTGGATGTGCGACCACGACTCCGTTTTGGTCAATCAGAAATGCATAGCCTAATCCGTTCAGGTTTATGTCTTTAATGATTTTGGTCATATCGTTTAACAAAATATCTTCACTGACAACCCCCGTGATGGAGCCGTTGGAATCCTTGAGTGGCTTCGCAATCGAGATGGTGAAATCGGTGCTGGCCGCATCAATATATGGGGAGGAATAATATATTTCCCCTTTGGCTTTGGCATCCTTGTACCACGGACGGGCACGAGGATCATAGCCTGCTTCAAACCAGCCGGAGCCATCCCAGTAGGTTCCATCCTCAAGTCCAGCATAAATGTTAGCGATACTTTGATCCTTATAATTTTGAAAGGCCGCTTTCAGGGAAACTAATTTGACATCTGATGGTATATCAGCTGATTGCAATTCGGCAGCCAGCGTTTCGATAATTTGGGCGTTCCCGCGCGTCCACCCGTCGAGCTGGTTGACAGTTTCGGAGGCTTTGCTGCTCATAAGCTCTTGGATGTCACGGTTAGCTTGATTTTTAATGCTTGTCATGCTAATGACAGACAAAGGTCCAGCCGCAACGACAACAATGCAAGTAAAAAGGAGAATAAGTTTCATTTTCAAGTTCATGTAACGACCTCCGATGATTCAGAAATATGAAAGCTTAAAATAGTTCTTTGTACTTATATCGACAGATGGAATGACTTTGTTAATTAATTTCATCCGTTTTCATCATTTTTTTACAATGGATATTAATGGTAAACGCCAGAATTCAAAGGAAGGATTAAAGTAAAGATACAGGCATATACTTAAAGAAGGCTAGTCCGGTAAGGGGGCACAATATGGAGCAATTAACGAAAAGTAGACTGTTCCGGTACGGAATATGGACGCTGCTGGGACTTGTCATTCTATATTTTATCTGGCTGCTGCGACCTTTGTTTTTGAATCTGTATGATTTTCTGAAAACAATCATTGCTCCGTTTGCGGTAGCGATGATCATTTCCTATGTTCTCAATCCTATTGTCAGTATGCTGGGCGGTCGCAAGGTGCCTCGAAGTGTAGCCGTGCTGCTTATCTATGCTGTATTTTTGGCCAGCCTTATTGTCATTTTGATGAATCTGATCCCGATGTTTATTGAACAACTGGATGAGCTGAATGAGCATTTGCCTGAACTGACCATGCATGCACAGGGATTAATGTCGAATATGGATAGCGGCATTTTGCCCCAAGGGGTGCGAACGGGGATGAACCAATGGTTTTTCCAACTGGAAAACCGCATGGCTACGGGGATTTCCAACTTTATGGATAACATTGGTAGCATGATCAACATGCTGTTCAATGTATTCATTGTGCCATTTCTCATTTTTTATATTTTAAAGGATTTTGAAGTATTCGAGCGGACGATTGTATCTTATCTCCCGCGTTCTCGCCGTAAGGCGATTGTAACGGTGCTTAAGGAAATTGATCAGGCACTTGGCAACTATGTCAGAGGACAGCTGCTGGTATGCGTCATTATCGGCGTAATGGCTTATATCGGATATATGCTGGTTGGTATGCCTTATGCGCTGTTGCTGGCAGGTGTGGTGGCGATTTTTAATATTGTTCCGTATTTGGGCCCTTTTTTGGGGGCTGCTCCGGCGGTAGTGATGGCTTCTACGGTTTCCTTCAAAATGGTGCTGTTGGTCGTGGCCGTGAACACCTGTATTCAAATACTGGAAAGTAATGTAATTTCCCCTCAAGTAGTCGGACGAACCCTGCATCTGCATCCGATATCCATCATATTCGCCCTGTTGGTGGGTGGAGAAATAGCGGGAATTACCGGCTTGATTTTGGCAGTTCCGGTGATGGCCGTATTAAAGGTAGCGCTTCAGCATTTTTTTGCTTATTATGTGAAGCGTAAACCGATCTGATTTTGTATGTTTTCCTAATGCATCCTGTCTGAAATCGCGTTGACACGGCTAAATGACACGGATATACTGAATTGAGTATGTTTAAATGTGTTTATCCAGTAGGGAAAGCTCATTTCGGAGTGCGGGCTGAACCCGCCGGGATGCTCCCGTTACCAGTGAAAACAAGGCGATCGCTCGTCCGTTAAACAGATGCCTGGGTGTGCAGCTTGCACATGTGGCATTTCGTACAGAGGGGACGGCGATAACCAGGGTGGTACCGCGATACAATCGTCCCTGATCCGTTCAGGGGCGTTTTTCTGTTTTTTTATGGCCTGTGCCAAGAACAAGTGACACCATAACTAGGAGGCTACTTATATGAAAGCTAGTGAAATCCGCTCCAAATGGCTGGAGTTTTTTGAAAGCAAGGGACATGTGATTGAACCAAGCGCACCGCTTGTTCCTCATAAAGATCCTTCCCTGCTGTGGATTAATGCGGGCATGGCGCCGCTCAAGCCTTATTTTGACGGACGTGTGAAGCCTGAAAATCCACGTATCGCCAATTCACAAAAATGCATTCGTACGAATGACATTGAAAATGTCGGCAAAACGCGCCGTCACCACACTTTTTTCGAAATGCTCGGCAACTTTTCCATTGGCGACTACTTTAAGGAAGAGGCCATTACGTGGGCATGGGAGTTTCTGACTGATCCGAAATGGATTGGCTTTGATCCAGAGCGTTTGGCTGTTACCGTATATCCGGAAGATGAAGAAGCGTACAAGCTGTGGAACGAAAAAATCGGCCTTCCTGCTGAACGCATTATCAAATTGGAAGACAACTTCTGGGATATCGGCGAGGGCCCTTGCGGACCATGTACGGAAATCTTTTATGACCGTGGCGAGGCCTACGGCAGCGATATGACAGACCCTGAAATGTATCCGGGCGGAGAGAATGAGCGATACCTGGAAGTATGGAATCTCGTATTCTCACAATTCAACCATAACAAAGACGGCAGCTATACGCCGCTTCCAAACAAAAATATTGATACAGGAGCCGGCTTGGAGCGTTTTGCATCCATTTTGCAAAATGTGGATTCCAATTTTGACACAGATATTTTCCAGCCGCTCATTCAGAAAACAGCTGCAATGGCAGGAGTTAAATATAACGAAAATGTGGACAGCGACGTGGCTCTCAAAGTCATTGCCGACCATGTTCGTACCGTAGCTTTTGCGATTGGCGATGGCGTACTGCCTTCCAACGAGGGACGGGGCTATGTTATTCGCCGCTTGCTGCGCCGGGCTGTGCGATACGGAAAAATGCTCGGTATGAACCGTCCGTTTATGTTTGAACTGGTGGAAACGGTTGGGAATATCATGGGTGTGTACTACCCTGAAGTGGTGGACAAGCGTGATTTCATCATCAAGGTGATCAAAACAGAAGAGGAACGCTTCCACGAAACACTGACAGATGGATTGGCTATTTTGGCTGACATCAGCGCTCAGGCGAAGGCGGAAGGCCGCGATATGATTAGCGGAGCAGACGCATTCAAACTGTACGATACGTACGGGTTCCCATTTGACCTCACCGAGGATTATGCGGATGAGCAGGGCTTGAAAGTCGACCGTGAGGGCTTCGATGAAGCGATGCAGGAGCAACGCAAACGCGCGCGTGACGCTCATCAGGACAATGCCAGCATGAAGATTCAGGGCGGAGCTTTGTCCGACTTGGCGGTTAAAAGTGAATTTGTTGGATATAATGACCTCGTAACTGAGTCTAAAATTGTGGCGATTGTATATGAGGATGTGCTGGTGGACAGTGTTAGTGAAGGACAAACTTGCCAGGTCGTGCTGGATGTGACTCCTTTTTATGCTGAAAGCGGCGGACAAGTCAGTGACCATGGCTTGCTGCGTGGAGGTACGGTGACTGCGAAGGTCGAAGGACTGTTCAAGGCACCACAAGGCCAGCATGTGCATCAGGTCGTTGTAGAGGCCGGTGAGCTGAACGTTGGCGATACGGTGAAAGCAGAAGTAGACCAAGCCTCGCGTGGAGAAATTGAGAAAAACCATACGGCTACACATTTGCTGCACAAAGCGCTTAAAGAAGTACTGGGTGACCATGTCAATCAGGCAGGTTCTTTGGTAGAGCCTGGGCGACTACGTTTTGACTTCTCCCATTTCGGAAGCATTACAGCGGAAGAGCTGGCGGATATTGAGTTGCGGGTAAACCGTGCGATCTGGAGCCAGCTGGATGTGAATATTGAACTGAAACCGATTGATGAAGCCAAGGCACTGGGAGCGATGGCGCTGTTCGGTGAAAAATACGGAGATATCGTAAGAGTCGTTAAAATAGGCGATTACAGCATCGAGCTGTGCGGTGGCTGTCATGTCAGCAACACCTCGCAAATCGGACTGTTCAAGCTTGTCAGCGAGAGTGGTATCGGATCAGGTGTGCGTCGTATTGAAGCGGTAACCGGGCGTGTTGGCTTTGAATATATGGAAGGACAATTGGAGCTGTTGAAGGTATCGGCCGGGCTGGTTAAATCCAAGCTGTCCGAGGTGCCGAAGCGCATCGAGTCCCTGCAGCAGCACATTAAAGACCTTAGTCGTGAAAATGAATCACTGCAAAGCAAGCTGAGCGCTATTGAGGCAGGTCAACTGACGGATCAGGTGGTGCAAGTCGGTGGAGTACAACTGCTCGCTGCACGCGTACAGGCTTCCAGTATGGACGCTTTGCGTGCCATTGCCGATGAGTTGAAAGGGAAGCTTCCGGCTGCTGTGCTGGTGCTCGGCGCTGCGATGGATGACAAAGTCAATTTTGTCGTAGCTGTACCTGCAGAGCATACGAAGGCAGGACTTCATGCAGGCAAGCTCGTGAAGGAAATTGCTGCCGTATGCGGCGGCGGCGGCGGCGGACGTCCTGATATGGCACAAGCTGGAGGCAAGGATGCCAGCAAGCTGGACGAAGCGCTTCAACGTGCCCATGAACTGGTGGCGGCAGCTTCTCAAGGATAAAGTTCGATCATTTTTGCGGATTTTTGGAAAAAAAACGGGCTAAGACATTTCCTTGAAAGGCTCTGCTTATGGTATGATGTATAAGAATAAGCTGGCATAAACATGTACACATGTTTTGTGGAAGCGAGGTGTCAACAATGGATTCCATGGACAAAACGGTCAAATTTAATGTCAAGGCGGATGAGAAGGAAGCTTCTGCTCAGGAAATTTTGTTGACCGTATATGATGCTTTGGTAGAAAAGGAATACAATCCAATCAATCAGATTGTCGGGTATTTGTTATCAGGTGATCCTGCTTATGTGCCGCGGCATAATAATGCCAGAAGCCTGGTACGCAAAAAAGAACGCGATGAATTGATTGAAGAGTTGGTTCGTTTCTATCTGGCGAAGCACCGTTAGGAGACAGGCATGAAAGTAATGGGATTGGATTACGGGGACCGCCGAATTGGGGTCGCCGTAAGTGATGCCTTCGGCTGGACCGCCCAAGGATTGGAAGTCATAGAACGACGTGGTGACGACAGTGAGTTCGGTAAAATTGCAGATTTAATCCGTGACCATGAAATCGGTGAGGTGGTTGTAGGCTTGCCGAAAAATATGAACGGAACCGTGGGTCCACGCGGTGAGATTTGCATTGAGTTTGCGAACCGGCTCAAGGAGTTGCTGGGATTACCCGTTCACCTTTGGGATGAACGGCTGACGACGCGTTCGGCAGAGCGTGCGCTTCTGGAAGCCGACGTCAGCCGAAAAAAACGCAAGCAGGTGGTAGATAAGCTGGCAGCAAGCCTGATCTTGCAAAACTATTTGGACGCACACAGTACAAGGTGAGGGGGATATCGTAATGGCTGAAAATCAAGTGGGTATGGAAGAAGAGCCGGAAATTATTTATATTGCCGATGACGAGGGCAACGAAGAAGAGTTCGAGGTCATTATGAAGTTTGAGGTAGACGGTTCCGAAGCGAAGTACATGATGGTTGCGCCAGTGGACCCTGAAGCTGATGAGTCCGATGTTTACGCCTTCCGTTATGAGGAAGAAGGCGATGATATTAAATTGTATGTGATCCAAGACGATGCCGAGTGGGAAATCGTTGAAGAGACCTTTAATACATTTGTGGAAGAAGAGGACGAGGAAGACGGGAAATGACGAACTATTCACGTGAAGACCTAAGCTGGACCTCTGATTTAAAGGAAGCATTCGACGGTGATGTAGAGTTGCAGGATGAACAGGGTCATGCGGTACGCATGGAGCTGGAAGCAGAGTTCAAGGTAGGTAATCAACGGTACGCTGTATTACGTCGACCTGGGGCTGCTGCAGGCGAGCATGAGCTATATCATGTGAGCTCATCCACAGACGGCGAAGTCTCCATCACAACCATCGAAGATGATGATGAATGGGAAGATATTTCCGAGCTGTACGATGAATGTACGCTGCCGGAGCTGTAAGGCTGGATAACGAGGAGATCAAACCTGAAAGGGCGGACCTGTCCGCCCTTTTTGGCTGTGAAGGAGTGTGAGTGGATGTGAAGCGAAGGACGAGGATGACCACGCTGTTTTTGCTGCTTGTTATCATAGCAGGAGGAGCAGCTTTCTATATTTGGAGTGCTATGCAGCCTGTTCAGCCGAAAACGCAGCCTGTTGCATTTACGGTAGTGAAGGGAACAGGGACCTCAGCTATTGCAGATACACTGGAACAAAAGGGACTTATACGTAATGCGCTTGTGTTTAAGGCTTATGTAAAATTCAAACAGCAAGGGAATGCACTCCAGGCCGGGAATTATGAGGCGCAGCCTGGCATAACCTTTGATCAGCTGATTGCCAAGCTATCGGCAGGGGACGTTGTCAAAGAGGAAATGATTCGTTTTACAATACCGGAAGGTTATACGATCAGACAGATGGCTGATAAGCTGCAAAAAGAAGGACTTGCGGACCGGCAGCAATTTTTGCAGTTGGCCAACGAGCCGTCTGCTTTTGATGTCCCGCTGGTGCGGGATATTCCGAAGCAGGCAGGGCTTCGCTATGCGCTGGAAGGCTATCTCTTCCCTGAAACCTATGAGCTGAAAAAAGGCAGCACAACCAAGGATATTGTTCAGGCGATGCTGGAGCAGACGCAAAAACGTCTGAATACCATACCTGACCTGGAGGCTAAGCTAAAGCAGCGGGGCGAAACGCTGCATCAGCTGCTGAGTGTTGCTTCTTTGGTGGAGCGCGAGGTGGTTGTAGATGATGAACGGCCTATAGTGGCTGGAGTCATTTATAACCGACTCAAACAGGACAAGAAGCTGGAAATTGACGCCACCGTTCAATATATGCTGGATAAGCAGAAGGAACGGCTGTATTATAAGGATTTGGCTGTAGAAAGTCCTTATAATACGTATTTGCATCCGGGACTTCCGCCAGGGCCAATTGCCAGTCCGAGTTTGAAATCAGTAGTGGCGGCCTTACAGCCGGCAACTACGGATTATTTATTTTATGTGACCAAAAAAGACGGAACACATGAACATTTGTTTGCCGCCACATATAAAGAACATTTGCATAACATTCAGGTAAGTAACCGTAAGACAAAATAGGAGGTGAGCCCATGGCTTACAAACCCGAACTGCTGGTAACCGCCAGCTCTCCGGAGGATGCCCGCCAAATGCTAAAGGCCGGAGCGAATGCATTGCTTATTGGAGATGACCGCTTTGGCATGCGGCTACCGGGACATTTTACACCGGATCAAATCCGTGAGGTTGTAGAAGAAGCACGGAAGCATACGGCACAGGTATACGTATCTATGACAAATTTGATGACGAACGAGCTGTTGCCGCTCATTCCCGAATATGTGCAGACACTTGCTGGGTGCGGTATAGATGCCATTGAGTTTAATGATCCGTCGGTACTCATGGCGGTAAAGGAGTATGCCCCCCATTTGAAGCTGTTTTGGAACGGAGAAATGATTTCCACCAATTACGCAACCGCTAACTACTGGGGGGAGAAGGGAGCCTCACGCATTATTTTGGCCCGTGAGCTCAGTATGGACGAAATTACGGAAATGATTCCGAAGCTGAACATGGAGGCACAGGTTCAGGTACATGGCATGACCAATATTTATCATTCCAAGCGTAAGCTTGTACAAAGCTACATGCTGCATCAGGGACGCCCGGTAGAAGGCGATCTGGGCAGGAAGCGCGGCTTGTTCCTGATTGAAGCCGAGCGGAAGGAAGAGAAGTTCCCCATTTATGAGGATATGAACGGGACTCATATTATGAGCTCGGACGATTTCTGTATCATGGAGGATTTGCATATTCTGATGGAGGCAGGCGTTCACAGCTTTAAAATCGAAGGGCTGCTAAAAACTACGGCTTACAATGCAGCAGTTGTTCGTGCTTATCGTAAAGCCATTGACACCTATACAGCTGATCCGGAAGCTTACGCATATGATGAAAGCTGGCTGGACGAGGTTCGCCGTCTTCAAGACCCTGAACGGGAGCTATCCTTCGGATTTTTCTATAAAGAGCAGGTTTATTAATATTACATGAACACACAAGGGGGGAACGTTATGGGAACGTTGACCAAAACGAGAAAATATAATGGCAAGCGGAACCGTCTGGATAAGCCGGAGCTGCTCGCTCCTGCCGGAAATCTGGAAAAGCTGAAGTTTGCGGTTCACTATGGCGCGGATGCTGTATATATTGGTGGACAGAAATACGGTCTGCGTTCTAACGCCGACAATTTCAGTTTTGAGGAAATGCGGGAAGGTGTAGAATTTGCCAACAAGTACGGTGCCAAGGTGCTTGTGGCGACGAATATCTATGCTCACAATGAAGATATTGCCGGGATCGAGGAATATCTGCGCAATCTGTACGAGGTAGGCATTCATGCTGTGATTGTTGCTGATCCGGCCATTGTATCTGTGGCATTGCGTGCTGTTCCGGGATTGGAAGTGCATTTGAGCACACAGCAGTCCACATTGAACTGGCAAGCGGTAAAGTTCTGGAAGGATGAGGGATTGCCGCGTGTTGTTTTGGGACGTGAGACCAGCTTGGAAGAAATTGAAGAAATTAAAAAGCATGTGGATATTGAGATCGAAGCTTTTGTCCATGGTGCGATGTGTTCTTCATTCTCCGGTCGCTGTGTGCTGTCCAATCACTTTACAGACCGAGATTCCAACCGTGGGGGATGCTGTCAGTCCTGCCGCTGGAAATACGACCTGTTCGAGGATGCCCGCCCGGGCGAGGTGTGGATATCTGAGGAAGAGGCGCAGGATAACAATGTGCTGAAACAGTTTCAGCTTGGCGTTAACCAGCTTCCGCTGTTTGAAGAAGGCGATAACGCTTTTTCAATGGGTTCCAAGGACCTGTGCATGATTGAAAATATTCCCGATCTGATTGATGTCGGTGTAGACAGCTTTAAAGTGGAAGGACGCATGAAGTCCATTCACTATGTGGCTACGGTCGTGAATGTCTATCGTCAAGCGATTGATTCCTATATGGCTGATCCTGAAAATTATGTGCTCAAGCCAGAATGGATTGAAGAAATTAACAAGGCAGCCAATCGTCCGCTGAATACAGGCTTTTTCTACGATACACCGGATCATGAGGATCATATTTATGAGCCGGAGGAGAAGGCAGTACCTTATGATTTTGCCGGATTGGTCATGGATTATGATGCTGCGAGCGGCATCGCAACGATTCAGCAGCGCAATCATTTTAAGCCGGATCATGAAATTGAATTTTTTGGTCCGAACGGAACATTCTTTAAACAAAAGGTCGGAACGATCTGGGATGAGGAAGGCAATGAGCTGGATGCTGCACGTCACCCGCTTCAACGGATTAAAATGAAGGTAGATCAGCCTGTATCGTATTTTGATATGATGCGTAAAAAGAAGTGAATAGGCCCTAAGTCGCGGGTGAAAAGATTCAAAAGTCTCTCCTATCGGTTGGAGAGGCTTTTTTTTGAATACCTTTCTAGGAAAAAAGTTTCACAAAATTTAGTCATTCCTCAAAGGAAAGCTACATTCCGCGTCGAATAGTTCCGATAGATGTTATATAGATAACAGATACATAATGGATGACGTGGATCAGGAAACTAATTATATGGCGGCAGGTGAGAGGAATGGGTTTTCGGAAAAAAGAAGGGAAGACTTCAAAAAGGCAACCGAAGAAAATAGAACTCATGAAAGGCATGAAGGGCATTACAGCGAATAAAGGGATATCCTCAAAAGTTATTCCCTGGGTAGCCAAAGCCACCCGTAAGAGCGCATATAATTTAAAGCGTTTACTTAAGCCGGAAAAGTACAGTAAGGATTTCATGCATTTGGTCAAAAACTATAATCCGATCCGTTCGGTTGGAATGAAGTTGTTCCTGATCTTTTTTGCGGCAATTATGTTATTTGTGGTCAGCTTGGGGATGATCTCTTACTACAGGGCAAAAAGTACGATTGAGCAAAATGCGGCTACCGCTTATCAGCAAACCGTTCAGCAAACCTCGGAAAAGCTTGATATTATTTTAGAACGCTTTCAAGATACCTCGACACAGGTGTTTTTTGATACGGAATTAAGTGATCAGCTGCAAAAGGCGGCAAAGCAAGAAAAGAACTCTTTTGAATCTTTTGTTGCTATGGGTGAAGTAAACAAGAAGTTAACGAATCTTGCTTTTACGAATAAAGCGATTGATTCATTGTACTTGTACCCGGAAGAAGCCAGTTTGGCGGCGATGGGCACCGGAACACAAAAGGATGTACGGCAGGAAGCGTGGTTTAAGGATATTCTGAAAAACAAGGGAATTGTTTGGTTGCCTACGCAGGTGAATGACAATGGAAGCAAGACCTTTCGTCTGGCACGCTCCATGAACAGTATGTCCGGGCTCGGAGGGACCTACGTTCTGGTTATGGATTTAAAGTCCAGTGTGGTGGAGGACGAGTTGAAAAGTGTTAATTTGGGCTCAGGTAGTATGATTAGCCTTGTGACAGACAAGGGCGAATTTGTAGGCTCCAACATAGATAGCTTGTCAGGAGGAAAGAAAAAGCTGGATTACGTTTCCAAGCTTGAAGGGATCGAAGGAACTCAATTTATGGAGCAGGAAGCAAATGGGGAAGAACAAAATGTGCTTACGGTTCATAATACGCTGGGAACCTCCAAGTGGATTCTCGTGGGTGTAGTACCTGTATCAGAGCTGGTTAGAGACGCTAGGGGGATTTTAACGACGACCTGGATATTTGCTGCGGTGGCTGCACTCATTGCATTGTTCATTGGCCTGTGGATCGTACGCCTCGTAGCGCGTCCGTTGACCCATCTGAAAAATTTAATGGTCGAAGGTGCCAAAGGGAACCTGCAAATCCGAACGAACTACAAGGCTCAGGATGAAATTGGCCAGTTGTCTGTCAGCTTTGACATGATGATGGAGCAAATTACATTGCTGGTAGAGCAGACGAACGCGTCGGCTCAGGAGGTTCTGAATACAGCGACGGAACTGAGTGATGCCTCGAAGAAAACGGCTATTTCAGCCAAGGAAATTGCAGCCGCAACTGAGGAAATCGCTCATGGCTCCACCAGTTTGGCAACCGAGGCTGAACGTGGCAGCGGACTAACCGGGAATATATCTCAGCAAATGGATGTGGTGATGGCTTCTAATCATGAAATGAGCTTGGCCGCACGGGAGGTTGAGCAATCCAGTGAAAAAGGGACGATTCAGCTGAAAAACCTGTTAAGCAAGACGCGGGTTACAGAAGAAACTACGCATGCTCTGGTAGGCAAGGTAGATGAGCTGAAGCAGACCACTTCCGATGTCTTTAAGGTGCTGGACGTATTACAGGATATTGCCAAGCAAACGAATATTCTATCGCTGAATGCGACGATTGAAGCGGCACGGGCGGGAACCGCCGGACGCGGCTTTATGGTGGTGGCGAATGAGGTTCGGCAGCTGGCTGAGCAATCACGTCAAGCCATTCAAACGGCCTCAGGAATTATTAACAACATCATCAATGAGATGAATGAAACGGTGCAGGCATTATCCGAGGTGTATCCACTGTTCCGTGAGCAGATGGGAGCCGTGCAGGTGACGACGGACATTTTCCAATCGGTGCAGCAGCAAATGGAAGAATTTGCGCTTCGATTGGGAACGGTCACCTCATCCATTCAGGAATTGAGTGAATCGCAGACAACTTTATCTGAGGCAATGACCAATGTAAGTGCAGTAGCTGAGCAATCCTCGGCCACTTCGCAGGAAGTCGCTTCCCTGAGCAACGAGCAGGCAAATATCGGTAATCAACTGGTAGGCTTGTCTGATAAGCTGGAAGGCGTATCCGTGAAGTTGAAGGAGCAGCTTTCGCGGTTTACGGTGTAAATGCAACAAAATGATGTATTGCTTATTTTATGATAATGGCAGGAAACCCATTTCCGTGTTCAAAAGCGGAATGGGTTTTCTTTTTTAGCTACAGGACATACTACTGGAAAAAGATGAAAGAAGGATGCGTGTGCCGAGGCGTGGCAACAGCTTCATGCAAAAACGTCGAATTGCATATATGGCCTTGGGGATGACGGTGCTGCTGCTAATTTTACTATTCCGACTGGCTTGGATTCAGGGGACGGCGGGGATACATATGTCTGCTTACGGGGGACGTTCGCTGAAGGAAATGTCTGTGCGTCAGCGTCAGGAGGGAATTGCTATCGACTCTGGGCGTGGACAGCTCACGGATCGATATGGACAGCCATTGACGGGTGGTGTCGTATGGGCACCGGTGCTTTTTCCCGACGTTGACGGCAAAGCGGCTCTCCATGGCGAAGAGCTCGCCAGGCTGCGGCGGACGAACAAGAAGCAGCTGCTGACACAGTGGAAAGGTCTGCAATCACCGCTAATATGGCGGGATGGGCGCGGAGAGCCCGTACAAATTAAGCCGAATGAAGCGGGCAAGCTGCTGAAGCTAGCCCCTTCACTCATCGAGTTTGTTCCTTATGCGAAACGCTATACGGATCTCCCCACTGGCAGGCAATGGCTTGG
>NZ_JH601057.1:101824-129312 GCF_000245715.1 Paenibacillus sp. Aloe-11 | reverse complement strand
TCGGCGCAGCCGGGCTGGAAAGAACGCTGGAGCCGTTGCTGAGTGGCGTGGGTAAAACATTCGTCTCCCGGTTTGTGGATGCGCATCGACGCCCGCTGGCTCATGTATCACTGCGGGTCAGTGCTCCAGCCAATGCTCACTATCCGCTACAGGTGCAGACCACTATTGATCTTTCCTTACAGGAGCAGCTTGAAAAGCTGACGGAAGCCAATCACCTGGCAGAAGGTGCAGTGGTTGTACTTGATGCCGGTAATGCAGATGTGCTGGCGATGGTGTCTCGTCCTTTTTATAATCCCGTTCGTGTCGATCCGCAGCAGACAACAGACTGGTCGAATCGCGCGCTCAAGGCGGTAACCCCCGGTTCCATTTTTAAACTGGTTACGGCTGCGGCTGCACTTGAATCAGGTGTTGTCCAACCGAAGGAGCAGTTCCATTGTCATGGAACCTATGGCAAGTACGGTTTGACTTGCTGGAAAAAAGAAGGACACGGCACCCTGAACCTGGAAGAGGGGCTTGCCGTATCCTGTAATATCGTGTTCGCTCATCTTGGCGAACGGCTTAAGCCTGAGCAAATTCAGGCTACGGCCTCTGCGCTGGGGTTGAGCCGAACCGTGGGCTGGCAGGAGCGAAATCTTGCAGGGCTGCCGCAATTCAGACCGCTGGATCACGAGGAAAAGGGAGCCGTATTCGGCTCCCATACGAATGCGGCGGATCGGGGCGTACGTGTACAGACAGCGATCGGTCAGCGCGACGTGCTGGTCACGCCCCTCCAAGCCGCCAATCTCATCGTCACCTTGCTGCACGACGGCCAGGTCCATGCTCCACGCCTTGTGAATCGCATCAGCTACGCAGATGGAGGCACCATGCTAGAGCTACCTGCTCATGCTTCACCAGCACCCCAGGGAAGCCACCCGATTCATGCCTCCACGGCCCGCACGCTTCGCGAGGCGATGGAGAAAGTCGTGGCCCACGGTACAGGCGTATCCTTGCGTGATAAATCATGGCATCTGGCTGGAAAATCGGGTACAGCCCAAGCCTTAAAGGACGGCCGTTCCATAAATCACCAATGGTTTATCGGTTATGGTCCAGTAGAGCGACCTCGTTATGCTGTTGCCGTCCTGGTGCAAAATGCTCCAACGCACTCTGCCAATCGGGCTACTGCACTGTTCGGACAGGTGATGGATCTGCTGGCTCAATTCTCCTCGGCTCCACGAGCAGTCTCACGGTCCTCCTCCTGAATTTTGACAATAAACGGGGGCTCGTCAAATTCTTCTGTCGGAAACCGAATCCATTGTTGCAGATAGCCTTGCTGCCACAATTCCTTGAGCAAAATAATCAGAATCGGAGACAAGATTAATCCGGCCAATCCGAAAATGGATAACGATATAATGGCAAAGGAAAGCATCAGATAGGCAGATGAGACACCGATAGAATTTCCAGTGATTTTAGGCTCTGCCAGTTGGCGGACGATCACCGCGACAGCCATGACAATAAGCAGCCCGATAGCCAAGCCGGTATTCCCTGTAATGAACAAATACACTGCCCACGGAATAAAAATAACAGGCACACCCAGCAAGGGGAGAATATCAAACAACGCCGCCACAAGTGCCAATGACAGGGCATTATCCACTTGCAAAATGAGTAAACCTATAAATACAAGGATAAAGGTAATCCCTACCAGTAAGGCTTGAGCCTTCAGAAAGGCGGAGATCGCTTTAAGCACGTGGTTTTTTAGAAAAAGGTAAGCCGTTTTTAGTGTCTTGGGAGTTTTACTACGGGCAATTCCCTTCCAGAGATTAATTTCCATGCTTAAAAAGAACGCTAAAATGATTGCAACGGCAAAATTGCCCATAAAAACAGTGAAGGAGCTGAGAAATTGTATGAAAAAGGATAATCCGAGCTGTGCCCATTTGGTAGCAATCGTGGTCGCAGTCGCAAAATATTCATTCACACGTTCGGTAACACCCGAAGGTAGAGCAGCAATTTTATCTTGAGAAAGATGAAGAAATCGCGTGAATTCCGTTTGGATAATCTGGGTATAATGTGGGAGGTTTTGCGCGACTTTTGTAAATTGCGTAACCAGAATCAAACCCAGTCCGAAAAAAATAGCGAGTAAAAGGATGATGAACAGCAACACGGAGAGCGCGGAGGCGAAGGGCTTCTTCATCCCTTTGCGATGGAAATAACGGGCTGCAGGTTCAATGCACCAGAACACGACGAACGATAGGAATACTGGTGCCGCCAGCTGATACAGCTTGCTGGATACAAACATTATTAAATACACGGTTAATACAATCAGGCCGATATCAAAAACGGTACGCCAATATTTTTTGTACAATGGAAGCATATGTATACAACGACTCCTTTAAGATTTTTATTTATTGTACACTAAAATTGGACTTCAATGCTGATCATGCAATAGCAAAATGTCCGCATGCTTACGCTTTATGATAATATATAAGTAAGTGAATTTTCCTCAGGAATCCAGCTTGGGAGTACAGAATAGAAAAGTGGGGATAAAACGTGCAGACTTTGCTGTTATGGATGTTTTACATTTCAACTTTTTATGCTTTTATTCCGGCGCTAGTCAGTCGTATTTTTGGGTTCAGAGTGTTTCGACGTGGCAAAAGCGAGCAGGAATTTGCGCTCACCTTTGATGATGGTCCTGATCCGGTGTATACACCGCAGTTGCTGGATTTATTGAAGCGTTTTGATGCCAAGGCTACTTTTTTTGTCGTTGGCATCAATGCGGAAAAGCATCCCGAGCTTCTAAAACGCATGCATGATGAAGGTCATTTGATCGGGATTCATAATTATGTGCATAAATCGAATTGGCTGATGCGGCCAGTTACTGTCAGAAGGCAGATTGCCCAAACAGAAGAAGTCATTCGCCGGGTAACAGGAAAGGGAACGACCTTCTACCGTCCGCCATGGGGAATTGTGAACTTCTTTGATATTTCTAAAACAAATGGTCGTCGAATTGTATTATGGTCCTCCATGTTTGGGGATTGGAAGGCGAGCATTGGAGCAAAACAGTTGGCGGAGCGGATGCTCAAAAAGCTGAGGGGTGGCGAGGTGATGCTGCTCCATGACTGTGGTACGACATTGGGAGCAGACGAAGAGGCCCCTCAGAATATGCTAATCGCGCTAGAGAAGCTTCTGCTGGCCGCCCAAGAACGGCAATTGCGCAGCGTACGGGTGGATACATTGTTTGGTCAGCCTGTCCTTATTTCAGCTGCCAGTGAGATGGCCGGTACGGGGTGGTTCAAAAAAACGCTGGTATTTGGATGGCTGCTCTACGAGCGCCTATTCCACGCTTTATTCCGGCTTCGTCCCGTAAGCAAGGAGGATACGATTTTTTATTATCGTCGTCGTACCTATCATGGACCGAATGTAAACATGGAGAACGGTAGGTGGCTAAAAAAGGGAGACCCGATCGTCGAGCTTCATTTTGATAATAAAATGTTGTTTCATTTAGGCTCGACAGCAAAGTCTGTGGTGCATTTGGCTATTCAATTGATCCGAATCGTGAAGCGGCAGCTTCCTGATCTTGCCCATCAGCTTGTACATGATTCTGGAATGAATGGTGTAAAGGCTGTCTATGCAGTAAGTATGATTAACCGCGGACCAGAGAAGCTGGGATTTCAAATTCAAGAGCTACCCAAAGGACTGTTCAAGGGAGCGTCGACCGTATATTTAAAGCTGTTATTTAGTGTCATCCATCCTTCGGGCCTCGAGCAGTTGAACGAAAAAAAAGAGGTGATGGTACCTAAAATGATCGTGATGCCAATTGATATTTTGTTTGACCGTTTTCACCAAGGGGAGGCATATCAGGCAGATTCGGCCCTTGGTCAAACCAATCAACTGGGAGCTGCGCATGTGCTCCAGGGCGAAGTGAATGATGAGGCTAGCTCCATTTAAACAGCAGTTAGAGCTTCACAAGCAGCGGACACAGGATCAGAGCAGTCAACCTAATACTGGAAAAGCCTCCCACCCTCTGTTATCAGGGAGCGGGAGGCTTTTTTAACTGTTTATAAAACATATATTAGTCAAGCATTAGATTTTCATAATTCCGCCGTTGCTTGCGTTCGTTACCAGCTTGGAATAACGTGCCAGGTAGCCAGTCTTCACCTTCGGCTCGAAGCCTTTCCAGTGGGCACGGCGACGTTCAAATTCTTCGTCCGAAATTTGCAGCTCAATCTTACGGTTGTTCAGATCCAGCTCAATAATATCGCCGTCTTCAACAAAAGCGATAGGACCACCCTCAGCGGCTTCAGGGGAAATATGGCCGATGGAGATACCACGAGATGCACCAGAGAAGCGTCCGTCTGTAATCAGACCCACCTTGGCACCAAGTCCCATGCCCACGATTTGCGAGGTTGGAGCCAGCATTTCAGGCATACCCGGTCCGCCCTTAGGACCTTCATAACGGATAACAACAACGTGTCCTTCCTTGATTTTCCCGTTGGCGATGCCAGCCAGTGCATCTTCCTGTGAATCAAAGCAGATGGCAGGACCTTTGTGATACCCCTTAACAGAAGGATCAACTGCACCGACTTTAATAATGGAGCCCTGTGGTGCCAGATTACCGAATAGTACAGCCAGTCCGCCGCGTTCGGAATAAGGGTTGTCCAGCTTGTGGATGACATTCGTGTCGAGAATTTCCTGTCCTTCTACGTTTTCACGAATAGTTTTTCCGGTTACCGTAATACAGTCGCCATGCAGTGCGCCCGGTTTCTTCAACAGTTCATTCAGCACTGCGCTTACGCCGCCTGCATTATGAACATCCTCAATGTGATAATCGGAAGCAGGTGCCAATTTGGACAAATGAGGTACGCGGTTGGCGACTTCATTAATACGTTCAATAGGGTAATCCACTTCAGCTTCATGAGCCAATGCCAAAGTATGCAATACCGTATTGGTGGAACCGCCCATGGCCATGTCCAACGCAAATGCATTATCAATGGCTTCTTTAGTTACGATATCACGTGGCTTAAGATCCAGCTTGATCAATTCCATCAATTGGTGTGCAGATTGTTTGACGAATTCTTTACGCTCTTCTGCCACTGCGAGAATGGTACCGTTACCTGGCATAGCCAGACCCAGCGCTTCAGCGAGACAGTTCATGGAATTGGCTGTGAACATTCCTGAGCAGGAGCCACAGGTTGGACAGCCGTATTGTTCCAATTCAAGCAAGCTTTGGTCGTCAATCTTACCCGCCTGGAATGCACCTACACCCTCGAAGACAGAGGTCAGGGAGATAGAGCGTCCATTTTTGTCCTTACCAGCTTTCATAGGGCCGCCGCTGACGAAAATAGTCGGAATGTTAACACGCAATGCACCCATCATCATGCCGGGGGTAATTTTATCACAGTTAGGAATACACACCATGCCGTCAAACCAGTGCGCTGAAACAACGGTTTCCAGAGAGTCGGCGATAATTTCGCGGCTTGGCAGAGAATAACGCATACCAATATGTCCCATGGCAATGCCGTCATCTACACCGATGGTGTTGAATTCGAAAGGTACACCGCCTGCGTCACGAATGGCCTGTTTGACAATTTTGCCGAATTCCTGCAAATGAACGTGACCCGGTACAATGTCAATATACGAGTTGCATACCGCAATAAACGGTTTGTCAAAATCTTCTTCCTTAACGCCCGCTGCGCGCAGCAAGCTGCGGTGAGGAGCGCGGTCAAAGCCTTTTTTAATCATATCGGAACGCATTTTCGTCTTTGCTGTCATGATGCTGGTTTCCCCCCAAAGTATAAAAATGATATGGCGCTGAATAGACGCCGTTAAGAGCGCAGATGTTTTCTAAAGAGTCTATCATAGATGTGAGCATTTTTCTACATATATGAGGATTTCGAGAAATGACAAAAAGTGAATGTGAAAAAGCCCACACCGCTATAAAACGGGTGAGCTCCAGCTAAATAAAATTATGCAGATCGTCTAAAAGGATAAGGAGCTGGTTTAAGCATCCAATCTACTTGTGGCTCAACCAGAGGCCGTGTTGCCATCCGAACCCAGGGCATAGTCAACAAACAGCACAGACCTGCTGCACACACTACGATTAAAATAATCTCCACCGGTGTATCTATATATTCGTAGACTCCCTTCGCAACAACGGTGCGGACGATCAGGCCATGGAGCAAGAAGACGTATAATGTCCGCCGACCCATCTCGGTGATACGTCCTGTGATTGCTGGAACTAAGCCTAAAAACGCCATGGAGGCTATGAATTGAACGCCATACATGCCGATACGGTAAATCCCTGCGTACCATTCGGTATGGCCCAGCTCACCATAAGTCATGCTGCCATACAGCCAGCCTGCAGGGATGCCGAAATACGACGTTCCCGCCAACACCATGAGCAGAAGGGATACAGCACCAGCGATGATTCGAACTGGAGCTGTAAAGAAGCGGTGAACGTCCGCATAATTCAAATGATACCCTGCTATAAAGTAAGGTAAATAAACAAAGGTTCTGCATACGCTTAGCCATATACCCTCCACAGGGAGATATCCAACAAGGATGCCCAGTAGCACGGATATGCCCAATTGCAAGACAGGCGGCACTCCCCGCAAAGCGAGCATCAACAGTCTCCAACAGATATGGCTGGCAAGGAACCAGAGCAGCAGGTAAGGTGCGAAAAAAGAATGATGGATACGTGGAACGTGAAAGAGTGCAACATCCAATACAGAATAGAGCGATTGGAAAATAAGATATTGCATGCCAATCTGTAGAAGAACTTTACGGCCTGCTGGTCCCGTCAGGGAGGACTTGGCAAAATAGCCTGTAACGAGCACAAACAACGGCATATGGAACATAAATATCCAGCTGAACCATTGCTGGGCGATATGAAATGAATTAGCTAGCGGCTCCAGAGCATTCCCCGCAAATACACATATGATCAACATAAATCGCAAATTGAGAAAGAAGCTTTCCCCCTGTATATCATGGCTTGTCGTCATGTGTTTCCCTCCGAACGGCAGTCAGCCGTGTAAACTATTTAAAAAATAATTCTTTACAAGGAACAAGGTACGATACTCTGGACTCTACCATTGTGATTTAATTCACAATGGTAAGCGCTATCATGTCCTTATTATGTGGCGAAAGCTTGAACAGCGGATAAAGATAGGCCAACACTAGGAAATATTTGCTGATTTGACCCTGAATGTACAACGGTGTTACCCTAACATGGCTATAGTTACACTGGTGAATACTTGCTACACATTGCATATTCAAAGTTATTCAAAAGCTGAAACACGAGGCAGGCAAGGTGAAAGGAACATTTAAAATGAGAAGAAGTACAAGAAGATCATACCATTCATATGGGACACGCGGTCCCCGGAAAATATGGAAAATCCTCCTCGGCATCCTGATTGTCATTGTGCTGATCGCAGGCTGGGGAGCATGGAAGGTGTTTACACCTTATCAGCCTGATGAGAAGGCTGCAGCTGCATTAGCAGAAGCCGCTGATGCTGTGAAGGTAAATGAACAAGAGCATTGGGTTGGTTTTGAGCCCGCCAAAAGAAGCGGTGCCGGAGTCATTTTGTACCCGGGAGCGCTGGTGAAGCCCGAAAGTTACGCGCCATTGGCACGCCGTCTGGCGGAAAAGGGCCATCATGTGATCATTGCAAAAATGCCGTTGAATTTGCCGCTGGCTTCCCCCGATTTAGCGGGTGAAGTGCTCAAGGCTTATCCGAAAGAAGCATTTGTCATTGGAGGCCATTCGTTGGGTGGTGTGATGGCGGCCCGCTATGCTGCTGCACACGCCGATCAAGTCAAGGGCGTATTTTTCCTCGCCTCCTACCCGGACAGCAAAGGCAATTTAAAGGATAAGAATCTGCCGGTCATTTCTCTCCTGGGAAGTGATGACGGAGTTATCGATATGGATCAGGTTCAGAGTGGCAGAGCCTATTTGCCAGCCAATACGTTATATTTTACAGTTGAGGGAGGCAATCATGCCCAGTTTGGCAGCTATGGAGCTCAAAAAGGCGATAAAGCGGCAACAATTAGTGCCGTAGAGCAATGGAATCAGACGGTATCGGCTTTACAGGACTGGATGAAGGAGAGTGTGGTGGATGGGGCTCCTAAAAACCAGTAAAGGAGGCATACTGCATGTCTGAGCTGATCGTGCAGGGGGAGCGGTATTCGTGCCGTGGCATTTTGTTGGATAAGGATGGCACGCTGCTGGATTTTATTCAGTTGTGGGGCCCTTGGGCTCGTTCTATACTGGATATGATGGAGCAGCACCTTGCCTTGTCGGGTACCGGTTTTACAGTGGCAAAAGATAGCGTTCTAGGCACGATTCATGACCGGGAGGGGCGCGTGATCGGCTATGATCCTTCCGGTCCGTTGGCTATGGGAACGGTGGATGAAAGTACGGGCGTACTCGCTTGGCAGCTGTATGCTGCTGGCGTGCCGTGGAATGAGGCTGTGCGGCTTGTCCGCGATTTTAATAAAACAGCGATGACTGATATTCGAAGACAGCGGGCAGCGAAGGTGTTTCCGGGGTTGCAGACGTTGCTGGAGCAAAGCCGCCGCGCCGGGGTGAAGCTGGCGGTTGTGACCTCTGACAGTACAGAGGCCGCACAGGAGCATTTGGAATGGATGGGGCTGACCTCCTATTTTGACGAGGTCATTGGACACGATAGGGTTACATACGGCAAGCCTGATCCAGAAATGGCTGAAAAAGCCTGCGCTTTACTGGGACTGTCACCATCAGATGTAGTTGTCATCGGAGACAGCAACGGGGATATGCAGATGGGGAAGCGTGCCGGAGTGCGGCTGGCTATTGGATTTGCGCCGGAGCCCGAACGTTCGGCTCATTTGCTGGATGCGGACATGGTTATCCGCGCATATGAAGAACTGGAGGTGCGTGAAACATGGACAAAGTAAAAATGCTGGCTGAATGGATACAGGATGCGCAAAATATCGTTTTCTTCGGCGGAGCCGGGACATCGACGGAAAGCGGTATTCCGGATTTTCGTTCGGCGGCCGGCTTGTATCAGAATGAGGAAAAACTGCCTTATTCCCCGGAGGTTATGCTGAGCCGTTCTTTTTTTGTCAAGCATCCTGAAGTGTTCTTCGGCTTCTATCGCAGCAAAATGCTGCATCCCGATGCGGAGCCGAACGGCTGCCATCGTTTTCTTGCGTCCTTGGAACGCCAAGGCCGACTTAAAGCGGTGGTGACACAAAATATTGACGGATTGCATCAGGCCGCAGGCAGTGTCAATGTACTTGAGCTTCACGGTTCGGTGCATCGCAATCATTGCATGAAGTGCGGGCGCTTTTACAGTCTGAATGAGGTAATGAGCAGCTCTGAGGTCGTACCCAAATGTCCGGTGGACGGGGGAATTATCAAACCGGATGTTGTTTTATATGAGGAGGAGCTGAATCAGGATACCATTGTTCGATCCGTTCAGGCCATTTCGCAGGCCGATCTGCTGTTAATTGGGGGAACGTCGTTGACCGTGCATCCTGCGGCAGGTCTGATCACTTATTTCCACGGTAAGCATACGGTTCTGCTCAATACCGACCCCACCTCCTATGATCACAAGGCCGACCTGCTTATCACTGACCCGATTGGACAGGTTATGGCACAACTCGCTGATCAATTAGGGTTGTAATCGTTTTCTTGTCAACGGTCGCATAAAAGCGCTATAGTATTGTTGTACCGGACATAAGAATGTTTCGAGAGAGGCAGGGATAGCATGGTTTATTTGGCTGACGATAATCGTTATGAAAGCATGAAATATAACCGCACAGGGAGATCAGGCCTCAAATTGCCCGCCATTTCGTTGGGCTTGTGGCACAATTTTGGCGGAATCAACAACGCGGAAAATGGCCGCAGCATGATCACCCGATCCTTTGATTTGGGAATTACGCATTTTGACCTCGCCAATAACTACGGCCCTCCAGCAGGATCAGCAGAGGAATTTTTTGGACAAGTATTAGCTAGTGATCTGAAACCCTATCGGGATGAGATGGTCATTTCAACCAAAGCAGGCTACTATATGTGGCCGGGGCCTTATGGGGATTGGGGTTCACGCAAGTATCTGATTTCCAGCCTGGATCAGAGCCTGAAGCGGATGGGGCTGGACTATGTCGACATCTTCTACTCTCACCGCTTTGATCCTGATACACCGCTAGAAGAAACGATGCAGGCGCTGGATCATATCGTACGTTCCGGCAAAGCACTGTATGTAGGTGTGTCTAATTACAGCGCGGAGCAAACGGCAGAAGCTGCACGTATTTTGAAGGAGCTGGGAACCCCACTTCTGATTCATCAGCCGAAATATTCTCTGCTCGACCGCTGGATTGAAAACGGATTACAGGATGTACTGGACGAAAACGGGATAGGCAGCATTGCCTTTTGCCCGCTGGCTCAGGGATTGCTGACCAATAAATATTTGAACGGCATTCCAGAAGATTCGCGTGCGGCGAGTACGTCAGTCTTCTTGAATGAGAGCCATGTGACGCCTGAAACACTCCGCAAGGTACGTGCTCTCAATCAAATGGCAGCTGCGCGCGGACAAAGTTTGGCTCAATTCTCGTTGGCCTGGGCTCTGCGCGGTGAACGACTGACCTCCGTCCTGATCGGAGCCAGCCGTGCCAGCCAAATAGAAGAAAATGTTGCCACCTTGTCCAATCTGGACTTTTCACAGGAGGAACTGGATCGGATTGATTCCATTCTGCATGCGGGGAACACCCAGGATTAGGATAGAGGCACAGCCTGAAGGCCAATAGATATTTCCCAATAAT
The DNA here is from genome assembly GCF_000245715.1 of Paenibacillus sp. Aloe-11. Taxonomy (NCBI): domain Bacteria; kingdom Bacillati; phylum Bacillota; class Bacilli; order Caryophanales; family Paenibacillaceae; genus Paenibacillus; species Paenibacillus sp. Aloe-11. The sequence continues at coordinate 118,542 of NZ_JH601057.1, read as the reverse complement.
CGATTTCATTCATTCTGTCAAAAAATACTATACACGTAACAGCCCGCATCGTTGAAGGATGTGGGCTGTTTGTCATATTGTGAACCATGCTGAATCTATCCTCCGTGACCTTGGCTGCAAAAAGATCAATTGTCGGGCTGAGTGTGTGCAGGCTTATGCAGCCTGTAAAGCCTATCCCTAAGGCTGTGGATATTGCTTAACCTTGTTTCGATACTCAGTGGGTGATTGACCGCAGAAACGCTTGAATTGACGCGAAAAATACAAAGCGTCCGTTAGTCCAACCGAGGCGGCTACCTGCTCCACGGACAGCTCGGGACGCTCACGCAGCAACTGACGTGATTTGTCGATTCGCAGCTTGAGCAGATAGGTCACGGGGGAGACGCCCGTCTCCTTCTTGAATATCCGTGACAAGTACGCACGGTTATACCCAAGTCCTTCAGACATTTGCTCAATGGAAACGGGATGTGCATACTGAGTGGACATATACTGAACCATCTGCTTGACTGTGCGTCGAATTTGCGAATCTGCTCCTGACGGATCAGACCAGTCACTCAGATGATTACCTGCTTCTCCCATGATCAGATACAAATAGCCGAGTGCTGAAAGATGAGAGCTGGATTTTCTGCTGTAGAAGGCCAATTGCATTTGCTCCAGATAACCGGGAATGGGATTGTGATCGGAGGCATGGAAGACAGGCTGATGAACGCGCAGTCCTGCTTCCTGTATCACCTGCTCGGTGAGGTATCCGGTAAATGCTGACCAACGATAGCGCCACGGTTCTTCTTCATCCGAGGTATAGCTCACAAGCTGACCAGGGTGGATCAGAAAAAAATCGTTTTTTTCAAGCCGGTATGTGTGCTGTTCCGTTCGGAAAATACCTTTCCCCGATTCGACAAAATGAAGCAGATAGTAATCATAGAGCTTGGGCCCGACGGCATGACCGGATTTGGTTTGGCTCTCCCCTGCAAAGAGCACATGCAGCGGGCTATTTTCGTAAAGCACCGGATTAGAGGCGACAGCATAACTATATGAATGCGCTTGCAAAATAGGGTCATCCTTCCTACATTTGTGAATAGTTTAGCGAATGCGGTATACTTACATTGTACATGTCCAAGTCACATTTATCCATAGCTTCAACACATGGATGCATTACACTGTGTGGCGCTTTCATTTATACTGAATTCATAAGAGATGTCAACCTGATTATGATTTTTACAGGGAAGTCAGGGAACCTTTACTAACGTGAATGAGGTGGATGTGGATATGAACTCTGCTGAATTAAAGAAACATTTTATTGAAAAATATGGTGAAAGCAGTCATGAGCTGCGGATATTTCACGCACCTGGGCGGGTCAATCTGATTGGAGAGCATATCGACTATAATGGTGGCTATGTACTCCCGGCTGCGCTGGAATTCGGAACGACACTGATCCTTCGTGCGCGCAATGATGATGAGATTCATTTTGCTTCGACAAACCTTTCGTATGAAGGTTCTATTCCACGCGGAGAGATAGGTAAAAACAAAACCGATGAGTGGGTGGACTATCCGGTGGGTGTGCTGGTGGAGTTGGCTAAAAAGGAAGTTTATCCGACTAGTGGATACGACCTGCTCTATCATGGAGAAATACCGAATGGTGCCGGATTATCCTCCTCTGCCTCCATTGAGGTTGTAACGGGATATGCGTTCCTCACGATCGAAAAACAAGCAACAGATACCGTCGAAATTGCTTTGTTGTCCCAGCGGGCAGAAAACAATTACGTTGGTGTCAACTGCGGTATTATGGACCAGTTCGCTGTCGCGAACGGAGCGGCTGATCATGCCATTCTGCTGATGTGCGATACGCTGGAGTACCGTAAGGTGCCCTTCCGCACCGGTGCCTATAAGCTGGTGATCGGCAACACGAACAAGCGCCGCGGTTTGGTGGATTCAGCTTATAACGAGCGCCGCAGCCAATGTGCCGAAGCGCTGTCTATTTTACAGCAGCAGGAGCCGACATTGGAATACCTTGCTCAGCTGGATGAGGTCCGCTTCGGCGTGCTACAGCATCACATAGCGGATGAAACAGTGCGCCGCCGGGCACAGCATGTGGTAGAGGAAAACGCGCGTGTGCTGGCCTCTGTCGATGCGCTTGCGGCCAATGATCTCGCAGCTTTTGGACAGTTGATGAACGCCTCGCATGATTCATTGCGCGATTTGTATGAGGTCAGCTGTACGGAGCTGGATGTCATGGTTGAGGAAGCACGACGCATTTCAGGTACACTGGGTGCGCGTATGACAGGAGCTGGATTTGGAGGTTGTACGGTTTCACTGGTTCACGAAGATGATGTGGAACGTTTTGTACAGGAAGTCGGCGAAGCTTATCAGACCCGGACGGGGCTGGAGGCCAGCTTTTATGTATGTAAGGCGGGAGACGGAGTTAAAGAACTGAAGGAGGACGAATAACATGGCGATTTTGGTCACAGGCGGAGCGGGATATATTGGTTCACATACGGTAGCAGAGCTGTTGGATCGCGGGGAAGAAGTGGTTGTGCTGGACAATTTGCAGACCGGGCACAAGGCAGCGCTGCTTGGGGGAAGGCTGTATGAAGGAGATTTGAGAGATAAAGAGCTGCTGTCCAAACTATTTTCCGAAAATAGCATCGACGCGGTTATCCATTTTGCAGCCAACTCGCTGGTTGGGGAAAGTATGCAAAATCCTGGGAAATATTATGACAACAATGTGTTTGGCACGTTGAGCTTGCTGGAGGCTATGAAGGATGCTGGCGTGCGCCGAATCGTGTTTTCTTCTACTGCGGCAACCTATGGCGAACCGGAAAAAGTGCCGATTGAAGAGGGCGACCGTACAGAGCCGACGAACGTGTATGGCGAAACGAAGCTGATGATGGAGCGCATGATGTCCTGGTTTGATAAAGTATTGGGCATTAAATATGTGTCCTTGCGGTATTTTAACGCGGCTGGCGCACATGAGAGCGGCAAGATCGGTGAAGATCATCGCCCGGAAAGCCATCTGATCCCATTGGTGCTCCAAACAGCACTGAAACAGCGTCCACACATTTCCGTGTTTGGTGATGATTATGCGACACCTGACGGGACGTGTATCCGTGATTATATTCACGTCAGCGATCTGGCAGATGCTCATATGCGTGCAGTCAACTACTTGCGCGAAGGAAATGACAGCAATGTGTTCAATCTGGGCAATGGACAGGGCTTCTCAGTCAAGGAAGTTATTGAGACGGCCCGCAAGGTTACCGGGCTTGACATTCCGGTTGTTACAGAACCACGCCGTGCGGGTGATCCTGCGGTATTGGTTGCATCTTCTGACAAGGCTCGTTCCGTGCTCGGCTGGAGTCCGAAGCGGACCAAGCTGGAGGATATTATTAGCGGAGCATGGGGCTGGCACCAGTCGCATCCTCAGGGCTACGGCGACGAATAGACAGGAGACGATGACATATGAGTGAAAGTCAATTCGCAGCTAAGAGCCATGATGAGGAACAGAACCGGCACCTGGCTCATGACATCGACGAAACGGCGCAGCAAGCAGCTTTATATGCAGTGGAGCAATTGGTTGCATTCGCGCAAAAACGGGGCTTGATCAGTCCGCAAGATATAGATTACAGCCGTAATTTGCTGCTGGAGCAATTCGGGTTTTCCGAGCCTTATTCAGGCGGGGAGGCAGGGGGCATTACTGCCCCCGAAGTTCTCCAGCCTGTGCTCAATATATTGATTGATTATGGTTTTGCCACAGGACTTATTCCCGAAAACACAGATACGTACCGTGATTTGCTCGACTCCAAAATCATGGGCTTGCTGATGGCAAGACCTTCCGAGGTCGTCCGTGACTTTCATCAAACGGAGGCCGAACGTGGCATAGAGGCGGCGACAGATGCTTTTTATCAGCTATGTATCGACTCAAACTACATTCGAATGGATCGGGTTTCCAGCAATGTGTACTGGAATCAGCCGACAGCTTACGGGGATATGGAAATTACGATCAACCTGTCCAAGCCGGAAAAAAGTCCAAAGGAAATTGCAATGGCGAAGCTTCTTCCACCGCCCGTGTATCCTAAATGTCAATTATGCCGTGAAAACGTCGGATATGCCGGAAGAGTAAATCATCCGTCCCGTCAAAATTTGCGCATTATTCCGTTGGAACTAAACGGGGAGCCGTGGTTTTTTCAATACTCACCTTATGTGTACTACAACGAGCATTGCATCGTGTTCCATCATGATCATGTGCCAATGAAGCTGACAAAGGACACGCTGCGGCGGTTACTGGCCTTTACGAAAGCGTTTCCGCATTATTTTATCGGTTCTAATGCCGATCTGCCGATTGTCGGGGGATCGATCCTGACCCATGATCATTTTCAAGGCGGGCGCCATACATTCCCGATTGAAAAAGCAGGTGTGGACGGCGTGTACCATAATAAAACGTTTCCGCAGGTTACGGCAGGCATCGTGAACTGGCCGATGTCGGTGATCCGTTTTACGTCAGCGGATGCCGAGGAGCTGTTGGAGGCAGGAAATGCTGCTTTCGAAGCCTGGAAAGCTTACAACGATCCTGCAGCCGACGTCCTCTCTCATACAGAGCAGGAGGGGGAAACGGTTCCGCATAACACAGTGACGCCGATTGTGCGCCGGGATGCTAAAGGAAGGTTCCAGATGGATCTGGTGCTGCGCAATAACCGAACAAGTGATGAATACCCGGAAGGTATTTTTCATCCCCACCGTGAGATGCATCACATCAAAAAGGAAAATATCGGCCTGATCGAAGTGATGGGACTTGCCATATTACCGGGGCGGCTCAAGGAAGAGCTGGATGGAATTGCAGATATTTTGTGCGGGAACGACGAGCTGGCTGCTGCCATACAGGAGGAAGGACATCCACTGTTCAAGCATGCAGACTGGATTGATCAGTTAAACACCCGATTTGGTCGCTTGTCTGACAAGGAGACGGCTGTCCGTACCGTGCAAAATGAAGTTGGACTGAAATTCAGCGAAATTCTGGAGCATGCAGGAGTGTATAAACGGAATTCGTCCGGTCAGCAGGCCTTTGGCCGTTTTATGCAACAATTGGGATATACCCTGGGAGAATAAAATCAATTGTACGACGCATAATACATTACGAGAACCCTCCCAAGATATGACATGGAACCATGCTCCTTTAGGGGTGTGGTTTTTTTTCTGAAAAGAATGCTGATTTGTTTCCTGTAACTGATAAGGTTATAATAGAGTAGTTTCTTAACATTAAACTTTAGAAAATATTGGAGGCGAGCGTTTGCGATGAAAGCATTTGAATTTTATAATCCGACACAATTGATCTTCGGTAAAGGGCAATTGGAAGCTCTCAAGCGTGAAGTTCCCAAATATGGTAAACGTGTATTGCTTGTATATGGCGGTGGCAGTATTAAGCGCAGCGGTTTGTACGATAATGTAATAAGTTTGCTTGGTGAAATTGGCGCAGAGGTAACGGAACTGGCAGGTGTAGAACCAAATCCTCGCTTGTCCACTGTACATAAAGGCGTGGAATTGTGTAAAACACATCAAATCGATCTTGTATTGGCTGTGGGTGGCGGTAGTGTGCTGGATTGTTCCAAAGCTATCGCTGTCGGCGCGAAATACGATGGCGACATGTGGGATTTTGCAGAGCGTAAAGCGACTGCAAAGGCGGCATTGCCATTAGGTACAGTGCTGACGATGGCAGCAACCGGTTCAGAAATGAACGCAGGTTCTGTCATTACGAACGAAAAAACACAGGAGAAATTGGGATGGGGCAGCGTATATGCGTTCCCTGCGTTTTCTATTCTTGATCCGGTGAATACGTACTCTCTGCCGCGAGATCAAACCGTTTACGGAATTGTGGATATGATGTCACATACGCTGGAGCATTATTTCCATTTGGAATCCAATACTCCGGTTCAACTGGGCTGGTGTGAAACGCTTTTGCGTACGGTTATTGATGCTGCTCCAGGTCTGGTTGACGATCTGGAAAACTACGAGTTGCGCGAAACGATTATGTATTGTGGTACGATGGCGTTGAACGGCTTCCTGAACATGGGGCTGACAGGTGACTGGGCTACTCATAATATTGAGCATGCTGTGTCTGCTGTGTATGATATTCCACATGGCGGAGGACTGGCTATTCTGTTCCCGAACTGGATGAAGCATAATCTGCATGTGAAGCCTGAACGCTTCAAGCAGCTGGCTGTGAATGTATTCCATGTGAACCCGGAAGGCAAGAGTGATGAAGAAGTAGCGTTGGAAGGTATTCAGGCCTTGCGTGATTTCTGGAACTCGATTGGTGCGCCGAGCCGTCTGGCAGATTACGATATCGATGCTTCCAAAATCGATGTTATGGCGGATAAAGCTGTGAAATTTGGAGCTTTCGGTGGCTTTAACAAGCTCAATCGCGAAGATGTAGTGGCAATTTACAACGCTTCCCTGTAACTCGGTTTCGGATCACTTCAAGCACGTTTGTACGTCATTTGACGTAGGGACGTGCTTTTTTTGGGTTTCATGTAAGGTATAGGAGGAAAATTTTGAAACTTTTTTAGGTTGAATACGTAAACATAGTTATAGGCTGGAAACCAGACTGAAAAGGTGCATGGAAGGAGGAGTCGCATGGAAACCATATTTTGGTGGTTATTGGCAGGGGGCGCTATCTTTACGGTGGTCAGTGTACTGATCGGGGATGTACTCGGAAGCTGGCTGGATGGGGCGTTGGAGCTGCCGGGCCTTGATTGGTTCAGACCTGTCGTTTTGCTTGGAGCCATGACTGCTTTTGGCGGGGCTGGTGTACTATTGACGAAATATACAGGGCTAAGCACGGGCTGGGTCGTTGTGCTTGCTTTTTGTGTTGCATTTGTCATTGGAGTACTCGTGTTTTTTGCGTTTATCAAGCCGATGGCGAACTCGGAGGTATCCAGCGGCTTCTCTATGCGTGAGCTGACTGGCAGGATCGGTGAGGTCACCATTCCGGTACCGGAGGTTGGTTACGGGGAGGTTATGATCCGCTTTGGTGCAAGCAACACCATACATACGGCATCGAGCTTTGATCACAAGCCGCTGGCTGCGGGGACCCGTATTGTCGTGGTTGAGGTCGCAGAGGGCGTCGTCCGCGTAGCATACCTGGACACATAGACGGCGCATTCGCTTAACTTGAAGGGAGCGTGAACGGGAGTGTCAAATTTGCAGGATGTTATACTGGTCCCGGGGATTGTTGTCATCGTTATTGTCATATTAGGGATCGCTTTTTGGGCCCGCTACAAAACGGTAGGACCGGATGAAGGGATGATCGTGACGGGTTCTTTTCTGGGAAGCAAAAATATTTCCGAGGATGAATCCGGTCGCAAAATTAAAATTGTGCGCGGTGGCGGGGCCTTTATTTGGCCTATTTTTCAGCAATCTGAATTTATTTCTCTCTTGTCCCACAAACTTGACGTAACCACACCGGAAGTATATACGGAGCAAGGGGTCCCGGTGATTGCTGACGGTGTAGCCATTATTAAGGTCGGCAGTGCCATTGAGGATGTAGCGACAGCAGCGGAACAATTTATCGGGAAGCCCCTGGAGGCTCTCAAAGGAGAGGCCCAGGAAGTGCTGGAAGGGCATTTGCGTGCAATTCTCGGCTCGATGACAGTGGAGGAAGTGTACCGTAATCGGGACCGATTCGCGCAGGAAGTACAGGGCGTAGCTGCTCGCGATCTGAAAAAGATGGGGCTGCAAATTGTGTCATTCACCATCAAGGATGTACGTGACAAACATGGATATCTGGATGCGCTCGGTAAGCCGAGAATTGCTGCTGTAAAACGGGATGCAGAAATTGCGGAAGCCGAGGCTGTGCGGGATGCCCGGATTCAGAAGGCACGTGCAGAACAGGAAGGCCAGAAGGCTGAGCTGCTGCGGGACACGAATATTGCCGAGGCAGCCAAGGAGAAGGAGCTGAAAGTGGCTGCGTTTAAGAAAGAGCAGGATACAGCCAAGGCCGACGCTGATCAGGCTTATCATATCCAGGAGGCTCGTGCCAAGCAAACTGCTGTTGAGGAGCAGATGAAGGTCGAACTGGTCCGCAAGGAGCGGGAAATTGATCTTCAAACCAAGGAAATTCAGGTTCGTGAAAAGCAATATGATGCGGAAGTGAAAAAGAAGGCGGAAGCCGATCGGTATGCCGTAGAGCAGGCTGCGGAAGCGGACAAATCGCGTAAAATGCGCGAGGCAGAATCGCTGCAATACTCGATTGAGACACAGGCTAAAGCATCAGCTGAGCAAAAACGCCTGAACGGGCAAGCCGAAGCGGACGCGGAACGCGCGAAGGGTACGGCGGACGCAGATGTCATCCGTTTGCGTGGTTTGGCAGAAGCGGAGGCCAAGGAGAAACTGGCTGAGGCGTTCCAGAAATTTGGAGAGGCAGCCGTGCTCGATATTATCGTGAAAATGCTGCCTGATCTGGCTGGCCGCATTGCTGAACCGATAGCGTCCATTGATAAACTGACGGTGGTTGATACAGGCAAAGGAGAAGGAGCAGCACGTGTCAGCAATTATGTCACAGAGCTGATGTCCACGGCTCCCGAGATGCTTAAGAGTGTATCCGGTATCGATGTGGAGCAGTTAATTAAGGGACTGACCATTGGGAAAAATGGACCTCATGCTGTACCATCTGCTGGAGAAGCTGATAAGCTGCACATTCATGCCCCGGTTGAGGTAGCTACAACAGATCAAAAATAACCTCAAGTCTTCGGGGAGCAGTTGCTCCTGAACAGCAGCAAAAAGACCGCTTTTCATCACAGCTTTTCCCAGCTATTGTGATGAAAAGCGTTTTCTTTTTATTGACCTTTAGCGGAATATTTGGTACTTTAACGTGGATTCCTCTGAGCAGCATGCTATAATTCTTAGGATCAAGGTTCTGATAAAAAGAGGTGCGGATGTGAGCAGCCTACAAGTGGCGAAAGCGCTGAATAACAATGTGATTATAGGAATGCATCCCGAACATGATGAGGTTGTCGTGATTGGAAAAGGAATCGGTTTCAATCGAAAAGCCGGCGATCTTATAACGTTGGATTCAGTTGAAAAATTATTTATATTAAAAAGCCATGAAGAGCAGGAGCAATACAAGCGATTGCTTCCTGAGCTGGATGAAAAGCTCATTGAGGTCATCGGTGAGGTGCTTCATCTTGTTCAGCTTCAAGCGAAGAAGCCTTTGAATGAGCACATATTAATTGCTTTAACCGACCACATCGCCTTTTCGATCAACCGTCAGAAACAGGGGATTACGATTCATAATCCGTTTCTGTACGAAACCAGGGAAATCTATCCCCAGGAATACAAGATGGCCGAACAGGCTGTGTCTTTAATCAGGGAAAAGATGAACGTGGATTTGGGAGAAGATGAGATCGGATTTGTGGCACTGCATATTTATAGTGCCATGACCAACCAGCATATTTCCGAGGTTAGGAAGGATTCACGTCTGATAGCCGATATGGTTCAGGTAGTCGAGACTACTCTTGATTATCGTATACCTCTCCTGTCCCTCGATTATTCCCGCCTGCTGACTCATCTGAGATTTGCCATTGAACGTGTGCGCCGGGGTGAAATTGTGCAGGAGATTTATCGTTTGGACAAGCTTTTGAATGAGGAGTATCCGGAAATGTACATGCTGGCCTGGAAGCTCACAAAAATTATGGAGAAAAGGCTCCGGAAGCCTGTGTATCCGGCTGAGGTCAGCTATTTGACGATGCATCTGCAGCGGTTGTCCCAACGCAAAGAGCAGGAAGAGTAACCATGATAAAGCCGAGAAATAAAAAAAGTATTGCCTCACTTTTAGCAGGATGCTATAATCACTTCTGTAATGAGCAAGACAACAATTGAACATTTAACGTGTTACTGATTCGATCAGGCATGAGTTGTTTTAAGTTATGATTGTTTACAGCCTACTGGGGTAAGCTATATCCCAAGGTTGTATTCAAACATACTTAAATCGGCTCATGCCTTTTTTGTTGTTTTGCCTCTGCATTCTAAATTTTTTAGAGAAGGAAGTGGAACGTATGTTTAAAAAGCTTTTCGGCGTTTTACAGCGTGTCGGCAAAGCTTTGATGCTTCCTGTAGCTATTTTGCCAGCTGCGGGACTTTTATTGGGGATTGGTAACATGCTGGTCAACCCTGATTTTCTCCAGTACATTCCTGCATTAAATGCGGGCTGGGTACAATCAGTTGCGACGATCATGATGAATGCCGGACAAATCGTTTTTGATAATCTGGCATTGTTGTTTGCAGTCGGCGTAGCCGTCGGTCTGGCAGGCGGTGAGGGTGTAGCAGGTTTGGCCGCAATCATTGGTTACCTTGTAATGAATATTACACTGGGAACAGCTGTTGGTGTCACACCAGGCCTGATTGCTCAAAAAATCCCTGGCTATGCCAATGTATTGGGGATTCCAACGCTTCAAACAGGGGTATTCGGCGGGATTATCATTGGTATTCTGGCCGCGTCTATGTACAACCGCTTTTTCAAAATTGAGCTGCCTTCATATCTGGGCTTTTTCGCAGGCAAGCGCTTTGTTCCGATTGCAACGGCATTATCCTCGTTGCTGGTTGGACTACTGTTGGTCATTGTATGGCCTCCTGTACAGCACGGACTGAACACCGTATCTCACTTCATGGTTGATTCTAATCCGACACTGGCCGCTTTCATTTTTGGGGTCATTGAACGTGCGCTTATTCCATTCGGCTTGCATCATATCTGGTATTCACCGTTTTGGTTTGAGTTCGGCGAATATGTTAACAAAGCAGGTCAAACGATTCATGGTGATCAGCAAATCTTCTTTAACCAGCTTCGCGACGGAGTAGCCCTGACAGCAAGTACGTTCCAAGTGGGTAAATTCCCATTCATGATGTTCGGTCTGCCAGCTGCTGCGCTTGCGATGTACCATGAAGCAAGACCTGAGCACAAAAAATATGTAGCAGGTATTATGGGTTCCGCAGCATTGACTTCGTTTTTGACAGGGATTACGGAGCCGCTGGAATTCTCCTTCCTGTTCGTTGCTCCACTGTTGTTCGCAGTTCACTGTATATTTGCGGGTCTGTCATTTATGACCATGCAAATTTTGAATGTTAAAATCGGCATGACGTTCTCGGGCGGATTTATTGACTTCTTGATTTTCGGGATTATTCCAACTCGTACGCCTTGGTGGTATGTCATCATCGTCGGTCTGATTTTGGCGGTAATTTACTACTTCGGATTCCGATTCATCATACGGAAGTTCAACCTGAAAACACCAGGTCGTGAAGAAGCTACAGACAATGTGGATGGCGTTGCAACCGGAAGCAGTGATGATCTGCCACACAACATTTTGGCCGCTTTCGGTGGTTCATCCAATATCAAGCATCTGGATGCTTGTATTACACGTCTTCGGATCGAGGTTAATGAGAAATCGAACGTTGACAAAGCTCGTTTGAAACAGCTTGGCGCATCGGGTGTTCTTGAAGTCGGCAATAACGTACAGGCGATTTTCGGTACACGTTCCGATACGATTAAAACTCAAATGGCTGATATCATGGCGGGACGTACGCCTGCACCTGCTCCGGCACAACCAGCTCCACAAGAGGAAAAGGAAGCCGGAGAACAAAAGCAAGCGATTATTGTGGAAGATATCGTAATGCCAGTTAATGGCGAACTGGTTGATATTTCGACCGTTCCCGATCCGGTATTTGCAGAGCGTATGACAGGTGACGGTTTTGCAGTCGTGCCAAATGATGGAACGATTGTATCCCCTGTTTATGGTAAAGTATTCAATGTATTCCCAAGCAAGCATGCGGTTGGTATTCAATCCGATGGCGGTAAAGAAGTGCTTGTTCATATCGGAGTGAACACAGTGAAGCTGAAAGGACAAGGATTTGACGTTTTGGTGAACGAAGGCGATCTTGTGTCAGCCGGTCAACCAATCATGAAAATTGATCTGGAATACGTTAAAGCAAACGCTAAATCCATCATTTCACCTGTCATTTTTACCAACCTTCCAGAAGGTTCTTCGATAACTTTAAACAAAACAGGAGTATTGAAGGCTGGCGAAGATGGTATAATTACGATAAAATAAACTCTATGTGTTTCGGTTTAATGATTAGGCGGCTTAGTCCGTCTGATCATTGCCCGGTTTCACTGCACGTATTATACTGCGTGTAAACAAATATAATCTTTAGAAAAGTGGGAGGAACAAATCTATGCAAACAACTTTTAGAATTACAGATGAAGATGGTATCCATGCACGTCCTGCAACTGCGCTGGTAAATACAGCTAACAAATTCAGCGGTGCTGAATCTTTTGCCGAAGCTAATGGTAAAAAAGTAACTTTGAAATCCATTCTGGGTGTACTGTCTCTGGGTCTGGAACAAGGTGATACCATCAATATTATCTGTGAAGGCGCTGAAGCTGCTGAAGCTTTGAAAGCTCTTGAAAATGTAATCGTTAACGAAGGGCTGGGCGAAATTCATGCTTAAGATCTCCGGGATTGCCGCTTCGGCAGGCATTGCTATTGCCCGGGCGTTTATTTTGGAGCATCCGAATTACGCTGTAGAGAGACGCGCGGTTGGCGATGTTGAAGCTGAAATCGCAAGATTGGATGCGGCTTTGGCAGAATCTCAAACTGAATTGGAAACGATTAAGGAGAAAACATTAAAGGAACTGGGCGAGAAAAAAGCAGAAATCTTTGCTTCTCACCTGTTGATCCTGAATGATCCCGAACTGATCGATCCAGTAAAAGCTAAAATCAAAGACGAGCAGCTTAATGCTGACTATGCTTTGGATGAAGTAGCTACACAGTTTATTTCCATGTTTGAAAACATGAAAAGTGCATATTTGCAAGAACGCGCGTCTGACATGCGTGATGTAACCAAACGGGTGCTCAATCATCTGCTTGGTGTTCATTTTGTCAGCCCTGCAGAAATTGCCGAAGAGACGATTGTACTTGCCGAAGATTTGACACCTTCCGACACAGCTCAGCTGAATCGTGAATTTGTTAAAGGCTTTGCAACAAATATCGGCGGACGTACTTCGCACTCGGCGATCATGGCTCGCTCACTTGAAATTCCTGCGGTTGTAGGAACCAAAAATATATTGTCCCAAGCTAAAAGCGGCGATTTGATTATCGTTGATGGTCTGGATGGACACGTATTCGTGAATCCGTCTGAAGAGATCATTGCAGAATACCGTGCTAAACAAGTGGCATACGACAAGCAGCGCGAAGAGTGGCGAAAGCTGCGCGGCGAAGCTACAGTTTCTGTCGATGGTGTCCATGTCGAATTGGCAGCCAATATCGGTACGCCTAACGATGTAGCCGGTGTTCTGGATAACGGTGGTGAAGGCGTCGGCTTGTATCGTACAGAATTCTTGTATATGGGACGCGATAAGCTTCCATCTGAAGAAGTACAGTACACAGCATACAAAACCGTTCTGGAAAAAATGGAAGGCAAACCGGTTGTAGTCCGCACGTTGGACATCGGTGGCGACAAAGAACTTCCTTATCTGGATCTGCCAAAAGAAATGAATCCGTTCCTCGGATTCCGTGCGATTCGTCTGTGTCTGGATCGTCAGGATATTTTCCGTACTCAATTGCGTGCTTTGTTGCGTGCAAGTGTACACGGTAACCTGCGCATCATGTTCCCGATGATTGCTACGCTGAACGAATTCCGTGAAGCAAAAGCTGTTTTGCTGGAGGAAAAGGAAAAGCTGGTGGCCGAAGGTGTAGCCGTATCTGAAGAAATTCAGCTGGGCATCATGGTAGAAATTCCTTCTACAGCGGTATTGGCTGACCAATTCGCCAAAGAAGTTGATTTCTTCAGTATCGGTACGAACGACCTGATCCAATACACAATGGCTGCAGACCGTATGAACGAACGCGTGTCTTACTTGTATCAACCATACAATCCATCCATTCTGCGTTTGGTGAAAATGGTTATCGATGCAGCTCATCGTGAAGGACGTTGGGCTGGTATGTGTGGCGAAATGGCAGGGGATGCGACAGCAATTCCGTTGCTGCTGGGACTGGGACTCGATGAGTTCAGTATGAGCGCAACTTCCATTCTGCCAGCACGCAGTCTAATCTCCAAATTGTCTCGTGCGGATATGGAAAAACTGGCTACCAAAGCTTTGGACATGCAAACAGCCGAACAGGTTGTTGAATTGGTTCAAAGCATTGAAGGCTAAGGGTATCACATTTTTAAGGGGTATATCTTTTTCCAACAAAAAATTGCTGTGTACATACAGCAGCCGGTATCTCAACAGATACCGGCCTTTTTGCATGCTTCTTTTTTGCATGTATTTGATTAAATTTACTTTTAGCTGCACGAGCAGTTCAGTACAGGCTTGCGGGCGGCAGTGGTTTCGTCCAAGCGTGTGACTGGCGTGGTATAGGGTGCATTCATCACCAGTTCGGGATTCTCCTCCGCTTCTCGCGAAATCTGAATCATGGTGTCGATAAAACCATCAAGTGTTTCCTTGCTTTCCGTTTCCGTCGGCTCAATCATGATACATTCCTCTACATTCAGTGGAAAATAAATCGTAGGTGGATGGTAGCCGAAATCGAGCAAGCGTTTGGCAACATCCAGCGTACGCACTCCAAATTTTTTCAAATTCCGCCCAGACATTACGAATTCGTGCTTGCAGTGGCCCGGGTAGGGAAGATCGAAATACGGAGCCAGCCGATGCATCATATAATTGGCATTCAGTACGGCGCATTCAGATACCCGCTTCAAGCCGTCAGGACCATAGCTGCGGATATAGGCATAAGCACGGACGAGAATGCCGAAATTACCGTAAAAGGCTTTGACCCGTCCGATGGAATCTCCCTGCTCCCGGTCCCAGCGGTACGAGCCCTGAGGATCACGCACAACCATCGGCTTGGGCAAATAGGGAATGAGCCGCTGCTTCACGCCGACAGGTCCTGCGCCGGGGCCGCCTCCGCCATGCGGGGTACTCATCGTTTTGTGCAAATTGAGATGCACGACATCGAAGCCCATATCTCCAGGGCGGGTAATGCCCATGATGGCGTTGGAATTCGCGCCGTCATAGTAGAGCAGGCCTCCGGCCTCATGCACAATCGCGGCAATGTTAGCGATTTGCTTCTCGAACAGGCCAAGCGTGTTCGGGTTAGTCAGCATGAGCGCAGCGGTGTCGTTGCCGACGGCTTGACGCAGCGCGTCCAGATCCACCAGCCCCTGCGGGGTGGAGGGGAGGGTGACCGTTTCGAAGCCCGCGACGGTTGCGCTGGCGGGGTTCGTTCCGTGCGAGGAATCCGGCACGAGCACCTTGGTACGACGCTCACCACGGGCTTCATGGTAGGAGCGGATCATCATCAGCCCGGTCCATTCGCCATGGGCGCCTGCTGCGGGCTGAAGGGTGACGGCATCCATGCCGGTTAACGCGGCCAGATCGTTTTGGAGCGTATGCAGCAGCTCCATGGCCCCCTGGATGCTATCCTCAGGCTGATATGGATGAATCTTGGCGAAGCCTGCATAACGGACGACATCCTCGTTTACCTTCGGATTATATTTCATCGTACAGGAGCCGAGCGGATAAAATCCGTTGTCTACGCCAAAATTGCGCCGGGACAAGGCGGTATAATGGCGAATAACGTCTACTTCGTATACCTCCGGTAATGCCGCAGGCTCACTCCGCAGCGCATAATCCGGCAAAAGCTCTGCCACCGGGCGCCGGGGAACGTCGCATTCGGGAAGGGAATAGGCGATACGACCCGAACGGCTCAATTCAAAAATGAGTGATTGATCATGTTCCTTTAACAGCTCTTGCTTCTGCTTCTGATCCTGTCCGGCCTGCGTCATAGCAATCCCCCCAAGGTGTGTACAAATTGGTCGATCTCTTCTTTTGTTCTTTGCTCCGTTACGGCAATCAGCATGTGACCTGCAAGCTCCTCGTAGTCCCGACCCAACTCATAGCCACCGATAAATCCTGCATCAAGCAATCCGGCCTGGAGCTTGGCCATATCCGTACCCTCAGGCAGTTTAAGGGCAAACTCGTTAAAGGTCGGCGCGTTAAAGGAAGCAGTTACACCCTTCAAGCTTAGTAATTGCTCCAATGCATAGCGGCTTTTATGCAAATTCAGCTCGGCGACCTCCCGCATGCCCTGTCTACCCATAACGGACAAATACACAGATGCAGATAAAGCAAGCAATGCTTGATTGGAGCAAATGTTGGACGTGGCTTTTTCACGGCGGATATGCTGTTCCCGTGCCTGCAAGGTCAGCACGAAGCCGCGTTTGCCATTGCGGTCTGTCGTTTGGCCCACAATACGCCCGGGGATGCGGCGCATATGCGCCTGAGAAACGGCAAAGTAACCACAGGTCGGACCGCCAAGGGAGGAAGAGATGCCAAGCGGCTGTGCGTCTCCGACGACAATATCCGCACCCTGCTTGCCGGGCGTCTCCAGCAAGCCCAGCGCCAGCGGGTTGGCGCTGACAACCATAAGCCCTTTGTGCGCATGGATCAGGTCAGCCATCGGCTTCAAATGTTCCACGGCTCCGAAAAAGTTGGGACTTTGAACCAAAACAGCCGCCGTCTGTTCCGATACGGCCGCTGCCAATGCCTCTACATCCGTTACACCGTCCGAATAGCCAATCTCCACGATGTCCAAGCCCAGCCCGCGTGCATAGGCAGCCAATACCTGACGTGCCTCCGGGTGGACGGTTCGTGATACGATAAGCTGTTTACGGCGGGGGGG
>NZ_JH601057.1:50957-101780 GCF_000245715.1 Paenibacillus sp. Aloe-11 | reverse complement strand
ATACATGCTGGCATTGGCTACAGCCATGCCTGTTAATTCGCAAATATACGATTGAAATTCGAATATGGCTTGCAGCTCGCCCTGGCTTACCTCTGGCTGATAGGGAGTGTAGGCGGTGTAAAATTCCGAGCGCGAAGTGATGTGCTGAATGACGGACGGAATATGATGATCATAAATCCCTGCACCAAGAAAGCTGACATGTGTGTCTGTGTTGGCATTATGCCCGGCCAGCTCGGCCAGATGGCGGGTTAAGGCTCTTTCGTCCAGTCGAGAGGACATGGGCAGCTCGCCCTGATATCGGATTTCTGCTGGAATATCACTAAATAAATCGTCAATGGACGATACGCCGACCACACGCAGCATTTCGGTTTGGTCCTGTTCGGTCATGGGCAGATAGCGATGCTGCTTCATAGGTTCTGGCTCCTTTCGAAAAGCAAAATGTAAAGTCGTAAATTGGCTAATACATAATCGTGAACTGGAAAATCCAGAAGTCCATATCTCCTTGTTCGCTTTATAGAAATGAAAAGAGTCTAGGATCAGCGTGAACGTTTATAAAAAGGCGCTGCTACCACCTCGGCGCGCAGGCGTTTGCCACGGATCTCGACCTCCAGCGGTGTGGATAGGGCGCTAAACCGGCTGTCCACCAAGGCCAGACCCAGATTGCGTTTTAAGGTTGGCGATTGGGTTCCCGTTGTAACCTCACCGATTTGCTGTCCTTCCGCGAATACCGGGTAATGGGCGCGCGGGATACCGCGATCCAGCAATTCCAGTCCGATCAGCTTGCGGGGAATACCTTGCTCCTTCTGGCGCTGCAGCGCTTCTCTGCCGATAAAATCTCCCTTGCCCAGCTTAACGAAAAAGCCCAAGCCAGCCTCAAGCGGTGAAATCGTGGCAGATAGCTCTTGTCCGTACAAGGGCAGCCGTGCCTCAAAGCGCAGCGTATCCCGGGCACCAAGCCCGGCGGGAATCAGACCATACGACTCACCTGCGCGAAGCAATCCTTCCCATACAGCCGCTGCTTCCGCTGCAGGTATATACATTTCAAAACCATCTTCACCTGTATATCCGGTGCGGGAGACGAGTGCTTTCACTCCGAACAGCTGCACGTTCTCACGGAATCGGAAGGAGACCAGATTGGTTATATCCGTATCTGTCACGGCTGCCATAATACGCGCTGCTTCCGGGCCTTGCAACGCCAGCAATGCTATGGCATCCGACACATTTTCGAGATGAACGGATGCAGGCACGTGGCGCATAAGCCAATCCCAATCCTTGTCGATGTTGGAGGCATTGACAACAAGCATGTAGCGCTCCGGTCCTTTGCAGTACACAAGCAGGTCATCCACCACACCACCATCAGGGTAACACAAGAGCGAGTACTGGGCCTGACCCGGTTCCAACTGGCTGACATCGTTCGTCGTTACCTGTTGCAGAAAAGCTTGGGCTTCTTTGCCTTCAACCAAAAACTCGCCCATATGCGATACATCGAATAATCCCGCATGTTGGCGGACGGCCTCATGCTCCTTTTGAATGCCGCTAAACTGCACAGGGAGCTCCCAGCCTCCAAAGTCAATGCAACGGACTCCGGGCAGCGTCCCGTAAGAAGAATACAGCGGCGTTTTGCGCAAGTTAGTCATTTTTCCACTCCTATCCGGTATTATCGGCTAAACAAAAAAGACAGGCCGAAAAAAACGTATAGACGGCGGTCTATACTCTTTTTTCAGCTCTGTCCTTGATACCTGAAAGTTACCCCGGTGTGTACCAGGTTTCCTCTTGGGTGATCCGCTTCATCGCGAATGCTCTCCAGAGATGCGTCCGGCAGAGGTCCTTTTGCCTGAGAGATTCACCTGCCGTGCAGGTTTACTCCTTCGGCGCTACCTTTGGAAACAAATACTGTTACCGGGTTATGCCAGCAACAAAACTTGCTCCGATTCGCATGTGCCTCTGTCTCACAGCACTGTCTTACAAGCGATAATAGCTATGCGAATCCTGGCAGTCTCTCCCTCCGCGTTCATCCGCGTTTGCAGTTGTCGGGGTGTTTCCACAAGCATTGGCTATAACCCATTAATACGCAAATTCATTCAAAATGTCAATAAAAATGTCATGAAAATCAATCTAAAAAACATTTAATACATAAATAAGGATATGTAAGCGTTTGTTATACCTTGTCATATTTTGGTTTACAACGCTTTTTACAGTGATATGAAGTATTTTTGTTAGTATTATTGACATAGGTATTCTTGTTGTCATAATCTTAACCTGTCTAGTATAGGTGGGCAGAAGCAATTACATTCCCTTGGAAGTGAGGCGGAAGCAGGATGAGCGAAGTGAAACAGCAGCTTTGGTATACGGAGGAGCATGAATGGGTTGAGCGTATAGAGGATGGAAAGGTTCGAATCGGTATTACAGATTTTGCACAGCACCAACTGGGTGACATTGTTTTTGTGGAGTTGCCTGAGGAGGGAGCAGCAATTGAACAAGGAGCGGAGGTTGGTACGATTGAATCGGTGAAGACGGTATCCGATTTGTTTGCTCCGGTGACGGGAATCATATTAAGGGTGAATGAAACGTTGGAAACTACGCCTGAGCTGGTGAACGAGTCTCCCTATGAAAAAGGCTGGATGATCGAGGTCGAGATCAGCAACGATGTGGAGGAAGCTCTGGGCAAGCTATTGTCTGCGGATGAGTACGAGAGATTGACTGCCGAAGGGTAATAATAAAGTCATATCGTGTCGAATTATGACGTTTCGATCTGAAATTTGTAAGTTGCTGTGTTGAATAGCCAAAAATGACCTCATATTCCACAGTAAAGTGTCAAGTGGAGGATGAGGTCATTTTATATCACATATTTTTCGTTTTGTTCATGCCGGTATCCGGCGTTTAAACTCTAGTCTGCGGACTGGCCATTTTAGCGCATATAGCCGCCCTTGCCGTCTGATCGGGCATAACCGTCCCTGAAATTTTTCACAGATGCCTCCAAACTTTCATAGCCTGCAAAGGAACCGCTACTTATGGTATATCCCATATCATCGAAGAAATCGCCGTAAGTAACGGCCTGTCCGGTGGCTCCTCCATGTTCTCGCTTGCTGGCCCCACCGTGACCAATCGAAAGCCCCTTAACTATGGCATGACCGCTCACCGTATAATACCCCTTAACTAAAGCGCTTTCAACCACCTGTCCATATTCCGAAACTTCTGCTTGTTCAGTAACAACGGCTTGATCCCCTACATGACTATGACCTGTTATTTTTGCAGAACCGTCTGCAATCGCATACCCGCTTAGGGTAGCGGATTCGCCGATCTGGGCGCTTCCACGCACCAGCGCATAGTCTGTAATCTTGGCTGAGCCGCTTACTCTTGCGGCACCGCGCACCACAGCAAAATCTTCAATGCGGACATTCCCGGTCACGGTTGCACTGTCAAGAACCTTGGCATTCTTAGCCACATAGACACTATCATCGACCCGAGCGGTGTCGGCTACGAAACCTCCGCCATTTCTGTGTACATGCCCCCTGATGCCGGTACTTTCTTCAACCTTGCGCATTTGCGGTTCAGCATTTTCCAAGGTGACTTGATAAGGATATTGCGGTTTGGATTCAAACGGAATATTTTTTTCGGAGAACTTTCTTTGCCAGCTTCCAATACCTATTTTGGTTTTTTGCATGCTTTCCAACGTAGGGGTTGCCGCTACGCTCAAATAAGCTTTTTCCCCGTTAAAGACTTCTTCCTGGACGGATTCCCCGTTACCGAAAGAACGGCTGTACCGGCTTTTTCCATTCTTATTTTCAACGATAAGATATGCTTGCCAGCCAGCACCGTTTGCTTTAGCCAAGCCATCCAATTTGACTCGTACTGTGGTGGAGGAAGCGTTTGCAGGAATCTTTGCATCAAGCGGGATGATGTTGTAGCCGGTAGCCTGAGGGGCACGCTCAGAAGGAATGGTATAGACATTATCACTTCCATCCACTTTAAGCATCATCGTATAATACTGCTGCCAATATAGCTCTCCGTACCTGAGCATGTTCTCGACATTGCGTTTGTAGAGCTTCTGATTACGGAAATCAAAAGTAGCCATTCTGCTGGCAAATCGGCCAATCATCTCTTGCACCTTTACTTGAGGATTAATTCTTTGGATCACCTCATAGATGGACTCCGTTGGGTTTTCCGGTTTCCCGGACTGCAGCAGCTTTGCGACAAAACCCGATCCGTAACCCGGTAAGCCATCTGGATTTTCCTCAAGGTATTTCAGGAGCGGCCAGGCTTCGTAATATGCCCGCCCATTTACGGCGGTCAACGTGCTTGCGCGTAAATATAGAGCGGAAAAGTCGGTTGCTCCCTCCGTACCTGACTGTTGTTTATAAGCATCACTGGACGTGTATTCCTCGCGGAACCAGTTGCCCACCGCTTCGCTCCAAGGGCCAAGGTAATCATTTCCTCTCCAGCTGTTGTTTCCTTGGGCAAATTGTACTACATGTCCAAATTCATGAGGGACTGGCAAACCTGGCTGCACTCTGGGACTCATGGCATCCGGAGTGCACATCAAATATGGATACCCCTCTGAGTCAAGTCCGGCAAAAGCCCATCCCCCCTCGTAGAGATGAAGCCCGGTTCCCAGAATGACCACGTTGACCTTGTAATCTTTATTATCGCGTATCCACTCATGAGTCGAACGGGTAGGCGGTGTCATTTTAAGCTTATTTATGAATAAATCCCAGTTATCCTCCAAAATCTTTGCATTTCCCTCCAGGAAAGCCTTGGTTACTTTTTTAGATTCCCCGCCGTTGCCCCATAGGAACTGAAAATGCTCCGATTCGTATACATTGGCATTTGATCTGGAAATCACTTCCGCATCATTATGAACACCGCGTACAGAGTAGGCTGCTTGTACCGCGTAGGCTGTTTCTACCGCGTAAGTTGCTTCTACCACATTTCGGCTCTCGCTAAGTGAATCGGCAACCATTTCTACTTCCGGCTCACTTTGAGCCGATACGCTCTGCGTATGCAGAGACAGCCCCCCGGTAAATGCCAGTGTCATGGCCAAGGCACTCACTCCTGCTGCAAGCGCACGCTCTTTTCTTGTTTTTCTTGTCACATGTTTCTTCTTCATTTTTTTCTCCTTTCTGTGTAACCCTCATTTTGTTTTGCAAATCCTTTTTCTGTTCATGGTCTTTATAAGCCATGCTCTTTGAGCGTTGTCAATGCACCCCCTTTCTCTTCATTTCAGGAAAAAAGAGTTCTCCTATTATTTTTATCGGTTGACAAAATGAAAAGTGAATACATTAATGTATTAATATTCAATTTTATAGTTTATATTTCCAAGCAGAAAAAAGAAGAAATTTCAATAGGGAAACTATAGAAATGGGACAATCAGATAAGCCCCACTTTTTGTTGTTTTTTGGGCAGACGTAATTACGTGTGTTTTCTTCTATTAAGAGGCTTGTCTCCTTGTAAGAGTAGTACAAATGACAGTATGGATTTCCGACTAATTTCTATAGTTACAGGCCATATTAAGAAGAATTATGCAGGGTAAAATACCTTATCGTTAATTTAAATTTAAATGTTGTCATCAACGTTCATGACGAAAGTACGTTTTCATTTCGTTGATGAAGATAACGCTGTCATTTAGTATGAATCTTGAGAAAAGGTAGTGTTGCTATTACCAACAAGGAGGATATGAATATGAGCACAGTGGACGCAAAGTCCAATTCAAATGGAGGCGCTCGCGTCGCCGTACAGCGTTTTGGCCGTTTTCTCAGCGGTATGGTTATGCCCAATATGGGAGCCTTTATCGCGTGGGGGTTGATCACGGCACTCTTTATTCCAACCGGATGGTTCCCGAACGAGGGTTTTGCCCAACTGGTTGATCCGATGAAAAATTATTTGCTGCCACTGCTGATTGGTTACACAGGTGGCACGATGATTCACGGACAGCGCGGAGGTGTGATCGGGGCCATTATGACGATGGGTGTCATTGTGGGAGCAGACATCCCGATGTTCCTGGGCGCGATGGTAGCAGGTCCGCTCGCTGCATGGGTATTGAAGAAGTTCGACAAGGCTATTGAAGGCAAAGTCAGATCAGGCTTTGAAATGCTGGTCAATAATTTCTCGGCCGGGATTATCGGTGCCATTCTAGCACTGCTTGCCCATGTGGCAATTGGCCCGTTTGTACAAATTATCAGCCAAGTGTTGTCAGCAGGGGTACAGTTCCTCGTGAACGCAGGGCTTTTGCCGCTCGTCAACCTCATTATTGAGCCCGGAAAAGTATTATTTCTAAACAACGCACTGAATCACGGAGTATTGAGTCCAATTGCGCTGGAGGAAGCTGCAAGAACAGGCAAATCCGTTTTGTTCATGCTTGAATCCAACCCTGGGCCGGGGCTTGGTATTTTGCTGGCATACTGTCTGTTCGGTAAAGGCTCTGCGAAGTCGTCGGCTCCTGGTGCAGTCATCATTCATTTTTTCGGCGGGATTCATGAAATTTATTTCCCTTACATTTTGATGAAGCCGATTCTGATTCTTGCTGCTATAGCAGGGGGCGTTGTAGGAACCTTCTGCTTCATGTTGACAGGTGCCGGACTGGTTGCTGCTCCTTCACCGGGGAGTATCATCGCTTATTTCCTGATGACACCAAAAGGCGGATATTTGCCGATGCTGAGCGGTGTGATAGCTGGTGCGGTCGTAGCCTTTGCTGTTGCAGCAGTACTTCTCAAGACAGGTAAGCAAAAAGAAGAGGGGCTGGAGGAAGCTGCATCCCGCATGAAAGATATGAAAAATCAAAGCAGGGGTGCAAGCGCTAACGCCGCTGTAACGGAAGATAACCGCGAATCTGATCGTGCTGCCGAGATTGCCGCAGATCGAATGCTGAAGGATAAATCAGAAGTTAACAAGATCGTCTTTTCCTGTGATGCAGGTATGGGTTCAAGCGCTATGGGCGCCTCGATTTTACGCAAAAAAATGAAGCAGGCGGGTGTGGACGTTACGGTAACGAACACGGCAATCAGTGAAATTCCACAGGACGCGGATATTGTTATTACGCAAAAAACGTTGACAGAACGGGCTAAAACGGTAGCCCCGAATGCTGAGCACATTTCCATTGACAATTTCCTGAAAAGTCCTGAGTACGAAGCGCTGGTGGAACGTCTGAAATCCGATTCTTAATTCCCGTAAAGTCAGGTCGTCTGTGTACAGTTTGTATTTCCTGCTGAAGGGATGAGAGCTTGGGAAGGAACGGTATGCGCTTATGAATATTACGAAACGACAATCTGACATCGTGGAATATCTTTTGGAGCAGTCCCAAGAGGTTACGGCCGGGGAAATTGCCGAGAAGATCAATGTCAGCACAAGGACAGTTCACCGTGAACTCGGCGCAGTCGAGCATTGGCTGGCGGCTCATGAGGTAAAGCTGGAGAAAAAATCAGGCATCGGTATCTATGTGGATGCCAACCCGGCTCAGCTTGCAAGCCTGCGGGAGCAATTGATGCATACGAAGTCGGACGAATATTCGGCTGAGGAAAGAAAGATCGTGGTTCTTTGTATGCTGCTGGATGCACAGGAGCCGATCAAGCTGCTGGCGCTGGCTTCTGATTTGAAGGTCACGGTCACTACTGTCAGCCATGATCTGGACGAATTGCAAGGCTGGATCGGGGAACGGGGACTCGTGCTTGTGCGCAGACGCGGATACGGTGTCGAGATTACAGGCCGGGAGATGGACAAAAGACGGGCGATTTCCGAGCTGGCTCTCGAATATTTGGATGAATCAGATTTGTTTTCCAGTCGGGAGGAGCTTCGTCCTGTGACACATGTCGCCGACAAATTGTTGGAGATGATTGGCAGAGAGAATCTGCTGACCGTGGAAAATACTCTCTGGCAGCCCCATGATCAATGGCTGGAAAACATGGTGGAAAGCAAATATATGGAGCTGCTGATTCAAATTTGTGTTTCGCTAGCACGTCTGCGACTCGGGTATGTTGTGGATCATCGTCTCTCGTATTCGAAAACAGATTCGGACGAGAATATCATGCTGCGCGCGGCCATGGTGGAACGCATATGCACGGAATTGTCAGAGGCGCTGGATATTGAGTTTCCAGAGCCGGAACGATCTTATTTCAGGCTGTTGTTTCGTGATGCCGAGGATCATTCCACCCGGCTGCTGCCGCTGGATGATCTCGTACTGCTGGAGACCGTTCATGAGTTGATTTGCCGTGTGGAGGAAGAGACAGACACGCCATTGGCAGAGGATCGCGTTCTACGTGAAGGGCTGATTGCCCATATGGCTCCGGTACTCAAACGTTTGAAGGAAGGCAAGTCGATCCGCAACCCCCTCCTTCAGCAAATCCGCAAGGATTACGGCAGCTTGTTCGACTCGGTGAAAAAGGCTGCCGCAGACATGACAGACATGGAAGTACCAGATGAAGAGATCGGATTTCTCGTCATGCATTTCGGCGCTTCGCTGGAACGGCTGCGACAATTCCGGCGAGAGGTACGGGCCATCGTTGTCTGCACAAGCGGCATTGGATCATCCAGACTTCTGGCAACAAGGCTCGCCAAGGAGCTTCCACAGATCAAAATTGTAGATAGGGCGTCTTGGTTCGAGGCGGCGCGAATTCCGAAGGAGGATTATGATCTGATCATTTCGACAGTGGAGCTGCAGCTTGAACCGGATCGATATCTCAAGATCAGCCCGCTGCTGACGCAGGAGGAGAGTGACCGCCTGCGTAACTTTATCCAGCATATTACACTCAAGCATCCCAATGACCATCAGCAGGAACAGGATATTCAGCCCGGTCAGGACATGGAGTGGCTTACCGGGCTGCGGAAAAGTCTTGAGGAAATTGTACACATTGTACAGCAATTTCAAGTATATCCGCTTGAAAATCAGGGGATGGATATGCAGGCTACCGTACAGGCCATATGCATGCTGGAGGCGGGGCGGGGAAATGTCACAGAGCCTTCTGCCGTTGCTGCACAACTCATGGAAAGAGAGCGCCAAGGTAGTCAGGTTATCCCTGATACCTCGATTGCTTTAGTTCATACGCGCAGCCACTATATTCGCCAGCCTTCACTTACCTTGTATAAGCTGACAGAGCCGCTGCTGACGGATACAGGCGAACAGGTAGAATGCGTGCTGCTGATGTTGGGACCTCGTGAGCTGCCGAGAGAAAGCCTGGAGGTATTGAGCGAGATTAGTGCATTACTTTTGCAGGAAGAGATGGTTACGCTACTGGAGCGCGGTAGCCGGGAGCATATTGCCAATTATATATCGAGTGAGCTGGCTGAATTTTTTCACAGTAAATTAGGAACAGGGAGGAACCTACCGTGAGCATTATGACGATAGATAAAGTAAAAATGAACGCAACCGCCAAAGACAAATATGAGGCGATACGCATGGCTGGACAGATTCTGCTGGATGCGGGACATATTACAAGTGAGTACATTGACAAGATGCTTGAACGCGAGGAGATCGTGTCCACTTATATCGGGAATGGGTTGGCTATTCCACATGGCACAAAGGAATCCAAAGCGTTAATTCAATCGACAGGAATCTCGATCATTCAGTTCCCGCAAGGTGTAGATTTTGGGGAAGAAAAAGCATATATGGTGATTGGCATCGCAGCACAAGGCGGCGATCATATGGAGATTCTGACGGGGATCGCTATGGTATGTGCGGAGGAAGAAAACATGGACAAACTTCGTAACGCGGTGACCCCTCAGGAAATTATTGATTTGTTTGAAAGTGAGATGGAACTATGAGAGCCGTCCACTTTGGAGCAGGAAATATCGGTCGCGGCTTTATCGGATTGATTCTGTCGCGAGCAGGCTATGAGGTTGTATTTTCGGATGTCAACGATACCCTTGTATCCGAGTTGCGCCGTCGTAAACAATACACGGTAGAGTTAGCCAATGATACAAAGGACACGGAGACGGTCACGAATGTAACGGCGATTGACGGCAAAGATGCAGTGGCTGTAGCGGATGCGGTAGATCACGCTGATCTGGTAACGACCGCAGTGGGCGTCAGCATCCTCAGGCATATTGCAGCAGGTATCGCGGAGGGAATCAAGCGGCGGGTAGAACGAGGGGCAGGGCCGCTACATGTGATCGCCTGTGAAAATGCAATCGGGGGTAGCGCCCAACTGAAAGAGCATGTTTTTGCACTGCTGGATGAGGCGACCCGTGCCAAGGCAGAGGTTTCGGTGTATTTCCCCAATGCTGCTGTAGACCGGATTGTGCCGATCCAGCATCATGAGGACCCGTTGCATGTGCAGGTAGAGCCCTTTTACGAGTGGGTTGTGGATCGTTCGCAAATGGCTCCTGACCATAAAGAGATCGAAGGCATCCTTTATGTGCAGGATTTGGAGCCTTACATTGAACGCAAGCTGTTCACGGTGAATACAGGGCATTGCGTGGCGGCTTATCTGGGTTATATAGCAGGTTATGCTACGATTCAGGAGGCCATGAAGGACGGCAAGGTGGTGGATTCGATACAAGGAACATTGGAGGAAACAGGGGCGGTGCTTGTAAAGCGCTTCGGTTTGGATCAAGGGGAGCATAAGAAGTATATCTCCAAAATTTTGGATCGCTTCCGCAATCCTAATCTGACAGACGAGGTTACTCGTGTCGGACGTTCACCATTGCGCAAGCTGTCTCCCAATGACCGTCTTGTACGTCCCGCGCTGCAAGCACAGGAGTATGGCATCCCGACGGATCATCTGGCGTTAGGAATGGCTGCTGCCTGTAAATTTGATATTGCGGAAGATCCCGAGGCGGCTGAGCTTCAGCAGGTCATCCGCAGCGAAGGACTGGGTGTGGCGCTGACACGTTATACATCCATACCTGCAGACCACCCGCTACACCGGCAGGTTTTGGAGCAATATGATATTATAAATTCATAAAACAACGAAATAACGCGTCATATTTTTGATAATCCTCTTGAAGACTAAAAACATCTGCATCAACACGAAAGTGTTTCTGTAGGGATGTACTTCAGGAGGATTTTTTAATGCGCGTGACTTAAATCACATAACAACCTGCCCGAATTATCTTATATTGATAATGATTATCATTATCTATAAAATGATATTTATTATCTTATTTTATTAGGGAGGATTATAGTGAAACCGATATATGTTACCTTAGGGTTTCTATTTTTGGCGCTTGGAGTTATTGGTGTGGTGGTGCCATTGCTGCCGACTACGCCGTTTTTGCTGCTGGCGGCTTTTTTCTTTATGCGGGGGTCTGAAAGGCTTCACCAATGGTTTTCGAACACCTCTTTATACCATAAGCATCTGGAAAGCTTTGTCCAAACAAGATCATTGAAGTTGTCTACGAAAATCATATCATTGGGCGTAGCGTCAACCATGCTGATTATGGGCTTTATTTTCACCCCGACCGTGTGGGCCAAAACGCTGATCGTTATGGTTATTCTGTTTAAATACTATTACTTTATATTCCGAATCGGGACCGTGAGGGGTTCTTCGGTGGACAATCAGGCTCCATCCGAATCTGCTTCTGCGCCAAAAAAAAAATCTAAAATGGTCGACAGCCGTCTGCTCGGTCTGGTAGAACATTCTCGAAAATATATCGTATTGGGTGTGCTGGTGCAGTGGATCGGTCTTTTAGGCAGTATAGCTGCTGTGTTGTCCATGTCTTATGTTCTGCAGCAGGCATGGACCGGACAAGTGACTCGTCAGTTGGTTTTATCGGCGACGGTTATTGTTTTTGCTGCGATTGCAGTTCGATGCCTCAGTAATTATGCGGCAAGCATGTTGTCCTATCGGGCTTCGGTGAATGCTAAAAAAACGCTGCGCTCGCAAATTTATGGCAAGCTGCTGAAGCTGGGACCCTCGTATACGGATCATACATCCACCTCGGGGGTTATTCAGGTTGCTGTAGAAGGAGTAGAGCAGCTTGAGACTTATTTTGGCAGATACATGCCTCAGTTATTTTACAGTCTGCTAGCCCCCGTCACATTGTTCATCACCCTATCTTTTATCAGCTTCAAGGCTGCTGTTATTCTGTTGATCTGCGTACCCCTGATTCCGGTGTCGATCATTGTCATTATGCGGATGGCTAAAAAGCTGTTTCGAAAATATTGGGGCAGCTATGTCAATTTGGGTCACAGCTTTTTGGAAAATGTACAGGGTCTGACAACGCTCAAAATGTATGGTACAGACCAGGAGAAGCATCAGGAAATGAATACAGCCGCTGAGGATTTTCGCAAAATGACGATGAAAGTGCTGACCATGCAGCTAAATTCCGTAGCCGTCATGGATCTTATCGCATATGGCGGTGCCGCTGCGGGCGTACTGGTTGCGGTGAGCGAATATGGTTCGGGCCATATTGGCTTGGCGGGAGCGCTGATTATTGTGCTGCTGTCGGCAGAGTTTTTCATTCCGCTGCGTTTGCTGGGTTCTTATTTTCACATCGCCATGAACGGAATGGCAGCAAGTGACAAAATATTTCAAATGCTGAGCACGGAGGACCTTGTCCAAGGAAAAGAAAGCATAGAAAATACGGATATTCGACTGGAGCAAGTGAGTTTTGCCTACGACGAAAGAGATACCTTGCGAAATATATCCATGGATATCCCTCAGGGCAGCTTCGTTTCAATTGTTGGAGAATCGGGCTCTGGTAAAAGTACGGTAGCCGGATTGATCGTTGGCCATCATGAGGACTATCGAGGAAGCCTGACCGTGGGAGGAACCGAGCTTACCGACATTTCGGAAGAAAGCCGCATGCGTCATATGACCTGGATCGGCTTCAACAGCTATATTTTCAAAGGTACGGTTGAAGCTAATTTAAGAATGGGCAATGAGCACGCAGACGAGGAACAAATGCTGGAAGCCTTGCGTGAGGTAAAGCTGTATGACTTCATTCTCTCACAAGGAGGGCTGGAACTGGAGCTGGAGGAGCAAGGAGCGAATCTGTCGGGAGGACAACGCCAGCGCCTAGCACTGGCCAGAGCGCTGCTGCATGACAGCAGTGTGTACATTTTTGACGAGGCTACCTCTAACATCGACAGTGAGAGTGAGGAAGGTATTATGGAGGTTATTCATGCGCTGGCGGGCCAAAAAACAGTGATTCTGATCTCCCACAGACTGGAAAACGTTGTCCAATCTGACCGCATCTATGTGCTGCAAAAAGGTCTTTTGGCAGAATCCGGCACGCATCAGGAGCTTTTGAGTCAGCAGGGACATTATGCGGAGATGTACCTCAGTCAACACCGGGTAGAACAATTTGTCAAAGGGGGTGCTGTATATGCGTAGACACGGATTACGGATCATGGCCCAATTATTGTTATTGGCCGGGCCCCTTTTACCTGTGCTGCTTATAACGATCATTACCGGGGTGCTTGGTTTTGTTTGTGCTATCGGCATTATTGTCTACGGAGCTCTTGCTCTGCTGACAGCAACGGGCATCACCACAGGCTATAGCATGACGTTTTTGCTGACAGCCATCGTGGCTTGTGCTGTATTGCGCGGTGTATTTCGTTATGGCGAGCAAATGAGTGGTCATTATCTGGCATTCAAGCTGCTGGCTGTGCTGCGTGACAAGGTGCTTCTAGTCTTGCGCAGATTGGCCCCAGCCAAGCTCGAAGGCAAGGACAAGGGAAATCTGATCTCGCTGATTACAAGTGACATTGAACTGCTGGAAGTATTTTATGCGCATACGATAGCGCCGGTTATGATCGGCATCATGACTTCGCTGCTCATGGTATTTTTTATGGGCTCCTATGAGCCTGGATTAGGTTGGTTGGCTGCGCTTGCTTACATAACGGTGGGGCTGTTCATTCCACTGTTAACGTCGCGTATGGGCAGGCGTCAGGGGATGGAATATCGGAGCAGCTTCGGCAAGCTGAGCAGTTATTTTCTGGACAGCTTACGTGGTATGAAGGAAATTGTGCAATTCGGGCGCGGGGAACAACGGCTGGCGGAGATTAACCGTCGAACGGATCAACTGGATGCCAAGCAGAAGGGCTTGAAGCAGCATGAAGGCATCACAAGAGCGTTGACAGATGCTGCTGTAGTGGGATTTTCCTTCCTGATGCTGCTGGCGGGATTGTACGGCATGTCCAAAGGACAGGTTAGCTTTACGGGTATGCTGGTTTCTGTCATTGCTTTGTTCAGTTCATTTGGCCCGGTGGTCGCGCTCAGTAATCTGTCCAACAATCTGCTTCAAACGCTGGCGAGCGGGGAACGAGTGCTGAGCCTGCTGGAGGAGACACCTGAGGTAGAGGAAAATGTTCACGGAAAAAGCGTTGCTTTTACTGGAGCACAAGTGGACAGGGTTACTTTCGCCTACGGTGGTGAAACCGTGCTGAATGACGTAAGTCTCACGATACCGCACAAGCGGATTACGGGCATTCAGGGGAAAAGCGGCTCTGGCAAGTCAACGCTGCTTAAGCTGCTGATGCGATTCAGGGACCCGCAGCAGGGCAAAATTTTGCTGTCAGGACAAGATTTGAAGGAAATAGGGACCTGGCATTTAAGAGGGTTGCAAAGCTATGTCGATCAGAATACGTTCCTGTTTGATGATACGATTGCAGCCAATATCAAAATCGGAAAGCCTGATGCAACGCACGAGCAGGTTGTGCAAGCAGCTCGCAAGGCATCGGTGCATGATTTTATCATGACCTTGCCACAAGGGTATGACAGCCGCGTCGGAGAATTGGGGGACAGGCTGTCCGGTGGCGAGCGTCAACGGTTGGGACTGGCCAGAGCCTTTGTCCATGATGCGCCTCTCTTATTGCTGGACGAGCCTACCAGCAATTTGGACAGCCTGAATGAAGCGATTATTTTAAAATCGTTAATGGAACAGCAGGAGGACAAAACCATTGTCCTTGTTTCGCACCGAAGCTCCACCATGCGGATTGCCGATGATATTTTCCAAATGGACAATCGCAGATTATCCTGAGGGCTGATGCTGTAGCCTGTTCATGGTTTTGTCATAAAATGGAGTGTGCGTGTGAAGTGGAAGCAGCATCCGTATTGAAAATCATCCGACTTTTCAAGCTTGTCATATTTTGATAGCCTATGAGGTGAGAATTTTTCAAAAGCCTGAGGTATATTGACAAGTCATTAACATCATAAATGATGGATGAACAGAGGCTGGAAGCCGATGTACAGAAATGGGTGGTGAACAGGAATGTCTGATTTCAAACAGCTTGAGCACACAACGTATCCAACATATGAAGGCTATGATTTGGGTCTGACTTATACATCTGCGCGCAGTCTGTTTAAAGTATGGGCGCCGACTGCGCAGCAGGTTCATGTAGCGCTGTATGACGACGCGGGGATGTACGATCAGGAAGGGATCGTTCCCGAGCATGGCGGCGGCCGGGAATTTCCGATGAGCCGTGATGATCGAGGTGTATGGTCCGTAGCACTGGAAGGCAACTGGAATAGATATTATTACATGTACAGGCTGGAGTGGGCGGACAGCACCGTTCATTATGCCGTCGATCCTTATGCGACAGCGGTGTCAGCCAACGGTCAGCGTACGGTGATCCTTGATTTGGCGCCAACCAACCCGGACGGATGGGAAGAGGACACGGGGCCTACACTGGAGCGGGCTACTGATGCCGTGATCTATGAGCTTCATGTGCGCGATTTTTCAATGGATACACATTTTAATACGGGTGAAAAAGACACGTCTGCTGTACAGGGGAAGTTTGCGGCCTTTACGTATTCGGGTTTAAAGGATACGG
Source organism: Paenibacillus sp. Aloe-11 (assembly GCF_000245715.1). NCBI lineage: Bacteria > Bacillati > Bacillota > Bacilli > Caryophanales > Paenibacillaceae > Paenibacillus > Paenibacillus sp. Aloe-11. Next base: position 86,074 of record NZ_JH601057.1, on the reverse strand, counting down.
CGGGTAACTCCATCGGGCTGGATCATTTGCAGGAGCTGGGCATTACACATGTTCATTTGCTCCCAGTGGCTGATTTCCATACGGTGAATGATTTGGCGGAATTCAAAACCGGATATAACTGGGGCTATGATCCGCAGCACTATAATGTACCGGAGGGATCGTATTCTTCGAATTCGGCCGACCCGGAAGCACGTATACGAGAGCTGAAGCAACTGGTGCAGTCTCTGCACACTGCTGGCATCGGTGTCATTCTGGACGTCGTGTACAACCATACGTATTCGGTGGAAAAGGGACCGTTTGAGCCTGTCGTACCCGGTTATTATTACCGAACAGATGAGCAGGGACAGCTTACCAACGGATCGGGTGTAGGTAATGAGGTGGCAACCGAACGCCCGATGGTGCGCAAGTATATCAAGGATTCACTGCGCTATTGGGCTAAGGAATATCATATAGACGGCTTCCGGTTTGATTTGATGGGGCTGATGGATACACCGACCGTGGAGCAGCTTACACAAGAGCTGCGCTCTGAGGTGCGTCCCGATCTACTGATCTATGGTGAGCCTTGGACGGGGGGAGAGTCCCCGCAGCCTTTGCTAACGTTAAAAGGAACGCAGCGAGACAAGGGCTTTGCTGTTTTTAACGACAACTACCGCTCTGCTATAAAGGGTGACAGCGACGGTACCGGGAGCGGCTTTGCTACGGGGGCATGGAATCAGGAGGAACAGGTGCTTAAAGGCGCCTTTGGCGCTATTCATGATTTTACAGCCCACCCTTCGGAGAGCATTAATTATGTAACTGCGCATGATAATCTCAATCTGTGGGATAAAATTTTAACGGTAAGAGGTTTACGTGAGCACTGTGGTTTTCCGCAATGGGAGCAGGGGAAGCCGCGCGATGGGAGAACAGCCGAGCAAGCTGTGGCGGAAGCAGATCCATATCGGGAGCTGGATGAAAAAGATTTGCTGGAGGATGAAACCGTACGAAAATCCTTGCTTGCAAACGGCATAGTGCTGACCTCTCAGGGCATTCCTTTTATCCATGCAGGTGATGAACTGCTGCGCTCCAAATATGGGGATCATAACAGCTATCGCAGCGTGGATGCGGTGAATGCCATACGTTGGGCTAACAAAGCGAGGTTTCGCCCGGTTTTTGACTACTATCAAGGGTTAATCGCTTTGCGACGCAGTCACCCGGCGTTTCGGATGGATCATCGTGAGCTGGTAGAGCAGCATATGGAGGTGCTGCAAAGCAGCGGAAATGTGGTAGCTTTTGCGCTGAGGCATCATGCTAACGGCGACGTATGGAATCATATTGTGGTCATTTATAACGGTTCGGATACGGAGCAAACGGTATTGCTGCCTGCAGAATCGGACCGCTGGCATGTTGTCGTGGATGCACATGGGGCCGGAAACGAGATACGATATGAAGTTGCAGGCCATCGTGTGATTGTTTCGCGCTGGTCGATGATGGTGCTGTATGATCAGGAGGAACCTGCTCAAGTTTCCTTTTTAACTGAACAGGATCAGGATACCGGGAAAGTGGAGAATGGAGCGGAAGGTTCGGATGAGGAAAAGGATCAGGAAATCGCAACAGGCGAAACGGCTTCTTTTCGCACGATTGAACTGATCTATGAGCGTGCAGATCGGCAGTATTCCGGCTGGAATGTATGGGTATGGGGAACTGGATGCCGGGACGGACATGTAGAATTGCGCGATCTGGAGGATGGTCGTGCGGTAGCGCGTATTCAGGTGGCCCTTGATGTACAGCGAATCGGCTACATTGTTCGGCTCAATCAATGGGATGCCAAGGATATTGAGGCAGATCGATATATTGAAGTAGACCCGACCCGGTCTGTGATGCAGGTGTTGATTCATAGTGGCCGAGAAGAATATTTGCTGCTGGTAAACGATAACCGGGCGGGCTAGATTTTTATGGCTGGTTGCCTCGGATATCCTAAAATAGCATTTTTAATTAGCATTTTTCGATGATTTCGAGAAATGCTATTTTTTTTTGCAAACGTGTGTCAGTTTCAGAAAAAAGGGGTAAAATAGATTTATGGAGTTGTTTAGCAGGCAAGATTCTTGGAGAAAATCATGGGTAACATAACCTGAAGGAGGTTGTATATCATGAGTTCTAATGGAGGAAGTATTCAACTAACCGCCCAGCCGAGAACAGAGAAGAAAGGTTCTGCCATCCGTGGCTTGAGGTTAAAAGGACGGATTCCAGCTGTGGTTTACGGCTCTGAGCTTGAAGGAACCCCTGTACATGTCGATGCCAAGGAATTTAATAAAGTAGTCAGGACTGGACGTTCAGAGGTATTTAACCTCGCAATAGAGGGTGAAGAGACGATCCCGGTTATTATTAAAGATTATCAACAGCGTGACAATCATTGGCTGCATGCCGATTTTTTGAAAATATCCAAAAACAAGCCGCTTCGCGTGCGTGTTTCTATTGATTATCAAGGAACCCCTGCAGGTACAAAAAAGGGTGGTATTTTGCAAGTTCAGGAAACGGAAGTTGAAGTCGAGGGGCTTCCCGCCGATTTGCCATCTACCATTGAGGTCGATGTATCCGCATTGGAGGTTGGTGACAAGATCAGCGCAAGCGATTTGAAGCTTCCAAAAGGAGTAACACTCCACGTTCCTGGAGAAGAGCTGCTTGCTTCTATCATTGTCTCGCGTGCGGCTGAAGTAGAAAATGCTGCTGTGGAAGGTGATGCGGCGGCAACTGAAGGCGCCGGAAAGACTTCCGCAAACAAGGAAGCCTAATCATATAGCTCGTTGCAGACTCTATAATCGTATTACCTATTTATAAATAATAAAGAAGCTCCTTCGGGGGTTTCTTTTTTTTGTCCTTCAAATAACCCCCGGCTCTTCCCTCACACCTGCGACAATTGTGGTTTTCGCCCTTTTTGCATAAATAACTTAAAAAATCACACCTTTTATTCGACAAAATCTTACATCATTTTCAAATTGTTTTAGTTATAATGAACAAGCAAAATAAATTTTTTGGGAAATTTTATTTAAAATTAATTATCTTGGGAGAAGGGGAGGAGATATGTAATAGGCCTTGGTTTGGGAACAGATTAGGGCCTCGGAAATTTGTACCGGAACGGCATGTTCTTCCAAGGTGGTTACCAGAGAATGAAACAATTAGAGCAAAGGAGTGATGATACAATGAAGACCAGCAAACGCTTCTTGGGCGTTTTCCAGACATGCGGAGTCGCGGTGCTTGCAACGGCCATGACATTAAGTTCGCTGTCTTTTTTGGCCGTGCCTGCAAAAGCGGCGGATGACGTCAAGTATAACTATGCGGAGGCCCTGCAAAAATCACTGTATTTTTATGATGCGGAGAAGTCCGGCCAGGGCATAACGGGTGGACATTTGGAGTGGCGGGGAGACTCCGAGCTTACAGATTCGCATATTCCTCTGGGAATCGACGGGACGAGCGCAAACATGACGAATATGTCGGCCAATTTTATCAACAGTAATAAAGCGGTTCTGGACCCTGATGGCAATGGGTCCGTGGATGTCAGCGGAGGTTTTCACGATGCCGGCGACCATGTCAAGTTTGGATTGCCCCAATCCTATACTGCGTCGACTTTGGGATGGGGATTTTACGAGTTTCGCGATGCGTTTCGCCAGAGTGGGCAAGAAGAGCATATGCTGGAAGAGTTGAAATGGTTTTCGGACTATTTGTTAAGGTCTACTTTTCGCGACAGCAGCGGTAATGTAATCGCGTTTAACTACATGGTGGGCAACGGCACGGTAGATCACACGTACTGGGGGCCGCCGGAATTACAAGACTCGGCGAAGTATCCCCGTACGGCTACTTTTGCCACAGCGGAAACGCCGGCCAGCGATCAAGCGGCAGAGGCAGCCGCAGCACTTGCAATCATGTCGTTAAATATGAAGAACGACGATGCCCAGTATGCAGCGACGTGTCTAGACAACGCTAAGGCACTTTACCGTTTTGCCCAAACCTATAGGGGGCTTGGCAACTCGGACGGATTTTACAATTCGAGCTTCGATGAAGACGATTTGTCTTGGGCAGCGGTCTGGCTTTACGCTGCGACGGGCGATATGAACTATATCCACGATATCAATGCTACGGGACCGGACGGCATGTACACCGGGTATATGAAAAAAATCATCAGAAGCACTTCCGATAGCTGGCAAAACATCTGGGTACACAGTTGGGATACCGTATGGGGCGGCGTTTTCATGAAATTGGCCACTTTGTTTCCAGACAATCCGGACTTTGATTATTTTGCCCGTTGGAATCTGGAGTACTGGTCCGGCGGAAAAATTCAGCACAAGGACCCGAACGACAAGAACTATTTGAAGCAGAGTCCCGGTGGATTCGGGGTTATTAGCACGTGGGGGTCCGCCCGATATAATGCGGCTGCCCAGCTTTGCGCGCTCGTGTACAGCAAATATACGGGTCAGACCGACTTTGCGGAATGGGCGAAAAGCCAAATGGACTATATCATGGGGGACAACCCGATGGGGTATTCCTATATCGTTGGATTTCCAACTCCGCAGCAATCGGCCAAACACCCGCATCATCGTGCGGCCCATGGCTCCAAAACGAACAATATGCTCACTCCTACAGAGCATCGGCACGTTCTCTGGGGCGCTCTCGTCGGCGGTCCAGATCCGGAAGATTTCCATAATGATGTGACGACCGACTATGTATACAACGAGGTGGCGATTGATTATAACGCAGGCCTTGTCGGAGCGTTGGCCGGGCTTTATCAGCATTATGGTCAGGGACAGCAGCCGTTGGCGGACTTTCCGCCGAAAGAGGAGCAAACGGACGAATATTATGCGGAAGCCAAGCTGGAGCAGGAAAATACCGAACGGTCGCAGGTTACACTCACCGTTCATAATGAATCTGTTCATCCTCCGCATTTCGAAACGGGGATGGCTGCGAGATATTATTTCTCGATCAGCGAATTGCTGGCTGCTGGACAAAGCATTAACGACGTATCGCTCGAAATCTATTACGATGAACAAAAGACGATCAGCGGTGTTCCCGTTAAGGTGACCGGTCCTTTTGCGGTCGATGCAGCTACAGGCACTTATTATTACCAATTCGATTGGGCTGACTCCCAAATATATGGGGACCGTGATCTTCAATTTGGCTTGATCGCCAAGCAGGATCACAACTACAAGAGTCACTGGGATCCGACGAACGACTGGAGCCATACGGGTATTACGAAAACAGCGGCGATCTCTCCTTATGTTCCGGTCTACTTGAACGGCGTAAAAGTATACGGGAATGAACCGGACAGTGGAAGCAGCTCTCCGATCGTGCCAGCGGTGCCGAAGGATTTGAAGGCAACGGCGGGGAACGCGCAGGCGACGGTAAGCTGGAACACGTCGAACTGGGCGACGAGTTATAGTGTGAAACGTGCGACGACCAGCGGCGGCCCGTATACGACGATAGCCACTGTTACCTCGGCAACCTATATCGACACGGGACTGACGAACGATAACACGTATTATTACGTGGTAAGCGCGGCGAACAGTGCCGGCGAGAGTGAGGATTCAGATCAGGCAAGCGTGACGCCGCAGGCTTCGGAAGACGGTAAACCGGGAGCGCTCGCGCTGCAGTACAGAGCCGGGGATACGAATGCAGGCGACAACCAATTCAAGCCGCAATTCAATATCGTCAACAACGGCTCAAGCGCAGTATCTTTGTCAGACCTGACGATCCGCTATTGGTACACGATCGACGGGGACAAGCCGCAGACGTTTAACTGCGACTGGGCGCAGGTTGGCTGCAGCAGCGTGAGCGGTAAGCTGGTGAAGATGCCGACGGCGAAAGCGGGCGCGGACGCTTATCTGGAAATAACGTTCGGTCCGGGCGCGGGCAGCCTCGTGGCAGGCGGCAGCAGTGGCGAAATTCAGGCGCGGATCAACAAGAACGACTGGACGAACTACAACGAAGCTGACGACTATTCGTTCGATCCGACGAAGACCTCGTTTACGAACTGGAACCACGTAACCTTGTATCAGAACGGTACGCTCGTTTGGGGTATTGAACCGTAACGTAAGACTGAGCCGAAGACGCTGATTGTGCAATTCAACTAAACAACAGTATCCTAGGGCTAAATAAGCCGGGGAGTATCGTGATCAAGCGGTATTTCCCGGTTTTGCTATATTTACTTGGAGGCTGATGGTATAATTTGTGGCAGTTTAAATGTTGGATAGGGGGAGCGAGCATGAACTTAAGAAAACAAGCACCTAAACTAAAAGCCGGGGATGAGATACGCATTCTTTCACCGTCCACAAGCTTGTCGATCGTTTCCGAGAAAAATCGTCTGATTGCCCGGCAAAGGCTGGAGCAGCTTGGTTTTACGGTGAGCTTTTCACAACATGTACTGGAAAATGATGATTTTACATCTTCTTCGATAGCGTCCAGAGTAGCAGATTTGCACGAAGCTTTTGTCGATCCGAAGGTAAAGGGTATCCTGACCTCAAGTGGGGGCTATAATGCCAATCAACTGCTTGCCCACCTTGATTATGAACTGATTGGCGCTCATCCCAAACGATTATGTGGTTATTCGGATATCACAGCGTTAAGCCATGCTATTTATGCGAAAACCGGCCTTATCACATATGCGGGTCCGCTTTTTTTGACGTTTGCCATGTTGCAAGGAAATGAATATACGACGGCGTATTTTCAAAAGCTGATGCTGGAAGAGGGCAGCATTCAAATCCAATCTTCGCCCGAGTGGAGTGACGATGCCTGGTATCTGGATCAGGATAAAAGAATCTTTCACCGCAATGCAGGTCCGTATGCGATTCATGATGGAGAAGCAGAGGGAACGATTGTGGGCGGAAACCTGTGCACCCTGAATTTGCTGCAGGGAACTCCATATATGCCGAGTCTGGAGGGAAGCATTTTATTTGTTGAAGATGATTACGAAAGCTCACCTGCTACATTTGATCGGGATTTGCAATCGTTGCTGCACCAGCCTGGATTTGATCAGGCCAGGGGGATTATTATTGGACGTTTTCAGCAGGCGTCGCACATGACAAAAGAATTGCTGCGGCAAATCATTAGCTCAAAAAAGGAATTGGCCTCTATACCAGTGATTGCAGATGCCGATTTTGGACACACCACACCGCAATTTACATATCCGATTGGCGGAAAGGCAAGCATCTGTGCCAGGAATGGCATAGTGAATATTGAAATAAGTGAGTAGTGTAGGCATGTTCGTTTTTATTTGAGGGGGAACACATGTGAACGCCTTTTTGGAAATGCTGATGCAGCTATTTGAGCGCGCAGCGCTGCTGCTGATTTGTTTATTTTTTATCACCCGTATTCCGCGGTTTAAGGAAACCCTGCAAAAGAACAGTCATTCTCCGGGAGAACTGACTTTGCTAACGTTGATTTTTTGTATGTTTGCACTGTTCGGTACGTACACCGGGATTGAAGTTGAAGGCTCGCTTGTGAATGTTCGTATCATTGCGATTATGTCGGGCGGTATTTTGTTCGGACCATGGGTTGGAATCATTACAGGTATTATATCGGGTATCCACCGCTATCTGATTGATATCGGGGGAGTAACCTCAATTCCATGTCTGATCACCAGTATTCTGGCAGGTGTAGGATCTGGATACATTGGTCGTCGGGTTAGCCGTTCCAAGAGATGGCTGGTCGGCATCGCCGCAGGAATGATTTGCGAGGCATTAACGATGCTGCTGATTCTGGTGATGGCACACCCGTACGCTCTCGGTCTGGACATCGTTTCCAAGATCGGATTGCCGATGATTATCGGGGAAGTCAGTATCGGTCTAATCGTTCTGTTGATCCAGAGTGTCGAGGGGGAAAAGGAAAATATCGCGGCCAGACAGGCCAAGCTGGCACTGGATATTGCCAACAAGACGTTGCCCTATTTTCGTTCGATTAATGCGGAATCGCTGCATACCATTTGTTCGATCATAAAAGAGGATATCAAGGCAGACGCGGTTGCGATTACGGATACTCGAAATGTGCTGGCCTATGTCGGTTTTGGCGAGGAACGCTATCACATTGGTGACGAGATCATTAGCGATGTGACCAAATCGACGATCCGCAGCGGAAAAATCACGATTCGCAATCATATTGCAGATGATAAAACGCCCCAAATTCAGTCTCTGCTCATTATCCCGTTAGAGGAGCGGGGGGAGGTAACCGGAACCCTGAAAATTTATTACCGTAAAGCATATAAAATCACGTACCCGTTGCAGACGATGGCGATTGGTTTGTCTCAAATCATTTCCACGTTAATGGAAGTGTCGCGTGTGGAGCAAATTAAAGAAGCAGCGAACAAAGCCGAATTGAAGGCATTGCAGACCAAAATCAATCCTCATTTCTTGTTCAACGCGCTGAATGCGATTGCCTCGACTACACGCACCAAGCCGGATAAGGCGCGCGAGCTGATCATTAATTTGTCGGGCTATCTGCGTTATAATCTGGAGCTTAATGATGATCTGATCGAAATTCACAAGGAGCTTCAGCAGGTATCTGATTACGTGGAAATTGAAAAGGCGCGCTTCGGCAATCGGCTTCAGGTGGAGTATGTGATGGATGAGGTGTCTGTGCACATTCCAAGCCTAATTATCCAGCCCTTGGTTGAAAATGCGATTAATCATGGGATACTAAAGAAAAAGGGGCCGGGTACAGTGACGATTTCCGTACGGGATCGGGGAGAAAAGGTGCGGATTTCCGTGGCAGATACCGGGGTGGGTATAAGAGATGATGTTGTGGATAATCTGTATCATGATCAGGTTCCGGTCAAACAAATAGGCTTGTACAATGTGCACAGACGACTCAAGCTTATGTATGGTGAAGGAGTTATTATTCTCAAGCATAAGCCAGGCACCGAAGTTTATTTTGACATACCAAAGGAGAAGTCATGAAGGCCATAATTGTAGAAGACGAAATTCCAGCGCGCGAAGAGCTGGAGTATCTTATTCAGACGCATAGCAGTATTGAGGTGACGAATAGCTTCGAGGACGGACTGGATGTGTTCCGGTTTTTGCAGGAGCAGGAGACGGACGCCATCTTTCTGGATATTAATGTTCCTTCGCTGGATGGGATGCTGCTGGCTCAGAATATTAGCAAATTTGCTAAAAAGCCTTATATTATTTTTACGACCGCCTATAAAGAACATGCGGCACAGGCCTTTGAACTGGAGGCATTCGACTACATTCTCAAGCCGTATGATGAAAAACGAATCGCCGCCATGCTGCGCAAGCTGGAAAATGCCTATGAGCAGCGGAATGCCCAGTCACAGGATACGGCCTCACCTGCACAGCCTCGAGCTGCTGAAGCAAGCATAGTCAGCGCTTCGGGTCGCATCAATCTGCTGAAAAACGACAAAATTATTGTGACCGATGCGAGCGATATTTACTATGCGTGCGCACAGGAAAAGGTTACCCGCGTGTTTACAAGGCATGAGGAATATACGATGCCGATGAGCATCTCGGAATTTCATGCCCGCTTGCCGCAGCAGGACTTTTTCCGTTGTCACCGTTCCTACACGGTGAATCTGTCGCAAATTCGTGAAATTGTGCCCTGGTTCAATCACACGTATCTCCTGCGTTTGCGCGGCCTGGAAGCGGAGATTCCGGTAAGCCGAAGCAAGGCCAAGGAATTTCGGCAAATTATGCGACTATAAAGGCACTTCATTCCGCTATATGTGCATTTCATTCCTCAAATGAATTCTGGCTAACTTACGACGTTATAATGATCCATGTAGAGAGGATCCTTACAGACTTGCTCCTCCAAGGGCGCAGGTGCGTACTGGATTCCCGGTTATCATGATGACAATTTGACGCTATAAGAGCCGGAATGAAAAGAGGAGATTTATATGAAAACAAACAGTGGAAACCGCCTGCTGATCGTGCTTGGAACGATTATTGTCCAGATGGGATTAGGAACGATTTACACTTGGAGTTTGTTTAATCAACCGCTGGTGGACCGCTTTGGCTGGAACCTCAGCTCGGTCGCCATTACATTTTCGATTACCAGCTTTGCGCTGGCAATTGCTACATTATTTGCAGGCAAGCTGCAGGATAAATGGGGATTGCGTCGTCTGATTTTAGGTGCAGGTGTCGTGTTAGGTGTAGGGTTAATGCTCAGCTCACAGGTAAGCTCCCTGTCCCTGCTGTACATTTTAGCGGGTGTTGTCGTAGGTTTTGCGGACGGTACGGCATATATTACATCACTGTCGAATCTGATCAAATGGTTTCCCGAGAAAAAAGGACTTATTTCCGGTATTTCGGTTGGGGCATACGGAACAGGCAGTCTTATTTTCAAATATATTAATGGTTCGCTGATTCAGTCCGTTGGCGTATCACAGGCATTTCTGTATTGGGGTATGATCGTGTTCATCATGATTGTGGGCGGTTCTTTCCTGGTGCGGGAGGCTGTAGTCGTGAACAAGCCTTCGGTACAAAATGCGGGTACGCCGCAGCGGGATTACACCGTTAAAGAGATGCTGCGCACCAAGCAGGCCTATCTGCTGTTCGTGATGTTCTTTACCGCTTGTATGAGTGGGCTGTATCTGATTGGAGTTGTCAAGGATATCGGCGTACGGATGGCCGGGCTGGATGTAGCCACAGCCGCTAATGCGGTCGCAATGGTCGCTATTTTCAACACGGCGGGACGAATCATATTAGGTGCGCTATCGGATAAGGTCGGTCGTCTGAAAGTGGTAGCGGGTGCGTTGCTGACAACAGCGGTCGCGGTTACAGTGCTTAGTCTGGTACCGCTGAACTATGGTTTGTTCTTTGCCTGTGTAGCAGGAATTGCATTCTGCTTTGGCGGCAACATTACTGTTTTTCCAGCCATTGTGGCTGATTTCTTCGGCCTGAAAAATCAAAGTAAAAACTATGGTATCGTGTATCAGGGCTTTGGTCTCGGTGCACTGGCGGGATCTTTTATCGCAGCCTTGCTCGGCGGCTTCATCCCGACCTTTACGACCATTGCGGTGCTGTGTGTCGTATCGTTCCTGATCGCGCTGACGATTCGTACACCGGATCAAGGCAATTCGCGCAGTCAACGCAAGAAAAGTCCTCATACCTTGCGCGGCATGAAGCCCGGAACGAAGCTGGGCTAACAGGGTTTGAGAAAAAAGGACCAGATGAATGCCAAAAGACCTGTCATCATTTCCATGTGGGAAATGTTGGCAGGTTATTTGTTTTTCTAGCAATCTATTTTAAGGTATAATAAAAAGATATGGAATAAGCCGATATATACAAAAGACATAAGCTAAGAACCTGACAGGAGGACGAGTCATGATCGTGGATACAAGCGGGAACCTGCTTGCCCGCAATACGAAGCTGCGAAATACATATCAAATTCGAAGCGCCTTGTCCCGCAGTGAGCTGGCCATCGTGTATACGGCAAGGCTGTTGGATCATCGAGAAAAGGTCATTGTGAAGGAGTTTTTTCCGAGTGCACTGGCCCTTCGGGGATCGGATCGAAAAACGGTGACCTGCGGCGCGTCTATGCAATCCAAATATGTGGAGTTTATGCATTATTTTTTGTGTGAAGGGCAAATGCTCAAGGAGTTAAGTCATCCTGGAATTGTCAGTTATATAGATCACTTTGAGGAAAATGGAACTGCTTATCTGGTGATGGAATACTGTGCAGGCAAGACGCTGGACAGGGTAATGAAAGAAGAGTCTGCGCTCATGTCCGATCCTGCTTTTAAGTATCAGGCGTTGCTGTCTTTAATTGATGCCATGGAGTATATTCACGATAAGGGCATTATTCACCGGGATATTAAGCCTGGCAACATTATGATTGGGGAGAATGGCAGCATCAAGCTGCTTGATTTCGGTTCTGCTGTACATTTTGAGGGCAAGGAGCATCCGATCTTCACCACGGCAGGCTACTCTCCGCTGGAGTTTTATTCTAACCGCTCGCAGCAGGGACCTGTATCGGATATCTATAGCTTGGCCGCCACGCTGTATTATTGCCAGAAAGGATCGCCTCCACCGGATGTGCCTGGCAGATTGTTTGCAGACCGGACCGACCGGATTCGGATTGAAAATGCAGGGATTTCCTTGCTGCCGTATGTGATTCGGCGTGGTCTGGAGGTGCAGGCTAACAAGCGTTGTCGCTCACTCAGATGGTTTAAAGCCGCACTACGTGCGGAATACTGGATAAAAAAAGGGAAGCGCCGCACTCTTACGGTTCGTTAATCGTAAGAGGCGGTGCTTCCTTTTTTTGTTTTCCGACCCCGTTATCCTGTCGGAGCTTGAATATGATCAGTGTACACTGAGGTATTCGGCTTGATCGCTTTGTAGCGCAGCTCAATTTCAGTTACGCCGTCCTCGAACGTGATGTACAGTTTGTCACCGTACTCCATTACCGCTTTTTTATTGCGGGTCAGTCTGACCTTTCCGTGCTGCAGGGCGCAGCGTGTATCATGTTTGACGACCAGACTTCCTTTTTTACCTGCGGAAAACAGGATTCGCTCCGCCTCTGGCAGCGGTTCGTGAACGTCCAGCGTACGGAACAATTCCTTCAGGCTAATCTTTCGGCCTGGAAAGGAGGTGAGCGGCCAGGATTTTACTGGAATCTCCTGTCCACTGGCCGTTGCGAGAAAATATCCTTCGATTCTTCCGGCAAATTGCGGCTTGGGCCGCAAAAACCAGTACAGAAGCGCTGCCACCACGATACCTATGGCTACCGTCCATTTAATGGCGGTATACCGGGACTGCACGGAAACGGTCAGCGTAGCGCTGCTGGAAGCTCCTTCCGGATCGGTAGCGGTAATCTTCAGCTCAGAGTCTCCTGTGTGAAGCTCGGATAGCAGCAGATCATTACCCTTGATCTCGGCATGGGCTGCATCCCCAGTGGCGCCCGTCTCCAGCTTGTAGGTTAGCTTGTCATGATTCGGATCGGCAAAGAAATCCGATAAGCTTCGACGGGAATCTCCATCTTCTTTCACCAGGCGAAGCGTCAGGTCCTTTAACACCTGCGGTGCCGCATTGGCCGCGTGGACCTTATGCACGGTTCCATTGCGGTACCATTGCGGGCTGTCCAGAGCGAGCTGCCAAGTATAATCCCCTGTTTGAGGGAACGTATATTCGGCATGAAAGGCTCCGTCCTTATAGGTCATAGGTACCTTTTTGCTTGAGCCGCCCTTTACAGGTGTAACGATAATATGGGCTTGAAGTGACGTATATACTGCTTCATCTGCAAGCTTTTGACCATCCGGCAACAGGAGCTGAGCCTGAAAAGGTGTGGCCTGGCCTTTAAGTAACTGTACTGGCTTGTTGTCATTTGCTGCAGTTCCTTGTTTTCCTCCCATACTAGCTTCGGCTTCCAGCCGATAGCTGCCGAGCAAATTGATTTTGACCAAGTCTCCGCGTATCCCACGCAGCTTCAGCTTTACTTTGCCTGCCTGTGGATGCTCAATTTTTAAAATCGCGTATCGGCTCGACTTATACCTGCGAACATTCTCTGAATTGGAATACAGCTGTGTTTCCTGAAGAGGATGCTCGGACAAAAGCACCAAATTCGCTTCCTCCATACTGGAGTCTGGCAGGTTGACTGTTAATTCCTGCATCTCGCCAGTGGTCGTAATGGCGGCAACAGGCACGAGCTTGGATCGAATTTGACTGGCGAAAATACGATTCAAAATTTCCGGCAGATCCTCGGCACTGCTCGTAATAAAAGAAGCTCCCCCCGTTTGAGAAGCAATCCGCTCCAGCTCCTGCCGATTTACTGTACCGTCATGATTCAGACCAATCGTATACACCGGATATCCTTTGGTCTGTGCGGATTTGATGACAGAAGCCACATCATTGTTGGAATCTCCTTTCGTTCGGGAGCCGGAGGAGGCACCAAAATCAGTCTCCCCATCTGATAGCAGGATCATAAAGGGCTGACGTCCCTTGGATGCTCCTGCGGCGAGCAGCTCCGAGCCCTTGCGCAATCCAAGCCCCAAATCCGTATAACCGGAACGGTTTAGCGTTCTGATTTCCTGCTGAATCTGGGATTTTTGCGCTGCTACGGCAATTGAGGTCAGGGATTTGGAAGCGACTACGTGATGGTTGTAGGCGACAAAGCCAACGCGTGTACGGTCTGCATCACTCAAGTCCATAAACATACTGATGACTTCGGCTGCAATGCCCTCTGGATCGGTGTCCCTCATGGAATAACTGGTATCCAGTACAAAAACAGCATCATAACCCTCAATCGGAGCAGTCCCCGAAGATGCTGCATTAGCCTGATTTACAGTGAAAATGCCCCCATTTAAGCCCATTTGAAAAAATAGTACAAAAGTCATGAAAATGATAATCCCTAGTTTCCTTATCCTGAACATAAGCTCCTCCGTCGACAAGGCCAATGCGGGTGTAGCGACCCTCCTAATCCTTGGGATATAAGGGATAAAGGATCAAAATAGCCGTTAACACTCACATTTGGCCATGAATTTGATACTTTTACGCTTATCAGAAATATCCAATGGATTTCTATCGGCAATTCAGTTCCATTTGTGAATATTTCCCTGTAGAAACAGGTCTAACATATCATAAAAATTACGTATTTACGCATAAAATGAGTCGAAATGCCCTGTTTTAATCTGAGCCTACAGAAATTGACAAAACCAAAGAGTGCTTTGTATGATAGCTTTCGTATCAGCGGCAAAAAATGGGATTGAAGTTAGGAATGCGAAATCAATAATTTAAAATTTCTCTGTTATCTGACTTTTCATTTTGTGTTTAAATCTCATTTTGATTTTTTGCCGCTAAAAGTTAAATCACGCTTCGGACTGATTTTCGAGGTTACATGCCTGTACCGTGAAGATGGTATAAGCCGAATCCTTTGGCTAATTTGAATGTTATGTAGGGGGGAGGAGGCAAATGAACTAGAAATGGGTATTCTACTGCTCCGATTGGACATTCCGTGTCCGGCTATGGAGCAATAGACCTATACCCATACAGTATTCGTTTGCCGACAGCGATGGAAATCATTTATCAAACGAACCGGACCATGCTTTTTGAAGAAATTAACCCGGAAAAGCTGGACCTGATCACCATTGTAGGTGATGTAAAAGGGATTGACAGCTTAAGTGACGAGAAGATCAAGGAAATTAACCAGCACCTTCTGGTGCGCAGCTTTGACGAATTTTTAGATAAGTTTTCACCGACCGTATATTCGTTTTTTAACGCGGCCAATCAAAAAGTCGTCTACACCATTAAAAAGCCTGAGGGGATCGATGAGGATAGCATTTCTGAAATTCGCATCAATCAAAGTAATGATTTTCTGAAAATGTTGTTCACACTCATTGATACCAAACGCAGTCAAGGAATCACCAATGTGGATTTCAAGTTTGAAAATCTGCTGGATATGATTTCTCCGAAAAAGGTAATGGATGATATTCGTCAAGTCCGCAAAGAAATTCACTATATGTACGGTGAATACGACAAGCTGGATGATGGCGATCCAAAGAAACTCGACATGGGCGACAAGCTGAATGGAATGTTCGAGGAAGCAAGTCAGAACTACAACAATGTGATGGCTATGCTGCCACTGGCCATTGAGGATATTAAAACTCGTCTTCTGCTCGGTGGCGCTCAAGAGGAGAACTCCGGTGAGCTGATCCAGGTGGGTATGCTCTCTATTGGAGAAAGCGGCGAACTGAAAATTATCGAAGCGCCGAAGAGCGAAAGCACCGAGCTGATGCTGCTGGATGAAAACAGCACCGGTGATCTGTCACAGGTGTTCGAAGAAGATTATAACTCCATTACAGATACACCTTCCGATTATGTGAAGGATTTGGTGGTTCGTACATTTGTGCCGCTGCCAGCTGTTCAGACCAAGGTTGACACAGCAGTTGAAGTGCAAAACTACAACACGTATCTGGAGTTCTATAAAAATGCGAAAGACGATTTCGTGAAGGCAGTCAAGCCGCTTGTGGAAAAAATCCTTGGTGTGAAAATGTTTTTTGATCAATATGCAACCAAGAGCAAGGGAATGCTGCCGACGATGCTGGTGGCGAACAACAAGCTGGACATGCTGGTGAAAAGCAGCAACATCCCGCGTCTGGAAACGTACCTGAACACGGTGAATGCTAAAAATGAATTTAGCGACACCATCTGGTTCGGTATCGTCCCATCGATCGAGCTGGAAGCAGCCGGTAAGGTGAAGGTTACACGTGAACGCTTCAAGGGCAACGAGAAGGTGGTCAAGCAGGGTGGAAATTCCATGGAATCCCTTTCGATGCTGCTGCAGGTTGTGAAGGATTACAAAATTCAAATGTTCTTTAATTTTGAATCTGGTGAAGAAACGACCTTCAACAGCATGGCGACAGCCGGAATTGACAAATATATCGACAAGTGCTCCACTCTCGTTCGCAGAGAATACAGCGAATTTGCGATTCCTTGTGTGCCGAACTTCACGATTATTCCAAAGGACAAATCGGGTGTCATTATCGACAGCAAAATGCTGCAAACCGAAAGCGGTGTCCAGCTCTCCAAGGAAAAAGAGGATATTCTCAAGCTGTGGATCGAGGGTGTCTATGTAGGGGCAGCCTACGTTGCCGCCGGTCTGGTCTCTGCTTATCAATGTCCCGAGTATCTGCGTGAAACCTTCAAAACGGTCAACAAAAACTACCCTGGCGTACGCTTCGACATCGAAGCGGGAGACAACAGTCTGCGCACAGTGACAACGATGGCCAAGGAAATCACCGGGTTCACCAACACGATCAAGGATGCCATTAACCGTAAAAACTTCGGTTTTGTATTCTCGTCAGAGAATGCTCAGCTCCAGGATAAGGATATCCGCCGGATTACCGTTTACAAGGCGAGAAGCATGGCGATGTCCGAGGACGGCTTTGACTCCATCTACAAGACGCTGGTCAGCACGTACATTGAACGTATTTTGCGCTACCAGACAGGAGACTTCAAGCACGAAAATATCGTCCGCTTCTTCAGCAACAATCCGAGCAGTCAGAAGAGCAAGTGGCTGGGCAGCAGAGGATCTGTTAACTCGATCATTCAGGACGGAGACGATATGAGCTTCATTATTGATGAGAAAAGCAATATGTGCCATATCGATCTGGTCTTCAACGGCAATGTGAAGAACCTGGAAGTCATGATCACTAAAGGAACAAGCTCGGTTAAATCATGATCCGAGCGCTACGAAAGATGTTAGAGGCGTTTCTATCCAGAACCGCCTTTACACATAAATTGCGGAGAAGCTCTGCTTCTCCCGCCATCATATTACCCAATTTCAAGGAGGCAACACACATGGGATTCAGATTGAAAGTAGAAGGACAAGAAACAATCGAGCTGGGCTTGGATAACATCCAAACGGTTATTTATGACACCGATACACCGGACGACTCCAATGCACGCTCCACTGACGTAGGCTCTACGCTGCGCATCAGCGGTAAAATCATCACAGCAGTAGACGGTGACAGCGCGGATGACACGCTGAAACTGGCTTTGTGGTCTCTGGTTCCTGCTGAAAAAGCAGACAGCTACCGTAAAGTAACACTGGAAGTTATCGCAGCTGATCAAGTTGTGCGTAAAATCTACTTCCCGAATGCGTTCGTTGTAGACTACAACGAGCACTTCGGTGACACAGAAGGTGTAGGTGCGTTTACACTCTACATCAAACAAAAGAAAGACAAAACCGAGCTGGCTACAATCGACGGTGGATATCCGGTTTAAGCTTGACGGCTTAATGTCAGGCACAGTTTGAACACACACACTCACCCTGTGCTCAGGTGCAGGGTGGATAAATATTAAGAGGCCTGCGGGTCTCTTAATATTTATTTTTTTCGGAGAGGGGAACATCATACCATGACCAACTACTATGAGCTGCTCGGTGTCAGCCGGGATGCTTCGGAGGCAGAGATTAAGCAGGCTTACCGCAAACTGGCGAAAAAGTATCATCCTGATACCAACCAGGGAAGCGAGGAAGCAACGCGCAAGTTCAAGCTGATCCACGAGGCTTATAATACCTTGCGTGACGAAGCATTGCGGCAGGCATACGATGCCGAGCTCATCCGAAAAACTGAGGGAGCTGGCGGACAGCAGCAAGAGAGAGGAAGAGGAGCTGCAGCTTCCGGAGGTACGCGCAAGGCGGCTAAAGGATTTAATCCGGCTGACATAGGAAGTAATTTTGAGCAATTTTTCGGTTTTCATCCGAAAACGAAGGAGGGCTCACCTGGGAAAAATACGAAAAAATCCGGTGATCCGACGGATACCTCGGCGATGTTTAACCAGTTTTTTGGTATTCGTAAAAAGTGATGATTTCAGGATGGAAACGGGGGAAGCAAGCAGTGAAAACGGCGCAGAACAGATGGGTTTTCATCATAGATGTTGCCATGTTCGGGCTGATGCTGGCGATCGCCTTTTATGTGTTTAACCGTACAGGCTACAGCGGCTTGAAAACCGTGGTTGCGATAGGTATCGGTATCGGTGTGCTTGTATACATACTGCGCAATCTGGTGACCGTTGTACCCGTGGCAAAGCCAAAGGCAGAGCGTAAGCGGATTGCCAAGCTGGTGCTGATTGATGAAGAAGGCGAGTCCATTAAAGAATGGTATATCGAAGGTGAAACATCGCTCTTGATCGGCAAAACAACGTCCCGCTCTGAGGCGGATATTGATTTGGCGAATACCGATTATGCATCGCTGATCAGCGTGGAGCATGCGGTGCTCAACCGGGTGAACAACGACTGGTTTGTGGAGGACGTGGATTCCGGAAACGGGACGGGGTTGCGGCCTGCCCAGGAAAGTGTGACGAAAAAGCTGGAAAGCGGCGAGCCTCACCGGATCTATTCGGGTGATTTATTATACATTGCCAATACGAGGCTGCTCGTCAAATAGATAGGGATGTTGCAAAATCCCTAGATCGCAGGAAAAGACAATCAGACATGGGGGAAGGAACCGACTATGAGTTTGACAAGATGCCCGAACGGACACATGTTCAGTACACGAAAGCACGGAAATACGTGTCCTTATTGCAATACGGTAGTAAATATAGCTTCGCCCAAGAGCGTGGAGCCAGCAGCGAAAACCAATGCTGCGGGAGACGATGACAAAACGATGCCGTATTTGGGTGAGACGGTGGGAATTCACCCGGTAACCGGATGGCTGGTGTGCATCGAGGGAGCACAGGTGGGTCAGGATTATCGCATTATGGCAGAGAAAAACTTTATCGGACGCGCAGAGGAAATGCATGTCCGCATTATCGGAGACAACACGATTTCTCGCAGAAATCATGCGGTGATTGTGTATGACCCGAAGAAACGCAACTTCTTTTTGCTGCCAGGCGATTCGTCAGGCTTGGCATACCACAATAATGAAGCGGTATATTCACCAGTGGAGCTGGCTGCTTATGATGTAATTGAATTGGGACACAGCAAATTTATCTTTATTCCGCTGTGCGGTGCCCATTTTGAGTGGGATAACGAAAAATAGGACGGAAGTGGGCAATGGTGCAGGGAGGTAACGGAATGCAGCCTTATTTTGTTGTATGTGGAGCTGCGGTGCTATTCGCTGTTCTTCTCATCATCCGCATACGACTGACACGAAGTTCCGGCAGCCGTACCGTGAGTGGAATTGAGATCGGGAATGGTCAAACGATTGGGAGTCGAAGCGAGCAGGATGATTATTTTGCAAGTATGACGACACCTGTCGGTACGTTGGCTGTTGTCGCAGATGGTATCAGCGGACTGGCCAATGGACGCATGTCCAGCACGTTGGCTGTGACGACCTTTACGAAGGCGTTTGCCAAGCTGGAGGATGCATCGAATTTGAACGAATATTTTGCCGGAGCAGCAAGCCAAAGCAACCGCAGCATTTTGCAAAATTTGAATGGGCAGGGCGGAGGAACGACGCTGGCGGCAGTCATTATTTGCGGCTATCAACTGTATTACGGAGCGGTAGGCGACAGTGTGATTACGATCTATCGCAATGGGCATTTCCAGACGGTCAATTCCAAGCATACAGCGGAAACACTGCTGGAGGAACGAGTACTGGCCGGACAAATGACCTCGGAGGAAGCCAAAACGAGTCCTGTACGCAATCAGCTGGTCAACTATTTGGGCTATGAAGGCTTTGAGAGCATGGAGCTTGGCACTACACCGATTCGTCTGTATTCGGGTGATTATGTTCTATTGTGCAGCGATGGTATCCAGGAGGCGTTGACGGAAATTGAACTCGAAGAGATCATGCGCAAAGGCGGCACACCGCAGGAAATGGCGGATACCATGATCGACGCTATTAATGACAAAGGCTTTAAGAGTCAGGATAATGCGACAGTACTTATTTTGGCGATAGGATGAAACAAGAAAGACGGGGGTAGCGATGCGCAAGGACAACAGCGATTTTAGTACCGCCTTTGTGTCGGAAGCGGGCTCTTACATAGACAACCGGGACTATTTTGCATTCATGGAGACGGACGACATGGCCTGTTATGTCCTCGCAGACGGTCTGGATTCGGATCAGGAGCTGCACAGCGCGGAAATGGTTGTCAAAACGGTGCTGGAAAATTTCATGGAGAAGCCTTCCATGTCCAAGCGGCGCCTGATGAGAGATCTGCGTGAAGCGCAGGAATGGCTGCAATTCGAAAGCCGCCGTGTTCGGCTCAAGGCCAGTCTGTTGATGGTAGTGACCAACTACAACAAAATGGTGTACGTTTCGTGTGGTAATGTGCGACTATATCATTTTCGCAATGGACGGCTTAATTTTCGCAGTAAGGATCACAGCTTGGCACAGTCATTGGCAGATGACGGGCGCATTCCGGACGAAGCGACCAGCACTCACGAGGAACGGGGGAATCTGCTGGAGTACCTGGGAAATCCGAATGGGGTTCATGCCCATTATGCCAAAAAGACGCAGCTTGCAGATGGAGATGTCATGCTGCTGGCCACATCCGGGATGTGGGAAGATGTTGAACTGGCGGAAATGCTCGGTGCGCTGGAGGAAGCGAAGGACCCGGTCATGCTGACGGATACGCTGGAAGAGGTGCTGCTGAGCAAGCAGCGCCGGGCGGTGAACAATTATACAGCCGCGGCCATTTATGTAAACAAAGTATTTCAGGAAAAACCTAAAAACCGTCGCAAGCTGATCAAACGGATTTTGATTGCTTTACTTGTTTTTATCGTTGTAGGCGGTGGAGCATGGATTACGCTGGCGCGTATGGCTGCGAATAAGGCAGCAGCGCTGGAAACGATGATCGAATCGGCCCAGACGGCAGATGATTACGCAAGAGCAGGGGATTATGCGAAGGCGCTCAAATCCTACAGCGAGGCGAAAAATGCCGCAATTAAAATCAACGATAAGATTCATAAGAGGTTGTATACGGCTGAGCAGAAAGTTTCTCAACTGGTGGTTGACGGAGATGACTATGTGGAAAAGGCGGACTTTGCCAAAGCCGAAGCCAGCTACGAAAAAGCAAGGAAAAGCGCGGGACTGTATCCACCGTTTAATGTGAAGGATATTGAGCATAAAATCGATCAGCTGGACAGCTATGCCGAGACGGCGAGCTGGATGAAGGACGGAGATTTGAAATTTCAGGGCGGCGATTACACGAATGCGCTTAAGCTGTATCAAAAAGCAAACAAGGCTGCGATGGAATCCGGGTATACGTCCGTGCAAAAAGAGCTGGAGAAGAAGATTACCGAAACCAATGATAAATTGGCATCTATCCAGCAGCAGCTGAAGGAGATTCAAGCCGGCAAGCTTCAGGCCAAAGGGGATCGGCTGATGAAGGATCTCGATTATGAAGGAGCCGTTGACGCCTATAGCGGTGCACAGGAGATTTATCAGGAGATCGATAAGCTTGAAAGCGTGCTGGCCATGGAGCGGAGCATCGCGAAGGCAGAGGAGAAGCAGAGCGCGGAGCAGCAGAAAAATGGTCAGCTTCAAGCCGGATTGGGCTTGCCTGACGGAGCGTTGAACGATGCGAACGCAGAGGACGTGGCGGGCACTGGTTTGACCTCCGCAACCGCAGCCCCTGCTGCTGATTCGCAGACAAAGGCTACGTCGACGGGCTCTACGGGGACTGGCTCTGCAAGTACATCGGCCGTGAAGAAGGAAGCCTCCTCGCCTTCAACTTCGACTGCGAAAAGCAGCAGTACGGGCGATGGAAACGCCTCTTCGGCAAAAGCGGCCACGAGCAAGGAGCAGGGAGCTGCTGATTCCGCTTCTAAAACAGCAGGGGCGTCCGATTCAGTAAGCCAGGATCAGGCTGCCGTGAACGGAAGTTAAGTTTTTCATGTTCAATGAATGCATGCTGGAGCCGAAAAAGGAGTGAAACGCCGTGAAAGAACTGGTGCAGGACCGTTTGAGCAAGATGGATGATCTGGAGCAGAGACGTTTACTGAAAAATATGATGGCGGGGGTGTTTATGAACCTCGTCGAATATCAGGAAGAGATGACCCGCCAGCTGGAACGGCGGGTATTTGAGGAAATAGAGAATACGGAAGAAAAGTTTGATGTGTATGTATCACTGACATCGCGTGAGGACTACGATCCGATTCATGAGTTTTTATATCCGGTGTTACCGTCTGATACAGAGGACAAGAAAGTGGACATCAGCCGTGTAGCGGAGGTGGTTCGCGAAGGCGGAGCGATGCCGCTGTTTACGCTTTTTCTGGAGATGGAGACCGAACGAATCGCAGCGCTGGTACACAGCAAGCGAATTTTTGCAGGAATGCTGGTCACGGAAACCGGAAATTATCCCATTCGCTTTCGTCTGGAGCACAACCGTTCCTATATTTTGGAGATTGAAAAGCTGTATCATATGTTTTTGCAAAATGGTATGCCGTGGAAAACGATTAATCATCCGTACGCACATAAATTCGTCGACTGCGTGTTGATTGGGGGAGACGGGGAGCCCGCAGCACACGAAGAAATTCATGAAATTACGATCTCGTTGGAGGAGTTCGACGCTTTTAAGAAAGGCGATGTTTTTCCGCTTTGGAACATTGAACGGCTCTCTCTAAAGAACAGCGGTTTCCCGATACCCGCTATGGATCGCGTGAACTTTGAGCATGTGCTGCCTTTGCGTAAAACAGGACCTGAGCACGGCTATCTGATCGACGGCGCTGAAGGGGATATCCGGTATATCAAGCGTACGGAAGAAGAACTGACCATTGTCACGCCACGGGATAAATCCGGTGAATGGAATGTGTTAAAGGTTACGAAGCCAGTCACGACGAGACTTAGCCGGCAGACATATCCAGTGTTGTCCAATCGGCGGCAGGACAGCTTTTTGGGACGCTATGCAGGCAAGCAGGCCGTGATTGTCCGGGCCAAAGCGGAAATCACGCGTATCGTTAACTCGTTTGAAGCAGCCCAGGGGCTGGAGCTGGAACGTGTGGATATCTGGGGAGGCACCGGTAGAAATGATATAAGCAACCTTGTATCCAAAACCCAGACGTATCCGCTAAACCCGTTTGTCAGCGATAATGTGCGGACGGTGGAAGGCAAGCAGATCATGCGGCTGGGGTTCAGACGCGGCTCTGAAGAAGCTGCGCCAGCCTCACCTGCTTACATGTTATCCGACTTAATGAGCTTTCTGGTGTCGGAAGTGCAGATGTATTTTCCAGAGTACAAATGTGAAGGAGAATGGGTGTGAATTATGTCTGGGATTTGCTCATGCGCGCGCGGGAACAGGAGCTGGACGTGGATAAATTCCGTTTCGTACCCGCTGTCAGCTATTCTCCGTATATGGAGCTTAGTCTGGTAGATTTAAATACTTCGGAGCTGGAGCAGGTGGTGGAAATCAATCCGTACTACCGCTTTTATTCTATTTTTCGGGACCTGTTTCCACCGGATGCAGAAGATTGTCTGGAGCTAAGGGAATCGCTGTTTGATATCATGATGCATTTTCTGGCGGAAATTGATTTGTATCAGGGGATGAATCGGCGCGAGTATCACATCCGGTTTGTTCAGCGTGATATTGCTGACGGCATTTTTGGCCCGAAGGTGAAGGGGAGTTTTGAACAATTAAACCGCGAGGAGCAGGATGCGATTGCCGAAGGACTGCTGCGCCTGTATGAGACAGGGGAAGCTGTGCA
The DNA here is from genome assembly GCF_000245715.1 of Paenibacillus sp. Aloe-11. Lineage (NCBI taxonomy): Bacteria > Bacillati > Bacillota > Bacilli > Caryophanales > Paenibacillaceae > Paenibacillus > Paenibacillus sp. Aloe-11. Next base: position 62,017 of record NZ_JH601057.1, on the reverse strand, counting down.
TCTGTTAAAAGAAACGATGCGGCGCGTTTTTCATCGCTCGATCATTTATGCCAATTGTGAGGAAAAAGATGAACTGCTCGTTTATATCGGCCAGGAGGAAACGCAGCTGTCACGGCTGAAGGTGGATTTGATTCTGGATTTGTTTCTTCCGGCACGTTTTACGACTGAGCTGTATTGGACAAGTCATTTCGGCATTTTGGAGGCAGATCCTACGATGAAAATAGACGCTATCGCCCTCTATTAAAGGCCAAGTGGCTCAGAAAGGACATGTGAACGATGAACGGACCCTATACATACAGATTGCTTAACCCGCTCACCGATCGAAAAAGCGCTCGCTTCACGGCGAAATATACGCGGGCGGAATTGGAGCAAATGACGACCTTCCAGTTGCACGGGATATGCGATAAGGAGCGTCTGGTCGAGGGCTTTGCCAATCGCCTGACGCGTGAAGAACTCATTCGCGTCATTTTGCGGTTTCGGAGCGCAGAGGAGCATTTACTTATCACAAGACCCAACCCCGGCGGCTTTGAACGTATGGAATCAGCACTCCGGCGAAATTGGAATGACCGTCGGCAGGAGAGCGGCGGCATCCGGGTTCCCGCCAAAATTACGCTATATCAGGGTGTGCGGACAGGTCGTATGGACAACTACCGAATCGAGTCCGATCTGCCTTGGTTAAGCTCATCTAATGTGCTGCTGGTGAACGCGATGGGAGAACTGTGCGGTGTTCTGAATGTGGTGAAGGATGAGGAACGGACAGGCGCATATTATCTATCGCGGCATCGTGATGCTGAACTGCGAGAAACGGCCAACCATAGCTATAGCCTGCTGTTTCTGCGAAGACAGGAATCGGAATATTTTTATAATCTCTACTATGGGGATAAGCCGATGCTGCCGCTGAAGCTGCAGGGTCACCGAGTTCCGGTAGCAGAGCTGATCATTCGGGGCACTGAAACAACAGATGCCGTACTGGCCATCGATTTTGGCACTTCGAACACAACGGCAGGCTCTTATTTGGATAGCTCCTATGTCACAGCCCCAGATACAGGCATGAGCAGCACGGTACAGCTGAACGCGATCAATTATGTGTCATTTCCCGGCCCGGCAGGTGCGGAAGGCGACTGGATCGAAGTGCTGCCGACCGCTATTCGCGTGGCGGACTGCACTAATCCGGAGCATATCGTTTATGTCTTCGGGGAGGAAGCATTGCGTGGAACAGACGTGGCGGGCAGCCGTGCGACGGTATTTCGGGGCATCAAGCGTTGGGTCAACGATTACAAGCGAATCGAGGAATTAATGGATTCGGAGGGGAATACAGCGACCGCTTCTCGCAGCGATATTTTGGCGGCGTTTATCCGTTATGTGATAGGCACCGCTGAGCAGCAATTCAAGTGCCGGTTTCGCAATCTGCACTTTTCTGCTCCCGTCAAGCTGCAGCCACAGTTTATTGAGATGTTTACCGACATTTTGCCAGATTATCGGATTGAAGCGGAGGATGCGCTGGATGAAGGGCTGGCTGTGCTGTACAACACGCTGGCAGATCAGATGGAGCGAGGAACTTTTGCGGACGGTGAGGAGTATCAGGCACTTGTCATTGATTGCGGTGGAGGCACGACAGATTTGTCATCCTGCCGATTCCGGATTGAGGATGGACGTATCGCTTACAAGCTGGATATTCACACGACGTATGAAAATGGGGATACCAATTTTGGCGGAAACAATCTCACGTATCGGATTATGCAGTTTATGAAAATCGTGTTTGCAGGTTATTATGCAGCCGAAACCAGATTGCCTGACACCGATATTGATGCACTGATCGGTATTCCTTCAGGGGATTTGTACCGTCATGTGGATGAGTTTGGCGTAGATGCTGTTTATGCGGGGCTGGAGGAGCGCTATCACGAGGCAGAGGCTATTTTGCCTACAGCGTTCAAACGATATGAGCATGCGACACGGGATGAATATCAGCGGGTGCTGAGTAATTTTCATCTGCTGTGGAGTGCGGCAGAAAATATGAAAAAGGAGTTTTTTCTGCGTACAGGCATATTGCGCAGCCGCTTCGAGTCCGAGCAGGTATTATCAGCCGAAAGTGACCTGAACATTGCGGTGTTGGACCGCTGGCTGGTTTCAGTCATCGAAAACGGACGTTTTCGCGATGAATATGGCTTGCCTGATGTGGTGTTTAACATTCGGGAGATACAGCAGCTTCTTAAGGCGGATATCTACAATATTGTGCGCAAGTTTCTGGATGATTTTTATCAGGAGGGACGCTTGCAGGACTATTCCATTATCAAGCTGACCGGGCAGTCCTGCCGGATTGACGTATTTCGCGAAGCACTGAAGGAGTTTGTGCCAGGGCGCAGCATTGAATTCCGGCAGAAAGCGGAAGACCTGAGCCGGGTGCCTGAGCTGAAAATGGCCTGCCTGCGCGGAGCTATCCGTTACCTGAATGCGAAAAAAATGGGCACGATTGAGCCTGTCATTACCAATCATATTCCGGCTATTCCGTACACCGTTAGCGCCTGGACGCATACGGGGCGTGAAAAAGAGCTGATTGCCAGCCTGGAAAGCGATCGGGTGCGCGGCTCCATTTCCCGACCGTCTCACGCGGCTGAGATCGAGTTTTTCCTGACGGCAGGCGGCGGCAAGCTGCGTCAGCGCCATGTGTACCGCAGCCGGCCGGAAGCCTTTGAGCCTATGCCGTATGAGGAAATCGCCGTGCTGTACGGGCGGGATATCCCGCAGGATGATACCGACTCCATTCGCAATGAGGAAACGAAATATTTTGTTTTTGCTGGCGACAGCCGTTGGGGCTTTTATGTAGTACCGATTACCCGCCGGGATGAATTGCTGTATCTGGGGCCCAAACGTTTTTTTGCCTTCGAAAATGATCTTTCCGAGCTGGATTTCTTTGACGGTACGAAGTAGGACAGGCTGAGGATTTTTCAAAATCCTGAATATGAAAAGTACACACAACACTTGGAGGGGATAACATGCTGTATGCGGGTTTTTGGAAACGGGTTTTGGCCCATATTATCGACAGTCTTATTTTAGGGTTCGTGTTTATGATTATTGGTTTGATCTGGGGTGTAATTCAGCTTTTTGGGAACTGGATGCCGTCCCCGGCAGAAACCTCAATACTGACAGACGGACCGTCTGCTATTTTTACAATGCGATTATTAGGACAGACTCTGCTGAATTTGGGGGCTTCATGGCTGTATTTTGCAATCATGGAATCATCCAAATGCAGAGCTACGGTGGGTAAGCTGGCTCTCGGCATCGTTGTAGTAGATGAATTTAACCAAAAGCTGAGCTTTGGACGTGCGAGTGCTCGTTATTGGAGTAAGTTAATTTCCTCCATCATTTTGATGATCGGCTTTATCATGACGGCTTTCACGGCCAAAAAACAGGCTCTTCACGATCTGATCGCCCATACCTATGTTGTGGACAAACGCGAGCTGAATTATATCCTTCAGAAGCAGTCTGGGCGGGGAGCCGGGATGTAAAAGTAGATCATAAATTCTATAAAACGTAGTTTTCAATCAGGGGGAACATCTGGAATGTACGCAGGTTTTTGGAAAAGGTTTTTCGCCTATTTGCTAGATTATGTTGTTTTGTATGTAGGTACGATGATCATTGTATTGCTTACCACTTTGCTAGGGATATTAACTTCTCTCATCCCTGTATGGGGAAGCACGCTGTATCCTTCGGTATATACTTTCCATGTGGCACAGTTATTTTATGGATTGGGAACTATTTCACGAGTATTTGTTTTGTTTTCGATAGGCTGGCTGTACTACGCTATCATGGAATCGTCTAAATTTAGAGGAACCTTAGGTAAGCTCGCTTTGGGGATTATTGTCGTAGATGAATACAATGAAAAAATAACTTTCGGACGTGCGAGTGCTCGCTACTGGAGTAGAATCATTACATTTTTCACTATATTTGTCGGCTATATCATGGCAGCTTTCACAGCAAAAAAGCAGACACTGCATGACAAAATCGCTCGTACCTATGTGGTGAACAAAAATTGGCTGGACTACTCGGAGTATATTAAGCAAAATCCACCGCTGGCAGAGGTGCTTGTCCCGGCTCCTGCGCCTGGCGTGAATCGGTTGTCTATACCTCTAAATAAAGAAGAGTAGACAAGACAGTAATGATGGCGCAGAGCGAAGAGAGGAGGAAAACACATGTTAACCCATATCGTGCCGAAGTTTGAGAAAGGCCGTATTCTCAAAACCGAGATGCTGGAGAACCTGCGGGACTACCCCCGCAGCTTTCTCGATATCCGGTATCAGGATTATTCGGATGGCATCATTACCGGGATGAACGTGACCGTCGGGGAACACACGCTGACCGTAGGCAGAGGCATTGTGAAGCATAAGGGCAGACTGTACCTGCTAGAGCAGGAGGAGGAAGTACCGTATACAGCCACCGGGCGGCTGTCGGTGTTGAAAATGCTCTTTTTGGAACAAACAGATCGCCCGGATTTCACCGCTCATCACGCAGATATCGTGCTGGAGGATGAGGCAGAGATCGGTCTGGATGAGGTAGAGCTGGGCAGATTCAAGCTCAAAGATGGAGCCGTGCTTCGTTCGGATTATCAGGATTTTGCCGACATGGCAACCGAATTCAATACATGGAGTGATATTCATGCTCCCTTTTCGGGCCTGAAGCAGAGTACATTACGCCCGGAGACGATGCGGTACTTTGCGTCCGAGCTGCTAAAAAGTGGTACAACAGATCCGATGGATTGCATGTTTTCGCTCATGTGCCTGAACCTGGAAGCTGTAGACAAGGAATCCATTCAGCATTACATCGCCAACAGAAGCGGTACGGAGTACAGGGAATATTCACATGCTCAGCTGCATAGACAGCTGGTGCTGATCCTGGAAGGAGCCGGGAGGGGTAAGCGCACAGCAGGCCGCTGGCAAGGCGGCGGAGCCGGGCGGATGATTGTGGATTAGTAAATATGTGGAGGAGTGAGCATTATGAAATATTTGGACGAGGAAATTGCCAAGCTGGAAAAAGAGCAGCGGAACCAACAGATTCCGAATGAACCTTCTGTTAACTCTGCGATGAATGATTTTGAGCACGAAGAAGAGCAACAGTGGAGGGCTGAAGATATCATCAAAGGAGTAGAGAAAGGAAGCTTGGACAATGATGCCATTCAATTGGAATTTGGAAGGTTGAATGTAATGAAGACAGGTCTAAGTATAAACTTCCCAACAGATTTTTTTGTCTGCACCCTTGAAACTGATGAGCATATGGTTTTTTGCAATGACGAACATGAAATTAACGTTATTTTTAATTGGATAGAGGCAAAAGAAAAATTTTCTATGAAGCATATGAAAGATTCCATGCTTCAACAATTTCATGCGATGGAGATGCCAATCAGTTGGGTCGAGGATGGTACGGTTAATCATGACCCATTAGAGCCTCATTATTGTCTGTTCACCAACAACGTGGCTAATGGAGTAGTGTTCAATTATTTATGCTTTGTAGAAAAAGGTAATCATCAGCTCATTATTAATGTGAACGGTAGTGATCGACAACGAAGCTTATGGAAGTGGATTACCGAAGGTATGATTTCATCACTGGAGGTGAATAGCAAATGAGTACACCTATTCTTGCTTATGACAACGTTAAAATAAGTCCTTTTGAGCAGGTGAAGTTAAAAGAGTTAAAAATTATTCATCAGGTGAATGAACACGGCAAACTTTCCTTTACCGGTACGATCACCGAAGAGCAAAAGGATAAATATGTTCACTCCATTCAGGCTCAGACACCGGTGGAAGTATACCAGGTTTTGGAGGGCGGTGGACGGAAAGAGCTGTTTTGCGGATTAATTAGCATGATGGAAATTCAGAAAGTGCTCGATGTGTATTACCTTAAAGCGGAGGCCCATACCTATTCTTATTTATTGGATATGCAAATTAAAACTCGATCCTACCAGAATGCGTCACTTAACTATTCACGCCTGATTAAAGAAGTTGGCGGAGGATACGATGATTTTGATGTTATATATTCTGCTGACCGTGATGAGAGTATTGGGAATTTTGTCCTTCAATATCACGAAACAGACTGGACCTTTTTAAAACGGATGGCTGCCCGTGTGAACACGGTACTAATGCCAGTGGGCAAATTTAAAAGCATAAAAACATTCTTTGGCATTCCTGATGATGAAGCAACCGAACGCCTGGAAAACTTTAATTATACCGTCAAAAAGAATTTGTCAGAATATTTGGTACATTCCAAAAATCATCAGACAGACGTTCATGAGACGGATTTTGTGTATTACGAGATTGAAACTCATAAAATATTAAACCTGGGCGATGCTATTCGTTTTCAAGATAGACCCTATTTTATCCAGAAAAGTATATCAACCATGGAAAAGGGATTAATCGTTCACCGCTATACGCTTGCAAGTCGCTTAGGAATCAATCGTGCCAAACCTTATAACGAACGGATACGTGGTGCTTCCATAGGGGGAAGGGTACTAGCGATCAAGCGGGATACAGTAAAAGTTCATTTGGAAATTGATAATCATCAGGATGAAGGAACTGCCTACTGGTTTCCATATTCAACAGTATACGCTTCAGAGGATGGAAGCGGCTGGTACTGCATGCCCGAAAAGGGAGATAGCGTACGAGTGAATTTACCGAGCCAATGGGAAGATGCAGCTTTTGCCATCAGTTCAGTTAATTCGTATTCGGAGGACTCTGCACAGCATGGGAGCATTTCCGGTGGGGGAGGAAGCGCATCAGGTGGAAGTGGCAATTCTTCAGGGGACCGGATGTCTGATCCGAATGTACGATATTTCCGAAATCCAGCAGGGATGGAAGTTAAGCTCACGCCGGAACATGTGGAGATTTCAGCTAACGGAGGACAGGCGCTTGTGAAGCTGGAGGCTAGTGGTACAGTCACAATCATCGGACAAAAAGAAGTATCACTGCACTCTAAAGAAAACGTAAAAATAAGAGCTGAAAAGACATTGATGATGACCGCCACAGATGAAATTGTAATTGGAAGCGATAAGGGGGGGAAGATCACTCTCGATCAGGCAGGAAATGCCAAGCTTGCAGGTACCGAAGTATTCACGAACTAATCTTCTTGTCAACCTGAAGTAGCAAGGGAGGTCAACCTTAACGATGAAACGTCATGAAGCTTTATTACATTTAAGAGAAAACAGTGTCCTAAAATATCGTATAGAACAGATTGCAGCCTTACACGAATACTTGATAAACAATCGTGATGAACTCACGAGACAAATTCTTTCTGTTTTTAAGGATAGTTGTATACAAGCTCTCAACTTGCAGAAGAAATGTGATAAAGGAAAGATTCAGCATATACATTTTACTTTTTTTAGACATCGTGTAATTAATCATGATGCAAGTTGTCGGATATATTTTTATGATCATCAAGGCTATATAGACCCGGTAGAATGTACAAAGGAATATGATGCTAACTGGGTATTTTACTTTCTGGATATCTTTGAGGGTCAGCTTACACAAGATAGTAAAAAATATGTCAATAAAATTTATTCTGCTGATATATCTCAAATTAAGAGAGAAGAAGCCTCGCTTTATGTAAATTACATGGCTAACTTAATAAGACATGTCATGAAAGATGCAGTAGAGACGGAGGAATTTATAGCGTTAGGCAAGGACGACGAGGTGTATATTCGCGTGGGCGAGTATAAGGATTTTAATGAGCTTGTATATAAATTCAACTCTAAAGAGCAGCAAAGTACGGAGGTTAGAAGCAGACTTGATCCTAATGAAAATGATCAATATGCACATGAAAGTTTTAGGAATCTAGATCTTAGTCATATGTATTTTAAGCTAGTTAACTTATGCTACAGCCATTTTTCCAAAACTTCATTGGTAGGGAGCTATTTGGTAGGATGCCCTCTCATTGGTGCAGATTTTCGTAATGCTAATCTACAAGAGGCCAACTTGGATTACAGCTTAATCCACGGTGCGGATTTTAGAGGGGCCAATCTATGTAGAGCTCAACTAGAAGAGGTTCAAGGAAGTTTTGTTGTACCCACAGAAAAGGAATTTCACATTCCCCCGTTTATGGAAACGAACTTTGCTGGAGCCAATTTAGAAGAGGTGAGTTTCAAGGGAGCAGACTTGAGAGGTGCTAATTTCAGAGGGGCTTTGTTAAAAGAGACGGATTTTTCCCAGGCCAATCTGGAAGGCGCTATGTTCCTTCAAAAAGATATTAAAATATTGAAGTTAAATGGACAGCAGCTTGATAGTATACAGGTATGTTCTAATGTCTGAATTTTCAGAGTCACTAGACACAATGAGTGGTGTGTCAAGGAGGGAAGTATGGAATACTTTATCATTTCACAGGATAAAAGTCTTGAGGATCACCTGATCACTTTTGAGGGATTAAAGGCAGCCAACTCTACGTTGGAGGTAACAACGGATCAAGCAGAAGCTATTAAAGATCTGACCGTTGTATTCGTGAACGGAGATGAAGACCATGTTTGTCCGGATTTTATTGAACGCCCGGTACTACTCGTATCCGACACGCTAAAAAAAGTTATCTCTATGTATGACGAGCGTGTGATTTTTAAGTGTGCTGTATTAACAAATATAAAAATGGAATCCCAGAGTACCTACTGGCTGATGCTTGTTGATCGATTGGACTGTTTATCAGATCAAACCGTTTTTGATAAGGCAGGAAGAATACAGCATATTGTTATTGATTCGGAGAAGGCGCGTGGACATGCTGTTTTTCGCATTAAAGGTATTGACGAGACGATGCTTGTTATCAATCTGGACATAACCGAAAGCATTTTAAGGAGGGAGCTGTTTGGAATGAAAATAGAGAAGGTAGAAACTTACAGTGGGAGGCTGAAGCTATGAGTGGTGACAAGAGTTTTGTGGTGCACGGTGCCTTCGCAATTTGTGACCAAGGGTCAAGACCAGCGAGAATTATCGTACCTGCAAGTCATGGAGAATACATACATGAACAACCCCAACTGAATATTCATGACTTTTTCCCCGAGCGAAATGTTCGTCCCTTTGGCGTGTGCAAGAGCCTCAAAAACCCGGCAGTACAAGCTGAAATGAAAAAGGTAGAAGAAGCCGTAAAGGCTCCTAAACAGGATGTCGGCTGGTTTAACTCTCTATTTATGAAAGAAGAAGATATTCCTCTTGAGCAGCTCCCCCCGCCAGAATGTGTGGCTATGTGTACTCCTAAAATAGTCAGACCTTGGGATTTTGGAAAAGAGGATGTCAAAGTGGGCCCCACGGATGCAATGTTAAACAGTTGCTGTAACTCTTGCTTGTTTGGCGGCAACATTACCATAGTTGATAATGGACAACGTAAATAAGTCAAATCATTAAAGAAGGGAGGTAAATCGATATGGAAACTTTTTATGCCGGATTAATACTTGATTTCCCGTATAACATTCAGAGGGTAGAACAATTAAGCTTATTGCAAAAAATAAATGAACATGCGGTTCTTCGTTTTAAAGCCGTTATCCCTGAACATCATGGCGAGAGCCTGCAGAGAATGAGTGTTGATGATAAGGTTTCACTTTTTAAAGCCCATCCGATAGATGCAAAAAAGGAAAAATCAATTTTTAAAGGAATCATCAAACAAGCGGTTGTGCAGCATGTGCAGGGGGTGAATTATTTAGAGATTGAAGCTATATCATTCACGTACCAGTTGGATTTGGAGTGGAAAGAACGATCGTTTCAAAACAAGCAAAAAACGTACGGGCAAATTGTAGACAACCTATTAGAAGATTACCCTGGAGCACATTGCTCAGATGAAACGATAGGAAATATCAAGACAGGGCAGTTACTTTTGCAATATGAAGAGACGGATTGGCAATTCATCAAGCGTATGGCCTCTCATTTACATACCGTTGTGATCCCGGTTATGTCCGAAGAGACTCCGTCATTTTTGCTGGGTATACCAGAGGGGCAGGAGACGGCTGAGTTGGAAAATGATTCTTATACGATACAAAGTCGTTTTGAATCATCTTCCCAAATGGCGTACGTGACTGATCATACTTTGTTTAAAGTGGAGAGCAGAGCGGCATTAGGACTAGGAGCACAAGTTGATTTTCAGCATAAAGCGTATGTTGTATGTGAAGTAGCAGCATCTGTTGTCAAAGGGGAACTGCTATATATATATACGTTAACTTCGCGAAGTACTATCAAAACCAATAAAATAATGAACGCTGCTATTCAAGGGCTTTCTTTGGAGGGACGGATTACACAGATATCCCGTAATCAGATCAAACTGCATTTGGATATTGACTCCACAAATGACGACGCAGGTACTTGCTGGTTCCCCTATTCCACGGGCATGGATAATCAAAGTGCCTACATGATGCCCAAGCCGGGCTCTCCGATCAAGCTTCATTTCCCAACGGCTTTGGAAACAGGAGCTATTGCGGTAAGCTCCGTTCGAAGAGGGGTTGAACAAAGCAAATATAGCCAGAAATCTTCCGATCCTGTTATTAAGTCATTAACGAATGACTCGGATAAGGAAATGAGGCTAACGGGTCAGGATGTTGTATTTGCGGCCAATAGTCAGGAAAGCATTAAGCTCCAGCTTACAGGCGACGGAAAGGTTGAAATCCTCTCTGATACGGATATGTGTGTTAAGGCCACCACAGATTTCATTATTGATCTTGCTGGTGAAATGCCGGCCCCAAAGCAAATTCAATTGACAGCTGGTGAACTTGTAGCTATTTCCCGTAGTCCGGTAGAAGGGGTAAATCCGGAACAGGTGATCTGGATTGAGGACACAAGCAATGCTCAAGCTGCCACGATCTTTTATGAGGGCAAACCTGGTAAAGCTCCAGCAGTACAATACGATGATAGTGCTCTAATTGCTCAGGATAAACAGGTGATGGAACAGGTAAATAATAACGCGGCAGCTAAACGTCAAGCCCTCGTGAATAAGTTGGAGGCAGGCAAGCAAAAAGTAGGCTTTGGAAAAATAGCCATGATTATTGGAGCAGTGGCTGGGGGTGTTGCGGTAACTGTTTTAACAGCGGGTGCAGCTGCTCCTTTAGTTGTGGC
>NZ_JH601057.1:22064-50947 GCF_000245715.1 Paenibacillus sp. Aloe-11 | reverse complement strand
CTGCTGCCAGTGTCACACTCGCTGCAGGAGCTACAACGATGGTAGTCGCTGCCAGTGAGTCCAGTGAGGGACAGCAGGATATCGCCAAAGCGAGAGCAGGTGATCTCTCTCAATCGTATAACTTCATGCGAGATACTGTTCTGGGAGGGAACCAAGAGTTATACGATGTGGTTAAATATGGGTCGGTAACAGTTTCAGTGGCTGGAGTAGCGTTTCTCACTGGAGGTGCAAGTGCTCTCGTCGTCCCTTCCATAGGTGGAGGAATTAATACAGGGATCACAGCTATATTTGATCCAAATGCCCGTCCAGGCGAGACGCTGATTGGACACTATATGAGCAGCTTTAGTAATGGATTTATCAGTGCAACTGTGGCCGGGAAATTTATGTCGGGGGTAAAATGCGGTACAGGTGCTCTCAATATCTATTCACGTCTAGTGGCGGGTGGAGTTGCAGCGGGAACGGTTCAAGATGTGATGAATACCGGACAAACAGATCTTAAATCGAACTTGACCCGAAGCCTTGTAGGAGGAGCATTTTCTTTTGCAGGTAATACCAAGGTCGGCTCTTATCTATCCTCAGTGGTAGGTGAAATGGCAGGCTCTATGGCGGATGATTACCGAAAGCATGGAAATGTCAAAGAGTCGCTAACGATAGAGAATTTACAAAAGTCACTGATATCCAGTATAGGAAATCTCGTTACACGCGGAGATCCGATTGATGTAGTGAAAGGTAGATTTTATTTTACAGCTACAGATATGGTGGCTCAGGATATTGGTCAGTCGATTGAGATGGTCCGAAGTTATACTTCCACCAATTCTATGACTGGCAGCACGGGGCGTGGCTTTACCTTTAGCTATGAGAGCTGCATTCGGCGGGTGGAAGATCATATCCTGGTCATATGCACGGATGGACACTATGAACGTTTTATCCTGCAAGACGATCAGTGGGTTAATGAGATGGGAGGGAAACAGGATTATAACCTCTCGGAGGATTCGGTTACCAAAGAGTATCGCTTAATCGATAAAGCGCGTCGAACTTATATATATGATCAGGATGGACGACTGCTGAAAATCAAAGATCGCTCTAACAATGAAACGTTGCTGGAATACGATGAGGAAGGATTGTGCAAGTTAACGACCCCGGGTGGTAAGGAAATAACCTTCACCTATTCAGGTGGCAAACTTTACAGTATCACTGATAATATAGGCAGAACAGTAAAGTACGAATATGAAGGAGATTTTCTGACTCGTGTAACGTATCCGAATGCGGGAGTGACCTCATATGCTTATGATGCTGAGGGAAGAATTGATGCGATCACGGACCAAAATGGGCATAGGTATGTCCGAAATCAATATGATCATCATGGTCGGGTCATCAGGCAGTGGGACGCGGACGATCAGGTTACGGATATTGAATACAACGATGAGGAGCGGAGAACCACTTTTACGTATCATGCCACAGGAGTCGTCGAGAAATTTGAATACAATGCCGATGATCTGGTGACGGATACGATCTACAGTGATGGAACTCGCGAGTCCTTTACGTATGATGCGTATCAAAATAAATCAAGTCATACGGATACGATGGGTCACACTACAAAATGGGCATATAATATCTTTGGTAATCTTGTGGAAGAAATACGTCCAGACGGAACACGTACTGAGCATCAATACGATCAGGATCAAAATCTGACTCAGGTTGCTGTTAACGGTGTAACAGGGAAATGGTTCACATATGACACTGTGGGAAGACTGACCGAAGAGAAGTCCAGCATTGGAGACGGAAATCAGGCGGTCATTTCTTATACGTATGATTCACATGGCCGAGTACTGAGCAGCACGGATGCACTCGGTCACACGACAGTTTATTCGTATGAGACAGGCCATACGGACTCACCAACCCGGGTACGAGATGCCGAAGGCAATGAGTACCGATACACGTTTGATGAGGCCGCGCGGATGATGAGCATTACCACGGACTATGGTACGGTAGAGTTCGAATATAACCATTTGAACAAGCGTACACGCATCGTAGATGCTGAAGGCAACACTACATTAATGTTCTATGATAAGATGGGCAATTTGGTCAAAAAAGTGCTCCCTAACGATTATGTCGCCCGTATAGACAATGGCAAAGGCACCGAGTATCGTTACGATGCGATGGATCGTCTGGTTCGGATGACGGATCTAGCGCAGAACGTATCCCGTACTCGGTACGACATTAACGATAACATTTTAAAAGAGATTGAACCGAATTACTATAACCACGCGGAAGATGATGGACTCGGAACAGAGTACGAGTACGACCACCGGGGGCGCAGGATCAAGGCGATGTATCCGGACGGCGGTATCGCTCGCATGAAATACGATGCTGCCGGGAATATAAGCAAAATGATCTTACCGGAACATTATGATCCGATTGTTGATGATGGACCGGGCACCAAGTATGTATATGATGTCATGAATCGTTTGGTTCAAATCACCGATGCAGAAGGTCATGTCAGCCGGCGATTCGTGTATGATCATGCAGGGCGTGTAATAAAAGCCATTGATGCCAAAGGCTATGCTCGTGGAACGAACGATAGTGAACGCTTTGGCAAGCTTTATGTGTACAATATGGCAGGCTGGTTAATTGAAAAGCGTGAGCCTGTGGAAGAAGCCGGGGAAGAAAGCTCAGGAGGAGCTATCAGCGCGGGTCCCATTCGTTATCGCCTGACCTTGTACCGTTATGACCAAGCCGGAAACCTGCTGGAAGAGAAGCGGACACAGGAGTATGTTAGCGAAACGGGTTATGCGGAGAACTATCAAAGTGTTCGTTACAGTTATGACCGGAATCATCGGGTGATCGCCATTGAGGATGATACTGGAGCGGAAATTCGTTATACGTACGATTGCCTAAACCAGAAAACGTCGGAAAAACAGAAACTGAACGAGCAAAAGGATCGGTTCATCCGCTACGTATATAACAAAGCCGGATGGCTGCAACGGCGCGTGGAAGTGCTGAATGCTGAAGATTTGACTGATCGTGTACCGGGATTGGTGGATGCTGTTACTTCTTACGGTTATGACCGTAACGGCAATGTGGTCGAGATCATAACCCCGGAAGGGTATCAAACCGAGATTAGCTACGATGCCGTTGATCGAATGGTTCAGATCAGTCGCCGGGAGGGCAAAGACGCCCGGGCCAGCAGCGTCTATTTGAAATATGACCGCACGGGGAATGTGATCGAAGAGACGGATACGAATGGCAGCAAGGTAACCTATACGTATGACCCGATGAATCGACGTATCCGCATGATCGGAAAACGTGGCGGTACGACACGTCTGTTTTATGACAAGACGGGGAATATCGTGAAGCAAGTCACGCCGAATCAGTATGATCCGGCAACTGACGATGGACTGGGGATGACCTTCACCTATGACCGCCTGAATCGGTTAATTGAGGTGGCTGATCCATATGGTCAGATCATGGAGCGTAGCCGATATAATGAGTTCGGTGAACTGGTCAGCAAAATGGATGGCGGTGTTGGAGCCGAATATACGTACACCCTGGGTGGCCGAGTGAAGCAAGTGATGACATCAGGTGCCGCAGGACAAGATATCGTTAGGCAAGAATATATATATGATGCGGCAGGCAACATTATCGGCATTCGGGATGGCGAAGGCCATCTGACTCGCCATACCGTAGACGGCTGGGGTAAGATCACAGCCCTCCACAAAGCGGACGGTAGCACGGAGCATTACCGCTACGACTATGCGGGGAATATCGTCAGCTCGACGGACGGAAACGGTCACACGACGCAGTATGACTACAACAGCTTGGGCAAGCTGTCTGCCGTACAAGACCCGGGCCAGCAGAAAATGCTGTACCAGTATGACACCGAAGGCCGCTTGGCTCGCCAAACGGACCGTAACGGCAAGGTCATGGAGTATGCCTATAACTTCAATGATCAGTTGATCAAGCGTCGTGAGATGTCGAGTGGCATGGAAGAAACCTACGTGTACCGGGAAGACGGTCTGCTGCAAACGGCGGCAAACGAGCATACGCGGTATGATTATACGTACAATGAAGATGGATTGCTGACGGGCAAATATATGGGCAGCAGCAGTGGAAATATGAGCGAAGCGTTTGCCAGCCTGATGAGGAACAACGCAGCAGAAGATCGTGGGTTAGGTCGTAAAATACTAGCTTATGAGTATGATGCGGAAGGCAATCCGATTGCTCAGACTGATATCGGAGGAAGAACAACCGAATATCGGTACGATTTGGTCGGACGTGTCTCTGAAATCCGTCAGGATGAAGAGCTGCTGGCGAAGTATGGATACGTATTCGGCAACCGTGTGTCTTCCATTTTGTATGGCAACGGCATTGAGATGGCATACGACTATGATGCGGACGGAAATGTCTCGAAGCTGCAAGCTCAATCGCCAGACGGAAGCCTGCTCCTACAGCACCGTTATGAATATGATAACAACGGTCATCAGATCGCCCGGGATGAAAACGGAAAACGAACAAAGTATCGCTACGACGCCATAGGACAACTGGTGGAAGCCGAATACCCGGGATGGGGAACGGAACGTTTATCGTATGATCCGGTGGGAAATCGGTTAAGCCAGATATGGAATGATCATAAAACGAGCTATACGTACGATTCACGGAACCGTCTGCTGTCGGTTTTGGAAGAAGCGCTGGGTGAAGGTTCGGATCAGGAAAAGGGAGCGCGAGGACAGCAGACGCGTTACGAATATGATGCGCAGGGGAACCTGCTGCGAGAGCGAAATGGGCAGGAAAGTATCTCGTATGCCTACGATGCCTTTAACCGAACGGTGAAGGCAGAGAAGTCGGACGGTAGCTATATCCGCCACCTATATGATCCGGAAGGACTTCGCAATGGCATAGAAGAGAATGGCACCCATCGTCGATTTGTGTATGACGGCTGGTATATGGTGAACGAGCTGGATGAGGGAGCCCGAGTCCAGGCCTCATTTGTACGCGGACATGAATTGCTGGCTCGGGTGGACGATGTAGGGAATCCGTCTTATTATGTAAATAATACACACGGGGATGTTCTGCATCTGACCGACCGTAAGGGTGGAATTCAGAACAGCTACGAATACGATGCGTTCGGGAATACGCTGTCGATAGCAGAACAGATAGAAAACCGCTTCCGCTATGCGGGAGAGGCATGGGATAGTGTAACGCAGCAGTATTACCTGCGGGCGCGTTTCTACAATCCGGCCATTGCCCGCTTTACCCAGGAAGATACGTATCGCGGGGATGGACTGAATCTCTATGCGTATGTAGGGAATAACCCGATCCACTACGTGGACCCGAGCGGGTACATGAAGTGTGATGACAAAGGGAATGTTTATGAAGGTAATAAGAAAACGGATCTTAATGATACGAAGGATGCGACTCCATCTAGAGCAGACTCTCTAAGAGAGAAATACTCACATCTAACGCCAAGTGAGCGAGCTACTAGGCTGCAACAATTAGCAGAAGCAAATGCGTATCGTCGACTTCAGGATTTAGAAAATTCCATTCCGGGAGCTCACTTTCTGCAAAAACATGGGGCACAGACTACATTGCAATCTCAATTGGACCGTGTGCAATATGCAGTTAATCCTACAACTAAGCAAATTGAAACTTACCGCGACGGAAGACTGAAAAGACCTAGTTCTGCCACAAAGTTCATGAGCCATAGAGATCAAATAAATATGATTGAACGTGCACAACGAATATATGATAATACAGGAGATAGACTATTGGCAGAAAAGCCAATAACTTATAGAGATATAATTGGGTCAGGATATCAGCGTAATACTTTGGATTATGGGGTATCATACACGGGACAGGTCTTTCTTCCCAATGGTCAACCTGTCACGGCATTTCCAATTTGGGGGAAGTGATTTGATTTATAGTATTGATTTAACTGAAATAGTGATTTTAGAGAATAAATAGAAGGTGAGGATAAAATGAGTAATTTAAGAAAGGAAGATATAATAACTCTTTTAAAATATCTTGATTTTGACATTATGGCGGAAGAAGTATGCGACAGTATCTATGATCTGGATATAAATAATGAAGAACAACAGCTACAGGTGATTAGGACCGCAATCGTTCCAGCTTATAGAGATTTTAATCCATTAGAAAAAGAAAGTATTAAGAAAGTACTAGGAATATGCTTACAGGAAGATGTATTATTGGATGATATTTTCCAAAGAATATCATTTCCTTTTGATAATGAAATAATTGATAAAAAAATTTTTTTGGAAAATATATACAAGGAATTATTCGATGGCCAGAGAAGCTAATGTCAATAAGTCTAAGTGATTTATGACAAAGCTTGGGGAATGATATTAGTGATCTAAAACACCAAAAAATCTTGATGGGCAATGTGCCTTTCAAGATTTTTTTGTATATAGAATAACTAGTTTATGGTTAGGCAAGCAACGAATACAGATGGCATACTACTATGACATGGACGGAAATGTCTTGAAGTTGCTAGCGAAATCGTCGGACGGAAGTCCGCTCCTGCAGAACCGTTATGAATATGGTAACAACGGTCACCAGATTGTCCGGGATGGGGGAGGAACGTTTATCGTATGTTGCTGTACTAAATCAGCTAAGTCAACTGTAGAACGACTATAAAGCGAGCTATCGTAGGATTTGTGTAACCGCCTGCTGTCGGTTTTGGAAGAGGCGTTGGGCGAAGTTTTGGATCAAGAAGTGGGATCGCAAGAACAGCAGCCGCGATACGAATATGATCCCCAAGGAAACCTGTTGCGAGAGCGAAGAGGACAGGAAAGTGTAAGGGCGGAATTCAGAACAGCTACGCCTACGATGTGTTCGGGAATACTTTGTCGATAGCGGAGCAGATCGAGACAGATTCCGCTATGCGGGAGAGTCCTGGGATGGCGTAACGCAGCAGTATTATCTGCGGACACGTTTCTACAATCCAGCCATTGCCCGCTTCACCCAGGAAGATACGTATCGCGGAGATGGATTGAATCTCTATGCGTATGTAGGGAATAGCCCGATCCACTACGTGGACCCAAGTGGGTACATGAAGTGTGAGGAAAAAGGGAAAGTTTATGCGAGAACGGGTGAAGCTGAGGTTACTCTGAAGTACTTTCTAAAAAGGGAATTTGAAAGAAATACAAATGCATTGAAAGAACTTGGAGACATAGATAAGTTAATTCATAGAATAACAAAACTTACGCAGCCTGAACATGTTTGGGAGTTACAGCTAGGTGGCCCTGATACAGTGAGTAATTTGAAGTTCTTAGATTCTTTTACAACTGGCATATTGGAACTCAGCAAATAAGACAGCAAATTAGGAATTACCTGTGGGTACTAAAATAAAAATCAAAATAGACTGGGGAGATTTATTGGATGACTGAACAATTGTTAATGATTTTACAAAAGGTGAGGGAAGGTTTAAACTCTGACCCTGATGGAATCATTTACGGTGAACTTAATGTGGGAAAGAAAGATATCAATAATGACAATCCCAACCTTCAACAGTATTTTCATTTCCTAAAAGAGGCTAATGGAGGGCGTTTTGGTGGAATTGATCTATGGCCTTATAACGAGTTAGACTCAAATCTATATCGTGTATCCGATTTAAATGGTGGGATTAAAAAATGGATTGAAATAGGTCAGATATTATACGAACCATTAGTTATTAATAAACAATCTGGTGAAGTTTATCATTTTTATCAAGGTCATTTAGAAGACATGGGGCACAACCTAGGTATGTTCAATAGTTTTATAATAGATTACGTTTTTGGTAATAAGTATGAGAAAATAGTGCCAGATTCACATTCTGATGAATGGTACCAATTCTTAAAAAGGATTGAATTAGTGAAACTTTTAAAAACCTTGATTGGCCTTGTGCTTTCAGGGTGGTACCCATATATCTGCTAGTAGTCATCCTAGCTTTTCCCACTTACCGATGCATAAAGAGGGTTTGGTAGAAGTTAAATTTGAAAGACAAGGAGTCTTAAGTTTAGGGCTAGGGTCTAGTGAAAGTGGGCTTAATTTCTTTAATTCTCAAATAAATTCATGGAGGGAAAAAAATGAATGATAATACTTTTTATTCTCTTTCAGATTTAATTAATGAGTATAATAATAATTTATTAAATTCATGTGAGGGCTATGGAAAAAGGGAACTAAAATTTTTTGAAGAGAAGGTTCGTCGATTAAGGTCTAAAGACGTTGAAAAAGAAATTATCGAATATATTAATGGGAATCTAGTTACAAAAAAGTGGGAAAATGCTCAGCAATGGATAGGTTCAATATTGACTCATCCCTCCACGAACTATATTGAACCTCTTATGAAGATACTCAGAGAGCAGGACTCCAATGCTCCGCATTACTGGGCATTGGATGTCATAGAGTACATGCCAGAGAGTATGGTTGAAGAGGCTTTACCGGAACTAAAGAAACTTGTTATTCCCTTCAATCCATCATGGTTGAAGGAAGTTATAGAAAAATATTTTGAGACTATTGTATTTAATGATGAGGGTGCAGAGGACTTTATATCAACTTTGGTGGATTCATCTAATGAAATGGTCAAATACAGAGCGAAATATTGGATGGAAACTTTTGAGGTAGAGAGAAGAGAGGATGCCGAAGAAGATTAGACAAGTCGCAACCAATTAAAAATAGTGTAGTGTGAATATTTCTTAGCGGTAAGAAATATTTATGGTTTTACTGTTGCTTAAAATCTTACGAATCTGAGTAGCTTTTTCTACTGATCCTAAAGTCACCATTTTTAATGTCAACTGGATTGTAGTATGAAGTGGAACCTTTATAAGGGTAATATTTTATATACCTTTAATGATTCGATGAATTGGAAATATTATTATATAAATTATATGGCTTATTCCACTCGAAATATGAGTAGGAGTAAGTCTTTTTTTATGTACAGAAAAACGAAGGAGGAGCCAAAGTGACAGTAAATTATTCAGTAGAGAAAGAGGTAAGATAGCTCTCAAATACAAGCAAAGTATGTGGATTAATAGAGTACTGACAAAGACGGCGATCACACACTAACCATAGGTAGAGATATTTTGAAATGGTGAACGAGCTGATGAGGAAGCCCGAGTCCAGGCCTCATTTGTACGCGGACATGAGTAGTTAGCCCGGTGGACGAGGTAGAATCGACCCGCAGATTACAGGGCGGCAAATACAGAAGCTAAATTGAATAAGGATTCGTATCCACCAGTACCGGCACCTGATAAAGAACTTGAAGGCTATATATGGCATCATCATGAAGATGGAACAACAATGATTCTTGTTGAAAAAGATATCCAATTTCGGGGCTTGAGAGATAGCTCCTTATCCCTCAAAACAAGCAGGAAACTTGTATGGAAGATTTTTAGATATTTAGCTTATTTTAATATAAATCGACCCTATGTAAGCCTATACATTCTTTTAAATAAAAAAGATGACATATGTTTAAAAACAGGAAAAAAGTCACCGGGACTATAGTCGCTTGTTTGATGAAGTATGTGTTCCTTAATCTGCTGAAATTCGACATTTTTTATGATAGATGTATGTATTCGAGATTAATACAAAAGTCAACAAGGTTGTCATATCAAGGAATATGCCCTTTTTAGGAATTCATAAGCGGGAAACTTTAAAGGACAAGTAGCAGCCATTGCGCAATTGTACTTGCCCTTCATAAGCCATTTCTATCGGTCAACCATATATTGTAAAAACAGTTCGATTAGATTAGAGAATTTGCATGCATATGTATAAAAATGAGTATTAGGTCTTAGGAACTCCCTTTACTACTGTAAATTGACAAATTATGAAGCAGTAGATAATATGATTTGGGTACAGGGGGATTTTGGAATTTATAAAAGGGGTAATGCGTTTTGAACAAGAGACTAGATAACAGAGATAACGACAAAGGTAACGACAAAATGAAATGGAGTCAAACGATTTTTGGAGTACTGCTAGCGCTTAGTCTGGTATTATTCAGTGGAGGTAGCGCGTGGGCTTCATCCAATGAACAATTAACATGGATAGAAGGCGGCAAAAAGGTAGACTTGGGGAACGTGGCTGAGGTTGATTTGGCCCCTTCGCTTCTTTTTCTAGATGCGGCTAACACAGCGAAAGCAAGCCGAATGAATCACGACAAGCCATCTGGCAATGAAATTGGAAGTATATTTCCTAAAGATGAAAATCAAAATTGGGAAGTCGTTTTTGAATACTATGAGCTTGGGCACATCAAGGATGATGAAAAAGAGGACATCGATGCGGATGCCATTCTGGAAAGCTATAAAGAAGGTACAGAAGAAAGCAACAAGGAAAAAGCGGAAAGTGATCGCCTTTATGTAACGGGCTGGGATGTGGAGCCCTTCTATAATGAAGGTACTCATAATCTAACCTGGTCCATGCTGGCGGAAGATGGAAACAAGGAGAAACTGATCAACTATAATGTTCGTTTGCTTACCCGTCAGGGTTATATTTCTGCAATATTAGTGTCCGATCCTGCGCATTTGGATGCGGACAAGAAATTTTTGAGTGAGAAAATATTGCCTAAGCTGACAGTCAAATCAGGCGAACGATACGAGGATTTTAATGCTTCAACGGACAAAATTTCCGAATATGGCCTGACCGGACTGATTTTGGGAGGAGCGGGCTTGGCTGTAGCCAAAAAAGCAGGATTGTTGGCCTTGCTATTTGCATTTTTTAAGGGCGCGGGAGTTAAGGTTATCGTACTTATTGGTGCTGCTTGTGCGGGTGTTTTTGGTGTGATAGGCAAGTTTTTTGCCAAATTATTTCGCAGAAAAAAATCAGAAGCGGTGCAGGATGAAACGAACGACCGCGAGCATTCAGAGACATTACCGTAACCCCAAGCTGACATGATCAAATAAATGAACAAATAAACAGATAAAGAGGGGAATATGTATGTCAGTTAACAGTGTGATGGAGACACAAATTTATAAATTGGATGATAAACGCTTTGCTATTCTTCATTCCTATGCCATTCTAACCAATCTGGCTCAAGCTCAGGCAGAAGGAATCGCTGCACAGCTTTCGGAAGGGACAATGACCGCAGAGGAAATGGAGCAACATGAGAACTGTATTCCCTTAAATGCAATAGAGAGTGTACAAACGAATTTGACTAAATTTGATGATACGTTGCTTCTCACCTATACAAAAGGAGGGAGCTCCAAATCTGAAAAGGTGAAAATGGAATTTGCCAGTGACGAAAAGGATAAATTTGTCCAGCACATGTACAGCTACATGAAGCAGGATTACTCTTATGAGCAATATACGAATACCGCATGGGCATCTATGAAACCATCATTTGTTTTTTTCTTGTACACGTTACTCATCGGGGGCTTTCTCTCCTGGCTGGCGTATTATATGGAGACGGCTGAAGAGTATTCGCTCAGGGTGCCCGTCATCCTGTACCCGGTTGTAGAGCTAATTTCACATACCGGATACATTCCGGTGGCTATCTTTATGGGGGTAATTGCATTAATCTCCTTAATGATGGTCGTAAGAAGAGCCGTCAAACCAAGCACTAAACTGGTTATTGAGCGCAAATCTCAATCACAGGTTGCCTGAGAAGTACACAGGCTATACACAGCTTAGCAGAATAAATTTACCTGAACAGATGATCATGGTGGCAATAGCCCCCGTGAATCATCTGTTTTTAGGTTGTTTTACTTGCTACAATAAATATATTGTAACAGCCGTATCCTTTGGGGATGCGATTCCGTCTACCTTAACGAAACACCTGAACACAAATGGACGAAGCAAAGGGGGGCCCCAAACATGGCCTTTGTGATATCCGAACGGATGACAAATCAATCGTCCCCGACTAAGGGAAATGAATTATTGCATAACGTGCTGCCTGTGCTCTATCGCTACTGTCTTTCGTTGACAGGATCGGTATGGGATGCCGAGGATCTGGTACAGACGACCATCTTGCATATGCTGCAATCTGAGAAGAACCTGCATGAGGTGGAAAATGAAGAGGCTTATTTGATCCGTTCCGCGCGGAATAGATGGATTGATCATATTCGCAGGCAAAACGCCCAAAAGCGTCTATCTGCCCCTGACGAAAAAGAGTTTTCCCGGCGGCATGAGGAGCCTTCCCGGTATTGTAATGAAGAGTACACACCAGATCTGGAGCTGGCGCTACAATATTTAAGCACACATGTGTCACCATGGCAGCGAACCATCCTGGTGCTCAGGGATGTATGGGGCTTTACGGGAGCGGAGACGGCAGAGTTGCTGGATACGACGGAAGGTGCGGTAAAAGCGGCTTTAAGTCGAGCACGCGCTTTGCTCGCTCAGCGGCACAGGGAGGGATATAAGCTGGAATCTGTATCCATACCTGTGCTTGAAGGAGAAAGAGAATGGCTTAAAGCTTATTTGGCCGCCTTTCGCACTGGAGACGTGCAGCGCTGGATTACGCTTAGCTTGAACGATGCTGCTGAACCAATAGCGATTGCCGGTTCTGTGCTGTACCAGCGCTTTTGTCCTTCTGGCACTCTAATAAATTCCCATACGTCTCATGACATCAAGGCTATGATGGTCGCTTAACAAGAAGGGAGTTTATGCCAATGAGCACCATTCCTTATGTAATTGAGCAAACGAGCCGAGGAGAGCGAAGCTATGATATTTACTCCCGGTTATTAAAGGATCGCATTATTATGGTATCAGGTGAGATTGAGGACCATATGGCCAATGTCATTGTAGCTCAGCTGCTGCACCTCACTGCCGAGGATTCCGAAAAGGACATTCAGATGTATATAAATAGTCCGGGCGGGTCCATTTCGGCAGGGTTTGCCATTTACGATACGATGCAATTTGTGAAAAATGATATATCTACTATATGCACAGGGATGGCAGCGAGTTTTGGTACGATTTTATTGACTGGAGGCACAAAAGGCAAGCGAATGGCATTACCCAATAGTGAGATAATGATCCACCAACCGCTGGGTGGAGCGAAGGGGCAAGCTTCCGATGTGCTGATTTATGCCGAGCGTCTGATCAAAAGCCGACAACAGCTCAACCGCATTTTGGCAGATCATACCGGGCAACCGCTGGAGCGGGTAGAAAAAGACACGGAAAGAGATCACTTCCTTACGGCTGAAGAAGCGGTAGCATACGGCTTGGTTGATCGGATTGTTACACGTATCTGACTGTTTTTGAAAATTTCATATGATCCCTCGCTAATTCTGCAAAAGTTCAAACTTTGTTCATTGCAATTGCTGTGCAATAGGATTATAATTTCAGACGGATTCAAGGGGCTTATCCCTGAATTCATGGGAATGATCCCATCTGAGCTTGTAGAAGGCATGCTCAAATAAGAATTAAGCGAGGGATTTACAATGAAAACCTGCTGCACCATCCAAGTTGACGAAGACAGTTTAGTTATTGATTTGCCGGAAGAAGGAACCACGCTAGAGTCCCTGCTCGGTGATATTGAGAGCTGTGGAGGCAGTGAAGAACCTTGGCTGCAACTCATGGATAAGGTAATGGGCAACTCATCTGAGACTGTACTGACAGATCAAGCGACGGATGGCGGCGATATGAAGAAAGATCAGACGACCCAAGGACCTCAGGCAGCCGCCCAGAGGTAACAAGGAGATCAATCACATACATGATGATGTTACAAGACTGCTGTACCGAGCCAAAGGCCTCGGGAGGCAGTCTTTTTTTAGGTTAAATAAGTTGGAAGTGTCTTCTTGTACGTTAGCTAAAATTCGTCAAATTTTGCGGTTGTTGAATGGGTCTTTTTTCCTAAAATTGTGACTTTTAGTTCATTTTCTACTATAAAGTCGAAATGTACTATGGAACTAACTATAATAGTAGTATCATCCATATACAGGTAAGTGACATCGAATTTGGACCTGATCCTCTTGTTGCATGAAGGGAGGGGCGGAAAAGCAGAGAACAACGTACTGATAACATTTTTTAAAAAAGGAAGGAATGTGTAAATGATGAAAAGGCAAAGGCAATGGATCCTGCCAAGGATCGCAAAAAAAGTTGCGGTGATGCTAACTGCGGTATTGATGTTAACGTTAACAAACGGATTCAACTGGAACACACAAACGGCTGAGGCTGCTGGAACGACTCCTGTGGAGCGTTATGGACAACTTTCAGTGAAGAACGGAAAATTGGTAGATAAAAGTGGAAAGCCTGTGCAGCTCAAAGGGATTAGCTCTCATGGGGTGCAATGGTTTGGGGACCTAATAAACGAAGATTCGATGAAATGGTTGCGGGACGATTGGGGCATTTCCTTGTTCCGGGTTGCGTTGTACACTGAAGAAGACGGTTATATTTCAGATCCTTCATTAAAAAATAAAGTGAAGGAAGCGATTGAGGCAGCAGAGAAACTGGGCTTGTACGTCATTATTGACTGGCATATTCTTTCGGATGGCGATCCGAACATTCATAAAGAAGAGGCTAAGGCTTTCTTTGATGAATTTGCCACTCAGTATGGCCATTTACCCAACGTAATCTATGAGGTTGCAAATGAGCCGAATGGTAATAATGTGAAGTGGAACAGCCAAATCCGGCCTTATGCATCGGAGGTATCCCAGGTCATTCGTGCGAAGGACCCGGACAATGTTATTATTGCAGGAACAGGCACATGGAGTCAGGATGTACATGATGCAGCAGACAATCCATTGCCAGACAAAAATACCATGTATACCGTACATTTCTATGCAGGAACACATGGACAATATTTACGGGATCGGATCGATTATGCGCTGAATAAAGGCGTGGGCGTATTTGTTACCGAATGGGGGACAAGCGACGCTTCGGGTGACGGTGGTCCGTTCCTGAACGAAGCCAAGGTATGGACCGATTTTATGGCCAGCCGTGGAATCAGTTGGGCAAACTGGTCGCTAGCCGACAAAGAGGAGACCTCTGCTGCGCTACTGCCTGATGCTGACCGTAAGGGCGGATGGCCTGACTCACAATTGTCAGCTTCCGGAAAATTTGTAAAACAGGCGATTTTGGAAGCCTCCAATAACGGTGGAAACACACCGGGCAGTGATAACCAGGGGATTGTGCTGCAATATCGTACTAGCGATCAGAACGCTAAGGATAATGCCATTCGGTCTGAATTTAATATCAAAAATACAGGTACAACCGCTGTGAAGCTGAGTGATCTGAAAATCCGCTACTATTACACTGATGAAAGCAAACAAGCCCAGCAATTTTTTGTTGATTGGGCCAGGCTAGGCAATGAAAAGGTAAAGGGGACCATTGTAACCTTGCCAAACTCGAAGGCCAAGGCTGATAAATATGTGGAAATTTCTTTCACCGATGGAGCAGGAAGTATTCAGCCTGGGGAGGAAAGTGGGGATATCAAATCTCGAATTCATGCTGCGAACTGGAGCAATTTTGATGAGACCAACGATTATTCGTATGGAGCTAACCAAACTGTATTTGCAGACTGGGACCATGCCACTGTATATCAGCAGGATAAGCTGGTATGGGGCATAGAGCCCTAAAATCTGACTGTAGGTTTAGCTAGCTCGGAACGAGTAAAGAATATGGGACTTTTGGGTGCGATCTTTTCAAGATTTGGAGTATAGCATATGCGCCTTTGGTATATGGGTAATGGAACTTTAGGAGGGAGTCCCTGACACTTTAGTTTCAGTGCATATACTACCAAAGTACCATACTCTATTCGACTTTCGCGGTATTTCAAGTACTCCTTGGGTACCTTATCAACTGCTCCTATAGTACAGAGGATTTGGTCCCATTGGACCGTTCCTTAACGACAAGCCCCCGCTGTTGCCATTACAGGCAGGCGGGGGCTTGTTAATGTTTCGGAAGCTCTGTGTCCGTTCAATTATGTTTATGCTAAATTAAAAGCTTTGGCCAGCAGACGATAGGACTGAACACGTTTATCAAAGTCATGAATGGAGGAGACGACCAGCAGCTCATCGGTACGATACTGCTCAGCCAGTCTTAGCAGTTGTTCCTTACATTGCTCAGGTGTCCCTACAACACGCCATGCTGCGGACTGACGCAGCCGCTCACGGTCAAGCTCCGTGTATGGATAGGACATTGCCGTTTTCACTGACGGGAGAGAGCTCATTTCTTTGCCTTGCATCAGCAAAAGGAAGTATAAGCTGGCACTGGACGCCAACTGCTCGGCTTCCTCTTCAGTTTCCGCACAGGCTACAGTAACCGCCGCCATGGAGCGGGGCTTATCCCCCAGGATGGAAGACTGAAATTGCTCGTGGTAACGTGCGGTAGCTTCCACGCCGCCCGGAGTGCCGAAAAATTGGGCAAAGGCATAGGAAGCACCCACCATCGCTGCCAATCTGGCACTCTCCCCGCTGGAGCCAAGCAGCCACATCTCGGGAACGGTCGGGATCATCGGGGAGGCATGAAGCCCGGCAAAACGATGATTGTCAGGCACGGAATCATGGAAATAGTCGATTAAATCGAGAATCTGCTGCGGATATTGTTCGACAGATTGATACTTGCCCTCCTGCAGCGCACGAGTAGCCAGCGGCAAACCACCAGGAGCACGTCCTATTCCCAGATCGATGCGCCCTGGATGGAGCGCCTCCAGCAGCCGGAAATTTTCGGCGACTTTATACGCGCTGTAGTGAGGCAGCATAATACCGCCTGAACCAACACGAATACGTGATGTATGAGCAGCCAAATGCGCAATCAGGACCTCGGGACTGGAGTGCGCTAGTGTTTTGGACGCATGATGTTCGGATACCCAATAACGGCTGTATCCCAATTGATCAGCTTCACGCGCTAAATCTGTTGTATTGGATAATGCATCATAAGCAGTACCGCCTTCAGGAATATGAGACTGGTCCAGTATACCCAGTTTAAGCATATGCAATCACCTCTTACACAACTGTATCAGACACAACTCATTAGGTCAAAACTTAGAATGGGAAGGTTGGAGTTTGAGACCCTTTTCGTTATAATGAAGATTGTGCAGGATGAGAGAACATCCTTGCTTCTGGAGAGGGGAACGAATTTGTGTTAAGAACACCTTTGGGGCGTGTCCGACTCATGCTCTGGCTTCAGGCTATAGCGTATTTGGCGATACTTTTCACCCACCAGCCGCTGCAAGCTGCGGGCCTGACCCAGGCGGTTATGGTGATTGGTAATATATATCGGGT
Organism: Paenibacillus sp. Aloe-11; assembly: GCF_000245715.1. Classification (NCBI taxonomy): domain Bacteria; kingdom Bacillati; phylum Bacillota; class Bacilli; order Caryophanales; family Paenibacillaceae; genus Paenibacillus; species Paenibacillus sp. Aloe-11. The sequence continues at coordinate 33,797 of NZ_JH601057.1, read as the reverse complement.
GAGCTTTCTGCTCCTTCTCGTCGCTTTGATCTATGGCAAAACAGCGTTGCATTGGCCCATCCGGCGGCCTCTATTTATTATGTTTGCATCTTTTATTCCGTTTGGTCTGATGATTATGGATTTTGTGTGGGTGCGAAAATGGACAGGGGATTCGGCAGCCAAACAGCAAGCTGCATCGTAACATTTGAAGGTGTATCCGGTGAGCAGTGTCTGAACCTTGCCTGCAAAGTGTGGGGCTGCCTTCGTAGAACTAAAAAGAGCATTACGCAATTGGACTGGCTGGACTGGTCCCGTTTGAGGCGTAGTGCTCTTTTTTATATCAGAAAATTAATTTAGTGCTAATGCTTTAACTAAAAATTCAGCTGACTTGCGTCTTTGAAAACCTTCAACCCAATGTCCGGTAAATGGATAAATTTCAATCGTTTTTGATGATTCAATGCGGTTATAAGCGGCGAAAATGGTCTCTGGCATACATACAGTATCTTTAAATCCTACCGAGATCATCACCGGAATGCGAATACGATGAGCAAGATTCATGACGTCAAAATAACTCAATGTATGTAGTACCTGCTCCAAATGCTCAGGGAATCGATTGGCGAATTCAGCAGCTTCCGTCAGCGAACTGGTGGAATTCATCATGCCAAAATCCATATGGCACATATTAGGAATGTCAGCCACCGTAATAGCAGCTTTATCACTGAGCGCCGCCATCATTAATGAAAGTCCGCCGCCCTGGCTGGCGCCACTGATTGCAATTTTGGTTGAATCCACATCGAACTGCTCTGCCACCCAATCCACGGCTCGAAGGGCATCGGTCGTAATGGTTTTGTAATAGCAGGTATCTTTGTCCAATATCCCCTTTGTTATCCAGCCTTTAACTGTACCGTGAGGGTCATCCATACGGTCTCCCGTTTCTCCCCCCTGGCCACGTACATCTACCGCCAATACAGCAAAGCCAAGCATTAACCAGGAGGAATAATCTTCAGGATAACCCTTTCCGCCTGTATAGCCATGAAACAGAACGATACACGGCAGCTTTTGATCTCCGGCAAATCGGGGCCGTACATACCAGGCATGCAGTGGCGTCTCATCCATCCCCTCAAAGGTAACTCGATAGGCAAAAATATGGGGATATGGCGTGTCGACTGGTGTTTTGAAGGCGCGTACAGGTTTAGCGCGTACTTTTTCCAACGTTTTGTCCCAGAATAAATCCAGATCCTTCGGGGAAGTAAGATCAGGTCGATACTGTTTTAATTCGGCAATTCTTTTTTCAATGACATTCATTATAAAAGTTCTCCTTCATAAAGAATGAGTTTTTCCGTAAGCTCTATCCGGTAAAGTGGACTCCTCCAGCTCTCTCAGCAGCTCAAATGCCTTTTCGTTGGTGCTTCCACACGTATCCTCATCAGCATGAAATCCACTACATACCGCTGGACGCTCAGGCTTGCCAAACAATTGACAACGATAATCCGAAGTGAGCTGAGGGCAAGGTACGCCAGCTGGTTTTCCATTCGGCATGCCGGGAATCGGGGATGAAATCGTAATAGCAATACAGCACGCGGCGCATCCGACTCGGCACTCCATTGGGTCACTCCTTATCATCTGTTATTTTTGTTATTTTTGTTACTGTTGCATGAAGTGACTTCAATGAAGCCATAATGTGAGGATGGCACAAAAAAAGCAGGATTACAAGGATAACTGTATTTTAGACACGCTTTTCACACAAGAGGAATAAATCGTCGAGGAGGTACGTAAGATGTTATCAAGCCCCTAAATCAGCGTGCTACCTAAAGGTAATATTAGCCAATTGTCCTCTTGGTGATCAAAAAGAGTTCGAATGGTTAATAATAGAACACAACGATAAAAACTTAAACGAGGTGACGTAAAATGAGTTGGTTATGGGCATTGATTGTTGGTGGTATTATTGGTTGGTTGGCAGGAATTATCGCAGGTCGAGATGTTCCGGGTGGTGTCATTGGCAATATCATCGCCGGTTTTATCGGTGGATGGTTGGGAAGCTTGGTTCTGGGGAACTGGGGTCCTGTAATCGGATCGTTCTACATCGTTCCTGCATTAATTGGTGCGATCGTGCTGGTTGTTATTGTAAGCCTGATCTTCCGTTCTGTGGGGCGGAGCAGAGGCTAATTTTACAAATCATGAATAGACTGTCCTCCATGAGGCACAAAGATAAAATGAAAGAAGCTGCTTCTTCAAGGTTCGCAAATGAGCCTGTGGGAGCAGCTTCTTTCATTTTGCAAAAAGAGTGTCCGTTTCCTATTGAAAGCGTCTGATGTGGGGAACAAATAGAACGCCTAGTACGATACACATGCCGATCGCTGCAAATAGGCCAATCGTGAAGATGCCACCAAGTTTGTCCGCCACGGCACCTACTGCCAGATAGCCTACAGGCAGTAGGGCAAAGGAAAACATCAGATCCAGACTGGCTACACGGCCAAAGGATTGGGCGGGCACCAATTCCTGAAGGCTAGTCTCCCAGATTATCGCAAATATCATAATGCCAAAGCCTTCGAGCATCATACTCATAATCAATCCGGGCATCCAGGTGACGACAGACAACAGGAGCAAAGCAAGGCCGCTGACCAAAGCGCCCAGGTAAGCGAGCAGACCGCGATGCTTCCAATGCTTGCGTGACCCATACACAAAGGCCCCCACCATGGCGCCAACGCCGCTGCTTGCCATGGCGACACCGTACACAACGGGACTATAGCTATGATGAACCTTGAACAGCCACGGAACGAGTACAGCAATAATGCCTGAATAACAAATATTAATGAAGGAAAAGGCCAGAATCGTAATCCACAGCCAGGGATGGCTTTTGAGAATGGTAAAGCCTGCTATAAAATCCTTGACAAAATGCTGTCCACCTTGATCCTGTTGCTCTGGATCTGCTGCCTGCCGCTTACCGATGATTGAGGTCAAATGAGCGCTCAGCATCCAAAAGCAGGCAAAAGAGATCAGATAGGTGACAGAATCCAGTCCAAAGCCGACGCCTGGCGAGGAAAAGGATACAATGAAGCCTCCCAATGGAGGGCCAAGCAGACGGACGGCTTGTATACTGATCTGACTGAGTGCGTTAGCCGCATTGCGAATGTCCGGTGTGAACACCTGTGCCCGCAAGGCAGAATAAGCCGGGTTAAAGATGCCGTCCATCAATCCGTATAACGCAAGGCCAATGAACAGAAACGGCATTTTCATTCCGCCGGTAAACATCAGCACTGCTGCAACAGACATTAGTCCGAATCGGGCGATATTCGTAAATAGCAGGAGACGGATTCGATCAATTCTGTCGACGATCATCCCGGCGAAGGGCAGAATAAGTACGTTAGGCAGCATATAGACAGTCATTGCCAATCCCATGATTGTAGTGGAGCCTGTCAGAGAATAGATGACCAGTGGCAAAATAACGGTCGTGACCGAGCTTCCCAGCATAGCAATCCAATGTCCAAGCCACAGCATAGTGAATGCTTTGGATTGCTTTACAGGTGAAGTGAAGGTAGCCCAGGCCGAGTGGCTTTCTTCGGATGAAGTAGAGGATAAGGGTGAATTAGGGGTATCCATGTTAGTATGTATTCCTTTCAATCAGAGTTGAGGTAAATATTACTAAACTCCATATTGAAGCCTATTATACGAAACCACAAGCGTAAAGGTACAGAGAAAGTTGCTGCGATAGCTGTGAAAATGAATAGCCTGCCTATGAATGAGTCAACCTAGAATAACTTTAGGCTGCAAATGAGATATAGCTTACCTTTTGCATAGGGATTATTGGATAAAAGCATTGACGTGTCAAAATGAATGATGTACTATTCAATAGCCAGCCCCGTGCTAGGTTATCAAGAACAAGGAAAAGAGTGTGGTTAACATGAGAAAATTTAACTTTTTGCCGATTGTACTTATCGTGATGGCTTTGCTGATTTCGGCCTGCGGTAACAATGATAAAGGCGCTAATACGAATAATGCTGCGACCGGAGATACCGGATCTAACAATGGAAAAGCAGATATAACCGCTACGGCTACGCTTGAATCTGTAAAAGCGAGCGGCAAGCTAAGAATCGGCACAGAAGGAACCTATGCTCCGTTTACCTTCCATGATGCTGCTGGCAAACTGACAGGCTTCGACGTTGATATTGCGACTGAAGTGAGTAAACGTCTGGGTGTACAACCGGAGTTTATCGAGACACAATGGGACGGGATCTTCGCTGGATTGAACTCCAAGCGGTTCGATACGGTGTTCAATGAAGTTTCCATTACGGATGAGCGCAAGCAAAAATACGAATTCTCCGATCCGTACATTGTCTCCAAGGCAGTTCTGATCGTGAGTGAAGATAATACGGACATCAAAAAATTTGCTGATCTAAAAGGTAAAAAGGCCGCGCAATCCCTGACCAGCAACCTGACTCAAATCGCGAAAAGCAACGGTGCGGAAATTGTAGCAACCGAAGGATTCAACCAAGCCATTGACCTTCTGGCATCCAAACGAGTGGATGCGACCGTCAATGACGGATTATCCTATCTTGATTTGAAAAAGCAAAAGCCTGACGCTCCTATCAAAAAGGTGGATGAGTCTGCAGACGCTTCACATAGCGCAGCTGTCTTCAATAAAGGCAGCGAAGATTTGATCAAGGCAGTAAACAAAGCGCTGGCTGACATGAAGGCTGACGGTACGTACCTGAAAATTTCCGAGAAATATTTTGGAGCCGACGTATCTAAATAATAACGAATGATCCAAATAACAATGAATGATCGAAGATTCGACGAGTCGAACCGGATTTTCGCAAACCTATCTTTTTAAAGGATGTCTGTATAATGGATGAACGCCAGATACAAATCATTATGGATTCATTATGGCCTCTGCTAAAAGCAGGGGTTTCTTTTACAATTCCGCTCACACTGATTTCCTTTGCTTTGGGACTCGTGCTGGCGCTGATTACAGCGTTGGCCCGGCTGTCCAAATGGAGAATACTCAAGCTGATCTTCGGCTTCTATGTATGGGTGATTCGGGGAACTCCTTTACTGGTGCAATTGTATATTATTTTCTACGGTTTGCCTTCCGTCGGTATTACACTGGACCCGTTTATTGCTTCAGTGATCGGCTTTACACTCAGCGTGGGGGCCTATAGCTCTGAAATTATACGTGCTGCTATTATTTCCATTCAGGAAGGCCAATGGGAGGCTGGCTACTCTCTGGGGATGACGCGCTGGCAAGTGCTGCGGCGTATCGTGCTTCCGCAAGCATCCCGTGTATCTGTACCTCCGCTTGCTAATTCATTCATCAGCTTGGTGAAGGATACTTCATTGGCTGCGACCATCACCTATGTCGAAATGTTCAGAACGGCTAACCAGATTGTAGCCACTACGTATGAACCGTTATTGGTATATACCGAGGCGGGGGTTATTTACCTGCTGTTTAGCACCATTTTGACAGTGCTGCAAAATTATTTGGAAAAGCGTCTGAGCCGTTTTTCCGTTAGATAAAGGAGATTGTACCGGTGATCCAAATTCGGAATATACACAAATCGTTCGGCTCGCTGGAAGTGCTGAAGGGTGTTAACGTGACGTTGGATAAAGGGAAGGTGCTCGTGATCATCGGCCCGTCCGGCTCTGGAAAAACAACGCTTCTGCGCTGTTTGAATTTACTGGAGGTTCCTGATCAGGGGGAGATCCAGCTCGGAGATATTGCACTGAATTTTGCCACAGGAACGAAGCTCCGGCAAGAAAGCATTTTGGCGCTGCGCAAGCGGACAGGTATGGTGTTTCAATCCTACAACCTGTTCCCGCATATGACAGCCGTGCAGAATGTGATGGAGGGTCAAGTCACGGTTCAGAAAAAGAACAAGGACGAGGCGCGCAAACGTGCATTGGAGCTGCTTCAAAAGGTGGGACTCGCAGATAAAGCGGAATCCTATCCGCATCAGTTGTCGGGAGGACAACAGCAACGGGTTGGTATTGCCCGGGCAATGGCGGTCGAACCGGAGGTGCTGTTGTTCGATGAGCCTACCTCTGCTCTTGATCCCGAATTGGTAGGCGAGGTGCTCAAGGTCATGAAGCAGCTGGCTGCTGAAGGGATGACGATGGTCATTGTCACGCATGAAATGAAATTCGCAGCCGAGGTTGCGGACCATGTTATTTTAATGGATCAGGGTGTGATCGTTGAGCAGGGGACGCCACATGACGTTCTGGAGCACCCTACCAGTTCACGGGCTATACAGTTTTTGAATCGTCTGAGCGGGGAAGCGGAATAATAAAAAGGCAGCTACCAGTACTGAACATAAAGTTCCGTACTGGTAGCTGCCTTTTATTCATTAGAGGTCTGTTTTTACTTCAACTTTAATGCAAGCAAAAAGGTAATAAAAAGAATACAACAACCGGCTATAAATGGAATGAACATATTTACATCGAATAAGAATCCCGCCAGAGCAGGCCCCACAATATTCCCGATACTCATATAGGCATTATTCATACCAGCTACATAGCCTTGTTCACTCCCTGCCATCTTGGATAATTGTGTATTCAGGGCTGGGCGAAGCATTGCGGTGGCAAAGAAAATACTGGAGGTTACAAGGAAGATAGTCCAAAAATCCTTAACAAAAAGAAATACAAAATAGGCAAATGCGGTGAAAAGAAGAGATCCTTTGATTACCCGTTGTTCACCAAATCTATTCATTATTTTGGCTACCCATAATGCCTGCATACCGACTCCGATCACAGCGCCTGCGGTCAGAATGATTGAAATCTGTTGCGGTGAGAACTGAAAGCGGTTTGTTACATATAAACCAAGAACAGATTCAAAGTTAGCAAGTCCGAAGGTCATGACCAGGACAAGTACAAAAAGCATCGCATATTTTGATTTCAAAGATTTCGTATACTGCTTGAACATGGATTCCTGCTGAATCATTTTTGCCCGCACTGCTTTCATTTGTTCTTTCGACAAACTTTCGGGTAAACAAATCACTGAAAACATAACTGCAAGCATAGCAGCACCCGCCGCTGCATAAAGTGGCACTCTCGTTCCATACCCTGCAAGAAGGCCACCAAGTCCGGGTCCAATAACAAAGCCGAGGGACATAGCTGCGGCTAGCAGGCTATTTCCTTTGGCACGTTCTTCGGTTGTTGTAATATCAGCTACATATGCCATCATAGGCGGAACAATCAGGGCGGCTGCCACTCCTTCCAGAAGTCTTGAGACATACAGCATCCAAAGCGCATCTCCGATAGCAAATATAAGTTTAGCTACTGCAAAAATGATGACACCCGCGATGATGAATGTTTTTCTCCCGTATCGGTCAGATAATTGCCTGGTCATTGGAGATAGCAGAAATTGTGTCATGCCATAGGCTGCCACTAATAATCCATCGACTGCCCACGGGCTCCAAATTCAATGATCAACTCCGGCAGGATGGGGGTAATTAAACCAACGCCGACCATAACGATGAATATATTAAGCATTAGAATTGCGAGTATTTTTTTCATGCAAAAAGCCTCCTTATCCATTTGTTTCTGGATAGGAGGCAGGCATACGAACAATAAAAATACACGGCTTCCGTCAAAGAAGCAATGCTCTTATCCTTAATACCAAAAGCCTAAACTAATCCTATCCAGAAAATTCGTAAGAACACGATTTTTTCTTTGTTGGAATAGGATTAATAGATCATTGGCTTAAGGTCACCCTTTCGATACTTTATTGCTTATGAGCGTAACATATGGTTCTATATACAGTCAATGATTGGAAATTATCAGAAAAATCCAACTCGCCCTTCGGCCGCATTTTTTAACCAATCCTGCTTGCGGCTCTTATCCAGCTCGCCCCGCATGTCTTTAATAATCAGCTCGATATCTGCTTTTCCATGCTCGTGCCATTCCAGCGCAGCGCTGACATACAGCTCTCCGAGCTGAGCCAGTGAAAAGCCATCGGTCAACGCCGCTGCCTTCTGCGTACCTGTTTCTCCAGCAAAAACAAGGAAGTTACGCAGCTTGAGATACGCTAATCGCAGTGCTTCGTCAGGCAAGCTGATTTCGTAGGCCCGGTCGAAACGACCTGCCCGATTCATCAGACCGGGATCAATTTTTTCAGGATAATTGGTCGTTCCGATCAGGAAGATGCCTTCCTTGGAGGTAGCCCCGTCAAGGGTATTCAGGAAAAAGGAGCGGACCTCTTGCGGCATGGAATCAATATCCTCTATGACCAGCACCATTGGAGCCAGACGGGTAGCCGCCTCGAACACCTCTTTGACCGACTCACTGGTTGTGTACTCGGTAATCTGCCAGTAGGCGGCTGGCCCCGGTACACTGCTTGCAATTGATTTTACAAGCGTCGTTTTGCCGTTGCCTGGATGGCCGTACAGCAGTATACCGCGTTTGTAAGGAATGTTATAAGTCTGATAGAAGGTACGATCTGCTTCAAAAAACTGATCAAGTGAACGGAAAATATCCCGCTTGATTTCGGCCTTCAATATAACGTCTTCCCGCGTAATTGCTCGGGTAATCGGCTCTGCCTGCCGGGAAAGTCCACGGCTTGTATCGGTAAAAACAGTGACCCGCTTCATATTTTGCTTGCGTTCACGGCCTCGTACTCCCGCGAGGAAGCTTTGCAGCTCCTGATCGCCTATGGCAAATACGTAATCTTCATTATATACGCCATTCTCACGGAAGAAGGGAACCCGCGCCAGCGCGATGCCCCACTTGGGATAGGCAAACACATTATTACGCATCGACAGATGCACGCCGTATTCTGGAGTTGGTCCGTCATCGTCATATTGAATGGTGCGTTCCTCCAAACGATCAAAGACCCGCGCCACATGCTCCAGCTCCGGGCTGCCTGAACGAATGTCCTCCTCCAGCAAGTCCCAATACTCAATATTGGGGTCATCACTGGCATACAGCTCGTATTTTACGCCATAGCGATCATGCAGTGCTTCGCTGATGCCGTCGATCAGACGGGCATATGCGGCATAGCCGGTAATACGCCCATCTGTATGCTCATCAAATTGGTAAATAGCAGGGATGTCTATACTCAACTTATTTGGCTCCTTTCAGGGCGGCCAGCGGCTTGCATTTGGCTACAACGGCTGCGAGTCCTGCCCCGGTGACACTTTCAATAATATCATCTACGTTTTTGTAGGCTTGGGGAGATTCGTCGAGAATGCTCTCCAGCGATGCCTGATTAACGACAATCTCGTCGTCTGTCCCTACACCGAGTGCTCCGGCAAAATCATCCACACTGATGAGCCGTTTGGTCGCAGAGCGTGAACGAATACGACCCGCTCCATGGCAAATGGAGTAGAAGTTATCCTGACCCCCTGGCAAACCGACCATAATATAAGAGGCTGTACCCATAGAGCCTGGAATCAGGGCCGGGTGCCCGGTTGCCTGATAGGGTCGCGGATTGTCGGGATGACCTGCCGGGAGCGCGCGTGTAGCACCTTTACGATGTACGAACACGCTGCCGTGCTCCGGATGAGATTCCTTCCAAGCATAATTGTGCATCAGATCGTACAAGGTACGCAACTCGCACTTTGTACCAAAAACATCGCGGAAGGCTTCACGTACGGAATAGGCGATCAGATGCCGATTCACCACGGCATAGTTCAGCGCAGAATACATCATATCAACATAATGTACAGCTTCGGGATGATCCAGCGGCGCGAATACCAGTCTCGGGTCGGAGGTGCCGAGTCCGAGACGACCCATCGCCTTGGCAATGGCAGACGAACTGGTCTGGCTGACCGCTCCGCCCCAGGCCCGTGACCCGGAATGGATCATCACGGCCACCTGACCGTCAAACATGCCCCAGGCTTCGGCTGTTTTGCGGTTTTCTTCCGCAATTTCAATCGCCTGAATCTCGACGAAATGATTGCCGCCGCCCAGTGTGCCAAGCTGTCGGTGAGCCCGATGCCACGTACGGTCTTCGACGAGATTCAGTACCTCTTCGTCAAATGAGAACTTGCTGTGCTCCACATGAGTGAGCGAGGTAGATTTTTTAGGCGTGTAGCTGTCCGGAATATATTTATTGGGCAAGCCATGCAGCCCTTTGCGTACAATATGCTCAAGCCGAATATCCGAATAATGCCCGCGCTGATGGGCTTCCATCGGCAGGTATTTGTCGATGGCCTTGACCAGCTTACGGCGCAGCTTGGTTTCTTTTAGGGCATCCTTGTGCAGATTGGTCAGGTGTACACGCATGCCGCACCCAATATCGCTGCCGACGATGGAGGGAGATACATAGCCGTCCTCCATTCCCCATACAGCAGTCGTACCGATGCAGGTTCCGACGCCTACATGTACGTCCGGTGTGTATCCCATATAGCGGATTCCGGGGATTTGCAGATTGTTATTAGCCATCTCGAACACTTTGTAATCGAACGAGGAGAAAAGCTGCGGAGAAGCATATACGGTCAGATCACCTGCCGGAAGCTTCATTAGATGGCTGTATGGTCCTTCATGAAAGGACGAGTTAGTTGTATGTGATGTACTCATATAATTGGGTAGTTCCCTTCTTCATGTAAATGGATAAAGTCTTGCAGAAAATAATTTTGAAAAAACAAAAAAGCCGCAGACTTGTCGTCTACGGCTTCTTGCACCGAAAGTGTCATTACATTTTATGATCCGTACATCATAAATACGTAAAATAACCTGTTCTTCCAATCGCACAAAAAATAATAAAGCCCGGTTAATCACGCCGTCAGACAGCGCGATATCACCCATCATGTCGCCCGAACGGGGCCGATGAGACGAAAATTCAAATATGTGGTTGTATCCTGCTGTCTATCTGTCATTATCGTGTCAAGCACAGTCATGTCTGTCGGCCCCCTTTTCTTAAAGTTAATTGTTATGTTAATGGAAACCTGTGGAAGCTGTCAACCCTGATAAGGTAGAAACATAAAAAGATATGACTATATTCATAGTGAAGTGTGAGTAACATCATAGTTCAATTGGCCCAAAGCTGTTATTGTACTGAATATTCAAATATTCAGATATTGTAGGTCGTTTACAGGACAACTTTATGAGGGGATGGAGCAAGCATGGAAGGAGATCTCCAGAAGTTTAAGGCCGACTTTTTCAAAGCATTGGCTCACCCTCTGCGCATCCGTATTTTGGAGGTGCTGAGTGAAGGAGAGCGGAATGTGAACGAGTTGCAGACTGCTCTCGGTTCCGAAGGTTCTGCCGTATCACAGCAATTGGCCGTTTTACGGGCCAAAAATTTGGTAAACAGCTTCAAGGAAGGCACAACGGTCGTGTACTCATTGCGTGACCCGCTTTTGACGGAGCTGCTTGCGGTGGCACGGCGGATTTTTGACAATCATTTGGTCGAGGCGATCTCGTTGCTGGAAGGTATACGCAACGAGAAGTAATGCTACTACAGAAAAGAAGGGTTACAGGGATGAAGTGGACAGGAAGGTTCGAAGGCTATAACGCAAGGGCTTTGCGAAAGGATCTGATTTCCGGAAGTATTGTAGCGATTGTGGCGATTCCGCTCGGTATGGCGTTTGCTATTGCATCAGGAGTAAAGCCGGAATATGGGCTATACACAACGATCGTGGCGGGCATTTTGGTTTCGCTGCTGGGAGGGTCCAAATTTCAAATTGGAGGACCTACAGGCGCGTTTATTCCCATTTTGCTCGCTATTGTCATGCAATATGGTTATGAGAATTTACTTATAGCCGGTCTTATGGCGGGGGTTATGCTTATCTTAATGGGTGTGCTGAGGCTGGGCGCACT
>NZ_JH601057.1:14707-22054 GCF_000245715.1 Paenibacillus sp. Aloe-11 | reverse complement strand
CTCCCAAAGCCGGTAACGATTGGGTTTACGGCGGGGATCGCCGTGACGATCTTCAGCGGTCAGATTGCCAACTTTCTCGGCTTGCGCGGGGTAGAGCGGCATGAGACTTTTTTGCCTTCCATGGCAGAACTGATCCGTCGATTGCCTTCACTGAATGTGTATAGCATTCTGACGGCTTGTATCTGCCTCGCCGCCCTGATTTGGGTGCCTAAAAAGTGGCCCAAGGTGCCGGGTTCGCTGGTCGGCTTGCTCCTGTCAACATTGGCAGCCGTCTGGCTTTTTCCAGGGCAGGTGGCTACAATCGGCTCTGCTTATGGAGATATTCCTGCTTCTTTGCCTGAACTACATATTCCTACGATGACTTGGGATTTGATCGTGAAGCTGCTGCCGCCAGCACTCGTAATTGCGATGCTGGGGGCCATTGAATCTCTGCTTTCCGCAGTGGTAGCTGACGGGATGACGGGTACAAGGCATAACAGCAATCGCGAACTGGTTGGACAAGGTATTGCTAATTTGCTCACACCGTTATTTGGCGGCATTCCTGCGACTGGTGCAATTGCTCGCACCGCCACAAATATCCGCAACGGTGCTGTTTCTCCTATGTCAGGCATTGTGCATGGGTTCGTTGTGTTCCTCATTCTGGTGCTTTTTGCTCCATATGCATCCAATATTCCGCTCGCCAGCATGGCTCCGGTGCTGATGGTGGTAGCCTGGAATATGAGTGAGCGCAAGCACTTTGCACATATTCTCAAGACGCGGACAGCAGATTCTATCGTGCTGGTTGTTACCTTTCTGCTGACCGTTTTTACAACGCTGACCACAGCGGTTGAGGTGGGGCTGGTTTTGGCAGTTGTGCTGTTCGTCAAACGTATGAGCAGTACACTTTCGGTAAATAAAGTACTTCCTGATCCTTCTGTAAAACATGAAAAAGTCGGCGCACATATGGTCACAGAGCAGCATGATTGCCCACAGGTAGCCATTTATAATGTGGAAGGTCCGCTGTTTTTCGGTGCAGCTTCCGTATTGGAAAGCTCAGGAATGGGAGGCAGGGCTGACCCCCAGCAAGGGATTTTGTTGCTGCGGATGGGCAAGGTCCCTTTTATGGATATGACGGGGGAAGCTAATTTTACCGCATTAATTCAGAAATATCGGCAGTTTGGAGGGACGGTGCTTGTGTCGGGGCTTCAGCCTCAACCGCAGGCATTGCTACAGAAAACCGGATGCTACGACATGATTGGACAAGATCATTTTTTCGAACACACCGGAGAAGCGATTACAGCAGCCATTGCACTGGTGAATCAGAACCAATGCTTTGGATGCAGGCAAATGGCTTTTCGGGAATGTGCCACTCTGTGCGGTAAATCGCAAGAGCGGCAGGGAGGAGCAGGATTGCATAAGCCAGCCGCGCAGTCCAAGTCTTCCTTTCCAGATACTGCCGTTCCGGTTCCCATATCAGTAAATAGCGGCAGATAACGCGCTTCCAGATTTGTTGCTGAATGCCGAATAATCTCTTCTATTTTCCGATGGAAAGTGCGCAATCAAGACTCGCATTTGCTTCGAAAAATGGAAGAGATTTTTTCTGCTTCAAGAAAAAAAGGAATAAAATTCAAAAAAATGCTTGAATATCTGATTTTGTGACACTATACTAGATTCAAAAGATACCATGTTTCACATTGTTTTGTTTTAAATTGTATTTTAATATACGAATGTTAACCTCCTCGACAACTTCTAGTTTCTTTTATCCTACCTTTCTCTTCATTTTTTCTCTTACTTTCTTCAAGACTTATTCACATATACCATACCTGATGTCGTTCCCTGTGGTCTGCACCAAGGGTTGTTCATCTCAGAATAATGACCTATGGATTTCACTCCGAGTCTATATTTTTAAGGAGGTGAGTACCAGAGGCTATTTTGTGAGCTTTTGACGCAGCTGTCCGTAAGGTTGTTCTTGAGAATTTAAAAACCAAGTAAAAGGAGATGGAAAGTATTGATTAAGTCAAAAAATATCAAAAAGACGCTGTCGGTCAGTTTTACCGCTCTGCTTGCTTTTTCTCTCATTTCTCCGGTGTACGGGGATTCCAGCACAACCTCCTTGGCAGGAGCCTCGACGATTTCTGCCAAGGTTTCAGCCAGACTGAACCAGCAGTTCAGTAACAGCGAGTATGTCACCTATCTGGTTAAATTGAAAGATCAGGTAGACACGGAGTCGGTGGCCAAGCATGCTTTTCAAAAGGCTTCTGCAGAGCAGATTTCCCCCGCTGCCGCTAAGCTGTCTGTACGGACAACAGTTGTGAATTCGCTCATGGATACAGCAGAAAAAACGCAACAGCCTGTGGAAGAATACTTAAAAAAGGAAGTCAACAACGGAAACGTTAAAAAGTACAAGAGCTACTTTATCGTCAACGCGCTGGCGGTAACGAGTACGAAAGAGGTGCTGGATAATCTGGCTACACTGCCTGAGGTGGATAAAATTTTACCGGATGAAAAGCGAGAGCTGCAAAAGGTTGAAATAAACAAGGATGCCCAGCCAGCAGTAGAGGAAGCGACAGCCGAACAAGCTGCTGCAGACACGGCTGTAACAGAAGAAAATGCACAGAAGTCAGTGGAAGAATCTGTATACAAGGATGCTGTAACGCCTAGCCGGGTCGAATGGAATATTTCCAAAGTCAAAGCACCCCAAGTGTGGGCCAAGGGCATTGACGGCAAAGGGGTTGTCGTTGCCAATCTTGATACAGGCGTAGAGTATACTCACCCGGCGTTGAAAAGAAAATGGCGCGGTTTGAATGCTTCCGGCCAAACCGTTAATCCGGAGCTGAGCTGGTATGATGCGGTTAACGGAGCATCACTGCCTACAGATTCAGATGGACATGGTACACATACGATGGGGACGATCGTTGGCTCGGACAGCAACGGTACGAATGAAGTCGGTGTTGCTCCTGGTGCCAAATGGATTGCCGTTCGGGTATTCAACCCGGATACCACAGACTCCATCTTGCTGGACGGTGGACAGTGGATTCTTGCCCCTGTAGATAAAAATGGTAAAAAGCACCCTGAGCTTGCACCGGATGTGGTGAACAACTCCTGGGGCGGCGGGCCTGGCCTGGATGAATGGTATCGCCCAGTCACGAAAGCATGGAGAGCGGCTCAGATTTTCCCTGAGTTCTCTGCGGGCAACACCACATGGACTAATCCGGGTGGAGCCGGGTCTGTAGCCAATCCGGCGAACCTGCCGGAAGCTTATGCCACCGGAGCGACCGACATTAACAACAAGCTGGCCAGCTTCTCCTTGCGCGGTCCTTCTCCTTATGGGGAAGTGAAGCCGGAAATTTCGGCTCCTGGCGTAAACATTCGTTCCTCTGTACCTGGCGGATCCTATGAGGGTGGATGGGATGGTACTTCCATGGCAGGCCCGCACACGGTCGGATTGGTGGCATTGCTGCTTCAGGCCAAGCCA
The DNA here is from genome assembly GCF_000245715.1 of Paenibacillus sp. Aloe-11. Lineage (NCBI taxonomy): Bacteria > Bacillati > Bacillota > Bacilli > Caryophanales > Paenibacillaceae > Paenibacillus > Paenibacillus sp. Aloe-11. The sequence goes on along the minus strand of NZ_JH601057.1, from coordinate 18,600 downwards.
TCCTTGACCGTGGATCAATTAGAGGACGTTATTTCGAAAACAGCGACACCGCTGACAGACAGCCAGTATCGGACTTCACCGAACAATGGCTACGGCTACGGCCTGATCGATGCGCTCGCTGCGGTGAATTCAGTACTTAACTAACACGATCAGATAGGATTCAAAAGACTTCGAAATCCCTTTGAGCGGCTCGCGCAGAGATTGCATACACCTGCTAATTGGTAATGCACCGTTTACGCAGCCGCTATAAAGGGGTTTTTGTACATAATAGAAAATAAATTCATAGAATTTCAAGAAAAATGCAATAAAACTACTTGTATATCTGTTTTGATAACTTTATACTATCCATACTATATATTTATTTAACAATTTTTAATATAAATTGCGATGATATAACATGTAATGATATATCAACCTTTTTCTTCGAAGTACTCCTGCTTTCTCTCCTTGGCATCTACTGAATTTCATACTTTGCTATTTTTTAGCTTGTCAACTCACCTATGAAAATACATCCATCTATGAACAACCCAATATACTTTTGTGCCTCTATATTCTATGAAGGAGGTGGTCGCTAACCATATCGTGTCGCGCAGCCCGTGTGTTTGGTGTGCCAGGCATGAGGCTTACGCTCGTACAGGTTATTACAGAAACATTAAACCTAGTAAAAGGAGTGGAAAAGTCAATGATTAAGCCTAAACGATTCAAGAAACCGCTATCTATTGGACTATCTTTGCTTATGGCCTTTTCTTTTGTTCAACCTGCTTTGGCGAATAACACACCGGATGGCTCCAAGCTGGAGCTGAAATCAGCTTCGCACAAGGTTACGACCGCGAAAGTATCTCCGAAGCTAACCAAACAGTTTGAGGAGAACAACTATGTTACCTATCTGGTTAAATTAAAAGAGCAGGTGGATACCAACAAAGTTTCCAAAAATGCTCTTCAAAAGGCTTCACTTGAGAAAATAACACCCTCCGCTGCCAAAATGGCTGTACGCAGCCATGTGATCAGCTCTTTGCGCGAGACGGCTTCCAGAACCCAATACGGGCTTGAAAATTATTTGGATCAGCAGTCAAAGGACGGTGGAGTGAAGGAATATAAAAGCTACTTTATTGTGAATGCGATGGCTGTTACGAGCACCAAGGAGGTGCTGGATCATATTTCGAAGCTGCCTGAAGTCGATAAAATTTTGCCGAATGAAACACGTTATTTGCAAAAAGTGACGGTTGACAAGCAGGCAGAGGGAACCGACGCCAAAACCGCTGAAAAAGCGACAGCCGGAACAGCAAAGTCTGAAACGGCAGAGAAAGCTGTGGAGCCGGAGAAAGACGATGGAAAAACATCGGCCAAGCCCGGCAATGCAGGCAAAAATGCTGTAGACCCTTCTACGGTGGAATGGAATATATCCCATATTAACGCACCACAGGTTTGGGACAAAGGAATTGACGGAACCGGAATCGTGGTCGCCAATCTGGATACAGGTGTAGATTATACACATCCGGCGCTGCATCGCAAATGGCGTGGCCTGGACGCGGCAGGCAATATTGTGAATCCCGAGCTGAGCTGGTACGATCCGCACAGCCATGCGACGCTTCCGGTCGATCAGGAGGCTGATTCCCACGGTACGCATACGATGGGTACGATGGTCGGCTCCGAGGAAAACGGAACGAACCGGATTGGCGTTGCACCTGGTGCGAAGTGGATTGCGGTTCGGATTTTTAATCCGGAGACGACGGATGCGATTATACTGGATGGCGGTCAATGGCTGCTTGCGCCAAAAGACGCCCAAGGCAATCTGCATCCCGAGCTTGCACCGGATGTAGTGAACAACTCGTGGGGAGGCGGACCCGGTCTGGATGAATGGTTCCGACCTGTGGTTCAGGCATGGCGTGATGCCCAAATATTCCCTGAATTCTCTGCAGGTAACACCTCTCTTTCCAATCCGGGTGGCCCTGCATCGGTCGCAAATCCGGCCAACTATCCTGAATCCTTTGCTACCGGAGCCACCGATATCAATGATAAACTGGCAAGCTTCTCATTGCTGGGACCTTCACCGTACGGAGAGATAAAGCCTGAAGTCTCCGCACCGGGTGTAAATATCCGGTCATCCGTGGCTGGTGGTGCCTATAAAGGCGGATATAACGGCACCTCCATGGCGGGTCCTCATGTTGCGGGTCTCGCAGCACTGCTGCTGCAGGCGAATCATTCTCTTACCGTAGACCAGCTTGAGGAAATTTTGATGAACACAGCTACACCGCGTACAGACAGCACCTATCCTACCTCGCCAAACAATGGATACGGACATGGTGTCATTAATGCGCTGGATGCGGTTGGTTCGGTCATTCAGGGCTTGGGCTCCGTATCCGGTAAAGTTGTAACAGGTGGAGACGATCTGGAAGCTCCTGTTCTGGAGCATACACCACCTGCTGCGGCATTCGAGGGGATTGATATACCTCTGACTGCTCATGTAACGGATAATGTCGGTGTGACAGCCGTTGAGGCATTTGCCAAAACAACGGGTACGTCGAACTATGTTTATATTCCGTTGGAACGGACCTCCGGCGACAGCAAAGACGGTACATATCAAGCGTCCATCCCGACTTTTTTGGTGAACAGCGCTGGTCTGGAATACTATATTCGTGTCAATGATTACGGTAATAACGGTTTTGAAACGGAAGTATATAAGGTTAACATCTCCAAGGGTGTTAAGCCGGGCTATACGCAGGATTTTGAAAAAGACATCGCTGGTATCAACATCGGCGGGCAAGGCAGTGTCTGGAAATGGGGAACCCCGACAAGCGGCCCTAAAAGCGCACACTCGGGTACAAAGGTCATCGCGACCAATCTCGAAGGTCAATACCAGACCAACTCCAACAGTTATTTCATGGCTCCTCCGATTGATTTGACCGAAAGTCCGAAAGGGGCTCTGGTTAGCTTCAAGCATTGGTACGATCTTGAAAACAATTCTGATTTCGGTAAAGTGTATGTAGCAACTCAAAATAGTCAAAATGCCTTTGAGCAGGTATTATCGTTTACCGGTTCTAGCAATGGCTGGAAAACGCAGTATCTTGATTTGCGGGCATTCGCGGGTCAAAAGGTATACCTCCTGTTTAACTTTACGAGCGACAATACGATTGTAAAGGACGGCTGGTACATCGACGACCTGTCGATTCAGGAACCGGATACCGTTGCACCTGCCGCGCCAGGTAATTTAACTGCTGAATCGGATCCTGTTGGCAACGTTGCGCTGGCCTGGAATGCTTCTTCCGATGAAGATGTGAAGCAGTACAAAGTGTATCGTTCCAACGAATCAGGCAAAAATTATATTTCCATCGGTACAACCTCTGGACTGACCTTCACCGATACGATCACCGTCGGCAGTGCGACCTATCATTATGCAGTCGCGGCTGAGGATTACAGCGGCAACGAGGGAGCCAAGTCGAATGAGGTGTCTCTGAGAGTGGACGTACCGGATACGCTGTATAGCGACCATTTTGACGGCAGCTCGGATAATGGCTGGACTCATTCGGGTACCAAGGATGAATGGGAGCGTGGCATTCCTAAAGTCGGGCCTGAGAGCGCGGCATCCAAACCGAACGTGTGGGCCACGGATCTCGATAGCAACTATGAGAACGGAGCTGACTTCTCGCTGGTTTCTCCAAAAATTAATTTGAATGGTATACGCAACGCAACACTAACCTTTAATCACTGGTTTGAAATTGAGGCCGGCTATGATTACGGATATGTGGAAGTGTCCAAAAACAATGGCGACACTTGGAGCGAGCTGGGCAAATTCTCTCATAACACGAATGGGAAAAAATGGGCCCCGGTTTACTACAATCTGGATAGCTACACCGGCAATGAGATCCAAATTCGCTTCCGCTTGAAATCGGATA
>NZ_JH601057.1:1222-14695 GCF_000245715.1 Paenibacillus sp. Aloe-11 | reverse complement strand
AAATGGCTGGTACATTGATGATTTCCGAGTGCTGGGTGTTCCAGCTTCGACGGTGACGAAGGATATCGTACCTGAGTCGAATATCAAACTGCAAAAAGCAGAAGAACAATTCCCGCTGTACAAAATTACAAGCACTGAAAAAAGCGAATTCCAGGAAAAAGTGAAGCCAGCGGAAACGACGGTGGATCGTGGACGTGTCGGTCTCGACAGTCTTCCAGCGAGTGCTACGGTTACTGTACTGGAAACCGGACGTTCGGTGAAAACGGATCCGACCACGGGCAAATACAGCTTCACTCACGTGGCGGGAGACTATACGCTGAAGGCTGAAGCCTATGGCTACGAGCCTCAAACGAAGCAGGTTACAATTGAGAATAATAAAGTCATCAGAGCGAATTTTAGCCTCCAAGCCGTACCTCATGGTACGATTCACGGAGTCATTACCGACAAGCAATCCGGTGAACCTATCCAAAAAGCGAAAGTGCTGGTGCTGGAGGATGCACGTATTGCTCCGGTAGAGACGAATGAAGCTGGAGAATTTACGCTGGACGTGCTGGAAGGAACATACACATTATCCATTTCAGCCGAAAACTATTATAGCGATAGTGTATCCGTTACTGCCCCTCCGAACGGCAGTGTGGAAGTGAACGTCACGTTGAAGCCTTTCATAGGCTTCCAGGGAGGCATTGCTTATGATGACGGCACAGGGGAAAATGCCAGAGCCTTTAATGCGGCAGGCAACTCTTGGGCAGTCAGAATGACACCTGAGTCGGAAGTGGCTCAAGTGACGGGAGCATCCCTTCTGTTCTGGAACGCAGCCTTCCCGAATCCGGGAGGAACGGCATTCCAATACTCCGTATATGATGCCTCCGGTGCTGGAGGAGCACCAGGACGTCTGCTGGCTGGCCCATTCGACGGGACAGCTGTGCGGGATGAGACACAGTGGACGACGGTACAGCTCCCTGAGCCGGTAACCGTTCAAGGTGACTTTTATATTGTCTATACACAACCTGCAGCAGGCACACAGTCGCCGGGTCTTGCTACAGATGAGAGTGGGCCAAATGCGCTTCGCAGCTGGCAGGGTGTAAGCGGTACATGGAGTCAATCACCTGTAGATGAAGGCAATTACATGATCCGGGCTATCGTCAGATATCCGGTGAATGCTCCAACGATTACAACACCTACAAAGGCTACCTATACGCAGGATGAAAAGATCACCGTGACAGGTACTTCCCCGGCAGAAGGAGCCGATATTCAGCTCTTTAACGGCAAGGAACTGGCTGGCACAACCAAGGTGAAGGATCGTCAATTCAGCCTGTCGGTCGATCTTCAGCCAGGCGCCAATCCGCTCAGCGTTCAAGCAGCGGTATACGGCAAAGTAACAGACCGTTCCGAGCCGGTATTTGTGACGCTCGATCAGACGAAACCGGGACTGATTTTGACTTCACCCGATGAAGGAGCCCGTACCAATGCGGGTGTTGTCAGTGTAATCGGCACAGTGTATGATGAGTTCCTTTCCGAATTGACCATTAACGGCGAGCCAGCCGAATTTGGAAGTGACGGCAGCTTTAACAAGCGGTTGCTCATTAACGAAGGAGAGAACCAGATTACGGTGACGGCCAAGGATCTTGCCCAAAATGAAACGACCGTTACCCGTTCGGTGTATGTCGATACGGCTCTGCCGAAGCTGGAAAACATTAGCCCTGCGGAGGATGTACGCATCGCTCCGGGGGAGCCGGTACGAGTATCCTTCGATAGTGCGTCTGGCTTGGAGGCGTCCTTCCATGTGGAGCTGCCCTTTAACCTGTCCACCTTGGGACAGAACGAAATTCCGTTAAACGAAACTTCGTCAGGCCACTATGAAGGCATTTATTTTACATCGTCTTCCCTGAATCTGGAGGGTGGAGTCATCGCAATCCGGGTAAGGGATACGGCAGGCAATGAAGTGAAGACGGAAGCGCCGGGAAGATTGTATGTGACGAAAGGCGGTGGACAGGACCCTGATCCGAATCCACCTGCATCCAATGAAAAGCCGGTAGCTATTATTCAGGCGAATGATTCTGCCAAGAAGAAGAAGAATGTACAATTTAACGCCAAAGCTTCACGTGATGCAGATGGTAAAATCGTCAGCTATAGCTGGAATTTTGGTGATGGCGATACAGCCATCGGTTCCAAGGTGAAGCATAAATTCACCACAGCCGGAACCTATACGGTGGAGCTAACGGTGACAGATAATGACGGCGCAACTGGTAAAGCGGTGCATGTGATTACGATCCGTTAACAGACCGTAGGATGGAATGATTCTTTTAAAATAGCAAAAGAGGCCCACAGCAAGCTACCATGAATGGAGGCTGCTGTGGGCCATTTTTATTTGTCGAATTGCTCAGGAAGGGATACAATAATTAGAAACTAGTAAAGTGAATCTATTCACACAACAATATTATTTTAAGCGGGAGAGGATCATATGATTCATTTGCAAAAAGAAAGCGGACGTATCCGGCTTGTGCTGGATGCCTACTTTATGGGGGAGGATATCGTCGTACTCATATCAGGCGGGGATCGGCCCCATCTGGGAACGATTACAGCAGGGGCCAGACTGGAGCCGATGCAAACCGTGCAATTGCAAACCCACAAGGAATTTTATATTACCGAAGAAATTGCCGTGCGCTTGCGAAAAGAGTTTGCAGGCAACTTTGCGATTTGCTGTGGGGCTCATTTGGACGATGCAACCAAGGAGGAAATCCGAGTGCTTACAGATATGGCTATACAATTGGGGAAGGAGCTTATTGGAGAGCTTAAGCAAAAACGCTTGTAGCAACCACTTTAAGTGAACTCCCGAAGGAGTAGATTACGATAGGGATACATACTGAAGGGGTACTTGAAAAGCAAGGCAAACCCATCATCCTCAATCTGTATGGATTTCAGCGCAGAGGATGGGATCAAACTGCGGATCATCACCGTAACTGCACGCTGGTCCTGCCTGTTGATCGCTTTCGCTAAAGCAGAAGCAAAGCAGCGATTGTGTGCCAATTCCCGATATAGCGGAAAAACGGCTTTGGCGATGGCGCGATGAACCCTCGGTTCAAACGTAAATTGTACTGTCCCCGGTGGAATCGTCGTTCCGTTCGTATAATAGAGCATTGGGGGTTGAGCTAAAAAGGTAATAAAGTAGCCGATGCCGTTCGTGCCTAATCCTTGTTTGGCGGCAAATGGCGCTACCGAGCAGAGAAGGGATTTCATCCGATCCAGATTGCCCTGAACCACAGCCTGTGACCATCGAACGGCAAAACCACGGCGGGTCGCGATTGCCTTGTAAAATGGCAGCATGGCGACGGATATTTTTCTGAGCGTGTCAGCTTTTAAACGTTTGCGGGGTGAGCCTCTTCTGCGGGATGTTGCACGAGATACCATAGCTCCGTCCTCCTTGGCTGAATGCTCTCATGGAGCGCATTTTATCTGGTATGGATAAAATACTGTATGCCCAATCACCACGAAAAGTGCTTATCTATCATGCCGTTTGGTTTTGAACGAGGCATTATAACTGACTCACTGGAGATGATCCATCATCTAACGGAGCACCTAACTTCAAGATGTACATCTAGCCGGAGAAGCACAGACGGCTAACATATATGTTAATAATGAAAAACTGGATTTTAATGCACTTATAGCCTATTCAGGAGTAGTGATGGTTCCTTTTCGTGAAATATTTGAGCAATATGATATGAACTCAACCTCTTATACAGCTAGCGTTGTGGAAGAAGTAGTTCGTCCTAAATCTATAGACCATGGCATTTAAAGATATGATTGGGATTTTTCCTAACCTCTTCTTTTTGAAGTTCATACATGGCTATCTTATAGTTTATTTCCTCCAAGTACCTTAAGTCTTCTTCAATTTTCTTCTGCACTTCCAATTTATGTTTCACCAACATTTCTTGTCTTTCCAAGAAAGTAGCATTTCCAACTCCAAAAAGATCCATATATTGTTTTATCTTAGCAAGAGACATTCCTGTCTCTCTGAGACAACGAATAAAAGAAATCCAGTCTATATGTTGTTTGGAATAGACTCTTCGACCATTTTCATCGCGAGATACATTTTGCAGGATCCCTTGCTCTTCATAAAATCGAAGTGTCTTTGCCGTTATATTTAAGTTTTCCACTACATATTTCATTGAGTACAACATTTACCCGCCCCACCTTTTAGCTACAGTTACTGTAACTAAAAGAATATCATAAAGGATTATGGATATCCAAAAATCTTGGTTTAATTATGCCAATATTTAAGCTTGACTTCCCCTTACGTCAACAGAATACACTGAGGCAGAACTAGCAACAGGGAGGCGATGGATTAGAAAGTGATATATACATTAGCATCTAGACAAATTTTAATACCACAAAATAATGGAATGAGAGGTTATTGAAATGAATCAAAAATACAGTAAGTTATTTGAATCCTTCACATTCAGAAGCGGAATAACAATCAAGAATAGAGTCGTTATGTCACCTATGACCACATGGTCAAGCAATGACGATCTTACCATTTCCGATGAAGAGGTGAAATATTACAAACAGCGAGTAAATGGAGTAGGACTCGTCATTACTGGTTGTACTCATGTTTTACCTAATGGGCAAGGATTTACGAATGAATTTGCTGGATACAACGATGAATTCGTTCCAAGTTTACGAAAATTAGCTGATGCAGCAAAAAGTGGAGGATCCCCTGCTGTACTGCAGATTTTTCATGCAGGTGATAAAGCCTTGCCTGAATTGGAAGCAGTCAGTGCGAGTGTCTATCAGCCTGAGGCTACTCCTTTTGGCCCAAGTGCAGAAACAAGAGAGCTATCAAATGAGGAAATCCTGTCGACGATACGTGCATTTGGTGACACAACGAGAAGAGCGATTGAAGCTGGATTTGATGGCGTCGAAATTCATGGGGCTCATGGATTTTTAATTCAAAACTTTTGGTCTCCAGCAACCAATAAACGGACAGACCAATGGGGGGGAACCCTTGAGAATCGACTACGTTTTCCATTGGCAATTATTGAAGAAATCAAAAAGGTAATTGAAAAGCATGCTACAAAACCATTCCTGTTAGGGTATCGTTTGTCCCCTGAAGAATCCTCTAAAGTGGATGGTTTGCGTATGAAACACACATATGAATTAATTGATTTCCTTGTTGAACAAAATTTAGATTATATACATGCTTCATTAGATCATGTGTCTTCGAAGCCAGTCGATAGTCAAGATGAGAAAACAAGGCTTGAATTGATTCTTGAAAGAGCAAACAGTAAGGTACCTGTGTTGGCGGCTGGTTCCATAATTACACCAGATGATGCTCTTAAAGCTATGGAAGTAGGATTACCTCTTTTCGCCATTGGGCATGCGTTAATTATAAACCCTGATTGGGTTGAAAAGGTGGCAAATGGACGTCAAGCCGAGGTCGATTCCGTCCTAAGCGTTTCAAAACTTGACCAGCTTCATATTCCAGAAAAACTTTGGAATGTTATTCAAGCAGCTCCAGGATGGTTTAATATCAGTGAGTAGAAAGGAGGCCCCATTGGGGCTGCTTTTCTATTTGCATGAACTAAGCTACCCGTTAGCTTAATCAGCGGTGGCAGTCTAGTATTCAATCCAAAAAGATTAGTTTCAGGGCATATCAACAACAATGGCACTGGTATTTTGATACCAGTGCCATTGTTCAGGCATTTATTCACTTTTTTTCGCAAATTCTTCTATTATCCACAATCACTTTGTTGTTACTTTTACTTTATAAGGATAAGTTTCGCCGTCCTCTTCAATATTAAAATGTTTAATTGTATCTGGAGTTGCGGAAACAACCAAATAAACAGTCTTTTCGTCTCCTTGCAACTTCAAGGAATTCTTTCCTTTATTCCACATTGTAGAATATCGGGTATCTCCCGAATGTGTTACGGAAACAATGCTAGCTCTCCAATCAGCGCCTTTTGCTGTGCTTGTTCCTTGGAAATCAACTGTGACGGAAGCTTTGCTCAAATCAATATCTAAAGGAACAATGTTGTAGCCTGTCTGTTGTGGAGCCTTGTTTTGAGGTACGGTCAGCCAGCCGCCTTTGTCACTTTTCAGTGTTGTATATATCTTTTCATAATTGCCGTTAGTTCTCAAAAGCTCATCTAAATGCTTCAAATAATATGGTTGACTCTTGAAGTCCATCGTTACCAATCTTCTTGCCATTCCACCCAGTAATTCTTTAATAGAAACTCCAGTTACCTTTTCCATAGATTCAAAGTAGGTCGTATCTTTTCCACTGTAAGACAATAAATTCAACATTGCTTGATGGCCAAGTCCGTTGATGTGATCTGGATTTTCATGAATATACAGGAGAATAGGCCATGCATCATACCAATTCTTTACATGTGGAAAATGTGATTCTGAATTTAGTATAAAGGGGGCAAAAAAGTCGGAGTCTGGACCATATACCGTTCCACCATAGCTGTAGTAATCGCTACCCAAATATTCATTACGCAAGAAGTTAGCTACCGCTTCATACCACTCATAAGGGACTTCTCCTCCATTATGGTAGGTAAATACATGGCCTAATTCATGAGGAACTACCCAGCTTGGTGGGTCTACACGCATCGCTGCCGGCATCATGACAATGTAACCAAATGCATCTCTGTCTATTGACATATAAGCCCAATCTTCGTCAATCTTTTTCAGTCCAGTGCTCGCAATGTAAATGTTCGTTTTATATTTTCCGGATATTTGTGGATTTGGAGAAGTTCCGATATCCCCCAATCCAAATTTATCCATGTAAAATGAACGGATACTTTCGAGGTTGGCCAAGTTGCCATTAACAAAATTTCTATTTACTGTTCCAGTTGTATCATTGTTTCCCCAAATAATTTGAAAATGCTCGGAGGTAGCACGATTTACAGAAGAATCAGATAAAGAATAAAAAGCATCTCTTGCCTTGTATTCGTTTGCATTCTTCGTACTTTCTGTAGTGACAACGCTTTCAATCCCTTCAGCTTTTGCCGTTTTGACAGTGCCTAACAAATCAGTTACTGCCCCATAGCTTGTTACATTTAATAATAAGAAGACCATTAACAAGCAGCATACTAGCTTTTTCATTATTAACACTCCTTTACATTATTGTAGTAAATTGATTTCTTCCATATAATAACGTAAATTTCCTGATACTAAAATGAAGATATTATAGTAATTTATATTATATTACAAAAATTTACAAATAGAAGAACGGCCTGAGAAATCAAATTGATTTAGCTAGAGAATATTGCTTAGTACCTTGATAAAATCAAATTTAGCTTGGTTTATTATTTTTTAAAATAAGTACTGTCCTGATTTGTAAGATTGTGGTACCCTAAAACATATATATTGCTACTTTACATATTGGAGTTGAATTAAACAGATGAGTGATTTTTACAAGGAGCCTCAATCTTCCGATTCTTTTCAGGAGAGGAATGATTATAACGTCCCATTTAACCAGCCACCAGTGGTTTCACCTACTAACAGTAAGGCTGTTGCCTCGATGGTGCTCGGGATTTTATCTATTGTCATTCCCTATCTTGGGTTGATTATCGGAATTGTTGGCATTATTTTGTCTAGTCTTTCCCTGAAGGAAATTAATCGTCATGGTGAACAAGGTAGAGGTATGGCTATAGCCGGACTGGTATGTAGTATTATTGGGACACTGATTTATGCACTGATCATCATTTTCTTAGTCGTTGTTTTTGTGATAGCGGCCTCAAGTGGTGATCCGGACATTTTTTCAGACATTTAATGGCATTTTTGTACATGTAACCTTCACGATTTAGATTTCTGATGCTATGATAAATGGAGTCTAATGTAAGGGGAGTGAGGCCGCATGGCACGTACTCAAACACAAAAAGCACTAAGCAAGGCGAAACGTGCAGGAATGTATTGCGCTGCACAGAGCCGCAAAACGAATGGTCATTATGCCGATATATCACAGCATGTGCGAATGAGGCCGACCAAGCAGGAACAATTACAAAAAGTCAAGCACAAGAAGCGAATCGTTCAGAGCGACGCTTCTTTTTTTGTTTTCGTATGATTCAATCTTTTACTGTAAAAAGAACTTGATAATAATTATCATTCTTGTTAGAATATCATAAGAAAGAAGGAACCCTGGCAGGGGCTCCTTCATTGTGCAACTACATTTTGGGTTAAAAAACTTTATTTTGCCTCAAAGGTTTTGCAGTCTGTTTCTTCGGACGTGTGAGTGTCTGCAGGCTTGTTGCTTACGATATAAATGGAGTTTGCGCTACATTTATTGTCTTGGGCCCAATACGTACATGAGTTCACTTCACACAGAACGTCTTTTGCCATGTTGTTCACCTCCTTATATGGATGTGATGGGCTAAGCAAATCGTATCACGGTCAGTCAAGGTAGGACTTGTCCAACTGTGCTCACCCTCTTGTTAAGAAGAGGGTTTTTGCTATGCTTATCTGTACAATATCAAATGAATTTTAAAATTGCAATATTTGCTCCATCTTGGTCCTTTTATATAAGCTGAATTAAAGCAAAAGCTGCCCTTCGTGCAGAGCGGAACGCCCCTCTACCGAAGAACAGCTTTTTTGTTTTTCCAACAATATAATCACGGTACTCAAAAGAGCTAGCGAACGTTAGGAATATTTACGATGGGATCGATATCAGCCTCATAGTCCACACCCTTAAACTCAAAGCCGAACAGTTGGAAAAACTCGTGACGGTAATCCTCGAGATCAGACAGCTCGTAGATATTGCTTGTCGTCAGCGCGTCCCATATGTTCGCAACCTCTACTTGCACGTCTTCACGCAGCTCCCAATCATCAATACGAATACGCCCCTCTTCATCCACAGGAGTTTCAGGAGCATACAGACGCTCGGCAAACAGGCGGTAGCTTTGTTCTATACACCCTTCATGCAGCCCTTTTTCCTTCATCACCTTGTACAAAGCGGAAATATACAGAGGAACGACAGGGATGGCAGAGCTGGATTGGGTAACCAGTCCTTTGGTGACTGCGACAAAGGCGCGGCCGCCTGTGACTTTTAGTTGATCATTCAGCTGACGTGCTGTCGCCTCCAGGTGATCCTTTGCACTTCCGATACTGCCTTCTCTGTAAATGGCTTGCGTAATCTCTGAACCAATATACGAAAAAGAGAAGGTGGTTGCAGTATCAGCCAATACACCGCCTTCACGCAAGGCGTCAATCCACAACTTCCAGTCCTCACCGCCCATGACCTCTACCGTTGCCTGCACTTCTTCTGTCGTCGCGGGTTCCAGTGTAACGCTGCTGACTTCACCGGTGTGGAAGTTGACGGTTTTATTTGTATAAGGTTTACCAATAGGTTTGAGTACGGAAGTAAACGTTTCACCTGTACGAGGATTCGTACGGCGACCGGAAGCGACACTGTAGATCACCAAATCGACTTGTCCCAGCTCTTCGCGAATAACCTCCACCGTTTTGGCTTTGACCTCATCTGAAAAGGCATCTCCTGTCACGCTTAAGGATGTAAGCCCTGCTTCCTGAGCAGCCTTTTCAAATGCAGCGGAGTTGTACCAGCCTGCCGACGCTGTACGTGTGGCCGTAGCATTACTAGGGCGATATACGCCGATTGTATTGGCCCGTGCTCCGAATGCGGCAGTAATACGAGAAGCCAACCCATATCCGGCAGATGCCCCGATGACAAGCACGTTACGAGGCCCCTGAATAGCAGGACGGGCCTGCACATAGCCAATTTGCTCCTGAACATGTTGGGCGCAGCCCACCGGATGAGCAGTGGTACAGATAAAGCCACGTGTTCTTGGTTTGATTATCATGTTATTGTAATTCCTTTCTTCTTGCAGCAATCTTCACCCTTACTATTTTAACTTTTAACAATTTTTTTTCAAACATGGATTTCAGGGAGTATGTTCTCGGTGAAAAGAGTACCCCTGAGCAGGGTGGCAAGTGCCCATGGGCCTGCATATGATGCAGTAACGATAAATATGAAGGGAGAGAGCTGCTTGAAGAACAAGAGTCGCAAAACCACCAGAATCAAAAAGCCGCTCTATAGTGTAATTGACCCGGATATGAATGAATTAAGTATGATACAGCGCTTGAAGCCACAACCTGCGGAGAGGGAGACAGAAGCAAGACTTCATCAAGTTGCTTCTCCGCCTCCCCCAACGGAAGAGGTGCTGGAGAAGCAGACTGTTGTCGAACCTGAAGTTCATATTGTACACGAGACAGAGGTTGAAAGTGAAGATACAGAAGAGACTCAGGTCTCGATGGAGGAAGCCAACGAGCCAGAGCCTCAGCCTGATCCCATTGATGTCGAGGAAATTCTGAATAATAAGAAGGCGCCCCATGTAAACAACGCTTTCATTTATACAGATGATTTGAGCGATTTGGCTGTGACTGGTGAGAAAATTGCTCCTGCTTCCATCGATTCCAGCAAGCTGAAGCAAGAAAGCATCCAAACTGAATATCTGGCGGATTATGCCGTTCAAACGATTAAAATAGCCGACGGTGCAGTGACTTCTGCGAAAATTGCCCCTGATTCCATTACGGTGGAGCATATATCGGATGCATCGGTGTCAGGTAGCAAATTGCAGGATCGCTCCATTGGCGGTGAGAAACTTCGTGATGGCAGCATCACCCCGGAAAAGCTGGCCGACAAGATTATCAGCGGTGATCATATTGCAAATGGCTCCATTGAGAGCCGTCATTTCAAGCATTGGATTGTGTCTCCAGACATGCTTCAAGATCATGCGGTTACCTCTGATAAAATTCGCAGCGGTACGATTCAATCGAATAATTTGGCTAATGAAGCCATCGACAGCTCCAAGCTAGGAGAGCAGTCTGTAACCACTTCCAAATTGCGGGACGGGGCTGTGGATGGTTCTAAAATTCAGGCTGGCAGCATTGAGAGCGCACACCTGACCGATCATGCCGTTCATGCCCGGCATCTGGCCCCTGGTTCAATCAGCCGTCAGCAGCTTTCTAGCGGAATTGTGGGCAAGGAACAGCTAGAGGAAGGTGCTGTCAGTGGACGTCATCTGGAGCATGAGGCGGTCAGCGGTGAGCATATTCAGGTAGAGACGATTGAAAGAAAGCATGTGAGTCCCGGCGCAATCGGAGAAGAGCAGATTGGCACAGGTGAAGTGACAGCCCGGCATCTCGCGGACCGGAGTATTCAGTCCAATAAGCTGGCGGATCAGTCAGTAGGCTCACTGCAAATTGTCGATCAGTCTGTGACCTCATCCAAAATATCGGATCAGAGCATTCTGCCACATAAAATTGCCGATGAGGCAGTACTTACCAGACATATTGCTGCGTCGGCAATTAAAGGTCGCCAGCTTGCTCCGGAGGCGGTCTCTTCATTACACCTCCAGTCTGAAATTATTCGTAAGCATCATATCGTAGCCGAAGCAGTGACAGAAAAACATCTGCAATCCGGCGCTGTGACGAGCCAGAAGATAGCGATGGGCGCAATTCTGGATCATCATGTGGCGAATCAGGCTGTCAAGGAAAACCATATTGCCCCGAACTCTATTAAGTCTGACAAAATCGCTGAAGAAGCGGTGACTGAGGCTAAAATAGGCGCAGGAGCGGTAACGGGAGATAAAATTGCGCCACAAACCATTACACACGTACACATTGCAACCGGCGTGATTCGTGAGGACCACCTTGCCAACAACAGTGTGGGTGGAAAGGCATTGCAGGCTCAAGCGGTCGAGTCGAAACATCTGGCCCACAGTTCTGTGCTGAGTGAACATCTTAGAGAGGGCAGTGTAGGAACCTCGGCGATGCAGGGACAGTCCGTTACCGCAGATATATTGGGCGAAGGTGCGGTTCAAACCGGGCATCTGGCGAATGGGGCGGTGTACTCGCATCATTTGCAGGATCATTCCGTCACTTCGCTAAAGCTATCGCCGGAAAGTGTGGCTACGGACAAAATTAATGACTTGGCGATTACGGCTCCTAAATTAGCAGAAGGTAGTGTAACTTCCTCCAAGCTGTCAGCTCGCTCCGTACAGCCGTGGCACATTACCGATAAAGCGGTGCAGAGTAACCATCTGGCTATAGAAGCGGTGGAGGCGAATCATCTCGCTCCGGAATCCGTCACCTCCGACCATCTGAAATCTGCATCGGTCCAGACCAAGCATCTCGCCCCGGATAGCGTGTCCGGTCATGCACTTCAATCGGAAAGCGTCACCTCTGAGAAGTTAGCGGCTCGTGCTGTGCAAGCTTCTAATTTGGCGGAAAATAGCGTGGGCCCTGGACATCTGGCTGCACACGCTGTACACACCCGGCATCTGGCAGCAGGAGCGGTACAGGAAACCATACTGGCAGATGGGGCTGTAAAATCGGTGCATATTTCACCGGAATCCATCCAATCAGAGCACTTGCAAAGCGGAGTCATTGAGGGAGAGCATATCGCATTGCAGGCTATAGCGACCCCGGCCTTACAGGACGAAGTGATCACCTCTGCCAAATTGGCGGAAGGCAGTGTAACTTCCACGAAGCTGTCTGCCCATTCGGTGCAGTCCGGGCATATTACGGACGAAGCTGTACAAAGCAACCATCTGGCTGTGGCAGCTGTGGATTCGGCACATTTGGCTGCCGGAGCAGTGACCTCAGTTCATTTACAGGCTTCCTCAGTGCTAACGAGACATCTGGCCCAGGACAGTGTGTCCGGTCGTGCGCTCCAAGCGGAAAGCATCACCTCGGAAAAGCTGGCGGCGCGCTCAGTGCAAGCGACGAATCTGGCGGAAGACAGCGTGGGCCCTTCACATCTGTCCGCGCAGGCCGTACACACCCGGCATTTGGCTGCTGGAGCGGTACAGGAAACCGCACTAGCAGAAGGTGCAGTGAAGTCTGTGCATATTGCACCGGAATCCATCCAATCGGAGCACTTGCAAAACGGGGTCATTGAGGGAGAGCATATCGCATTGCAGGCTGTGGCGACCCCGGCCCTACAGGATGAAGCGGTGACGTCTGACAAACTGGCGGAGGAAAGTGTAACCTCTACCAAGCTATCTACCCATTCGGTGCAGTCCGGGCATATTACGGACGAAGCTGTACAAAGCAACCATCTGGCTGTGGCAGCTGTGGATTCGGCACATTTGGCTGCCGGAGCAGTGACCTCGGTTCATTTACAGGCTTCCTCAGTGCTAACGAGACATCTGGCCCCGGACAGTATATCCGGTCGTGCGCTTCAAGCAGAAAGTATCACTTCGGAAAAACTGGCAGCACACTCGGTGCAAGCGACGAATCTGGCGGAAGGAAGCGTGGGCCCTTCACATTTGTCTGAGCAGGCCGTACACACCCGGCATCTGGCAACAGGAGCGGTACAGGATAAAGCACTGGCAGAGGGGGCAGTGAAGTCTGTGCATATTGCATCGGAGTCCATCCGGCCGCACCATCTGCGCATCGGAAGCATCCAGGGTGTGCATATCGCATCAGATACGATATCGACCCACGCCTTGCAAG
>NZ_JH601057.1:0-1057 GCF_000245715.1 Paenibacillus sp. Aloe-11 | reverse complement strand
ACATTTGGCTGCCGGAGCAGTGACCTCGGTTCATATACAGGCTTCCTCAGTGCTAACGAGACATTTGGCCCAGGACAGTGTATCCGGTCGGGCGCTCCAAGCAGAAAGTATCACCTCGGAAAAGCTGGCGGCACGCTCAGTGCAAGCGACGAATCTGGCGGAAGACAGCGTGGGCCCTTCACATTTGTCTGAGCAGGCCGTACACACTCGGCATTTGGCAGCAGGAGCGGTACAGGACAAAGCGCTGGCAGAAGGTGCAGTGAAGTCTGTGCATATTGCATCGGAGTCGATCCAGCCGCACCATCTGGAAAATGGAACCATCCGGGGTGTGCATATCGCATCAGATACGATATCGACCCACGCCTTGCAAGATGAGTCCGTTACGTCTGACAAACTGGCGGATGAGAGTGTGACAGCGGTCAAATTATCACCTTATTCCATCCAGCCGTGGCACATTATCGACGAAGCTGTGCAAGGGAATCATGTGGCAGAAGAGGCTATCCAGTCGAACCATTTGGCCCCGGAATCCGTCACCTCTTCCCATTTGCAGGCTTCGGCAGTGACGACCCGACATATTGCACCGGGGAGTATATCGGTTCACGCCCTTCAGGCAGGAAGCGTGAACAGTGAGAAGCTTGCGCTTCGGGCAGTGCATGCTTCGAATCTGGCGGAAGCTAGTGTAAGCTCCGTACATCTGACAGAGCATGTCGTACACCCTCAGCATCTGGCCGATGGGGCGGTCCAAGGATCTGCGCTGGCAGAAGGCGCAGTGCAGTCAAAACATATCGCTTTGGAATCCGTCCAGTCGGAGCATCTGCAAGCAGGGGCCATCCAGCAACAGCATGTAGGAGGGCAGGCGGTGTCGGAGGATGCCTTGCAGGAAGGAGCGGTTACGTCCAGCCAGATCGCGAATGGAGCGGTGCAGTCCTGGCATGTGGCTAAGGAGTCCATTCAAGACCAACACCTGGCTCCTGACAGTATATCTGGTCGGGCGCTCCAAGCGGAAAGTGTCACCTCGGAAAAGCTGGCGGCACGCTCAGTGCAAGCGACGAATCTG
>NZ_JH601056.1:847199-847503 GCF_000245715.1 Paenibacillus sp. Aloe-11 | reverse complement strand
CGGTTACGTCCAGCAAGATCGCGAATGGAGCGGTGCAGTCCTGGCATATGGCTAAGGAGTCCATTCAAGACCAACACATGGCCCCTGACAGTATATCGAGTCGTGCGCTTCAAGCGGAAAGCATCACCTCGGAAAAGCTGGCGGATGAGAGTGTGACAGCGGCCAAAATATCACCTTATTCCATCCAGCCGTGGCACATTATCGACGAAGCTGTGCAAGGGAATCATGTGGCAGAGGAGGCTATCCAGTCGAACCACTTGGCCCCGGAATCCGTCGCCTCTTCCCATTTGCAGGCTTCGGCAGT
>NZ_JH601056.1:846299-847096 GCF_000245715.1 Paenibacillus sp. Aloe-11 | reverse complement strand
CTCGGGCAGTTCGTGCTTCGAATCTGGCGGAAGCTAGCGTAAGCTCCGTACATCTGACGGAGCATGCCGTACACCCTCAGCATCTGGCCGATGGGGCGGTACATGAATCTGCGCTGGCGGAAGGCGCGGTTCAGTCAAAACATATTGCACCGGATTCCGTCCAGTCAGAACATCTGCAAGCAGGGGCCATCCAGCAACAGCATATAGGCGGGCAGGTGGTATCGGAGGATGCCTTGCAGGAAGGGGCGGTTACGTCTGGCAAGATCGCGAATGGAGCAGTACAGTCCTGGCATGTGGCTGAGGAGTCCATTGAAGGCCAACACATTGGCGAGGGAGTCATTGATACGTATCACCTGAAGCCGGGGGCGGTGACACTGGCTCAGCTATCCACAGATATTCACCTCTCAGGGCTTTTGCCGGAGGAAGGCATCAGTGGCGACAGACTCCAGGCAGATAGTGTATCTCGCAGCCATCTGAAAGCTCAGGCCGTCGACAGTGAGGTGCTGGGCCCGGAAGCTGTAGGATCGGAGCATCTGCAGGCAGCTGCGGTACAAAGCCATCACCTGGCAGAACAGAGCATCGAAGGGCATCATCTGGTGGAAGGCTCCGTAGGCTCGCGTGAGCTGGAGCTGAGCGCAGTGAAGCCGGAGCATCTGAGCATCACCCCTGTTCGCACCTGTGCGAATCAGCCCGCATTGCAGCAGTTCGGCAGAGCACCGTTTCTTCTGAAGGGCAGTGAAGGAGAGACGGAGGTTACGATTGTATTCGGGGAGCCTTTTGTGAACCCGGACTATACG
>NZ_JH601056.1:817310-846236 GCF_000245715.1 Paenibacillus sp. Aloe-11 | reverse complement strand
AGACACCCGGTGGTGCGGTGATCGTCGTAACCAAATGGAACGAAACCTCGCATAACTACGGTATTGTCTCATGGATTGCCATCGGTTAATCAAGGCGTTATTACATGACATTTATAGCGTGCAGCTCGTGTGTTTTCCAGATACAGAGCTACGCGCTTTTTTCATATACTTTTCACATATTTCTTCCACAATTATCCCGAATTCTCCTGATAAGCTAAAGATACTTTAAAGGAGAGGTGATTCAATCATGAAAAAATGGACTAAAAATGCAGCAGCCGTATTGACCGTAGTAAGCGTACTGGGAGGAGCAAGCAGCGCATTTGCCGCTACAGCAACAACGACTCCAGCCACAACTGCACCAGCTACTAAAGCTCCTGCGGTTACAACACCAGCTACCAAAACCCCTGCAAAAGCACCTGTGACAAAAACACCTGTAGTGAAAGCACCTGTTAAAAAAGCTGCAGTGGCACATAAAGCAACAACAAAAGCGAAAAAAGCTCCTGCCAAAAAAGCAGTTGCCAAAAAAGTGGCAAGCCACAAAGTAAAAGCAGTGAAAGCGAAGCATCGTACAGTTAAACATCATGCCGTTAAACATAAAGCAACAGCTCACAAAACTCGTGCACATCATGCTGTAGCTAAAAAAGCAGCTCACAAAGTAGTTCACAAAGCTCCGGTTAAAAAAGCAGCACCTGCAAAAACAGCAGTGAAAACAGCTCCAAAAACAGCAGCTAAAGCAGTAACCACAACCAAAAAATAAGGTTGAAGTGCAGTCAGTTTTCAGTTCGCCTGGCATATACAGCAGCGATTCATGATAAGAAAAGACGGGACCGGGAACGGTATACCCGTCTTTTGTCTATTCTGCTGGGCTTCTGTTAAGCTAATAGAGAGGATGGAACCATCCAGAACAACAGCAAGGGGTTATGGTCATGACAAAAATAGTAGTGGTGGATGACGACGTGTTCATTTTGCAATTAATATCTGAGTATTTGAAAAAAGAATCCTACGAGGTCACTTCCTTCTCCAGTGGCAAAAACCTGATAGAGCATATCCGTACGGACCGTCCAGACTGCCTCGTTCTTGATATCATGATGCCCGGAATTGATGGACTTTCCCTGCTGACTCAGCTTCGTGAGTTTACGGAAATGCCAATTATTATGATTTCCGCGCGCGGTGAGGAAAGTGATCGTATCCACGGGCTGGAGCTGGGATGCAGCGATTTTTTGACTAAGCCCTTTAATCCACGGGAGCTGGTTGGGAGGGTCAAAGCGATGCTGCGGCTGAGCAAGGCTGGAACGTCTGCCCCGGATGATAAGGGGGCGCCAGGAAGCGCAGAAGTATGCCGAGCGGGCAATCTGTGTATTTTTGCAGATTTTCGTAAGGTCACTGTGGACGGACAAGAGTTAAATTTGACCTCCCGTGAGTTTGATCTGCTGCTGTTTCTCTCAAATCATTTGGAAAGACCTTTTGGTAGAGAGCATCTGATTCAGCAGGTGTGGAGCTATGATTTTATAGGTGATGTGAGGGTCGTGGACGATCTGGTCAAACGAATTCGCAAAAAGCTGGCGGAATACCACTCTACGCTCGTCATTAATACCGTTTGGGGATTCGGATATAAAGCAACGGTTCAGGGGCAGTAGCCATGCGTACGATGAGAGCTAAAATATTGCTGTCCCTATCTATCGCAATGCTCATTACTGTCTGTATTACGGTAGTTTTGTTCATCAGGCTTATCGACGATCTACTCGTAAATCAGGCTAAATCCAAGCTTCATGAACAGGCACGCAAAGCCGTCCATATTATGAGCGACGGAGGCTTTGACCGGCTGGATAACGCTGAGCTTAACTATGTCATCAAAGGTATGCTTTTGTCTGCCGATTATTTTATTTTAAGCACGGATAATCGTATCATCGACTCCAGCGTGTCTGGAGTGGAGGGGAAGAAGATAGAGAGCTTGCTCTTGATCCGTCAGGGATTTTTTGCATCTGTTCATCCGTCTGCCCATGATCTGGCTTCCGTACATGAAGGGGTTGCCGTGTTTCAAGGTAAAAAGATACTGTTTACAAATGAAGAATTACCCGGACAACCTTTTCGAATTTTTGTATACTCGCCGTTGTCTTCATTGAGAGCGCTCTATGTTCCGTTAATGAGAACTACAATATTGTCTATCGTGGCGAGCTTTCTGGTGATTCTCGTTATTGGGCTGATGGTTGTTTCACGACTGGTACGCCCGCTCAAGCGATTGAAGGAGGCTGTAGGCAACTATGAGCCGAATCAACCACAGGATAGTGATTTTCCGCAGGCAGACAAAAGTGAAATTGGAGAACTGATCGGCACCTTTCATTCCATGTCGGCCCGTATTCAGCAGCATCACAACGGTCAGATTGAATTTTTGCAAAATGTTTCTCACGAGCTAAGGACACCGTTAATGTCCATTCAAGGCTACGTATATGCCATTCAGGATCAAGTGGTATCCCAGGACGAGGGGCTTGGTATCATTAAAGTGCAGTCCCAGCGATTAATTGATATGGTGGAAAAGCTGCTGCAGCTATCAAGGCTGGAGGCGTTGAATGAAGAGTGGCCTGTTTCTCTGATAGATCTTGGAAGCATGGCAGAGGACGCTGTTCATTTGTTGATGCCGGTGGCTGCTGAACGCTCGATCTCGCTTCGTGTGGAGGGGGAGGGCCTGCATGTGGCCGTTCCAGCCGAGCAATTGTTCCGCATGATATTGAATTTGTTGCAAAATGCGGTTCGACACACCTCTACGGAGGTTGTCATTCATTTGGAGGCGGGGACAACACCGGAGGTTGTATGGGTTATGCATGTGGATGATGATGGAGAAGGACTGACTGAACAAGAGGCAGCCGAGGTGTTCGGGAGATTTTATACCGGTTCGAACGGTGTCACGGGTCTGGGATTGGCTATTTGCCGTCAAATCGCTTCCCGGCTGGGCGGTGAATTGAGCTGTACACGTTCACCATTGGGCGGAGCGCGGTTCAGTTATATACAACATATGTTATAAATGAGTGCAAAAATGGTTGAAATTGATCGTTTTTCGGGCTTAACCTTCCGTTGATGTGACAATCGATGGAAGGTTTTTGGGCTTATTTTAGATATTGCTTGACTGGCAGGCACTAAACTGAGTAAAATTGTTCGTATATACCTTGACTCATGAACGTCGTTTTTTTAGATAGTGGTCAATAATAGTGATGAATAAAAATGAAAGAGTGATGAGATGAACCGCCTTTTGGAAGTGAAGGACTTAACGATATCTTTCAAGACCCGTCAGGGACTAGTGCAGGCCATTCGTGGCGTAAACTTTCATGTCAATAAAGGAGAGACGCTGGCTATTGTCGGTGAATCCGGCTCAGGCAAAAGCGTAACCTCACAGGCTGTAATGAAGCTGATTCCGACCCCTCCGGGTATTTATCAAAAGGGTCAAATTTTATTTGACGGGGAAGAGCTGATTAATAAAACCGAAAAGCAGATGCAAAAAATTCGTGGTAAGGAAATCGGTCTGATTTCTCAGGACCCAATGACTTCCCTTAATCCGACAATGAAGGTCGGCAAGCAGATCACGGAAGTGCTTTTCAAGCATGAAAAGATATCCAAGGACGCTGCTTATAAGCGGGGCATTGAGTTGCTTACCCTGGTAGGTATTCCGCATCCAGAGCAGCGCTTTAACCAGTATCCGCATGAGTTCAGTGGCGGTATGCGTCAACGTGTCGTGATTGCGATGGCACTGGCTGCTAATCCCAAGCTTCTGATTGCCGATGAACCGACGACTGCGCTGGACGTAACGATTCAAGCTCAAATTTTGGAATTGATGAAGGACCTTCAGAAGAAGATCGACACTTCCATCATCTTTATTACCCATGACCTCGGCGTTGTAGCGAAGATGGCGGATCGCGTGGCTGTTATGTATGCCGGACAAATCGTGGAAACAGGTACGGTTCATGAAATTTTCTATAATCCAAAACATCCATATACTTGGGGGCTTCTCGCTTCCATGCCAAGTTTGGACAGCCATGGTCAGAAGCTGGCAGCTATTCCGGGAACACCACCGGATCTGTTGCACCCACCTGTAGGCGATGCTTTTGCAGCCCGCAGTGCTTATGCCATGAAGATTGACTTTGAGAAAGAGCCTCCACTCTTTCAATTATCCGATACACACTTTGTGAAATCATGGCTGCTGCATCCAGATGCGCCTGCGGTTGAGCCACCAGAGGCGGTAAAGGCCAAGCTTCGCAAGCTGGACAATGCATTTGAAAAGCCGGTTTTGGTCGAACAATACAGCGTTTAACGAACGATGTAATTTGCTGATAAACGACTCGTAAATAAGGATTTGCAAAATTCTGAAATAAAAAAGGGTTGCTCTCTCCATGGAATAATCTACGGGGAGGACAGCCCTTTTTGATGTTAGCGAAGCCTTTTTTTACAGTTTGCCGGAACCGGCCTGCGAAGTGACTTCTGC
The DNA here is from genome assembly GCF_000245715.1 of Paenibacillus sp. Aloe-11. Taxonomy (NCBI): domain Bacteria; kingdom Bacillati; phylum Bacillota; class Bacilli; order Caryophanales; family Paenibacillaceae; genus Paenibacillus; species Paenibacillus sp. Aloe-11. Next base: position 841,765 of record NZ_JH601056.1, on the reverse strand, counting down.
TTTTACGCTGGCAGATGGGGAAATCTTATCGTTCAGCGATGGTTTCCAGCCTACAGAGGAGCTAAGACCCGCGCTGGAGCCTGCGTTAACAGCTTGTCCATTCAGGATTGTGCCCGTATCTGACAGGGCAGTTCCACCAAAGACAGTCACGATTTTAGCTGCAGATAAACCGGCAACGTCAATGACATTGTTTTCGGCGAAGATTTTGGAGGATTTGCCTGCGCCCCATATATACAGTAAAGGATATTCGGAGCGTTTTACATCACCTGTATAGTAATTGTTGTACAGATGGACTTGTCCATACCGTACACGTGGTGTGCGTTGTACTGTGTTTTCATAATAATTGTGATGCAGGGTTACACGTAAAACTCCCTCATCTGCTGTTTTGCTGTCGCTGTTGCCAATAATTGAGGTTTTATCATGATTGGAAAAATGATTGTAAGAAGCAGTGACCAGATCGGCTTGATTGATCACATCGAGAAGTCCATCATGATGCTGGTATTCCCGCCCATAGTAGGTACCGTTTTGGCTATCCGGGTGAGAACCATCGTTGAAGGTATTGTGGTCTACCCATACATGAGTGGCACCGTTAATGGTAATGCTGTCATATTCCGAATTCCAGTTGCCTGTACTGCCGTCGGTTGGGTCCCATTGTGGGAAATAATCGTAGGCATCCTGGAATTCAATATTGCGGATAATGACATTGTCTGTCCCTTTTTTCAGTTGGAAGTTCACGCCGTTAATAACGGCATTGCTGCCCAGGCCGACAATTGTTGTATTGGATGGAATTTGAATGACAACACGACTGGCCTGATTTTTTTGGGAAGCTTCACGTGCCTTTTCCAATGTACCGGAAGGAGCCTTTTTCCCCCATGTGGACGGGTCATATGCTTTGATATATGCGTCAAAATCATAATTAGGGTCCTTGTAATCGTTCAATCCGAGCGGCTTGTTATTGTCATCGACATTGACATTGATCGTACCTTTGACATAAATGATTTTAGGGGTAGTATTGCTGCTTTTGCCCAAAGCATCCACCAGTTGCTTGCGATTCGTTACAGTGAAAATATTAGAAGAGGAGGCTGCGGCCCCGCCTGTTGTGCCTGTAGAAAAGGCTGCCCAACCGTTTTTGCTGCCGAGCGTTTCTTTACCAATATCAGTGGCTGCATGAGCAGGTGTACCAAGAGGAGCCAGGGTTGTGAACAGCAAGGCTGCTGCGATTCCGAGTGAAAATCTCTTTTTCATAAAATACCTCCGTATATGAGATGAATGGAGTAGACGAACGAAGGAAGTCCCGGGTGCTCCTTATGTTTTCTACATTTTCTATCATACTTCGCGTTCCAGTATTTGTTAATATAATAAAAGTTACATACTAAAACTTTTGTCTAATTTTTTATAGAATGAAATAGAACCCTTCTTTTTCCATTAAAAGCGCATACAAAATAATGAAAACGTTAACAATCATATGAAATAGGAATTGTATATATGAATATATGGAATTGTTTTTGTGTTTTTTGCTCGGAAGCAACACTGTTCATGGGTTTCATATTAGGCTGGAAAAAGTGCAATAGATCTGCTTGAAATGTTAACGATTTCAAATCAGAAGAAGGAGGCTGTAATTCTACTTTGCCGAATTGAAAGCCGGTTTGTAGATTTTTGCCAAATCCTCAGGTACAATGCTCGTAATATAGCTGAGGAGGAATGGACATCATGGCAGAGCATTTAGCAGATATTTTGAAGTTGTTGAAGCAAAAAGAGTGGGTGGATTTGTCCCACGCCTTTTACCCTGAAATCCCTCATTTTCCGGTATTCGATCAAGTTCAGGTGGATACCTTATTTACCCATGACGATGGCTTTTTTGTAAAACAATACTGCTTTCCGGGTCAATATGGCACTCATATAGATGCACCCGTTCATTTTGTGAAGGGTAAACGTTACTTGCATGAGCTTTCGTTGAAGGAACTGGTTTTGCCGCTGGTTGTTATTGACCGTTCGGCCGCTGTTGCAGCCAATCCCGACTATGAGCTTACGGTTGCGGATATTCTGGATTTTGAAAAGGAGCATGGACGCATTGCCGATCAATCCTTTGTCGCCTTTCGCAGTGATTGGAGCAAGCGTTGGCCTGATTCAGATGCGTTCTCAAACAAGGACGACGCCGGAGACGCACACTGCCCGGGCTGGTCGCTGGAGGCGCTGCGCTTTTTGGTAGAAGAACGAAATGTGGCCGCCATTGGGCATGAGACACTGGATACTGACTCCTCTGTAGCTTTTCGCAAAGAGGGCAGGCTGGTAGGGGAATATTTCATATTGGAGCAGGATCGTTATCAGGTTGAGGTGCTGACGAATTTGGACAAGCTGCCTGCGACAGGTGCGGTCATTTATAATATCGTTCCGAGCATTCAGGATTCTCCCGGATTTCCGGTGCGCTCCTTTGCTATTTTGCCTTAATCATAAGATACCAGGTCGTTGGTAAACGATATCTTGAGCAGGCAGACCGGTTCAGATGTTTATGTCTGAACCGGTCTTTTCGGGCTTATACGGGGTAGTGTTAGTTGTACAGCGTGATTGAATGTCCAGTCCATCTTACTAAAATGTGAATCGTCTTAGCTGGTAATCGTAATGGTAGGAGCAGAGATGGTAGGCTGGGTTGAGATCGTGGAGGCTGCACCGCTAAAATTCGATATTTCTATAACAACTGGAACACCTACTGAAATATCAGTGGAAGCAATGACCAGACTTGCTGTACTTAGGGTGAATAAGGAGCTTTGCTGAACAAGTCCGTTAACATAATAATTAGAAGTATCAGTAGCCGCTAATGTTGGTAAATTAACAACCGGAGCATTGGCATCATCTACAAAGCTTGCAGCAGGAATGGTTGTATCTGTCGCTCCGATCATACCGGCTGTAATCGTTGCGAAAAAACGAGTTGAGGTTGGGCTTATGGTCGTGGTTACAGCACCGCCGCTTGCGACTGGAGCTGAAGCAACCGCTGTAAAAACAGGCTTTACGATTGGCATGGTTTTTACCTCCTTTCTTTTCGGGCATGAGCCACGCGCTGGCTCTTATTTAATAAATGATTTTTTGATCAATTTGGAAACGGCACATGAACCTTGCTATTAATAATAGGGTAATAGGGAAGCCCCTATTTTATGGAAAGTATCGATGGAGGGACCACATGGTGTTTATCTGTTCAAATGCCTAAAACCCCAAAGGAAAATGTGCATATAATACATGAGGCTAAGAAAAGGAGGTGCGGACGGCTGATATGGGGAGACGCGATTCAGCACTAAGGCGACATGGAAAGCGAACCGTACATTGTAAGATTATCAGTCGAAAAAAATGTAAAACAGGTCATCCACTCAAAAATAGAAGCAAAAGAGGACTCCATGCCCAAAAGCGTCGAAGGTTAAACATACAACGACGGTATTACAGTATTAATAGAAGGTATCGGCGTAAAAGGGATACACTGGATTATCGAGGGATAAAAGAGGTGACTGGAAAGCAGAGGGCTGCTGGTTCAGAGGGGGAACAAAGCATTCCCGGTCTGGTAGGACAGCAAGGTCAAGCGGGGCCGCCTGGTGCATTGGGCATACCAGGTCCACCGGGAGCACCGGGAGTTCAAGGCATACCAGGTCCACCGGGAGCGCCGGGAGCGCAAGGAATACCGGGTCCAGCAGGGCTACAGGGAGCGCAAGGAGTGCCGGGGCCGCCTGGTGCCCAGGGTATCCCAGGTCCAATAGGCCTACAAGGTCCTGCCGGAGCACAAGGCATCGCTGGTCCAACAGGACCACAAGGTATAACAGGCCCTCCCGGCCCGGCACCTGACATTTCAAATATTGAAATTATACCCACTGCGCAACGGTATTTTTATTTTGCTCCTGATACTATTGAATCTTCGGTCACGATTATGGCGGATCAATTTTCTGTAGATGGGGTGCAAGAGGCTTTTCAGCGGTTTCATGTTGGAAGCAACAGCTATGCCAATTTGTATATTAACGGCATGATCCAAGAAAGCACATTGTACAGCCTGACCCCTGCATCGCTGACGATTCACCTCAACGAAGGGGAGACAATTTCCTCCGGAACACCTATTATTGTGGAAATCGTTCAATTTAGTTTGCGATCCAGTGCGTGACACCGTTGCGTTACAATACTGCATATTATAAAGGTTATTTTAAAACCAAAAATGGTTATACGGCGCAGGCCCTTCAATGCGAACGCCAAGCTGTTCGGCTGCCAGTCTGGGCCAGAATGGATTGCGCAGCCCGCCCAGCAGCCTCCTTGAAGGCAAGCACAAGATGACGAATATCCTCAATGGTCAGTGTATGGGTCTGTTGGGTGACAGCGTGAGCCTCCAGCATGATCAGCCCTACATATGGTTTGCAATTTAGTTAGTTATCACTTACTATAAGCTTATGAACAAGAAAACACATATAGATAGCAAGAAGAAGGATATATTGCAGGCGGCGATGCGCTTATTTGCAACCAAGGGGATTGACGGAATTTCCGTCAAACAAATTGGTGAAGCTGCCGATGTGACGGATGCCGCAATATACAAGCATTTTAAGAGTAAAGATGCAATGGCAATGGAAGTATTCGGGCAGTACTGCAACAGCTACACTACATTGATTGATTTTTATCGCAAGCAGAATGGGAGCTTTGTCAGTCGTTTCCATCAATTGGTAGATGAAGTGCTGGGAATGCATGATGAAGATCAGTATAGCCTGCTTTTGCTGTCGCAGCATCATGAACTGTACATTGAGGCAAGCCAGAGTCAGAATGTACGTCAGCCACTTGAGGCGCTAACGGAATTCATCGAGCAGGGGATTGGGCGTGGAGAATTGCCCAAGCAGGATGCCCGGCTATCCGGTGTGCTGATCATTGGAGCTATTACACGCTTATCCGTGTCCAGTCTGGAAGGTGAGCTTCCGCAGGAACTTATTCCATTGGCAACAGAGGTCAAACAACGTTTAACCGCTTTATTAAGTAAAGGTCAGTAGTGGCCTTTTCTTTTAAATAAAAGGTTAGTGTTTTCTAACTAAAATTATAATATGTGGGTAGGAAGTGATTGGTATGTCTAAAAAGATATTGGTTATTCAAGGAAATCCGGTCGTTGGCAGTTATGGAGAAGCGCTGGCTCAATCCTATATAAAAGGAGCAGAGGCTGCGGGAGCTGAGGTGCGTTTGTTACAGCTGTCCGCGTTGGAATTTAATCCGAATCTATCAGGTGGATATCGTGATAAATTGCCGCTGGAGCCTGACCTGATTCAAGCTCAGGAATGGATTAAATGGGCAGAGCATCTTGTTTTCATTTTTCCAATCTGGTGGGGCAGCTTGCCTGCGTTAATGAAAGGTTTCATTGACCGTGTTTTTATGCCAGGCTTTGCGTTTAAATATCACAAAGGCAAACCTTTGCCTGATAAGCTCTTAAAAGGCAGAACGGCCCATCTCATCGCAACAATGGATGGACCGCACTGGTATTACCGATTTTTTCAGGGACAGCCTGGGCATCGCATGATGAAGCATTCCACGCTCCAGCTATGCGGTGTCAAGACCATACGTTCTACCGCCATTGATCTCATGAATAAGAAGACGGATCAACAGCGCAACGATTGGCTAGGCAAGGTGGAGCAGCTGGGGCGAAGCATGAAGTAGGAGGGCAGAAATGAAACCAGTCATACATCACAAATGGAATTTGAGTGAAATGGAAGCCATAAAATTACAGAAGGAATTATCTTTAAAAGTTACAAAGGAAGACCAATTTCCTGAAATTAATTATGTTGCCGGGATACAGTGAAAGCTCATCGTCTGCGATGGCCAAGGAATTGCTCATCCTAGACGATTTGGATTAGCCAGTCATTTAGGGGTTATCTTTGATATTCCTACAATTGGATGTGGTAAAACGAAGCTGTGGGGTGATTATAAAGAACCCTCTCGAGAAAGAGGTGCATGTTCGTTATTAGTTGATGATGAGGAGACTATCGGTGGAGTATTAAGAACGCAGGAAAGCGTTAAGCCTCTTTTTGTATCCGTAGGTCATCGTATTTCATTAGAAACAGCCTGCAATTGGATATTAAAGCTTGCTCCACATTATCGCTTGCCTGAAACAACTCGACAAGCTGATCAGCTTGTGAGAAAGGTTTTATCAAAGACCTATGAATAGCCCATACGTTTAGGAAAAAAGACCATAATAGAGCGACTCGCTCGCATTGTGGTCCTTTATACAGATTATGCATCGAAGAATCAGGTAACGTACACTTTATATTACTTTACAGACACACCTTGATCAAGAAATAGCTCATGTTTTGCAATCCATGTTATGTAAATATCGTTGCAACTGTTAAAATAAATCCTAATACTAGACCGACAGGGCCCCAATAATGCATCGGGATAAAAAACAGACTGTGCTCGGTTCCCATTCGGTAGTGTTCCCCTGTTTCCATATCAACTAGCACCTTGCCTGATTTGGCATTGAGCGCTTTCCCCAGATGCCAGATAATAACTCCCGATACAATGAACACAAAAGCCAGCGGCAGCCGGGAGTCTATTGAGTCAAGCCCTAGAGAGGATAATATAGCACTGACAATAATGAATATTACCCCTGGGATAACGATATTCAAAATACCAAAACCCTTCCAAATAATCACATAAAAACTTCCTTTCTGGTTATGTTTACTTCATGGTGAGTCCCTTCTTCGAAGATTGGAGCATGTTATTACCACATCCAACATATGTATTTATCGGTTAAAAGAGAGATTTAGTTTACAGAATGACCCATTTGTTGTGGGTATTTTCAATGTATAAAACTGGACCACCACAAAAAAGCCGCTTCTCCACATCTTCTAGGCCCAGCATGATCTGAGCTAGAAGGAGGAAAAGCGGTTTTTTTAGCTAGCAGAAAAAGCATAGCCAGCCTATGAGACGACAGGTCTATTCAGCGGTAGCTTTCGCTTGTCCCGTTACGAACGTTACAGGCTTCATAATACGGCTCAGCATATCCTGCTTCGGACGATTCCAGGTAACCCAGTCGTCCAGCAACAGTCCACCCGTGTCACCGCTATTCGGATTCAGGTCCCAGTACGTAAAGTACAAGTTGTTGGCACCAATATAGTCTACGAGCGCATTTTGCCATTTACCCTCAGGAGAAGACAAATCGACATTACGGCCGCCGAATTCACCAACCAGTACCGGAGCTATGTTTTGCTTGCTGATGTAGCCCCAGTTTTGATCCCAGACGGCCGGCAGGTTGGACGGGAAGCTCGACTCGTTGAACCAAGGCTGCCAAGAAACACCAGGGCCGTAATCATGCGGAGAATATACGACACGGTTCGGTACGTCCAGCACGACAGGGTACTTGGCTACACCAGTCAGGTTGCCGCCCCACCAGTATTGGCTATTGTTGCCTTGGACATTGTGGTCCACACCTTCTACGAGAATCAACCAATTTGGATTTACGGACAGAATCGCATTCCCTGCGCGCTGTGCCGCAAGACGCCAGTCTGTAGAAATGTTGCCTGTGCCCCAGCTTGCCTGACCGTGTGGCTCGTTGTGCAAATCCGCACCGATGACGGTAGGATTGTCTTTATAACGGTCGGCCAGCATTTTCCAATCGCTGATCCAACGGGATTCAGGGTACTTGGATGTGTACCACAGCTCGGACTGTCCGCCGGAGTCGGCACGGTGACGGTCAAGGATAACCTGAATACCGCGTTGTCCGGCTTTTTCGATCAGCTTGTCCATAATTTGAATCGGAGTCAATCCAACCAGATCAGGATTTTTGTAATAATCAATACTGTCAGGACGGGAAGTGGAATCGAACAACTGATTACTGTATGGCAGACGGATCAGATTGTAGCCTTCTTTCTTCACCTGGTCCAGCACATCGTCCATCGAACGGCTCCACAGTCCATGCAGAGTGTAATTCGGAGTTTCCAGACCAAACCAGTTCAAGCCATTAAATACTGCCTCCTTCCCGGATTCGTCCACAATTTTGTTTCCCTGAGTGTGATAATATCCTTTCACACTGGCTGCATCTGCCGAAGCAGGAGTGTAGCCATACAAGGTGAAGCCCATTACGAGAGAGGCAATAACGAGAAATGGCTTCTTCATGCTTTTTCTTTTCATGATTTTTGCTTCCTCCTTTATTAAAATATATTTACAATCTATTACAATTTCATTTTATGTTGAAATCTTCCATTAAACAAGTTCATAAAATTCATAATATTCATATAAAAAAAGGACGGTTTATGGACCGTCCCTTGGTTATCTTTAGTATTTTTAGTATCTTTAGTATCTTTAGCCTTACGAGGTGATCTTTTGGGCAATTATTTTAGTCATGGCATGCTTATGAGCAATACCTGATGAGTTACAGTCGAAAATAACTTCTGAGCTATCTTGAATGAACCAGTCGTGATAATGTGTAAGCAGCTCGCCAGAGTACCAATTATGCGCGTTAGGCTCTTTTTCAGGTGGTGGCGCAATAAACGGCTTATGTACAAACACATTCAGGACATGCAAGCCGCTGGGATTTGTATACTGCTTATAGTTATCCAATATTTCTTTGCGAAAGTCCGGTTTTATGTAGTGTAGAACACCACTTGAAAAGATAATATCAAAATGTGTATCCAAACGATAATCTAAAATGTCTGCCTTAAACACATCAACATGAACCCCGATTTTTTCAGCAAGTCTGTTGGTTTTCTCCACACCTGCGTCCGAAACATCAAATGCAGTCACATCATATCCATTTCTAGCAAAAAACACGGCATCTTTTCCCTCGCCACAGCCAATATCCAACAATTTCAAGTGTGTATTGGGCGGCATCCATTGTAAAACCTGATAACAAACTTTATTTGGTTCAGTACCCCAGTAATATTCTGGTGTTTTATATTCTTCTTCATAAATGGTAATCGGTTTATCCTGTGATACGTAACCAAGCAGCTTGTCGATGCTTACTTCCAGGGTTCTTGATAACTGGGGTAGCAACGAAATATCAGGCATGGTCTGAGCATTTTCCCACTTGGATACGGCCTGAAATGAAAGCCCGAGTATTTGTGCGAGTTCTTCTTGTGTAAGTCCTCTTTCTTTGCGGTATATGCTTATGTTTCTTGCTAATTTTTCTCTCATAAATGCTCACGCTCCCTTCGTGTAATCCCATTTTATTGGAGCTTCTTGATCGGAACAATAACTTCATATTTGATTTTTTAAAATATTCAACTCCCAGTTGAGAAGCCGTTCCTGTCCATTTTTCTGCCATGATGTTAATGCTGCGCCCATATGGTACGATGATATCGGAATATTTGAGCACACATGGGAGGGACTAACATGGGCAAGGCGAGGCTGTGCTTTATCGGAGCTGGCTTTCACGCTTCAACGAATATATATCCTGCGGTCATTGGCGCAGGTGCTGAAATTCAAGCGATTGCGACCAGAGATATAAATAGATCGAAGGCAGCGCTTCAGCGGTTTGGGAGCAGCGGCATCCCTTATGACAATTACAAGACTATGTTGGAGCAGGAGGACTGTGATGGAGTTGTCGTGGTTGCACAAGCGGCAGATCACCCTTCGCTCGTACTGGACTGCATTCAGGCCGGAAAACATGTTTTTGTAGACAAGCCACTGGGCTGGAATGCAGAGGAAGCGGCCCAAATTGCCGATGCGGCGGAGGCGGCTGGCGTCGTGCTGATGGTCGGCTTCATGAAGCGCTATGCGCCTGTATACGTAAAATTAAAAGAACTGATTGAGGGTGGTTCGCTTGGAGCCGCACGCTCATTTCAGGCGAAATTTCTCGTGGACAGCACTCTATTTTGCAAAACCGGCGAAGATTTCATGAAGCTGGCGGCGGTTCATATGGTCGATTTGGTACGTTATTTGTTCGGGGAAGCGGTGCAGGTCACCGGATTAGCGAACGATAACGGCGAGTTTATTTCGCATACGATTTCGTTAAAATTTGAAAATGGTGTGGTGGGCAGCGTATACTTCGCAGGGATGACAGCATGGACACGCGAGAGCGAAGGTATCACAGTAACCTTTGATCATGGTTTTGCAACCGCTGATGAAGTGAATACATTGATCATTCACAAGTCGGAGAATCACGCGGAACTTCCTTGGAAATCCCTTGCGGAATCCGATACGGTTCTGACACCGTCAGCATCGGCGATGTCGGGTGGGTATCGTGATTTGTACTTGCGCGGTTTTGTTGGCGAAATCGTTCATTTCATGGAATGTTGCAAAGAAGGACATACGCCTTATTCAAGTGGACGGGATAATGTAAAAACGATGGAGCTGTGCGACCGCATTTTGACCGCTCTTCAATAGGATACAAGATTCAATATACAAGCTTTGGAGCCTGGGCTGTACTTTAGTTTGAGCTTCTTTGAAAGAAGCTGTGGCATAGCTAGCCAGCAGATGACTCCTGCATTTGTCGGGAGTCATCTTTTTTGGATTATCCCCCGAGTTTCTATTGCATATCGTGATATTCATGTTTATATATGTTTACTAAAATACATCAACAAAGGAGAACGATACGATAAAATAAGAAAAGAAAGCGCTATCATCATGACTTTTATGCGATTGTTCAGGGGGAGAGGGCACATGCGTTCGAGGTTCCAACCATTAAACACGTTGCGTAATCAGATTTTTATCGGATTTATACTGGTGATGCTCATCATGATGAGTGTGGCGGGGGCGTTCATTTACCTCAATGTTTCTCACCTGTTGAAAAACAGTGCCGAGCGGCATATTGGTCAGACGGCGGTACAAGCAAGCGGGAGGCTGGATGCATTAATCGGCCAGATGGACAGCCTGACGGAGCAGGTGGCAAACCATCCGTCTGTTCAGCATATTTTGCTGGAGGAGCGCAGCGGGGGCAAGGTGACTTTTCGGCAGCGTCAATCACTACTGCAGGTGATGCATAGCTACCAGGCTTATATGCCGAGTGTTGGCTCTTTGGAGCTGTATACCGCTGAAGGAAAGATGTTGTTCCCGATCAGGGAGGGCAGTCTGGAGGAGCGGATCGGACAGGCGGACATCCGGGAAGCAAATGAGATGAAAGGAAGATTAGTCTGGATCGGCATTGATCCTGAGGACCCTCAGTCGCTGCTGGCGATTCGGCAGGTGAGTCTGGTGGACCGTTGGTTTTCACGCGGAGGATATCTGATTACCCGCATGGAGCGAAGTTATTTCGGACTGAATGATGTATCGGCGGTCAAGGAAGAAGCGAGTGAAACGATGCTGCTCGTAGATCGTCAAGGCCAGCTGCTGTCGGGCGAGCCTATGAACCAGATGGATTTGTCAGGTGTACTGCACAGCAAGGCACAGACGGTTCATATTGGAGAGCGTGAATATGTGAAGGCGGTACAGCAGTCTGAGCGGACCGGCTGGTCGCTGCTAATCCTGATTCCGGTTAGCGTCGTCACCGACGGAATTACGGTTTTACGGACTACACTTATCATCTCCGCGTCTCTTGGTGCCGTGTTATTCCTGTTTATGTCCTTTATGCTGTCTACGTTGATTACCAGACCGATAGGTCACTTGATCCAAGCGATGCGCCGTTCACGGCAAGGAGCATTGGCCTTGAATCCAGAACCGGTAGCAGCGGTTGAGCTGCGGGAATTGAACGCAGAGTACAACACGATGATTGTCGATATCAATGAATTGATCCGTGTCATTTGTGAGAAGGAGGTTCTGCAAAGCCAGACCGAGCTTAAAGCCCTGCAGGCGCAGATCAATCCGCATTTTCTTTTTAATACGCTGGATGCTTTCAACTGGTCGCTACAGGAAAAGGGGGAGGAGGAGCTTGCCGGGCTGATGGTGTCCATGTCACGGCTGTTTCGTTATATTATCGAGCCAGCTCACCATGACGCTTGGGTGACACTCGGGGAAGAAATGGCACAAGTCCGCCGTTATCTGGAACTGATGGAGATGCGCCTGGGTGCACGTCTGAGCTGGCAAATTCATATGCCTCCAGAGGTGGCGAGAATTCCGCTTCCTAAACTGCTAATCCAGCCTATTGTAGAGAATGCCATTTTGCATGGCGTCGAAAATCGTATCGGCAACGGCCGTGTTGAAATCCGTGCCACTCCTTCGGCAAGACCGGGATGGACCAAGATCGCGGTCATAGATGACGGACCTGGCATGACACCGGAGGAACTTGCGGCTGTGCATACAGCACTGACGGGGGGATCGATCTGCCAGAGCAAGGGGACAGGTATGGGACTGGTTAATGTGCAGCGCAGGCTCGCCCTCTATTATGACAGTGTATATGATCCAACGGACGGTTTGCTGATACATAGTGCTGTGCAGGAAGGAACGGTGGTCGCTTTTGAAATTCCTGATGAATACGGAGGGCGGTAGGAATGAGTGTTTCATCCAAAACCATTGTAATTGTAGACGATGAACAGCGAACACGTCAGGGAATACATCAGACACTGGAGCAATGGGCAGCCGGGAAATACCGGATTGTGACATCGGGTAATGGTTTGGAAGCATTACATACGCTGCGTGCGGAGACCGTCCATCTGCTCATTACGGATGTCCGGTTGCCGGAATTCAGCGGACTGGATTTGATCCGCTCCCTGGAACGGGATTCCCGCCGGCCGGCGATCATTGTCATCTCGGGATATGCGGAGTTTGATTATGTCCAGCAGGCTCTTCGTCTGGGAGCCGTCAATTATTTGCTCAAGCCGATTGATAAGCAGGAGCTGCTAAATGCGGTAGATGAAGCGCTCCGGCTGGAAGAGGAACGGCAGCGGTATGAGCAGCTTGAAAAGATAGCTGATCCTGTTCTGTTAGAGCTTGACCTCCAAGCGGCTACTCTTAGTGATCCGATACGGCGTGCCTGCATCTATATGGCGGAGCATCTTCACGAATCCATCACGATGGCGCAGACTGCCGCGCATTCACACCTGAATGCGAGCTATTTTAGCGTTTTGTTCAAGGAGCAAAGCGGCTTGTCCTTCACCGAATATCTGCACCGGCTGCGGATGCAACGGGCCAAGGAGCTGCTGCTGCATACCCAGCTGACGATTGCGCAAATCGGAGAGCGTTCAGGCTACAGGACTGATAAATATTTTATTAAAGTGTTCAAAGCGTCCGAGGGGGTAAGTCCCAGCCGCTACAGGCAGCAGATGCGTAAAGAGCCGGGGAATATTGATTGACAGCGTAGGCAGCCACTGCCCAATACACAACCCAATAAAAGTGGAATTATACCCAATCAGCGTACCCTGTTGGAAGCAGGAATGGAGTGCTAAACTTACAAATGATAACGGTTACAAAAAAATAAAACTACATTAATGGAGGTCTAACGATGTCCAACGAGTATGGTTTGCGTAAGCGTTCACACCGAAAATGGGTTACTGGGTTGACCCTGCTGCTGTCATTGATGCTGGTGCTATCCGGTTGCGGTGCTGGTAAAGATAGCAAGGGTGGTTCTGAGGGAGAAGGGGGAAAGATTACCCTCAAAATGATGCATCTGTGGCCAGAGGGAAGCTCGGCACAGCAGAGCAAGCTTGTGACCCAGATTATAGATCAATACCAAAAGGATCACCCGAATGTCGTCATTCAGCAGGAAGTGCTGGAAAACGAACAATACAAAAACAAGCTCAAAGTGCTGTCGGCTTCCAATGAATTGCCGGATATCGGCATCACCTGGGCAGCGGGCTTCATGGAGCCTTACGTCAAAGGCGGATTATTTACGCCGATGGATGATCTGTTGAATGGTTCCAAGCTAAAGGATAAATTCGTACCGGGAACGACCGAAGCCTATGCATTGAATGGAAAAACGTATGCGCTTCCGATCGAATTGAACATTTCACCCATCTACTACAACAAAGCTATATTCCAAAAATACAATCTAAAAGCACCTGCGACACTTGACGAATTGAAGCAAGTTATACAAACACTTGCAGATCATGGAGTTGCGCCGATTGCACTGGGCAATAAAGACCGTTGGACCGGCTCGCTCTGGTATATGTATCTGGCGGAACGTATAGCGGGTAACGAAACGCTGAAAAAAGCGATTGACGGCTCAGGCTCGTTCGATGACCCTGGTTTAATTCAGGCAGCCTCCGAAATCCAGACGTTTGTAGATATGAATGCCTTTAACAAGGGATTTAACGGCTTGTCCAATGATGAAGGAAAATCCGAGTTTATGAACGACAAGGCCGCTATGTATTTGATGGGGACTTGGGAATTGCCGAACTTCACGACCAATCCTGCCATTCCGCAAGCATTTAAAGATCAAATCGGCTTCTTTAAATTTCCGATGGTTGCAGGCGGCAAGGGCAACGAGAACAGTTGGGTAGGAGGCCCGGGAGTAGGCTTGTTTGTCTCGGAAAATTCCAAGGTAAAAGAAGAGGCCAAAGCTTTTGTTGAATATTTCGTCGTCAAATGGGGTGAGCAATCGGTAACACAGGCGGGCGTTATTCCGGCGACGAAAGTGGACACCTCCAAAGGAGATTTGCCCAAGCTGTATGTCGATTTGCTGAATGGTCTGAATCAAGCCAGCAGCATTACATTGTTCGCCGATGTACAGATGAAGCCGAATGCAGCGCAGGTACATTTGAATATGATTCAGGCGTTGTTTGGCAAAGCGGTGACACCGCAACAATTTGCCGAGCAGCATAAGGCTGCCATCGAGAAAGGAAATTGAAATTGAGCGCTTAAGGAGGTCCGGCCGTGGAAAAGGTCATGTCCAATAAGCTTGTCATTGCCCTGTATGTGTTGCCTTCCCTGCTGCTGTTGCTTGCTGTGATTTATGTGCCTATTGTGCTGACCGGCTATTATGGCCTGAATCAGTGGAATGGAATCGGCCCTATGACTTTTGTCGGGCTGGACAACTATCAACATTTGTTCACAGACACAGCGTTCTGGCAAAGTGCTTGGCATTCCCTGCTGCTGGCCTTGTTTTCAGGCGTCAGTCTGATCGGTTATCTGGTGATTGCGATGATTTTGTCAGGGAACATTAAGGGAGCGAATCTGCTGCGGAAAATTTATCTCATTCCCATGCTGCTGTCTTCTGTAGCTATCGCGCAATTGTGGCTCAAAATGTATCATCCGACGAACGGAGTGCTGAATTCCTTGCTGGCGTCGCTCGGAGTTCACAACCCGCCCGAATGGTTGGCTAATCCATCTCTGGTGCTGCCCGCTCTGTTCATCCCGATTATTTGGCAATATGCAGGCTTTTATATTCTGATCTATTATGCCGGGCTGAAAAACATTCCCGAAACGCTGGTGGAGGCTGCCCGGATCGACGGGGCCAGTGCCTGGCAGATTGCGACTCGTATCAAATTGCCTCTGTTGCGCGAGGTGATTAACGTCACGATCATATTGTCCATTGTCGGCTCGCTCAAATATTTTGACCTCATCTACGTCATGACGGACGGTGGACCGAACGGAGCCAGTGAAGTGATGGCATCTTACATGTACCACCAGGCGTTCCGCAGCTTCGATTTCGGATATGGCAGTGCTACAGCCTTTGCCTTGCTGCTCATTTGTCTGGTCGCTACGTGGCTGATTCGCAAGGCTACCGCTTCCGGTGACACAATCCAGTATTCATAGTACGCCATGCGAATAGATCATGGATAACCAAGGACAGGAAGAGGGAGGAACGGACATGAAAACCCAGGCAGCCGCCAGCTATCCGCTTGGTGTCTCTACCCGCGGCAAAATGTTAACTCGCGTCGGTTATGCCGCATTGTATACGCTTTTGATCATCCTGGCGGTGACGCAGCTTTTACCGCTGCTGTGGCTGATGCTTTTTTCACTTAAAAATAATCAGGAAGTGTTTAACCTTCCACCGTTTGCACTCCCGTCCCAGCCGCATTGGGAGAACTATATGAATGTGTGGACCAGCGGCAATATCGGGCGGTATTTTTTCAATAGTGTGTTGGTTACGGTCATATCCGTAGTGCTGACGGTGCTGCTGGCCAGCTTTGTAACGTTTGCGATTACACGTATGCGCTGGAAAGGAAGCCAACTAGTCCTAGGGCTCTTTATGGTCGGACTGATGATTCCAGTCCATTCCACCTTGATTCCGTTATTCAGTATGTTTCTCAAGCTGCATCTGACAGACACGCCGCTGTCCATCATCCTGTCGTATGTCGCTTTTAACTTGCCCACAACGATGATGATCCTGCTGGGATTCTATTACGCCTTGCCCCGGGAAGTGGAAGAAGCGTCCGTTATGGACGGCTGCTCTGTCAACCGGATGTTCTTCCGGATTGTGCTGCCTATGACGACCCCGGTCATGGCAACGACCTCCATTATCAACATGATCTATAACTGGAATGAATTTATTTTCGTCAATACGTTTATCAGCTCGGACGAAAACAAAACGCTGACCGTTGGTGTTCAGAACTTTATTGGACAATATACGACCGACTGGGGAGCGATCGGGGCTACGCTGATGATCAGCATTTTGCCCATTCTGCTAGTGTTCCTCATCATGAGTGACCGGATTGTGGAAGGGATCGCAGCCGGGTCGGTTAAGGGGTAAAGAGTCCCTCTTGGAGTAGACATTGGACTAAACCCCTTGGTTTGTCCGATGATGCTAGGGGGTGCGTTTTTATGCGAGTTAAGTTTGGATGAGTAACATTCTCCCCTTTGAAAAGTTGATTTCCCTATCCCGTCCTATTTTTGTCCCTTCTATAATCAGTATTAAAGATTGTAGGGGGGGCATTTTATGAAGCTGAAAAAAGTACACGCCTATGTGTTTGTTTTCCCGAGTTTATTTCTGACCCTTGTATTCGGCATTTATCCTCTGCTTTGGGCGCTTCGTTACATGTTTTATGATTATCAGGGATTCGGGACGCCTGTTTTTATTGGCCTCGGCAATTTTACGCGCATTCTGCGTGACCATCAATTCTGGTCCTCCGTTGGAAATACTGGCATTTACGCTCTTGGCAAGCTGCTCGTAACCCTTCCCATGTCCTTGGTTTTGGCTATTATTTTGAATCGCAAGCTGAAGGGACGCTCCTTGCTGCGAGCGATTTATTATTTACCTACTATTTTTAGCGCTTCGGTGATGGCGATCGTCTTTTTTATTATTTTCAACTCCTATAACGGGATCTTGAACCAACTGCTGCTCAAGTACCATCTCGTCTCCGCCCCGATTAATTGGCTAGGCGCCGATTATGCCATGCTGACCACTATTATCATCGCCATCTGGGGCGCTATCGGCAACTATATGCTGCTGTTTCTCGCCGGTCTGCAAGGTATTCCGAACGATCTTTACGAAGCGGCCTCGCTGGACGGGGCCAATGAGTTTCAAAAGCTTAAGTATGTGACTATTCCGATGCTGGGACCAGTTATGCAGATGATTATCATGCTGGCCATTACCATCTCCCTTAAAGGTTATGAGAGCATCATGGTTTTGACCGCAGGTGGGCCTTACGGAAAAACAGAGGTCATGTACCTCTATCTGTTCAAGCTGCTGTTCCCGGTATCGGGCGAAACCCAGGGGATTCAGCAATTGGGATACGGCAGTGCGGTTGGCTTCACCACCGCGTTGATTGTAGGGGGAGTTACGCTGATCTACTTCCGTATTTCCAAAAAGCTGAATGATGTTTACTAGAAGCAGGCAGGAGGAGAACAGAATGAATCGTACGAATGCCAACTTTACTTTTTCCCCCAGGCTGGCTCGCTGGATCGGCAAGACGGTGCTCTGGCTGTTTCTGCTCACGGTCGCCGCTCTGTTACTGTTCCCGATTGTGCTGGTACTGCTTGGCTCGTTCAAGACGAATCAGGAGCTGACCAGTGGGGCAACCATCTGGCCTAAAGTCTGGAATTTCTCTAACTATGCCCAGGCATGGGAGGGTGCCAATTTCTCCCGGTTTACCCTGAACAGCATTTTTGTAAGCGTGACCACAACGATCGGCACCCTGATCGTCGCGTCGATGTCCGCCTATGCAGTGAACCGGGTGCATTTTATCGGGAAAAAGCTATACACCCTGCTCATGGCATCCACTTTGTTCATCTCAATCGGGGCGGTGGTACTGCGCCCTCAATTTGATTTGATGGTCATGCTCGGTTTGAACAAGACGCTGTGGGGTGTCGTCATTATATTGGTCAGCGCACATGCCACCTGCTATTTTATACTGATCGGATTTTTCGAAAGCATTCCCAAGGATCTGGATGAGGCAGCGA
The DNA here is from genome assembly GCF_000245715.1 of Paenibacillus sp. Aloe-11. NCBI lineage: Bacteria > Bacillati > Bacillota > Bacilli > Caryophanales > Paenibacillaceae > Paenibacillus > Paenibacillus sp. Aloe-11. Next base: position 823,621 of record NZ_JH601056.1, on the reverse strand, counting down.
TGATTGACGGCTGCAACTTTTATTCGGTGTATTGGCGGATTGTGCTGCCGCTGTTGCGGCCGGCGCTCGCCGTTGCCGGGCTGTCGGCATTCCAGGGCTCGTGGAATGAGTACATTTTGCCGCTCGTTTTTACGATGAGTAATCCGGAGCTCCAGACGCTGCCGGTAGGATTGGCCAACCTGCGGTACGGCATCGGAGCCGCCGCCGAGATTCAGCTCATGATGGCCGGTGCCTGCCTGTCCATTCTGCCGCTGCTCGTGGTGTATGTGTTCGCCAATAAATCGTTTATGCAAGTTACGCTCGGCGCTGTCAAGGGGTAGAGTATATCGGGTTCTGTTGTTACAATGAGCTTCAAGGAGTGGTCATCCATGGGACTCAATTTCTACAAGCTATCCCTGAAAAAAAGAATTCAGCTACTGTTTATATTCCTGGCCGTATTGTGCATCAGCGTGACGGGGATCTGCTCCTATCTCTTTGCCGCCCGAAACATCGAGCGTAGTGCCTTACAGCTCAAGCAGGGGATTTTGAAAAAATCGGTACAGGTGATGGATGAGCATCTCAGGCATATTGTCGTTTCGTCGTATTCTTTTATGCTTAATGAAACGTTCACCCAGGTGATGAAGGATGTCCGCAGCAACAATACCGCCGACTATTATCAGAATTTATCCTTGCTGCAAACTTCGTTTGCCCAGTTGAAGCTGGTGGAGCCGTTGATTGATACGGCTTATCTGAACACGCCGATCGGAGACTTCTTCTCCACCAAGGATTTTCCCGACCGGACAAAGAGCTTTTCGGAGGAATATGGTGTCTACCTGAAGCAGGAATCCTGGAATACCCTCTGGCTGGGGGCTCATCGCAACGAGCTGTTTCAGTGGAAGGGCAATGCGTTGTCCCTGCTGTTAAAACCGATAGTTCTGGACAATCATTATATCCCCAATGTATATATGGTTGTAAACATGAGGGAGGAAGCGATGCGGGCCATTCTGGAGCAGGATCTGATGAACAATCAGGTTCAGCTGTTTTTGCTGCAAAAAGATGGAACCATGGTGATCCGGCCTAAATCCCAGCAGCATGCTTTTAATTTGGAACGGGGGTTTATCGACCATTTCAGCCGGGGAGGGGCCGGGGACTTCAATTATACGAACGCCAAGGGAGAGAATTTGCTTGTCAATTACAGCACGCTGTCAATGAACGAAGATTGGGTGCTGGTCAGTATTCAATCCAAGGCCGACTTGCTGCAACCGCTAAAGCAGATTCGCTGGCTGATCATCTTGATCATGCTGTTCTGTATTGCGCTGGCGCTTATCCTGTCCAATCTGCTGGCTTCCGCATTGTTGAAACCGCTTAATAAATTGCAGCGCCTGATGGCCGAGGTGGAATACAACGACCTGGAGGTGCGGTTTAACAGCAGATATGAGGATGAGGTCAGCGCCGTCGGCTATAAATTCAACCGAATGCTGGACCAGATCCAGCTGCTGATTCAGGAGGTGCGGACTTCGGAGCAGGACAAGCGTAAATCCGAGGTCAAAGCGCTTCAGGCGCAGGTAGACCCCCATTTTTTGTATAATACTTTAAATGCAATTTTTTGGAAAAGTGAGAGCGGAGAGAAAAAAGACGTCAGCGAAATGATTGTCTCCTTGTCGCTGCTGTTCCGGTTGGGACTGAACAATGGGAACGATATCACCACCTTGCAGCAGGAAATCAAGCACGTCGAGCAGTATTTGCAATTGCAGCAAAAATGCTATGAGAATCTGTTCACGTATTCGATCCATGTTGAGGCTCCCTCGCATTTCTCCATTTCCATGTTAAAAATACTGCTTCAACCGCTGGTGGAAAACTCTATTTTGCACGGATTCTGCGACAAGGCCGATCTTGGCAGCATCGTCATCAACGTGTACCGTGAGGGCGGGTTTCTACTGCTGCAAGTGACTGACAACGGCTGCGGGCTGGATGCCGGACAGATGGAGAAGGCAGTGAACGAGCACGGTACCGAACGCAAGGGCTACGCGCTCTCCAATCTTCAGAGCAGGCTCAGCCTGCATTACGGGGAGTCGGCTTCCATTGCGTTCAGGAGCATTCCGGACATCGAGACGACTGTTACCATTACAATCCCGATCATGTAGGAGGTCAGTATGGATCATTTGACGATGTGCGTTATGGATGATATATGGATGATATTCAAGCCGTTGTAAAAGGGATATCCGCGACCATTCCCTGGGCGGAACACAATATTAAGGTCGTGGGCACCGCAGGTGACGGCGAGCATGGTTGGACTCTTCTGTTGGAGAAAGATCCCGATATCGTGATCAGCGATATCCGGATGCCGAAGCTCAGCGGATTGGAGCTGATGAGGCGGGCTTCCGACCACCGTTTGCGCGCCAAGTTTATTTTTATCAGCGGCTATTCCGATTTCAGCTATGCACAGGAAGCGATCAGGCTCGGTGCCTCCGACTATTTGCTGAAGCCGTTCACCCCGCCGGAAATTCTGGATGCGGTACTAAAAGTAAAAAAGATGATCGAGTCCGAACAGGTCAGGCTAAAGCAACTGGAGCAGCTGGAGCAAAAAATGAATGCCAGCAACCTGCAGCTTCGCCAAGATTATTTGACGGGCCTGCTGCGCCAGGAGACGGGCGGCCGCCCAAGCGACAGTCGTTGGAGCGAGCTGCAAATTGAGCTGGATGCCAGCAATCTGATGGTCATGGCCATCGAAATGGACTGCTATACTGAATACGGCTATACCTTGCAGCTCGACGACAACGAAATTATTCCGTTTGCGATCAAAAATATTTTGGACGAGACGCTGAATATGCACACCCGGGGCGTTGTGCTGCACGAAAGCAAGCAGCGGCTGGCGGCTATTTTTAATCCGCCGGACGGGCTGGAAACCTCGATGTTGCTGGAGCTTTGCCGGGAGAATGTGGAGAAATTCAGCAAAAAGACCGTCTCGATCGGCCTGGGTACCGTAGCCCGGGGATCGCAGGAAATCCATAATGCATTTGTGCATGCCGTAAAAGCGCTGGCCTACCGTTTTTACAGCGAGGGCAACTGCGTGTTCCAGTATACAGAACTGGCGCAGGCGGATTGCGTGGCTCCCGACTACCCGGTGGAAAAGGAAAAGCAATTGCTGTATGCGCTCAGATGCGGTAACAAAGATAGCTGCCATCTGATCATTGACGACATTTTCCATCAATGGACGTTGTTTCATAAATTTCCGGAGCCGCAGGCCATGATTCGCTTATTGATGGGACTCGTATTTGCCATGTACCGGGCGTTTTGTGATGAGATCACCGAGGAAGAACGCATCCAACTGGAGGCCGACCTGTCGGCGCTGGAGGAGAATCGCTCATTGACTTTCGGCGGCTGGAAAAGCTACATCAATCATTTCAGCAGTATGGGCTGCGAATTTGTAGAGAATAAGCGGCTCAGAGATGTGACGCAAGCGATCAACCGGGCAAGGGAATACATCCGCCTGCATCTTCAGGAGAATCTGACGCTTCACATCTGTGCGCGGTCGGTTCATTTAAGCCCAAGCTATTTTGCGAACGCTTTCAAAAAGGAGACGGGCATGACCCTGATTCAGTATATTACCAAGATGAGAATGGAAAGGGCGAAGGAATTGTTGATTGCAGGGGTGCAGGTGCAGGAAATTTCACAAATGCTCGGGTATGAGGACCGTCCGTATTTCAGCGGCTTGTTCAAAAAGTATTGCGGCATGACGCCGACCAGCTTCAGACAAATGTATTTGAAATGAGACAATCATTTTTTCCCCCATACAAAGTTAAAATGTCCCTCACTCCCATAAAAACGGAACCACTATGATAACGTTAACCGGCATCCGACAGGTTGACCGTAAAAAGCATAAGGGGGCATAACGATGGTTAAAAAATGGGTTATCGCAACACTGGGCGCAGTCCTGGCCTTAAGCCTGGCTGGCTGTTCAGCGGACGGCGGCAGCAAGGGCGCGGCGGGAAGCAGTGACGCTCCGGCCAGTTCCAAAGGAACCGCGGGAGAGAAAACCAAAATCATTTACTGGACACCCGACCGCCATGATGCCGAGTTCATGAAAGCAAAAATTGACAAGTTTAACCAAACAAATCATGATAATATTGAAGTTGAAATGAACGTTATGGGCGATAATTATCCACAGGCGGTGGACATTGCGTTTGCCAGCAAGCAGGCTCCAGACGTGTTGCAAATCAATGATTTTCAGACCTATTACAAAAAAGGCTATCTGGCACCGATCAACTCCTACATGAGCGACGAGATGAAGAAGACCTTCAAAGACAGCCAGATTGAGAACAAGAACACCATCGACGGTAAAATCTACACCCTGCCCAACACCGGGCAAATTTGGAGACTGGTCTATAATAAAGACATTTTTAAGAAAGCAGGCATCGCCTCTCCTCCCAAAACGATTGCCGACATGGTGGCCGCAGCCAAAAAAATTACAGAGGTTGGTAAAAGTGAAGGCATTTATGGCTTTGCCAGCCCGTTCAAGAGTGGAACCGGCTTCTGGCGGGCAGCGAATACAATTGCAGGCGCCAGCAACAACTTTGGCATCGACGGCTATAATTATAAAACAGGCCAGTTTGATTTCAGCATGTACAAGGATATCGCCCTAGCGCTGCGGCAAATGAAGGAAGACGGCAGCATGCTGCCGGGCGTAGAGAATCTGGATATTGATCCGCTGCGCGCGCAATTTGCCCAAGGCAAAATCGGGATGTACGTGAACCACTCGGCTGAACCTGGAGTGTATAAGGATCAGTTCCCGACCACCGAGAACTGGGGAGCGGTTCCCGTGCCGACGGCCGACGGATCCATTAAAGGCGCATTCCCAATTATCGGCGGCTCTTACATCGGGATCAGCGCCGATTCCACCCATAAGGAGGCGGCCTGGAAGTTCATGGAGTACGTGTACAGCAATGAATTGCAAACCGAATACTATGAAAAGGGCTATGGAATCTCATTGATACCGGCTGTGCTGAAATCAGGCAAGAAGCCGAGCATTCCGGGCATTGAAGGATTTCTGCCGAAGCGGTATGATGCCATTTATCCGGCCAATCCGGGTACGATTACGGAAAGCTCCCTGGAAGGGATGAAGTGGCCGGAGACCTTCAACACATTTGTGTTCACGGGCGGAGATGTGGACGCCGTCATCCAAGATTTGGACACCCGCTACAATGCATCTCTGCAAAAGCTGAGAGCTGCCGGCACGACCAATATTGTTGCTGATCCCGCTTTTGACGCAGCCAAGCTTCAGGGCAAATTATCCACGGAAGAATAACCGGCCTGCGGCCGATTCGATCAAGCGGTTCGGCCGCATATTCTATTTGAAAGGGGAAAAGAAGCATGATTATTAAGAATGAGGAAGCAAAATCGCATGTCATTGACGAAAGCAGCTCCCGCAAAATTCTCGGCATGGGCGGAACGCTGATGATGGTGGAGGTTACTTTTCGCAAGGGCGGGGTCGGGGAAATCCATTCCCACGAGAAGCATGAGCAGGTCAGCTATATTGTAAAAGGAAGCTTCGAAGTTCAGGTCGGCGATGAAACACGCATTCTCAAAGCGGGAGACAGCTTCTACGCGGGATATCATGTTCCGCATGGCGTAAAGGCGCTTGAAGATTCCATCATTCTTGATGTGTTCAATCCGTTCCGTGAAGATTTTCTTGAGGACTAGCAATGAACGACTACTACCTGTCACAGCTCGAATTGCACAGGGCTGCGGCATATTACGCCCGCCATTTTCCCAGGGAAGCCGCAGCGTCGATCGCCATTGCCGATCATGCCGTGATCAACGAGTTTATCGTGCCTTATACCAATGACTTGAGCCGCTGGATTTCGCTGGGCGATCCGGTGGACTGGCTGCATAATCCGACTAGGGACCCGGAGTTCACCTGGGGCATAAACCGGCATTGGCATATGCCGGATCTGGGCAAAGCCTATCTGATGAACGGCAATCCCCAGTACGTCTCAGCGTTTATCGACCATTATTGCGGTTGGCGCAAGCAAAACCCGGTTCCTGCCATTTCGTCCTATGAAGAAGCCGTGTTCTTCCAGAAGCTTGGCCCTTGGCGTCTCCTGGAAACGGGCTTGCGCGTGCAATCCTGGATCTCTGCATACAAATATATGGAGGGCAGCCTGCTGCTAACGGAGCCCTTTCGCGCCGAATTTTTGCAGGGATTGGAGGAACACGCCGAGTTCCTCACCCGTTATCTTGGCAGCACCGAAATTAATCATGCCATTATGCATATGCAGGGCCTGTTCATGATCGCCACATTTTATCATTGGCATCCGCGCGCGCCGTATTGG
>NZ_JH601056.1:816851-817300 GCF_000245715.1 Paenibacillus sp. Aloe-11 | reverse complement strand
GCGGGCGGCCGAGCGGCTGGAGCTTTGCCTGTTGCATCAGGTCGGCCCCGAAGGGGTGCAGATTGAGCTTACGACCCATTATCACAATGCCAGCATCGAAATGTTTGGCACCCCTTATTTACTGGCACGGCTGTCCGACTATCCTTTCTCGGCATGGTTCGGCGATCAGCTTCGCAAAATGGTGGCATTCACCGAAGCGCTGATCCGGCCGGATCACCAGTCCACCGGAGCCGGCGACTCCGACTGGCTCGGCGACGGGCGGCAGCGTTTGACTCTGCTGGGCGCAATTCTCGAAGATGATGAGCTGATCTGCCGCGGCACTGGCAGCTCGGAAAGCCTGTGGCTGTTCGGGGTGGAGAAATACGAGCGTTATATGCAGCTCCAGGCCGCTTACAAACCGCCAACGGCGAGCCGGGCATTTCCGCAGACCGGGTACTATGTGATGCGGG
>NZ_JH601056.1:816519-816841 GCF_000245715.1 Paenibacillus sp. Aloe-11 | reverse complement strand
CCGGGACGAACGGCAGTATTTGTTTTTTGACGCCGCCGCCATGGGCGGGGCGCACGGCCATGCCGATGCGCTCCATCTGGAATGGATGTGGAAGCAGCAGCTTTTTTTCACCGATACCGGACGGTATACCTACGAAGAAGGGGAATGGCGTCATTATTTTAAAAGCACGCGGGCGCACAATACGATTACCATCGATGGCGAGGACCAGACGCCGTATGTGTCCACGCAGCAATGGGGCACGCCTGCGGCCGAAGCGAAAACCTATCGTTGGGAAAGCAGCCGCCGCTATCATTTCATGGACGCCTCCCATGACGGCTATACC
>NZ_JH601056.1:736139-816298 GCF_000245715.1 Paenibacillus sp. Aloe-11 | reverse complement strand
CACTGTCAAGCTTGCCATCCAGTGGACAACTGCCGGGTTGGCAGAGGGGTGCTTCGCAGTCAGTGAGCATCAGGGCTGGGTATCGGGAATATACGGCTCCAAGACGGAGACGCCGGTATTGCAGGGCCAGGCCGCTTTTTCAGGAAAAGCGGGTATTCTGACGGTGTGTCTGCCGGAGGACTCGGCCGATCACAATGAGCAGCTTCGTCTGACCGAGTGCGAGCTTGATCCTGCGCGCCAGCGGGTGGAGCTGTCTTATGTGTTTGGTGTCGCAGCCGGAACCATCGTCATTGACGAAGCCACGCTGGAATGGAAGGAGCATGGCTGACGGCCGCTGCGAGGCCGGGAGGTATACTGGAATCCTTGATCACTATGCATCAAGGTTCCGGTTACCTCCTCTTTTTTATGGCTTGACCCAGTGTAATCAAGACGAGATCAAGATCGTTAGATGACTGTTCGTCTTTTTGTTATAAAAATGGAAAAGTGATCGAGAAATTAGCTTGTAATAAAAAATATAAGCGAAATTATTATAAAAAGTAGATATATACCAGAAATCCGTTTTCCAATAAGAGCTCCAAATTCGTTAGGATTTTTATATCCAATGATTAAACTGGGAGCAAAAAAAATGATGGATAGAAGAAAGGTGTAGTGAAACCCGGTATTGTCAACATTAGACCATGCGGGCAACCCTAAAAAGGAAAGCAACTGGTCCCCAAATATGTAATTGCCAAATTCAAAAGAAACAGCCATACCAAGAAGAGCTAAAAGCAGTGAAAGTGATCCCAAACCTACTTTTTTTTCGTTTTTTCTCAACAGTTTAAAGATAATTAGTAAAATTGCAATTGTTTGTATGCTATACGTCAATATTGATGAAAAGGGATGTTCCATAAAGTCCCTCCTTGAAATGTTCGTCTATGTATTATGATGTGAAGTAAAGTCGACAAAATAATCATATCCAAAAGATGTTTTGCTGTATAAAAATAATACTGGTGGTCCTTAAAGTTGCGTTAGGAGCCACCAGTAAAAACTAATTTACGATATTGTTACATAATGAGAGCCAGCTACACTTTTACTGTATACTGTTGCAACACCTTGAAAGGGTTAAAGATAAAGGTGAGCCATCTTTTTGATTTACACCTTTATTTTGATTCAGAATTATTGTCCAATGAGTTCTAAGATTTGTGTGTAAGCATTTTTATAATGATCAGGGCTAGGATCTTCTCCTATTATCTTGGGTACGTCAAAGTCAGACAGCAGGAAATGGTGTTTGGGTTGAACTTCATGCCTTGCTAAGCAACTTTTGCAACAGGACAAGGGACAGCCATCGATTGCAATGATGTCACGTCCCGATTTTGCTGTTCTAACAAGTGGCTTGACATCACCACCCACACCAGCAATGCAGGACATTTCAGCGACTTTTTCCCGATCCATTTTGATAGCGATCATATTAGCGGTTTGTGCTGCGGAGGAACATCCAGAACATGAATAGACAAGAGGTAAATCAGTTCTTTTCATCTTTGTACACTTCCCTGTTTTTTCTTTGTGATCCATCACGGTATTTTTGGTTTTAGATAAAACATAATTTAAATTGTTTGTATTTTAGCTTAAATTTACAGGTTAGACCGTGATATTGATCACGACAACATTTTTTCAAAATCTACCATTAAACTTTTAATACAAGAAGAGGAACTTCCAGAAATGAGAAGCTCCTCTTCGTTCGTTTCAGTGTTATCAATGAAAATAAGTTCTGCGCCATCTCTTTGCTCCGAGAGTATACACTCTGTATCCCTTTTTATAGAAAATAATAGAAAATTAGAGCAAAATATGATAAAGCTATAATATAAAAAGGAGTGTCTTTCTATGAAAAGAGAAAAAAGACAACGATTAATTAAGCAATTGGTAAGCGAATATGAAATAGAAACACAAGAGAAGTTAGTAGAATTGTTGGCAGAACAAGATGTAATAGTAACGCAAGCTACGATTTCACGGGATATCCGTGAGTTGAAATTAATAAAAATAGCTTCTCCGAAAGGATTTATGATCTATAATGTTTCCTCAGAAATGCCTTTGCAAACGGATTTGAAGTTAAAGAAGAAGTTAAAAGAAGTTGTTGTCAAGATTGATTATATCGATCAATTGACGATTATAAAAACGTTGCCTGGCAATGCAAATGTTATCGGTGTTTTATTAGATAATTCAAATTGGAGAGAAATGGTAGGATGTGTATGCGGGAATGATACCTGCCTTGTCATTTCCCAAACCCTATCGGATCGAAAGATTTTAGAAGAAAGATTTAATTTAATTTTTAGATAAAATAGCTGGTAGATTGTCAAGTGAGAATACGAGGTTACTTGAATTTAGTAATTAAAGAGTGTAGGATGCCCGGAATTGAGCATGCCGTAGCCGTGATGTATCTTGTTGGATCAAGCATCACAGCTACCTTGCGGGCGTTCCTTCGCTCTTTTTCTTTTGAATGCGCTTCCATTTCACATAGGCTGCAAGTTGAGCATGCATTTTTAGATCAGCAGTTACAGTCCAGATATTCATCATATATACGTAATATGAAATAGGTTTTGTAGATAAACTGACAAAATCTATTATAAAAATACATTTTTTTTATTATTTTAAAAATAAAAACGTGAAATATTTCTCAACAAAAATGTTGGCGTTTGCACGGGGCGGAAAGCATGGACCATTTATGATGCATTTGTATACATCAAAGATTAAAAAGGAGGTACGACCCATGAAGCATCCATTGCATGTTGCTTCGGAAATTGGGGAATTACAAACGGTTTTATTAAAACGTCCGGGACAAGAATTAGAAAACTTAACACCGGATTTTTTACAACCGTTATTATTTGACGATATTCCCTTTTTGCCGGTGATTCAAAAAGAACATGACTATTTTGCCCAAACATTACGCAATCGGGGAATTGAAGTTCTTTATTTGGAAAAACTTGCGGCCGAGGCATTAGTGGATAAAAAACGGAGAGAAGAATTTGTTGACCAAATGTTAAAAGAAGGAAGGGCCGAAGGAAATGTTTCACATCAAATTTTAAAAGAATATTTACTTTCCTTCTCCAATGAAGATTTAGTTCAAAAAATAATGAGTGGTGTACGAAAAAACGAAATTGAAACGGGTAAGAGTATGCAATTACATGAATTTATGCAAGATCATTCTCCATTTTATTTGGTTCCAATGCCAAATTTATATTTTACCCGCGATCCTGCAGCTGTTATTGGTGATGGATTAACGATTAATAAAATGAGGGAAACTGCACGAAGACGTGAATCTATGTTTATGGAGTACGTTATTAAACATCACCCGAGATTTACCAGTCATAATGTACCGATTTGGCTGGATCGCAATTATGAATTTCCAATCGAAGGTGGTGATGAGCTCATTTTAAATGAAGAAACCATTGCCATTGGTGTATCTGCCCGTACTTCAGCTAAAGCTATTGAACGTTTAGCCCTAAATCTATTTAGCCGTCAAGAAAAATTCAAGCGAGTACTAGCCATTGAAATTCCAAAATGCCGGGCATTTATGCATTTAGATACCGTATTTACGATGGTTGATTATGATAAATTTACAATTCATCCAGCGATCCAAGGACCGCAAGGAAATATGAATATTTATGTTTTAGAGAAAGGCCCGGATGAAGAAACGCTTAAAATTACCCATCACACCTCTTTAATGGAATCGCTAAAAGAGGTTTTGGGCTTAAAGGATTTGGTTCTTATTCCTTGTGGCGGAGGAGATGCAATAGCCTCTGCTCGTGAACAATGGAATGACGGATCCAATACATTAGCCATTGCGCCAGGAGTCGTTGTTACGTATGACCGTAACTATGTATCCAATGCTTTATTGCGTGAACACGGTATCGAGGTCATTGAAATATTGAGCTCGGAATTATCCCGTGGCCGTGGGGGTCCACGTTGTATGAGTATGCCAATCGTTCGAAAAGATATTTAAATTACGGAGAAAGCAGGGATAAATATGGGAAAAACTAATTCAAGCTTAAAAGGTAGAAGTTTTCTTGCAGAGATCGATTTTACAGAAGAGGAACTTTTATATTTGCTCGATTTAGCAGCAGATGTAAAAGAGAAAAAGAAAAATGGCACTCCCCATCGTTATTTGGAAGGAAAAAATATAGCCCTTTTATTTGAAAAAACCTCTACTCGTACACGGTGCGCATTTACAGTAGCTTGTACAGATTTAGGCGCGCACCCCGAGTATTTGGGTAAAGGTGATATTCAGCTTGGTAAAAAAGAATCCGTAGAAGACACGGCGAAAGTGTTGGGCCGCATGTTTGACGGAATTGAGTTTCGCGGCTTTGCTCATAAAACAGTGGAATCTTTAGCAGAGCATTCGGGTGTACCGGTGTGGAACGGTCTAACGGATATGTGGCATCCAACCCAAACGCTCGCGGATTTATTAACCATCCAGGAACATATTGGGCATTTGCGAAATGTGAAGCTCGTTTATGTTGGCGATGGCCGAAACAATGTTGCTAATAGCTTATTGGTGGGTGGCTCAATCGTTGGCATGGATGTTCGGATTTGTGCGCCACAATCATTATGGCCAGCACAAGAAGTCATTTATTTGGCCAAGAAATGTAGTGACCAGGTAATGGTAACCAGTAGCATTGAAGAGGCTGTTGCGGGCGCAGATGTAATCTACACAGATGTTTGGGTATCTATGGGGGAAGAAGATAAATTTGCTGAACGTATTGAGCTGCTCTCGCCTTATCAAGTAAATATGCAAATGATTAAAGAAACAGGGAATAAGGATGTGATTTTTCTACATTGTTTACCCGCATTTCATGATTTGGAAACAACGTATGGAAAAGAAATTTACGAAAAATATGGATTGAGAGAAATGGAAGTAACCGATGAGGTATTCCGCAGCAAGCATTCCAAAGTATTCGATCAAGCTGAAAATAGAATGCATACCATTAAAGCGGTTTTGGCAGCTACTTTAGGAAATATGGAGTAAAGAAGGAATTCATCTTCCTTCTTTCTCTCTCTCTTTTCCTTAACACGATCAAATAGAGAGAGGTGAGTGTAGTGGGTGAAGAAAAGAAATTAGGATTATTTACTTTAACAGCTCTTGTTGTCGGTTCGATGATAGGCGGTGGAGCATTTAACCTGGCAAGTGATATGGCCAAAGAAGCCGGAGCCGGAGCGATCATGATTGGGTGGGTGATCACAGGCATCGGAATGATTGCACTTGGATTGTCCTTTCAGAATTTAACTAAAAAAAGGCCGGATTTGGATGGTGGTATTTTTAGTTACGCGAAAGCTGGATTTGGAAATTTTATGGGGTTTAATAGCGCGTGGGGGTATTGGGTAGCCGCATGGCTTGGGAATGTAGCTTACGCAACTTTACTATTTAGTTCATTAGGCTATTTTTTTTCCATTTTTGATGGGGGGCAAAATATAGCATCAATCATTGGTGCGAGCATCTTGCTCTGGTGTGTTCACCTGCTGATTTTACGAGGCGTACAATCGGCAGCGCTTATAAATCTAGTAACTACAATCGCAAAATTAGTACCTGTGTTTGTATTCATTATTGTGGGAATCTTTGCTTTTCAACTCCATGTATTCGTAGACGGATTTTGGGGACAAGGGGGTACTTTTAATTGGGGGGCGGTAGGCAGTCAAGTTAAAAGCACAATGCTTGTAACGGTCTGGGTATTTACTGGTGTTGAAGGGGCTGTTGTTCTATCTGGCCGTGCAAAAAATAAAAGTGATGTCGGGAAAGCGACAGTTATTGGATTGATCGGAACACTTATTGTTTACGTATTGATTACATTATTATCTCTCGGGCTTATGCAGCAAGCGGATATTGCTAATTTGAAAAATCCAGCTATGGCCTATTTATTTGAAAGTGTTGTTGGAAAATGGGGAGCTGCATTTATTAACCTGGGTTTGGTTGTTTCCGCCTCAGGCGCTTGGCTCGGGTGGACTTTACTTGCATCTGAAATTCCATATTTAGCCGCTAAAGATGGTACATTTCCAAAGTGGTTTGCGAAAGAGAATAAAAATAAAGCTCCTGTAAATTCATTATGGATTACAAATGGTTTAATTCAACTTTTTTTATTAACCTTCATTATTTCGGATAAAGCGTATCATTTTGCGTTTTCTCTAGCATCCTCCGCTATTTTAGTTCCTTATGTATTTTCAGCATTTTATCAATTGAAGTATAGCTTGCGATCAAACGAAAAAGGCCGAACCCTCAATATAATCATTGGGATCGTTGCAAGTATTTATGGGATTTGGTTAGTTTATGCGGCTGGGTTAAATTACTTGTTATTAGCAATGACCTTATATGCACCAGGCATTTTTATCTATTATAAGCTACAAAAGCAAAATAATCCAAAGAAAGTATTTACTCAGGTGGAACTGATATTATCTGTTGCTATTGCTGCTTTGGCAGTATTCACAATCTATGAATTAGTTACGGGGAATTTTGCGATTTAAGTTTTTTGGCAATAAAAACAATTGGAGGGTTGAAGTATGGCACGCAGAAAAATTGTAGTGGCACTAGGCGGAAACGCGATACAATCCGTGGACGCTACGGCACAGGCACAACAAGAAGCATTAGAAAAAACAGCGGAACAACTTGTAAAAATAATAGAAAATGATGTGGATATCGTAATTATCCATGGGAATGGTCCGCAAGTAGGAAATATTTTATTACAGCAAAAAGCGGCGGAATCAGAAAAAAACCCCGCAATGCCGTTGGATACTTGTGGTGCGATGAGTCAAGGAATGATTGGCTATTGGATGGGAAATGCGATTGCAAAAGTATTGAGAAAACGAAATATAAATAAAGATGTGGTAACAATCGTAACCAGAGTGGTCGTCGATGAAAAAGATGAAGCATTTAATAATCCCACCAAACCAATCGGACCTTTTTATACAGAGGACGAAGCAAGAAAGGTCATGAAGGAAACAAAAGTGGTATTTAAAGAAGATGCAGGAAGAGGGTGGAGACGAGTTGTACCGTCACCAACACCTGTAAGCATTCTTGAATATAAAGTGATTGATTCTTTAGTGAATGATGGAAATATCGTCATTGCTGTTGGAGGTGGCGGAATTCCGATCATTCATTCTCATGATGAATTGACAGGGACTGAAGCGGTTATTGATAAAGACTTCGCCGCTCAGAAATTAGCTGAATTAGTAGGTGCCGATACGCTTGTCATTTTAACCGCAGTTGATTTTGTGTATGTGAATTTTAATAAGCCCAATCAAAAAAGGTTAGAGCTTGTAACCAGTGATGAATTAGAAGGATATATAAAGGAACAACATTTTGCAGCGGGAAGTATGCTACCCAAAATTGAAGCTGCGATTCATTTTGTTAATACCAATTCAGAACGAAAAGCCATTATTACTTCTTTAGAGAAGGTATATGAAGCATTAGAAGGAAAAACAGGTACGGTTATTTCTAAACAAGAGGGATCTGTGCATGTATAAATAACAATAAATAATACTGCTCTTTAAACAATATGGTCGAGTTTGGGCTGACTTTTGCTCCCGAATTCGGCCTGCTTGTTTCATTGATCATTTATAGTTTATGGAGAGCTAAATTGCTCAGTACATAGGATAAATGATAAAATTTCTATTATATTCTATTATGAAACAAGAGAGGTGTATTTATGGATAAAAGGAATGTGATGGAAAATTTAAAGCAGTTTAACTTATTTGCTGATTTATCAGAAAAAAAATTAAAAACCTTAAGAGAGTTTGTCTATTGGCGAACTTATAAGAAGGGTCAATTTTTATTTTTAGAAGGGGACTTAAGGGAGCGAATTTACCTTATGTTAGATGGCTTTGTAAAGTTAGAGCGGGTCAATCAAAGTGGAAATTTACTATATGAGGACTATGTAAAACAATATTCAATTTTCCCTTATGGCGGTATGTTTACAGATCAAAGATACAATTACTCGGCAGAAGCACTGACAGATGTAGATGTGTATTATATTCCTACAGCGATTTTTGAAGATATGTTGAAAGCCAATCCAAAGCAATTATTATCTGTTGTTCAGCAGTTTTCTTTAATTTTAAAACTTCATGAGCATCGTATACAATATATTACAATCCCCAATGCACAAGATCGGGTAATTCAGTCACTTAATTATTTAAGGCAGGATTTAGGGGAACAAAACGGTGAAGAGATTGTCATTTCGTGTCCACTGACAACAATCGGAATTTCTAAAATATCCGGAACGTCTCGCGAAACAGTTAGCGGTGTGTTAAACCAGTTAAAGAAAGATCATATTATTACCGTTTCAGGTAAAAAAATCATAATACATGACCCAACTTATTTTGAAGAAATCTCTATATGAATTCAAGATGGACGTCTTCAAAAAGAAGTCGTTCATCTTTTTGAATAACATCTTCCATTTCTGCAGCTGCATTCGAACGTTGCTCGTTCGAGATCGGAACAGCCATGATCCCATCGTCGAGAGGACGAATTACAGGGCGATTATCAAAAACCGATCCCCGACAGCTACTAAAGGTTTTGACTTACGTATGAGCATCAACTCCTTTAAGATTTGTGTGTAAGCATTTCTATAATGATTGGGGCTAGGATCTTCTCCTATTATTTTAGGTACGTCAAAGTCAGACAACACGAAATAGTGTTTGGGTTGACTTCATGCCTTGCTAAGCTGTCTTGTGTCTAGCTTGTTGCAGTGTACGATCTGCTTTTAAAATGTAAACCTAAAAAATCTTGGGATAATGCGGTAAATAGGCTAGAGAATATTTGTGGAGTGCTTGATGGGAAGGATCAAGCGAATTCCGTCTTTTACTCCTTCCATATTGATGGACTGCTTGTGTTGGCTTAACTGATAACCTATGGCTTCTTCCCATTCAGATAGCAGATGTTGGAATATCCTCGTTTTGATTCATTTTGATTTGATTCATTTGAGCGAATAGATTTTTGTCGTCCGATGAACATGAAACTTGTTGCTTACTAGTGAGTTCTAGTTGATAAAACCGTTGGCGTAATGCTTCTTGAAACCAATTTGGCCAATTTGACATAACACATTTTCCATCCTGTGGTTTGAGTGTGTATAGTAACTCTTATAGGGAGGGATGGCAAGTCGTTGTTTTGTGTGAAAAAAAGCTTATTCCTAACTTATAGTCAAGTTGGAATAAGCTTTTGAAATGTGTTGAATTTTTATCAGTTTGTTTTATGCCTAGCTTGTTATATTGTACGAACTTGTTACGTTGTAGACTCCTGACTATTGTCCATCCTCAGTTTTTATTTCTTTCCATTCAACCTCGTTAGATTGAATGCTTAGTACAATTACATCGTCCAAACCATTAAGAACCATTTTAATACACTCATCTTCTCCATCACATGGGAGTAAATCTAGCTCTAGTATTTCACTACTGTCCAAATTAAATAATTGAGGTTCAGTTTTGTAGAATGTTACATCAGAGAAAATTAATATTCCAAGCTGCATTTCTGGTTCAGTTTCAACATAGAAAGATTGCTTCCACTGACACAATTCTAAAGTCAATTTTAACTGCTTCTCGACCTCATTATATTTCAAATCCTCTACAAGACTATCAAAAAGGGTATACATTTTAATAAATTCTGACGGTTTCATTTTTCTCTCCCAATCTAAGGTATAATGTGAGATGCTTTCGAGCCTTTTGCTACCGGATTACCATTAACATCAAGGTAATAATCATTTTTCCCTGTACTATTTGGGTTGTGAACATGATAATGATCTTTACTCTCAAAACCATTTGCTCCTGGTTTCCCAGAGTCAAACCTAACTTTCATTCCAGTAGCAGGATCAATATATTCTCGTGAGCTAGTATTCTTCGCCATTCCTTCTGGCGTTGTATCTTTCCAGCCGTTATTTATTAATTCTTTAGGATTCTTCGGTAAATTATTTGTAGTATACCTAGCTTCTGGCGTCCCCTTAGTTCCGGGTAACTTCTCGTTAGGTTTGCTCGGCTTAGGAGGTGTTGAACCTTGCTTATTTTTTTCCTTAATCATTTCCCAAAGTTCAGCAGAATCTCCTCCTGCATTTGACGCCCCGTGGTAGGACATCACACCTCCATGATATATCATACCAGCAGATGCAACGTTCACCAACACACCAGCAGGAGATAATACGACCGATCCATCAAGGAGGAAACCACCAACCTCTCCCCCCGTACCAATCATCATCTCTCCAACCCCGGCTATAGTGCTGAACACATCTCCTATCACTTCACCTGTTTTACCTGCAATCGGATGTTTTGGGCTGTAGTCAATTTGATGTTTACCATGTGATACACTTCTTAAACCAGCTTGATATGCTCCTTGAGTAGCATCCCATGCCATTTCACTGCTAATCCGGGCTCCTTCTAACTGTAGTTGTGCGTTCAGTAATTCAGCCTCACCTTGCTTCTCTAATGCTTGTTCCCACCATGACTGAGATTCCTCTTCTTGCTTTGGCTCTGCTTGTTGAGCCATATAGCTGTCATAATTTGCTCTCCAGCGTTGTCTAAGATCTACCGGAATCTGCTGATACGCATGAACCATGGCATTAGACTCTTTCAGCAGGCTTTGAACCAGCTCTAATGGGCCACCGGAATACGCTATATGACGCGCACTTGTATATGCTTTTCCTAAAATCCACTTGCTATAATAGGCTTGTCTCGCTTGCTCATGCTCATATTGACTAATCAGTCCCTGAAGGGCTAAACCAGCCAAGTATTTCAATGGATGAACTCCGCTCCCCTTGCTGCTTCCTCCAATCGTAGGTGTTCCTTTGCTCCGAACGGGGATCGATGCAGTTGCTTGCAAAACCGTTGCCGCTACTTTACCTGCGGGTCCACCAACTGTATTTAACATCACACTAGCCACTTTCCCCATCGCTGGAATGGAGCCTAATAGCTTGGACACCGTACCCATTAAGGCATTCGCCTGTTGAAGCTCTGCTGGAGTGGTGACTTTTGCTTTAGGGGTAGAGGCTTGGCTGCTAGATGAATCCTTGGCTGCTGACTGAGCTGCTTCATAGGCTTTGATGCTCATCAGTGGCGGCTCCGGCACAGGAGGGAGGTCGGCTACAAAAACAGGCGCCTTTACCGTTCCTTCCTGATAAATCACTGGAGCTTTGGTATCCGTCTCACCATCCAGCACTATGCTGCTGGCCCCGCCTTTCAGATACAGAGCCGTTCCAGCTTCGAGCGAAAGTTCCTCACCTGCATCAAGCTTCACGTGACCACCCTGAATCTGCACATTCCCCGGACTGTTGATTGTGATGCCGTTAGCTTCATGCAGCATAATGGAGAATTCACCGGAGGTAGACAGGGTCAACTCCTGCTCAGACATTTCCACGCCGCTACCTTGCACGTGTTGCCATACCTTCACATTCGGCTGTCCATTCGCGTGGCGTTGTTGTCGCAGTGAATCCGTTACATAGGCATCCTGTTCGCGGTGTGTTGGCAGATACAATTCCACCTGTTCCCCGATTTCAGGCATATCGTACCATCCACTGTGTTCTTCGGCGACATAACGGGTGGCTACAGGAAACCAACAGGCTTTGGCAGGATCTTGCTTCGGGTCGATGTCCAGTTGAAGCTGCACAAAGTCCTGCTGTACCTTCAGTACCGTTCCTGTCAGCGAAATTCCGGTGGCCTGATCGTTCTCATACCGGGCATAGCGAATATCCTGTTCCGCTTGGAGTTCATAACGGGTACGCACTAAGCCATCTGCTAACGTTGTCACTGCCCGAACCACGACCAGTTCTTTGCCTTGTCCGATGGGTAACGTGATCAGATCACCCAGCGCATAGTATTGCAGGCTTTCAATCATATAGGTGACATACGAGCTAGCACGTTGTTCTCCCGGCTTTTCCGCATCCAGCTCATGAAATGTTTTTCGTACCCTGTAAAATACATCCCGTTCCACTTTGTGCTGTTTACCTTCTGGCATCCCGAAGAAAACCTTGGGTGAGGCTGCGGTCACCTCTGGTACAAGTACGGAACCAAAGCGAGAGGCGAGACGCTTTAAAAACGCCCAATCGGTCTCATCATATTGTAAAACAAATGCCTCCAGTTTGGCATAGTTGCTTACGGTATCAATGGCATCTCCATACTGATACTTTCGAATCAGTGCAGTGACCAGATCATCATAAGTGCGGTGAATATCTTGATAGGAGCGTCTTTTCACCTTAATATCCATCTGGTATGAATGGGAAGCGGCCTCCAGTTCAAACGTATACACGCCACGCACACATTGTACGGACATACTCGTTACAACCCCATGGAACAGCCTTCTCAGCGATTGTCCCTGTTCATCCAACTGACGAATGACAATCGGCTCCTGCTCCATATCCTGTCCAATACAGGCTGCTCCTTGTTCTTCGGAGAGCAACCCACTGATATGTAAATAGGCATGGTCGTTGATGGCACGTGTTATTTGAAGTTGTTCAATGTGTTGTGGCTGAAAGGGACCATAAAAGCGCAGGCTTTCATAGCCGATTGCGGCTGATAGTAGGCTCAAGTGATTTCATGACTCCTTTCTAGATGTGATAGTTACTTCTATGTAAAGTACGTCATCTTGAATTTGCTTCTGAATTATAGATGACGAAGATGGGTACAACAGTGAGTCAAGATCGTTATGTATCACAGGGTTTGTTTACTATAAAGGAACGAGAGGTGATATTTAATAAACAACCCAGCATATGTATTTATCGGTTAAAAGAGAAATTTAGTTTACAGGATGGCCCATTGGAAGCGGTATTTACAATGTTTATATTTGGAAGAAGGGGATAGCGGAGAGGAGTTTTGAGCAGAAAAAAGCATATAATAGATGGTAAGAGGGAGTATAAAAAAATATTTATAAAAGATTGAGCTTTAATGAAAGATGAGGGTTCATGTTATGCCAAAAAACGATAATATCTGGCCATTCTATGGATGCTGAATTCAGGCGTAAAGATGACTGCAAAACAAATATCTGAAAAGTTAGAAATAAATATAAGGACAGTTTATCGTTATATTGATGCACTATGTGCCAGTGGAGTGCCTATAATATCCGACACGGGTCATAATGGCGGGTATAGCTTGCTGAATAATTTTATTAGAGCACCTCTGCTATTTGATATTGAGGAAAAAAAGGCACTCCTGCATGCTGCTATTTTTGCAAAAGAAGCTGGATACCCTTTGAGTGAGGCATTAGGCAATGCGACATCAAAATTAAAGATGTATTCGAATCAAGAGCAGGAAAGTATACTTAGCCGTCATTTAGCCGGATTTGAAGTGATAAATCGCATGGGAGATCCTTCTCTTCAGCCGATATTGGCGGAATTGGAGCAGGCTGTAGCCAACGAATTCTCTGTAGAAATGGATTATCGCACAAGCCATGAAGAACAACCTAAGAATAGGGTGATAGACCCCTATGGAATGGTTTACTGGAACAATAAATGGTATACAGTTGCTTTTTGCCACCTGAGAAATGAGATCCGTAGCTTTCGGGCAGATCGTATTCTACAGATCAAGCGTACTCCAATCATATTTAAGCGTCCCGAGGCTTTTTCGGCTCGTGAATTTTTTATGCAAAATCTATTGCCTGATTTAGTGGGTAAGGACGGTTTAATTTCTTTAATTATCGAAGGCAGATCAGAGGCATTGGATGACTTATGCCTGCATTGGTTTATGGGGCATCATCTGAAAGAGCGGACCTCAAATCAAGCAATCTTTTTGCTTGAGGAAAAATCAATTCATACATATGTCCCTTATTTACTCCTATCCTACGGGAAATCCATTCGAGTAATCGAACCACAGAGTTTGAAGAAAAAACTTGTTGCTGTTGCGTCGGAGTTAATGGAATATTATCAACTTTAATAGCTTCACTGACAGCAGATGTCAGTGAAGCTTTTTTATAATGATGATAATCATGGATTACCGATGGATGGTATTACTCGATAAATTATAAAATAGGGAGAACTTGCAAATGAATAGTACAGTATATCTTTATGTGTTTGACACAATGGCAGACTGGGAAGTAGGTTACTTGACTGCCGAACTGAACTCGGGGAGATATTATAAAAAGGGGCTGGTCCCATCGAAAATAGTTACCGTGGGAATTGAAAAGACTCCTGTAACTACAATGGGCGGATTGAAAATACTGCCTGACATCAAACTGGATGAGTGCAGCATTGAAAGCGCGGATACATTGATTTTACTCGGTGGAGATACATGGACAGAAACCATTCACCAACCCATCTTAAAAATCGTTGAGAGGTGTTTAGAGGAAGGTATATGGGTTGCGGCGATTTGTGGTGCTACCATGGGACTTGCTCAGACAGGATTGCTGAATTCACGTTGGCATACAAGCAATGATCTGGAATACCTCAAAATGACCTGTCCCACTTACACGGGCGAAAAGTATTACAAAACGCAGTCTGCTGTAACGGATGGAAAACTGATCACTGCATCTGGAACAGCTCCGGTGGAATTTTCCGTACATGTTTTGAAAGCTCTGGGTGTGTTTTCTTCTAAAACATTAGAAGCCTGGTATAGTCTTCATAAGACTCGTGAATCAAAATATTTCTATGAGTTGATGAATTCAATCCAATGAAGTTATAAATGGGCCAAAAACTTTAGTGGAGAATAAATGGAATCACTTTTTTGATAAAAAGATTTAAAAGTGACTATCTGCTGAAATGATGCAATAGAAATTTTGGTGCCAAATAGTTGGCGGAAAATACGGCATCATTATCACCACACAAGGCATGTGGAGTGCGTGGTAGTAATATATCGAGATAAGAAGCATTGATGCACGAGGATTAAAGAGGAAATTTGAACATGTTCCTGCATTCAAAAAATTGCGTTGGGGTTGAGTACGGGAATATATTTTATTACATACATAAGGCATGTGGAGTGTTGTTCACTGTTAGTTTGGAACGGAAATAACAAATGAGAAGTTAATGTGGGATCGCCCTCTCTTCATTGAAAGGGTATTTTTTGTCTTCACAGGGAGCGGGAGTTGGATACCATAGGACACTTGGGGGTGGATTACAGCATATCAACATAGTACTCTCCCTCAAAATGGAATAACACATCTGCTCAGCGACTATCAGAGCAACTTATACGATGCGAAGGAAAAATAAGAAAGTGTATGGTATAATATGGTTGTGTAGGTGATTTTACATAGTCAAGGGGTTGTGTTATATGAATGAGGAAGAAAGAATTGATAAAATTATTAATCCAAAGATCACCGATTTTCAGATGGACAAGAGAGCAGGCACATTTGTTAATCCATACAATATGGATAATGGAAGTAGGGGTTCCATATACTTGTATAGTCTTGTAATCGGGCATTTATGGATAATTGATTTAATTTCCCAAAATGGTTATGGGGAATTTATGGATGAGATTATTTCATACGCTGAAAATAATAAATCAAATCTAGTTGAGTGGATGCTTACCGATAATCAAATTAAAGATATTTCACAAATATTAGAGAGAAATGGAATGAAGTTTGAAAAAAAGGTCAAATGGGGATTGGATGTAAACAAATATAAAACAGAGTTTGAAGGTTTGAAGACAAAAGACCATCCTTATAATGTATTGTGTCGATACTTGCATCTTATTAAGGCGGGTCTCTCACTCCATATCAAGAATTTCTTCAATAAAGAACTAACCTTAGAGGACAACCTTATCAGGTATTGTTCCATAATAAATGCTACATATTTACCTTTAACTTTACCTGAAATGGGGTATGAGCAAGATTTACTTGACAGTATGTCTGATGAGATAAAAGAAATATTAATTCAAGAATCATTATGTTCGGTAGAGTATAAAGAGCTGAGGTATTACCCTAAGAATCTAGGAGCAATACCATATATCTCAGCTATTACTAGGCGTTTATCAGAATATTGGGAGAACTATAGTAATACTGAGGAAGTAATTCTAAGTAAATTTATGTATAGTCTAAGAATCTTATCCGAATTGAACCTATCGTTAATTGGTGTGAATGGAATTTTATCATCAATGAGTACAAGAGTTTTGTTTGATAATTATTGGCAGTCAAAGTATCTTATCGAAAATGACGAAGTTGAAAAATATAGAGAATTTGCATTAGATAGATTAAGATTACACATTCTTAAACGAACTGGTCGAGAAGACATTGAAAATATAGACATTTTAAGGATTGCAAGTCAGAACAACTTGCTTGCACCTATCCCTATAAATGGAGATTATTTCACAAAATCTCCGAGGGAAATTTGTATTAAACTTGGATTGAAAAAAGAATACGATAAATTTTATGAATACAATAGCGAATTTATCCATGCATCACTAACTGCGGTACTATCTGGGCTTATGACAGAATGCTCTAATCCAGAACACAATTTTCACTTGACGATTAACCCAAGTGCATCTCGTTATATCGATTCAATTCCCCATATAATCGACATATTAAATATGCATATAGAACTGATTAATGGTTATATTGGAAGAGAAGTTTTTGAAAAATTTAAACTGGAAGAACTGTACTTTCAGACGAGAACTGAATTTCTGGAATATATGGAAGGAATAAGTGAATTATATTCTTCATCTTCAGAATAAAGAAGTAAAATGTATAGGGATGTGAGAGTCTATGACCGATAAAACAATGAAATCACCTAGAGCCTTTATTTCTTATAGCTGGAATGATCGTACATTTTAAACGATAGGCTCTACCTGATTGTGAGGAGACCAGAAACAGTCATTCCCCAAAGTGAGCTTTTTGCTTAGAAATTAATAACCTTGCTCCCATCAGTAATCTAACAAATAAATCTAGGCTAAAAATCGAATAAAGACGTAATGAATTAGGGAATTGGATAAATGGTAAACGGGGAAAACCCAGATCCATTAAGCCTTTCCCCCTTTTTTTGTATCAAGCTTCTATTCACATTCTAATAAAGTTGTGATAGAAAAAGCAGGGTGAAAAATTGGGGAAAGGATAGATTTACAGCAAGAGTTTATTCTCTTGGGGCAACGGTGATATAAGGGATTATCGAATGTTTTTTAGCTCGAGTTTATTCATTGTGAACAGATAAGAAGGATTGATGCACAAGGATTTGAATACAATTTGAATATGTTCCCATATTAAAAAGATTGTATTATACTCGAATGTGTAGTGTTGTGCTTTGCTAACGAGAGCAAATAATCGCATGTACTTTTATATCTAAACTAAAGCCAAAGCTTTGTTTCGTTTTTTTATTTTGATAGTGGAAAATATAAGGATGAAACTACCTATTATAGTAATAACATCCTTTCACGATATTATATTGTGGGAAAATTCTTTTGTATACTTTTGGAGGTACTATCATGTCCAAGTTGACAGATATAAAACAAAAGATATTACAACTCGACGGTGGTCCATTTCAAGAGTTATGTGATGCATATTTATTTAAATTAGGATACGAAAATGTATTATCATTGGGTATGAAATCGGGGGCCATGAAAACTACAAAAGGTATCCCGGATACATATTTTCTTGACCCAAGGGGAAAATACATTTTTGTTATGTACACCACTCAGCAATCAAAAATATATGAAAAAATATACGAAGATATTTGCGACTGTTTGAATGCCAAAAAAACAGGATTAGAGGTATCAGATATTGCTGAAATTGTTTATTGTCATACCTCCGCGAATTTGTCTGCAGGAAGGAGTAAAGCTTTACATGATCTTTGTTCGTCCAAAGGGGTACTACTTCAATTAAATGGAGTAGATGAAATAGCTAGTAACATTTATACTCGATTTCATGGAATATCACGCGATTTTTTAGGAATATCGATAAGTACCGAGCAGATCTTTGATACTAAGGAGTTCATATCTGTTTATGATTCGAATGGAATGGCGGCTCCACTGTCAACCACATTTCAGTTTAGAGAAAAAGAAATCATCGAAGTGTTAACCAAGATAGAAAATACCGATGTTACACTCATAACAGGACCTGCTGGAGTAGGGAAAACACGATTGGCTTTAGAGTGTTGTAAAAAATATGCATTTGAAAATGACTATAAAATGTTATGTATTCAAAGTAATCGCCTTCCTATATACGAAGATTTAAAGGTATTTTTAGAAATTCCCGACAAATATCTTCTCCTAATCGACGATGCAAATCAAATTTCGGGATTACAACATGCCCTACGGTTTCTTACAAAATATAAACAAGGCTATGATGTAAAAATCGTCATCACAGTGAGAGACTACGCAAGACAAACAACTATTCAAGATGTTCGCGATTTTACAATTCCAGAGATTTGTGCAATTAGCACATTTTCAGATGAAGAAATAAAGAAACTTCTAGAGGTTAACTTGCAGATATTAAACTCAAACTATCTTGATAAAATTGTAAGAATTGCTGAGGGAAATGCAAGGATTGCAATCATTGCCGGAAAACTTGCGCTTGAAACACAATCATTATCTAGCATAAATGATGCAACTCAATTGTATGAAGGGTATTATGGTAAGTTTATAAAGAATAACATTTTGGATCAAGATAGGGATTTATGTGCTGTAGCAGGAATAATTGCTTTTCTAACAGCAATTAACCTTGAGCATCTTGAAATCTTGATACCTATACTGGAAAAGTTGGATATATCGGATAAATTATTTATAAAATGCACTCATCAATTACATGAAATGGAATTGGTGGACATCTATAACGATAAAGCTGTAAAAATATCCGATCAAAGTCTAGGTAATTATCTACTATCATACGTATTTATGAATAAGCGAATTATTCCATTATCAGTAATGCTTAAAGCTTGTTTTCGAAACTATAGGCCACGTGTAATTAATGCAGTTAACACTCTTGCTAATATTTTCGCTTCAGAGAGTGTGCACCAACAACTTGAAAAAGAGATTTGTATTGTGTGGGATGATTTCGAAAAATCAGAGAGTCCTTTATTCTTTGATTTTGTAAAAGTATTTCATAGTGTTAGACCAACTGAAACGCTGCTGATGCTAAAAGAAAGAATTGATGCCTTACCTCAGGAGATCTTTGATATTAATTCTATCGATTTCGAGAAAGAGAAGCGGAATAATAGCGTCAATGACGATATTTTGACTATTTTAGGGGCGTTCCGAGATAGAGAGGATCTACCGGAAGCATTGGATCTATTATTCGAGTATTACGATAAAAAACCACAAATTTTAATGGATTTGTATCACATAATTAACGATTCGTTTGGTGTTAAAAAAAATTCACATCGCTATGACTATTGGACACAGATTCAACTAATAAATAAATTTATCGAGAATGCTGGTAAATGGAAAAATGAAAATGTATGCATCCTTTTAATTAGAGTAACTGCTGACTTCCTAAAACTGCATTTTTCACCTACAGAGGCAGGGAGAGGTCGTACTTTTATTATGTATAGAATACCAGTTCAACTCAGTGATGGCTCTAAAAAATATCGAGAAATGATCTGGAATAGTTTGTTTGAATTATATCAAAATGAAGCGTATCAACCGAAAATTGAGACGATAATTAAAGAATACGGACGCTGTAATAGAGATGATATAGAGCAAGAATTGGTTCAGTTTGATTGCCAGTTTATCGTCCGCTTTTTCAGTGATCTTTTTTCCCCGCTTAGTCTATCACATAGTATTATTGCAAAAACAGTAACGAATCGATTTGAACGTTATGGAATAGACGTAAAAACATGTTTATCCAATTACTTATGTAGTTCTGATTTTCTTATTTATGAAATCCTAAAGGGTGAACGCCACTTAGAAGAGACTGATTGGAAGAAAGAGCAGGAGTTAAAGGGATCAGATATTAGAACGTTATTGAAGAATTGTGATAAAGAAGCTATTTTGAATATAATTCGAATTTGTGTAACTTGTGAAAAATGTGATTCTAAAGATACTTGGGATATTAGTGGTGGATTGCAGTATGCATTTAATCATTTGGCAAGTAATAAAGAACTTTTTTTATACGCTGTTGATATTTATTTAGCTCATAATACACCTTTAAACGTATACCCCGATCCTATAGTAATTAAGTTGTTTGAGTTGGTCGGTGCTGAACGAACTTACGAAATTATCAATGATTTCGAATTTTATCAAAAAAATGCTTGGCAGTTTTCTTTTTATAAAAACCTAGCTTATGATACCATCACAGAAGAATATGTTCAAAAATTATATTACTTTTTATCCCAGAATGAGGGGGACATTACTTCATCACCATACAGAGAAATTGATTTCTTGGAAAAATATAAGCATATTGATGATAAAGTATTTATTAAGGCAAGCAAAATAATTGCGAAAAAGTATGACTATTCCCGGTTTATG
The DNA here is from genome assembly GCF_000245715.1 of Paenibacillus sp. Aloe-11. Taxonomy (NCBI): domain Bacteria; kingdom Bacillati; phylum Bacillota; class Bacilli; order Caryophanales; family Paenibacillaceae; genus Paenibacillus; species Paenibacillus sp. Aloe-11. Next base: position 795,985 of record NZ_JH601056.1, on the reverse strand, counting down.
TTTTCATTATATTTTCATTCGCTGTTTAGTTCACATGATGCTGATACTAATCTAGACATACTAATTGACCGATTTAAAAATGATTTGAGTTTGATAAAGGAAATATACTTCAAACTAATTTCTTATGCTAAATATACAGATATTCATGGTCAATATCTGATTAATTTTATACGCAAGGATTTTTCATTTATCGATGAATTTATTCAGTATACTTTGAAAGATAAAGATTCTTGGGCACATGGAGATGAAAACCGATTATCTGCTATTTGGAATTGTAAGGACTATATTCAACTCGCTGATTATATTTTTAAATCGTACTGTAGCAATGAGGAGCTTTATCCGTGGCGTATTTCGGAATATATTGCTTACCTTTTTAAGGGATCAGATGGCTCGGAAACCCGAATAGCCCGCCAAGACGAATGGTTAACTCATTTTATCAATGCAAATTTCGATAATTCAGGGTTTATGAAAATATTATTTTCATGTATTGCCGACACTAACTTCTCACCCGAACGTCGAAAAAAACATCTCTTTGATTTAATTAAATTAAATCCAGATCCCGATTTATTTGAAGAAATTCAATTGGAAGCAAATGATTATGGTGGGTTCGGCAGTATGATTCCTTACATGGAGGCAAGAATATCATTTTTAGAATCTTTGCTTCCAGCATTAACAGGAATAAATTATTTAAAGCACAAACAAAAAGTACTGAGGTCAATTGAAGCTTGGAGGCGGGGAATTGAACGTGAACAAATTAATGAAGTTCTAACGAACATTTAAAGTTATTGGGGAAAAAATTATAAATTAATAATAAGCCGTTGAGTAACAATGGCATGAATCCCTGTCTACTTCTATACAAACCCATTTGCAAGGGATTTATTGCAAGCTTGATTGGAGTTGAATCATACGGCAAAAAGACATGGAGTATAAGAAGTAGGCTCTTCTTTGAAAAAAGAACCTACTTCTTTTTATCATTTGTATTCTTTCAACCAAGATTTTAGATCGTCAAAATCCTTCAAAGACAATTCGTATTCTAGCGGAGAAGCAAAGTCAATGGCATCTTTAGAAAAATATGATGTTGTTACTAGCATTGCTGCAGTAGCTCTTTCGGCCATCTTTACTCCATAGATACCTCTTACAAGTTCAACGCCTACTTTGTTTGTAGTGCTATATCTTTTACACTCAATTACAAATAGTTGTCGTCCGAAGATTCCGTTTTGTAATGCATAGATATCCTTTCCGCCATCTCTGGTTCGAGGTGTTAGTGAGACAGAAAAACCTTTTTTGTGGAATATTTCAGCAACAATTTCTTCAAACCTTCTAGGATCAATTTCTCTAAGTAATTCAGGAAATCTCGCTAAGTATTTTATTAGTTGAGAATTGACATTAATGATTTCTAAGTTAATTGGGTCATTATGTTGGTTGCTTGCAGAATCTATAAAAATAGATTTTTTGTTGATGGGTATATATTTTGTAAAACCTTGAGCTTGTTTTTTATTTGAATAAAGATACTTCACTTTTCCCTGGGGCTTCTTTTCTCCTATAGCGTTTTCTTCATTTTCATACATATGTGCCTGACAAAGATAAGGGCAAGTAAAGTCTTGTTCCATAAATTCTTTGTTCAAGGGAGGGGCATAGTAATCATATAAGTAAACTTTGTAGTCTGCAGTTTGGGTACATCCTTTAACACTACATATATTGGCTAGTGATTGTTGGTTGTAGCGCTCAAATAGATAAGGGCAACTACTTGAATGGTTTTCATTTTTATGTGTTTTGAAGTATGGATGGGTTGAAGAACTATTAACGTAAACTAGTTTGCAACCACATTCTGGGAATGGACAATACAAGAAATCACGATATTCTGGTTTGTAGTCAAAAATCGTAATTTCTCTTCTTACGTTTCTACTTTTTAAAAGTGCTATTTTCAATAGTCTTCCTCCATAGTAAGAGCTAGTTATGAATTTGGTTCATATATTATACTTTAAAAAGAAGGAAAATAGCACAAAACATCCTGATTAATATCTTTAAAGATATTAACATGGGAGGAAATCTTGATGCTACATTAGTCTACCCGGAATGGGTCAATCTGCGCTTAATAAACAATAAACAAAATTATTATCAAACTGAGAGTTCAGGAATTCTTGACAATTATAAGTAATTTGAAATGCTAGCTTGATATGTCCGTTCGATTAAGTCACCCTATCAACGTACACAAAGAACAGAAGAACAGAATTCATCCCCGAAAAATATGTTGTGTATCTATATAATCACTTACACTCGGCAGAATGCCACCATTTACTATATCCAAAGTTAGAATCAGTAGCTCTAAAGGTGAGGCGTCCGGAAGCACCGCTAGTAACATACATTCTATGGATTGAATACGTTCATTGATAATTTATAAAAAGAGAAATCCCATAAAAAAACAGGGACATCCAAATTTGATATTCGATAAAAAGCCGAAACAAAGCGAAGGAAGAATTGAAGTCCTCCTTTTTTCTTGCTACTGGAACTGTTCTGTTCGCTTTCCAATTTTTCTCTCATTGTTACGTATCCACGTACCACATCAGTCATCATCCTTTGCTACACTTTGATAAAAAGGAGATGATGACTTGGATACGAAACCATCTGAAAATACGACTGATCAATACGAGAGCTTGGTACAGCAAGAAGACGAACACATAGAGAGACTTAAAACATGCACAAAGCTTATTTGGGATGCACTCGCTATTATTTCTCAAAAGGCAAGCGCATTGCACATGGAAACGGTCAAAGAAGCGGCTGATCATCTTCATATTATGGAACTGGATTTACGAAGAGAACTGTTTAAAGTTCGTTTGAAAAAAAGTATTTTGGCGAACAGAATGAAGCAAACCCAAGCATAGCAGCGGAGGGGGCGGAATCGTTCTGAAGAAGCGGAGCGTTCGCCTTTGAACCCGGATTTTTACCGTTAAAAATATAATTCAAAAAAATCTGGGGGCAACAGCGATCGGAAGAATGATCCGTCTACGTAGTGGCCTTACATGCACGTACTTGCTCAATCCACCCAGTAATCAATTTGCTCAAATAACCCGACATGACCCTTCACGGTCTGATCGGGTTTTCTCATTTTCCCTCTCCCAATCTCCACGCATAAATCTTCCCCATCCCCAAACACACCGCCGCCCAGATAGTTACGCCCACTCCCAACATCATGTATAGTAAAGTTATGGGAAATAAACATGAACCCGCATCTAATCAGGAACGCTTAACCGTACAATATGAAACATGGCAAAAACGAGGAGGAACGTGATGATACATCCAACACAGATTCAGGATATGCTCCAAGCCGCGCTGGAGACGGGCGGAGATTTTGCAGAGGTGTTCGTCGAGGACCGTACCAATGGACAGTTGGGCATGACTGGGGGAGTCGTGGATACGGCGCTGTCAGGCCGGGATTTTGGGATTGGCATTCGGATCATGAAGGAGCATTTTTCGGTGTATGCCTACACCAGTGATATGAGCGAACAGAGCCTGATTCGACTGGCAAAATCGGCCGCCAAGGCCATTCGCGGAGGTGGAGCGCCAGGTACACAACCGATTACACTCCATCCCCACGCGATCCCTAACCACCATCCGATTGCCATCATACCTGACGGATCACAGAAGCGCGCCAAGATCGACATGATGAGACGGGCGCATGAGGCGGCAAGCCAATACGATCCTTCTATCACGCAAACCTCTATTGGGATTAGCAACTCGATCCAGAACGTACTGATCGCCAATAGCAACGGTTTGCTGGTGGAGGATACCCGCACATATACACGCATGAGAATAAGCGCCATAGCGACCGCTGGGGAGCATAGACAATCCGGTTTTCGCGGACCGGGAGCGTATGCGGGGACTGAATTCCTCGAGAATCTGAATATCGAAGAAAATGCGAGACACGCCGCTCGTATTGCGTCCACGATGGTCAAAGCGGGATATGCGCCCAGCGGCAGACTGCCTGTCGTGATTGAGAACGGCTTCGGCGGAGTCCTTTTTCACGAGGCGTGTGGACATGGGCTGGAATCCACGGCGGTGGCCCATGGAACTTCCGTGTTTGCAAACAAAATCGGGCAGCAGGTGGCTTCACCGCTTGTCACGGCTGTGGATGACGGAACGATTCCGAGCGCGTGGGGCTCGCTCAATATTGATGATGAAGGAGCGCCGACACAGCGCAACGTACTGATCGAGAACGGCATTTTAAAAGGATATCTGATCGACCGCATGGGCTCGCGCCAGATGGGTGTACCTACGACAGGATCAGGACGAAGACAATCCTATAAATTCGCGCCTGCATCCCGTATGAACAATACATTTATTGCGAATGGCGAGTCCACCCGTGAAGAGATCATTGCCAATACAGAGTACGGGATCTATGCCAAATCGCTGGGCGGCGGTTCGGTGAATACTTCGACGAGCGAGTTTAATTTTGCAGTCGAAGAGGCGTATATGATTCGCAACGGTAAAATTGCTGAGCCGGTCAAAGGCGCAACGCTGATCGGCAAAGGGATTGAAACCCTGCAAAATATAGATATGGTCGCCAACAATCTGGATCATGGCCAGGGCATGTGCGGCTCGGTCAGCGGAAGTCTTCCGGTCAACTGCGGGCAGCCGACGATACGAGTCTCCGAAATGACCGTCGGCGGACGGAAGGGGGAATAGGCGATGAATATTCAGCAATTTCAGGAAGCGTTGTTCACGAAGGGGCGGGAAATCGGCTACGCAGATATGGAAATCTACTATGTGAATGGACGTTCTACCTCGGTAAAGGTATTGAAGGGAGAAATTGACCAATATACCATCGTCGAAAACGGTGGGCTTTCCTTCCGGGGCGTCATTAACGGGAAAATAGGCTATGCCTCTACGGAGAAGCTGGAACCGGACGTGATCGACTTTTTATTGGAAGAGGCACGCAGCAACGCAGGCATACTGGAGAGCGAGGAGCAGGATGAACTATTTGAGGGCTCTGAAAGCTACCTTGAGCAGCCTGCCTATACCGCCGAGCTGGCCGACACCGCACCCGAGATACTTATCGAGGCTGCGCTGGAAATGGAGCGCACAGCGCTTGCCGCAGACCCACGGATTGTGATGGCTCGGCATTGCTCGGTCAGCATTCGTGAAAATGAGGTCCTGATTGCCAACACAAAGGGACTGCACTGCCATCGCCGCAAAAGTCTGGCAACCGCATATGTATACGTCATTGCAACAGAACATGGGGAGACCGTTACCGGGGGCTGGCATGATTATTCCCTGCGAAGTGTGGAAGAAATCGATATTGCGGATGTGGCCCACAGGGCGGTACAAGAGGCTGTTTCCCGTCTGGGCGCTCACACGATTCAATCGGATAACTATCCGGTCATTTTCCGTCATGATGCAGCAGCGCAATTGCTGGCTGCGTATACGACGGTATTTTCAGCGGAGTCGGTGGATAAAGGCTTTTCGCGATTGGCTGGGAAGCTGGGGCAAAAGGTGGCAAGCGAACATATCACGCTGATTGATGATCCGCTAATGAAGAACGTTCCGGCAGGCAGTACGTTTGATGCTGAAGGCAGCGCAACGCGCCGCAACGAGATCATCAAGGACGGGGAACTGCGGACATATTTCCATAACCGCAAGACGGCCCGCAAGGCCGGGGTGCAGAGTACCTCTAATGCTTCCAAGGGCAGCTATAACGGCAAAATCGGTGTGTCATATCATAATCTGTATGTGGAACCAGGCACCTCTACGTTGGAGGATATGATTCGCAGGATGGATCGCGGGTTGATGATCGTTGAGCTGCAAGGACTGCATGCGGGAACGAACACAGCGTCCGGTAATTTTTCGCTGGCTTGTTTGGGATACTGGATTGAGCAGGGGCAAGTGGTCAGAGCGGTCAATCAGATTACCGTATCTGGCAACTTCTTTGATGTGTTGCAGCAGGTAGAGGAGGTTGGCAATGATTTACGTTTTTCGGGAAGCTGCACTTCACCTTCACTCAAGCTGGCTTCACTCTCGATTTCAGGTTCATAACTACTGGAGCAATCTCCTTCTTTCCATATTTACAGTCTGATTCTGACGTTCCGATTGCCTGGCGATTACAGATGCCTGATGCTTCGGGGTATGGTAAAGTAGGAGAAAGGTTTTAAAAATATGAAAAAAAGGCTTGGTTACAGCACCGCGACAGGGTATTATAGACAATAATATATTCGAAAAAGGTTCGAATTGAATTTTTATTGGAGGATGTATATGAGATATATAAGCACTAGAGGTCAAGTAGAAGCCAAGGGATTTATTGATACCGTGCTCATGGGGTTAGCTGACGATGGCGGTTTGATGGTACCGGAGCAGATTCCAGTGGTGTCTGCAGCTACGCTGGAGCAATGGGCTACATTGAGCTACAGAGAGCTGCTGCTGGAAGTTTTTGCGCTGTATATCAATGATGAAATTCCTCGTGAAGATTTGGAGCAACTGGTGGAACGCAGTTATGCAAGCTTCCGTCACCCGGAAGTTACGCCAGTGCAGAAGATTAACGAATCCCTGTATATTCTGGAGCTGTTCCACGGTCCTACGTTTGCGTTCAAGGATGTGGCGCTGCAATTTATGGGTGAATTTTATTCCTACGTGTCCAAAAAGCAGAATGAGATCATTCACATTTTGGGCGCAACCTCAGGCGATACCGGGGCGGCAGCCATTCAGGGCGTACGTGGCAAGGAAGGCATTAAAATCTGTATTTTGCATCCGCATCAAAAGGTGAGCAAGGTACAGGAACTGCAAATGACGACGGTTGACGATAAAAATGTACTGAATCTGTCTGTAAAAGGGAACTTTGACGATTGTCAAAAAGTCATCAAGGACCTGTTTGCAGATCTCGATTTCAAAGGCAAGCATCATCTGCGCGCGATTAATTCGATTAACTTTGTGCGTATTTTGGCGCAGACAGTGTATTACTTCTATGCCTATTTCCGGGCGCAGGAGTCAGCGGGTACGAAGAAGATCAATGTCAGCGTGCCATCCGGCAACTTTGGCAATATTTTTTCCGGCTTTCTCGCGAAGAAAATGGGTCTGCCGATCCATAAGCTGATCATTGCAACGAATGAAAATAATATTTTGGAGCGCTTCGTGAAGACAGGCGAATACAAACCGGGCGACTTCAAAAGCACATACAGTCCTTCCATGGACATTCAGGTGGCAAGCAATTTCGAAAGATATCTGTACTATTTCCTCGGAGAAGATGCAGCCAAGGTATCGGAGTACATGAATAACCTCAAAACCGAGGGGCGGATTGTGATCAGTGCAGAGGATTTGCAACGGGTACATCAGGATTTTGAAGCTCTCGGTGCTTCGAATGAGCAGTGTCTGGAGCTGATCAAAAAATACAAGGCCGAATACGATTATTTGCTGGACCCGCATACGGCTTGCGGTATTGCCGCATATGAGGCGTATAATGGCTCAGACGAAGTATGTGTGACCTTTGCGACAGCGCATCCGGCCAAATTCGATGAAGCCATCCGTCTGGTGGACATTCAGCAGGAGTTCCCGGCGCCAATTGAACAATTGTTCTCCAAGCCGCAGCACCAGCAAGTGGTAGAGCATGACGAGGCAGAAATCGTGCGTCAGCTTGAAGCCTTTTATGTGTAGATGATCATTTCAGCAATGACGTGCTATATCCCAAAAGGATGAGGAAAAGAGGCTACGCCCTGTGCGTGGTCTCTTTTTGTTACCTCTACATTTGCCGATAAGGCTGTATGTGTATCGAAGACAGAGGAAATGATATACGGTATGATTTCGCCTGCCCAAATTGAAAGTCGGCTTCATTCGTTCACATAATTGTCCCATATTGAGTAAGGTATAGAACATGTGAAAATGGTGAAAAAAGCCCGTAAATCAAGGGATTAGGCCTTGTGAATATAACAGGGTATGAGAGGTTTATAGAGTTATTTAATATAGGGGACAAATTATTTTTATAAGCAAATTAGATGTATTTATATTAAAAATCATGTATAGTTAACTAAATTTTATGAATACATAAACTTCCACTCTTGCGGGTGTAGATCAACCTGGATCATCGTCTTACAGAGGGGCTAATTATAAAGGGGTGTATTGAAAAGTGACCATTATCCGTTCAGAGCAGAGTCAACAGGCAGCAGCCGAATATGTGCAGTCCGTTTTTGAAAAGGTTATCGCGCGCAATCCTCATGAAAATGAATTTCATCAGGCCGTCAAAGAAATATTGGATTCGTTGGTTCCCGTGCTTGCTAAGCATCCCAAGTATATGCAACAGGGGCTTTTGGAACGGCTGGTGGAGCCGGAGCGTGTCATTACCTTCCGTGTGCCTTGGGTGGATGATGCAGGGAATGTACAGGTCAACCGCGGCTTCCGCGTACAGTTTAACAGTGCGATTGGGCCTTATAAAGGTGGACTTCGCTTCCATCCGTCTGTATATCTGGGAATCGTCAAATTTTTGGGCTTTGAGCAAGTTTTCAAGAATGCATTGACAGGTCTCCCCATTGGTGGTGGCAAAGGCGGTTCCGATTTTGATCCTAAAGGGAAATCAGATAACGAAGTTATGCGCTTTACACAAAGCTTCATGACCGAGCTGTACAAGTATATCGGCCCGGATGCCGACGTTCCGGCAGGGGATATTGGGGTAGGCGGCCGTGAGATTGGTTACCTGTTCGGGCAGTACAAGCGGATTCGCGGAGGGCATGAAGGCGGTGTCCTGACAGGTAAAGGGGTTCATTACGGAGGCAGCCTCACGCGTACAGAAGCGACAGGTTACGGCTGTGTGTACTTTGTAAATGAGATGCTGCAGGCTCAGGGATCGTCCTTTGAAGGTAAGCGAGTGGTCGTGTCGGGCTCGGGGAATGTATCCATTTATGCGATTGAAAAGGCACAGCAGCTCGGTGCTACAGTCGTTGCTTGTAGTGACTCGAATGGCTACATCTATGATCCCGAAGGCATTGATTTGGAATTGGTGAAGCAGATCAAAGAAGTGAACCGTCTGCGGATTAGCGAGTATATCAAGGAGCGTTCAGGTGCAACATATACGGAAGGCTGTTCCGGTATCTGGTCGATTCCATGCGATATCGCACTGCCATGTGCCACACAGAACGAAATTGACGAGCATGCAGCACAACTGCTGGTGAGCAATGGCGTAAAAGCTGTGGGTGAGGGGGCCAATATGCCATCCACGCTACAAGCAATTGAAGTATTTTTGGACAGTGGAGTACTGTTTGGGCCAGCCAAAGCTGCCAATGCAGGCGGGGTTGCGGTCTCTGCGCTCGAAATGTCACAGAATAGCATGCGCTTATCGTGGACCTTTGAGGAAGTGGACGCCAAGCTGCATGATATTATGAAAAATATCTATGCCAACAGCGTGAAGGCGGCTGAGGAATACGGCGTGCCAGGCAATCTGGTTGTCGGTGCGAACATCGCTGGATTCGTTCGTGTGGCTGACGCTATGCTGTCCCACGGGATTGTCTAAGTCAACGGCAGCCCAGGATACAAGTAGAGAAATAAGTGAACACACGTAATATTGAATAAGCTAGCTAATAAAATGAGAAGCTGAGTGTCCCTCGCAAGGGCGCTCAGCTTTTATTTGCCAAGAGGCACTTTATTTTTCTCAGGGACTTGATTTATTTATAAAGCGGATGTATATTACTTGATAGATCAATCATTGATGGGTCAAAGGTTGGATCGCAAAGCCTGGCACATGCTTAAGGAGGAGAGATTGCTATCACCCAAACATCATCTGACGCTGAGTATATTTTTGAAATGCTGCTGTTGCTGAACAAGCAGATGAGCTCCAAGTTTGAGCGTTGTGCAGGAATCAGCGCATCCAGATTGCAGCTGATGTGCAAGCTGTATCAGGTGGAGGAGATCAGTCAAACTCTGCTGCAAAAAGAGGTTGGCATCGACGCCGCAGCCGTAACTCGCCATTTGAAGCAGCTTGAAGCGAATGCTATGGTCACACGACGCACCAAGCCGGAGGACAACAGGGTTACCTTGGTAAGCCTGACCGATTATGGGCGTGAGCACATGATCACCTTTAGACAGGAGCGCACGCAGTTTGTGGATCGACTGCTCCAAAGCTTCGACGAGGCACAGCGGCGACAGCTGGCTGAAATGCTGCAAGTCATGAATGGTCATATTTCCGATATGGACTGATTGAAATTTTATCATAACAAATTATACCCGTAGGGGAACAAGGAGAGATTGGAATGAGCAATACGAACACAACTGTAAAATCAAATGATTTTAAAGAGATCGCACTCGGACGTCGTTCGGTGAAAGTATACGATCCGTCCGTGAAGATCAGCCGCGAGGAAATGACTGAGATTTTGACGGAAGCTACACGCGCCCCATCTTCCATTAACCTGCAGCCATGGCGCTTCCTCGTGATTGACAGCCCGGAGGGCAAAGCAACCCTGACACCACTGGCAAGTTTTAACCAACGTCAGGTGGAGACTTCATCGGCAGTGATCGCGGTGTTCGGAGATTTGAACAACTTTGATAATTTCGAGCAAATTTTCGGAGAAGCAGTAGAACTGGGCTATATGCCAAAGGATGTAAAGGAAATGCAGCAGGAGAAAGTGGCAGCCCATTTTGCAGCGCTTGATCCGGTTGTGAACAAAGAAACGGTCCTGATCGACGGTGGTCTGGTATCTATGCAGCTCATGCTGGTAGCGCGCGCTCACGGTTACGACACCAATGCAATCGGTGGTTATGACAAGGCCAGAATTGCTGAAGCCTTTGGTCTGGATAAAGATCGTTATGTACCTGTAATGCTCATTTCCATGGGTAAAGGAGTCAACGACGGCCATCCGTCCACACGCTTGCCCATTGATCAAATTGCACAGTGGAAATAAGAGCTGCGAGCTATCGTTTATATACAAAATAAAAACAGGCGGACAAAGGAAATTCCTTTGCTTCGCCTGTTTTTTTTAGCTGGCTTAGACGTCCGTGTGAGCTCCCGGTGATTCTATGGCATCAACGGTGTCACCTTGAGAATGGTGATAGTGCTTGGGCCAACTAATCTGATGCGAAGTATGACTAAGCTCTTCATAGAATAAGGGGCCTTTCTTGAACAGGCGTATGACGAGATGGAAAAAGAACCATCCGTTCATCACCAGCAATAAGAGGCTGATTAGGACACTTACCCATGGAGAGACCTGAGGCCATAACACAGGACCACCCAGCACATAGTTAAGCCCGAAATACAACCAGTATAAGAGACTATAGCGCTTGATGAGCCCCCACAGGGAAATTCGTTTTCCTGTCCCTGTAAGATGAATACGCACCAGCCATTTCCCTGGAGTTCGTCCATTCGTCAGGCAAGGAACGAGCATAAAGTACACCCCGCTGGAAACCCAGAAAGCAGCAGGTACATGCAGGGATTCCATGATGCCGAGCAGCCCGGTCCAAACGATAGAATCCAGGAAAAAGGCCACACCCCGTCTCGTATAGGATACCCGCTTGGTGGTAATGTCCAAATGCTTGTCCAGATGCTCCAGGCGGGGAAGGAAGCGTGAAAACCATTCGCCCAATAAAAAGCCCAGCATACCGCCCAATGTATTAGCCATCAGGTCGTCCACATCGAACACGCGATACGCATGGTCAAAAAATCCATACAATCCTGTCAGCTGCGTTACCTCAAAGAAGAGGGACAGGGCAAAGGACAGAATCAGGCACCATCCCCATCGTGCACGGAAATAATAACGCAAGAACATGCCAAAGGGCACGGTCATAAGGACGTTAAAAGCCACTTGCAGGAAAGCCCGCTCCTTCAGCACATGAAGATAACTGGAGGGATGAGCGGGTGAGACCGATGTTTCTCTTACAATGTCGTGAATGAATTGCAAGGGTATGAATTGCAGCGCTCCCCCGGCTAATGCTGCGTTATGACGCGATGACGGAAGCGGTAAAATGACCAAAAAGAAGGCGTTCATCAAGTATAAAAGCATCAGGTAAAGCAGCCATGCTCTAGCCTTGTGAATATAGCCATGTCTGCGATATTGCACGATGAGAAAAGGCAGTGTAAACAATAACGCAGCAAAAGGGAACGCCAGAAAAGCATATGAAACAGGAAACAAATACGATTGAATCATAAGCTGCTTACGCCTGCTTTCTCCGGAACTTCACCAAAGACCAGATGATCAGAAATGCCATGAAAGCCACGCATACGCTAATGCTGATCCGATTTTGCGGGTCCAGCAGGAACAGAAATGCAATCACCCACAGACATCCAATGGTTATCACCGTGATATAAGGGAATCCCCATATTTTGAAGCTGGGCTCTATGGGATAGGATTTGCGCAGTTTCAACTGGGACAGGCAAATACAGCTCCAGACGAGCAGCACGACAAAGCCAGGCACAGCCATCAAAATACGGAACAGTCCGTCCTGAGCGATATAAGCAACCATGGAGCCCACAATCAGAATCACAGCGCACAATTTGAGGCTATTCACCGGCACTCCGTTCGATGATACCCGCGCGAGTGATTTGGGCCCTTCTCCATTGACTGCCAGTGAATGCAGCATGCGTGTGGCACCGTAAATCCCCGAATTGGCGGCAGACAGTACGGCAGTGATCAGGATAAAGTTCATGACATGGGCCGAGCTTTGAAGCCCTACCGAAGATAGTACCTGTACAAACGGGCTGGTATTCGCATCCAGCTGATTCCAGGGGATCAAGCCACAAATGATGAGAATCGGCAACGTATAAAACAAGACAACGCGAAAAATAAAGCTTTTAACTACCTTAGGCAGTACCTTTTCCGGATTTTCTGTCTCCGTCAACGTTAGTCCGATCAGCTCGGACCCCCCATAGGAAAAGGTAACGACCAGCAGCGCCGAAAAAATGGCCAGCCAGCCATTGGGGAGAAATCCGCCATGCTGCGCGTAGTTGCTCAGATAGGGCGGAGTTTCGGTGGGGATAATGCCGAACAGTATACAGCCACCCAGCGCGATAAAGATGATAATCATGGCAATCTTGATACCCGCAAGCCAAAATTCCAGTTCCCCAAAACCGCCGACACTCAGCATGTTGACGACAATAATAAAAGCCGCACTCGCCAAACTGAGTACCCATAAGGGGACATCCGGCAGCCAGTATTGCAGGAAGCTTCCCGCAGCGATGACCTCAATGACACAGACGGCCAGCCACATGAAGCAATACAACCAGCCGATGATAAACGAAAGCCGTTCTCCAAAAGCTTTGCGAATAAAATCCTTCATATTCATGTTCGGATAGACGGTAGCCATCTCGGCAATTGCGCCCATAACGACCAGGAGCAAAAGCCCCGCAAAGACATAGGATAAAATAACTCCAGGTCCTGCCAAGCTAATCGTTTCGGTACTCCCTTTAAAAATACCGGTCCCGATGACCCCGCCCATAGCCATAAAGGTAATGTGTCTTGGGCGCAGCTTTTTGTGCAAAGTTGCTTCATTTGATTTCAACCTGAAATCCTCCTTCATAAAGTGTATAGCTTCAGCATAGCCCAAACAGGGTTACTTCAATTAGACTTATACTACATGAAAATATCCAATTAGGAAATGAAAGAAATAGGATCAATGAAGAGAATGATATATAATGAGGTTGGTTTGGAAAAATAGTATGGTTATTTTATGAGCGGAGGCTTTAATCAGTGAAGCAGGATCGGAAAAAGCAGGCAGGCTCCCAAAGTGGAATAGGCAAGGAGCATGAAGCAGATGAACTGAACAGGCTGCTGTCCACATGGCTCCATTCATCGATCCGTATCATGGACATTCGCCATATTCGGCTGGAACCCGAAGAACTGCTTCAACCATACCGTCTTCCCGCGCAGGCTTTTATTTTGGTACTACAGGGTAGTGTGCGTTTGGGTGGTGAATGGAATGATACAGCGCATTCAGGGTACATACTGCATGGCAGCAAAGGCTTCGAACTGAAAATGTCCCCCTCGAACCGAGGGATCGAATATTTTCTTGTACTATATAAAGCGACTTCTGTATCAGGACATACGGTGTATAATGTTCCAGCTATAGCGCATGGCTTTGTACCGCCATATCCGGTTATGCTGTACCAAAAGCTGCAACTGCTGGAGCGTGCATGGCAGGATCGGGATGCATTGTCCAGGGTACAGGCTCAAAGCAAGTTCTTTGATTTTGCCTACGAATTTATGCGCCAGTATCAGGAACAGCAGGCGCAGGTCCCCGCGCGGGATACGGTGACAGAGGCGATTCGGTTTATGGAGGTGCATTATGCGGAGTCCATAACGTTGGAGCGTTTGGCCGGCTTGCTGGAATGCAGCACAAGGCACCTGACCCGATTATTTAAAAAACAAACAGACTGCAGCCCGATTATGTATCTGATCCGGCTGCGAATGGACAAGGCGAAGGAGCTTCTGCGGAAGACGGATGCTGCTTTACAGGATATTGCTGTCGGTGTGGGATACCCGGATGTCTATTTCTTTAGCCGGGCATTCAAAAAGTATACCGGCGTATCCCCGGTTCATTACCGAGACAGCTTACATTCATCTGCTTTTGTAAGAGATGAACGTCTGGATAATCCATTACCCATGTCCGGATGTTCCATTGATTCGAAAAGTGGTGCCCTGCATACTGTTATTGAGGATAATAATCATTATCAAAATTACGATGAAGGGATTTTACGAATGAATAGAAACGCAAAGCATTCCATGGCATTTATTTTATTGCTTAGTTTTACACTATTGCTCAGTGCATGCTCAGGCACATCCAGTCCTGCGGCAACGGAAGATACGTCCCAAGGGACCAACAATACAGCGGAGCAAGCATCACAAGAAAGGGTGCTGAAAGATGCACTTGGACATGAGGTGAAGGTTCCGGCTCAACCCCAGCGTGTAATTGCTTCATATCTGGAGGATCATCTGGTTACGCTGGGTGTTAAACCCGTAGCTCAATGGTCGGTAGGTAAAAATTCGGTTCAGGCTTACTTGCAAAAAGAACTAAAGGATGTTCCTACCATCGCTTCTGACCTTCCGTTTGAAGCCGTTCTGAACTTCAAGCCTGATTTAATCATTATGGACAGTGCGAGTATGGTAGAGGGCGACAAATATAATCAATACTCTAAAATCGCCCCCACCTACGTTGTAGGCAGTAATATGAACAACGATTGGCGTCAAGAGCTGTTGACCGTGGGTGAGGTGCTGAATAAGAGCAGTGAAGCGAAGCAGGCATTAAGCAGCTATGACAAAAAAGCGGCAGAAGCCAAGGCCAAGCTGAGCCAGACGGTTGGACAAAAAACCGCAGCAGCCTTGTGGGTAACGGATAAAAACGTGTATGTCGTGAACCAGAATCTATCCAGTGGTGATGTATTGTATAAGGACTTGGGCTTCAAGATTCCCCAGGTCGTACAGGAAATCTCCAAAACTGCCAAGGCCAACTGGAGTAATTTATCGCTGGAGAAGCTGGCAGAGCTGGATGCGGATTATGTCTTTATCGTGAACAGCAAAAACGCAAGTAAAGAAGAAATTATAAAAGATCCTGTATGGGCGGGAATTCCAGCTGTGAAAGCTGGCCATGTATACGATTTTGGCAAAGATTCGAGCTGGTTGTATACGGGGACGATTGCGAATGGACAAATGATTGACGATGTTCTGAAAAATGTAATTCAATAATTTGGAGTGGAATCCGAAAAGCGCTACTCATCTTGGCGGTCGCATGCCGCAGGAGGGGAGCGCTTTTTGGATAAAAAAGATGCCTGCACATAGCAGACATCTGATTTTGCTTCTATATTAGGATTGCGGAGATACCAGGATTTTAACTTGATTTTTTTCTTTCAGGAGGCCTTCAAAGCCTTGCTCGATCACTTCTTCGAGCTTAATACGTTTGGTAACCAACTTGTCCGCAGGGAAATAACCTTTTTCCATCAGGCTGATGACAGCCGGGAACACATCACGGTAGCCGATGATACCCGTCAGATTGCGTTCCTTCATGACGATATTGTTAGGCTTGATCGGAGCTTCTTTTTCAAAAATGCTGACGACCATAATTTGTCCGCTGATTTTGGTAGATTCGATCGCTTGAGTCAGCACAGGCGGTACGCCAGTGACCTCATAGGCTACATCTACGCCTCCGTTGGTCCGTTTGTGTAGCTCCTGCACGACATCGTAAGCTTTAGGATCAAGGACGATAGCACCCAGCTCTTCGGCTTTAGCTTTGCGTTCCTCGGAAAGCTCTACTGCATAAATTTCGGATGCGCCCGAAGCTTTCAAGGCTTCAATAACCAGCAAGCCGATAGGACCGGCACCAAATACGACGGCCTTGTCGCCGACTTTTAGCTGGCTTTGACGAACAGCATACAAAGCAACGGCTGAAGGTTCTACCAAAGCGCCCTGCTCGAAAGAGACGCTATCTGGAATCTTGTGAACCATGTGCTCGTCAGCTGCAACGTATTCCGAAAAGCCGCCACCGCCGCCTGCCAGGCCGAGGAAGCCCATTTTATCGCAAAGATTATATTTGCCTTGCTTACAAGCATCACATTCTCCACATGCAAAAACCGGTTCTACGACCACACGGTCGCCAACCTGAATTTTGGTTACACCTTCGCCGATTTCAACCACTTGTCCGGAGAATTCATGTCCCATTACGATCGGAGCTTTTTCACCAGTCAATGGATGCTGAGCGTCCTGGGGAATGAAGATGGGTCCTGCCACATATTCATGAAGATCACTTCCGCAAATGCCACACCATTCCACTTTAATTTTCACTTTTCCTGCCAGAGCAGCAGGCTGCTCAATGTTTTCCAAACGTAAGTCTTTTACTCCATGCCATCTCAATGCTTGCATGTCTGTCATCTCCTTGACGAATATATGATCATTTACTGCTATAAAAGCGAATAAAGTAGGAAACGTTTCCGAAAGATAATATGTCACAGATTTTACACATTGTCAAACCAAATTCATGCAAAAAGCACTTGATTTTTTTGTGAATATAATCACTTGTGATTATGGTGCTATTCTGGCTCATCCCCTTCATCCAAGGGATGGGGTGGATTTTCAGGTGAAGCAGAGACAATGTAGAAGACTGTCTTTCATTTTCGGAGACTCATTCTATGGTATAATATCAATATCGAAATTACATTTTAGAAAGTCGGAAAACGATTCCGTTTTTGAAAGGATTTTGGGCGTGACAGATCAAAAAAAAGTAACCATAGAGGATGTAGCCAAGCGGGCAGGGGTAGGTATTGCGACTGTCTCCAGAGCTATTAACGATAGTGAGGGCATCAGCCCGAAGACGAAAGCGTTGATCTTGCGGGTAATTGAAGAAATGGGCTTTACACCCAATACCTCGGCGCAAAGCTTGAAGGTACGTCAGACACGCCAAATTGCGCTGGCCGTGCCGGATATTCGCAACGCGATCATCCCTGAGATTGCCTGGTCTGTGGAGCAGGCAGCCAAGCAGCATGGCTACCGTGTGGTGCAGATTAATACCGCCGGCAATGCCAGAATGGAGCTTGAAACGGTTCGGGAGGTTAAAAAGCTGCATGTGGACGGACTTATTATTATGCCGCTGGCATACCCCAAAATGCTGGTGGATCTGATCAACAAGTCCAGTGTTCCCGTATCCATCATTAATTACGGCAAGAAGCTGGGTGAAAATGTAAAAGCGGATATCGTCAGTCTGGCCCGGCAAGAGGGCCGGCTTGTGATGGAGCATTTGCTTAAAATCGGGAGAACGAGGATTGCTTATGCAGGTGCTGCAAAGGACAAAATCGAGGAAAGATACTTCGCTTACGAGCAGTCTCTCCAGCATGTGGACCCTTCACTCGTTTATTTTGGCGATGATTTCTCCTTTGAGACAGGGCTGCGTGCGGCCGATTATTTTTACAGCCTGAAGCATATGCCGGATGCTATTTATGCGGTGAACGATATGGTGGCGATTGGTATTGTCAATCGCTTTAAGGATCTGGGTGTCAAAGTGCCGGATGAGGTTGCTGTAGTCGGTATTGATAACAATCTGTGGGCAACGGTAACGACGCCACAAATCAGCTCTGTTTCCATCATGGGGGAAGAGGTGGCACGATTGGCTGCGGAGCTGCTGCTTAAGCGAATTCAGGAGCAGACACCGGGTGATTATGAGCGAGTGCAATTCGAGCCCCGCCTGATCGTCAGGGAATCAAGCGTTTCTGTAATCCGTAAGCCTACGGTTGGACGTGATGGAGTAGAAGCTTAACTGAGAAACCTTTTCATCGTTGTAACGATAGATGAACTGCGGCAGGAGCAGTAGAATATAAATAGTCTAGCAATCGTAATACCATTGTTTGTTTGGACAGGAGAGTGGACTCGTGTCAAAAGGTAGCATGTTCGTATCTGTAGTTTGTACTTTATTATTGCTATCCGTTACTGTTGGATGTGCTTCCAGTCCGGTGGAACAGTATACTGATGCTGCGGTGCCGTCCGGGGAAAAGGCCGTGAAGCCCAAGCAAAGTGCAGCCAATACGCAGCAAACCCGGCAAAGTAAAGAGGAGCGGGTGCTTTCTTTTTACAAGGATTCATCCCTCAGTGATGAAGAAAAGGTCCATCACATTACTGACGATTTGGCAGGTATTCAATGGGGGAAGTTGAACAAAAACAGTGAACATCAAAGCCTGGAAATCATCGAATATTTGTATAAGCAGCGCGCTTTTATTCCATCGGAAAGCTTTCCAAATGTGATCCGGGCTTCTGACGGATTGGATGGGGCTTTAAGCGAAAGTTATGCTGCCATCATGGGGGAATTGTTCACAAGGGATAAGACAGCGATGACCCGAGCATTGGCCAATACGGACAAATCATACCGCGTACATGGCATCGGTAGCATCGCGTACGGTCTTAGTTATCAGGAACCGAAGGTAGTCAAGAAGGAAATCCGGCAATGGCAGGCAGGACAAAAGCTTACTGCGGCGGAGAAGGAGGTCATTCGGGCTTTGCTTGTAAAGCTGGATGACCCTTATTAACAAAAATAATATGACCGCCGCTTCTCTACCTGAGGAGCGGCTTATCTTCATTTTTCAGTATAAGTGGTTTACTTTTGTAGATGTTTATGATAATTTTATTTCGATGAACATCGAAATTATGGCTGGAAGCAGAAGGGAATGGAGCAGGGTGAAAGATACTACGGAGATGCAGCAGGCTGTAAAAATATATAAAGCGCTTGGAGAACCGACTCGTCTCAAGATAGCACTTTTGCTAAAAGAGGAAAGTGACCAATGCTGCTCTGTGCTGGGCGAAAAGCTGAACAGTGTTGCTATTTCAACACTATCGCATCACTTGAAGCAAATGGCAGAATCCGGGCTGCTGACATTTCGAAAAGAGGGTACTTTTATTTATTACAGCTTAGATGTTGAAGCAGCAGAGAAATATGCCCCTTTCCTGATAAAATAATTTTTTTTAGTCTTAATTTCGATATTTGTAGAAATATAAAAACAAAAAAAGAAAAGAGGCGTTACTCAGAAATGCAGAGCACGTGGAAGGTATATATCTTGGCAATTGTCAGTTTTCTGGTAGGCACATCCGAATATATAATCTCGGGGATTTTGGATCAGATTGCGACGACCATGGGAATTACAGTGGCAGCCGCAGGTCAGTTGATTACCGTTTTTTCTCTTGCCTACGCGATTGGCACGCCGATTCTGATGGCAATAACCGCTAAATGGGACAGACGTAAGCTGCTCCTGTATTCGCTCGGATTATTTGCTGTCGCCAATGTCCTGTCCTTTGTTTTGCCGGGATTTGGCATGTTTATTGCCGCACGTATTCTTATGGCACTCGGGGCGGGAATGGTTGTGGTTACGGCTCTGAGCATCGCAGCGAAAATTGCCCCAGCAGGCAGACAGGCCAGTTCTATTGCTACGGTCACCATGGGTTTTACGGCCTCGCTGATCATTGGAGTTCCACTGGGGAGAATGATATCTTCTGCATATGGCTGGAAAACTGTATTTCTTGGCATCGCTTTGACAGGGATTATTGCCCTGATTATTATCGCTATGACGATTCCCCGTTTAAGAGGAGATCAACCTGTCCCCTTACTACAGCAATTTGCCCTTCTGAAAAAGCCTGAAGTCGCTTTGGGATTGGCTATCACCTTCTTTTGGCTAGGGGGCTATTCACTTGCGTATACTTATATTTCACCCTATTTGCTGAACGTATCAGGTGTAGGGGAGACTATGCTAAGTTCGGTTTTACTCGCCTTCGGGATCGCCAGCCTGATCGGGTCTAAAAGCGGTGGATACAGCGCAGATAAAAAGGGCATACCTTTTACATTATTTGGAGGCATGATACTACACGTCATTTCCTTGCTTTTACTTCCTTTTGCCGCGCATTCTCTAATTGCAGTGTTTGCTTTACTTATTCTGTGGTCGTTCGCAGCCTGGACATCCGGACCTACTCAACAATATAATCTGGTCACGCTTGTGCCTGAATCTTCTGGCGTCATGCTGAGTCTTAATCAGTCTACAATGCAGCTTGCCATGGCGGCCGGAGCCGGAATTGGTGGCGTAGTTGTAGGTCAGGTATCGCTGGCTTCCATCACTTGGTTTGGAGCAGCCGGTGTTGCTATTGCGATTGTAGCTGTGCATTTGCTTTCACGAAGATCCTCAGTTCAAACGGAAGTAAGTATTACGGAATAAAGATTTATAGATAAACTGAAAAGAGGGAGCTCGGCCACAAAGATGGTTTTACGGGCCCTCTTTTGATTGAATTGACAGTACGTTTTCTGTAGGTCACGTCTTCTGTAGGGACTATCAGTAATTTTACCTGCCTCGGTAAAGCCGATGTTTTTATATACCTGATTAGAGGCAGGATTTTTTAAATCTGCATACAGCATAGGAATTAGCTGCTCATTTTTTAAGATGGAACATAGCTCGGCTACAAGTGCACTCGCAAAACCTTTCTTTCGCAAAGTAGGCGGGGTATACACAGCATTAATACGAGCATGTCTCGGAGAGCGGTGAGCTATATTGGCTATAGACACGGGGATGTTTTTTACAATCCAAAGATATAAATTTCCCGTCCCGCTAGCCTCCTCAGCAGATGATATTTGACTAACCGGATCAACAGTTTGTAACCACAACATGAGCATAATTGGCTACTAGCGTAATGTTGGGGTGCAATAATCAGATCACGTCCGTACCAGTTCGCCTTGTACTCAAGCATCGAACGGAACAAGCTCCATGATACTTCACTTATCGCTTTAGCAAGCTTGTGATTCTGCATCATGTTCTTTACTCGAAGGTCTTCCATGACAATGACTTGGTTTTCGCTAATCATCTTGGAAGATACTTTGTGCAAAAAGTCCTGACGCTGATTGGCTATTTTTTCGTGCCATTTGGCAACTTTCAGCCTAGTCTTGTGACGGTTATTGCTTCCCTTCTTTTTGCGTGACAAGTCCTTTTGTAATTTTGCTAATCGCTTTTCAGACTTGCGAAGGTGCTTCGGATTATCAATGATTTCTCCATCGGAAGTCATAGCAAACACCTTGAGTCCAAGATCAACTCCCATCTTATTCGCAAGCTTCGGCATGGGCTGAATATCCGTTTCCACTAGTAAGGACGCATAATATTTGCCTGACGATGTTTGGGTTACGGTGCATGACTTGATCAGCCCAACGAATGGACGGTGTAACTTGATTCTGATTCTGCTTTTCAGCTTAGGAAGCTTGATGTAATCGCCTTCCACGCGGATCGTGCCCTTCTGATTATTCGTTGTATAACTGTGCCTGTTCGTCTTCTTGCTCTTGAATTTCGGGAACCCAACGCTCTGATCACGGAAGAAATTCTTATATGCCTTGTCCAAGTTCAGTTGAGCATTGGCAAGTGCAAGGCTATCTACTTCTTTCAGCCAGTCGAATTCCTTCTTGTATGTAGCAGGCGTATTCTTGAGCATGGTTTCAGTCTTCTTGTAATGCTCGATCTTATCCGCAAGCATTTTGTTATAGATGAACCGAACGCAACCAAACACTTTTGCAAGGTACTGTTGCTGTTCGCCAGTTGGATAGATGCGATACTTATAGGCTTTCAGCAAGTCCTATCCCCCTTTCTGACCTTGTGTTTCGATATACTTCTTGATCACGTTTATCGGTGCTCCACCCGTAGTAAGCAGGCAATAGGAACGTGACCAAAAATACTCTCTCCACAAGGATTTACAAATGATCGGGAATTCCTTCTTGATCAACCTTGACGATGCACTCTTATAGGCATTCAGAAACTTGGAAATGTCGGTATTCGGATGCGTCTTCATGAGGATATGAACATGATCGCGGTCATGGTTCCATTCCTGAAAGGTAACGTTGTAATTAGGCTGAATGTACTCAAATATCTCTTTCAGACGTTCGGATATTTCAGCATTGATTACCTTTCTGCGATACTTGATTACTAGAATTAGGTGATAATTGAGCGAGAACACTGAATGATTATTTGAGTCTAATTGCACTGATAACACAACCTTTTATCATAGTACGACTGAACAAATCTATTATAGTATTATGAGGTTGTACAGTGCAAACCGTTGCCATTCATCCCCCGCTTTAGAAGACGGGGGAATTATGACAACTAATGGTTAAATCTCCGCGCGATACGCTTCTTGTTCTTTTGTCGCCAAATCCATCTCTCAATAAAGTTTTTTTCTTTTCTTTCCTGAAGTGTTTCCTTCATACCCTTGATAAGAAATTCGGATCTTCGCTTGTCATTTCTACTGATCTCGCGTAGTTCCTCAATAAATTTATGGTCCATGTCCGCATCTCTGTTAGTTCAGGATTGTGCAAATTGCTAAGTTAGATTATACAGAACATACGTTCCTTTTTCAAGTCTATTCCTTTTATATAGACCATAAGGGCAAGAATGAGGACGAAACAAAAAAAGCCTCTTGATAGAATGAGATACATCACCTATCAGGAGGCAATAACATGAACAAAATACAGCAATTTAACGCACTGCATACATCAGAGGAACTATTATTTTTGGGGAACGCTTGGGACTTGTTATCTGCCGTCGCTCTTGAGAAAGCAGGCTTTAAGGCAATAGGTACGACGAGCTGGGGGATTGCCAATACGCTTGGGTTTGCAGATGGTGAGCTTATTGATTTTGACCAGCATGTAAGCATCATTCGTACCATTGCAGACCATGTTCAGATTCCGGTATCGGCAGATATTGAAGCAGGGTACGGGGAGGATACGGCAACAATCATTGAGCATGTTTTAAGGATAGCCGATGTGGGAGTTGCAGGGATTAATATTGAGGATTCTTTGAAAACGCAAAAGGGGCTTCGAGAAGTGGGCCTGCACAGTAACCTGCTGTCCCAGATAAGAGCTGCATTGGATGCACATGGGTATAAAGAATTTTTTATAAACGCAAGAACGGATACATATTTGCAAAAGGATGCTCCACTTGCGGAAACCATTGAACGGGCCAAAGCGTATGTGGAGAGCGGTGCGAGCGGCATTTTTGTTCCGGGGCTCCGGGATGATGAAGAGATTAGAGAAGTTGTACTCCATGTAAAAGCTCCGCTGAATGTTTTATCCTTGCCAGGTCTGACGAATGTCCGCAAGCTTCAGCAGCTAGGAGTTAAACGGTTTAGCTTTGGTAATGCCTTTTCTGATAATATAAAAGTTGCTTTGCACAAGAACGCTGAACAGTTAATCAAGCTTCAAGATACCTCGCATTTATATTCTTGAGGATGAACCGAGGATACGATAGAAAGGACAGGGCATTCGATCATGACTAATATCAAGCTTTCTTTTGAAGAAATGTGGGAGAAAATTATAGCGTGTGATCGTAAATATGACGGGTTGTTTTATACCGCTGTGAAAACAACCCGCATATACTGTCGACCTTCCTGTCGCTCCAGGAAGCCGAAAAAAATAAATGTTGAATTTTATGATGAAATACACGCAGTGGAGAAAGCAGGGTTTCGTGCCTGCAAAAGATGCCAGCCCCACACAGATGTTTCGCCGTATATCAGGCTTGTCCAGAATGCGGTCGCCTTCCTGGTCAATCATTATAAAGAAAGACTGGTATTGCAGGATATTGCGGATCATGTTGGCGTAAGCCCTTTTTATTTGGAACGCATTTTTAAGCTGGAAACCTCGGAAACGCCCCGCATGTATTTGGAAAAAATCAGAGTGGATAAGGCAGCCTATCTGCTTAGAATTACAGATCTTACGAATCTGGAGATTTGCTATGAGACAGGCTTTCAAAGCCCTTCGAATTTTTATAAGGTATTTCGCGGCTTGACCCAATGTTCTCCTAGTGAGTACAGGAAGCTGAATAAGGAGTAGTTCAAGGAGGTTGTTATCCTTTTATGAGCAAGCTATATGTATTGAATTATGTATCGCCGATCGGGGAGATCGAGATATGGGGCACGAGTGAAGCCGTCCATTCCATTATGTTCTCTGATCGGGATGTGCCCTTAACCATAATTAAGGAAGAGGTTCTACCCCAGGTTTTGGAGGAATGTGCGAGTCAGCTTGACGAGTATTTTAAAGGTGAGCGCCATGAGTTTACGTTTCCCTATGTCTTTGAAGGTACAGACTTTCAGCAAAGGGTATGGAATGCGCTGGTGAAAGTAGCATATGGTGAAACGGCAGCGTATAAGGACATTGCCCTTGCTATTGGAAATGAAAAAGCGATTCAAGCCGTAGGCAGTGCAAATGGAAAAAATAAATTGAGTATTGTCATTCCATGTCACCGAATTATGGGTTCAAATCAGAAACTAACTGGCTATGCAGGAGGCCTATGGAGAAAAGAATGGTTACTCCAGCATGAGAAGCATTTTTCAAAGGCCATTCAGAGATCTTGAGGAGGGTCCTGAAAAAGTGAGCTGTCATATCCAAAACTGTCATTAGATTACATGAACTTCATTGAACCCTGTGCTATGATTTACCAAACAGATCAGAGATTCCAAAAAGGGGAAATAAGGATGAAGTTCAAGAAGACGATGCTTCTGCTCATGTTTTCAACGATACTCACGGGTTGGTTAACGGTGGGTACGGAAAGTGTTCACGCTGCCACTTCAATTGTATTCAGAGAGGGAGACAGGCTTAAGCTCTTACTTGAGGATGGCAATGGTGCCAACAGAGTGTTTAAATTTAATCTTGAGAATATGATTATGCCTGGTACACCAATTCGTCTGTACAGTAACCTTACTGAAATTCCTTCCAGTGGCTTTACAGTCGATTATACGAATTCAACCATTACAATTGCGGATTCGCAGCCAGCGCCTAGTGTAGGATCAGAAAATCATATAGTGATTCCTATAGGTTCCATCATGGAGGGGTCTGACGGAGAATTAAAAGCAGACCAACCCGTTGAAGAACCCAAAGTGACGCAGCCTGATGTGGAGACCAGGACGAAAGAGACCCCCGGTGTCATTGAATCCGAGGTTTCTCAACCAGTCGTCGATCCTCAGCCAATACAGCCTGTCATGGAGTCTAAAGAAGACATCCCGGTAGATGAATCACCGGAAATTCCTTTGTCCATACCATCTGGTGAAAATTTCCCGGGCACATTTACGATTAACTCTTCAGGTACGTCATTTGCGGTTCGTTTGAAGATAAAAAATATTCAACCAACTTACACTGCATACGTTATGGTCAAAAATTCGGATGCGCAATTGGTTAAACGGATTCAGTTCGATCCGGCAACAACCTTTAATTACTCTTTGAGTAACCTGAATTTGTCTACTGGTGGATACTACTTTTATATTAAAATGATCGATCAATCGGGAAATTCGGCAGCGTCTGTCCCCCAATTTGTTCCCATAAATAACAACAAAGCTGGGCAGGTTGTGGTGTTTATTGATGGAAAGTTGCAACAATATGAGCAGCCTGCGACCTCTATTAGCGGAAGTATGCTGGTGCCGTTTCGTGCTGTGTTTGAAGCGCTTGGAGCGAAGGTGAAATGGGATGGAGCTACCAAGACCGTTACGGCGACTAAAGGGAATATGACGATCAAATTAACCGTGGGCTCCAGAGATGCCTATATCAATGGTAAATTGGTGCGACTCAATGCTGCACCGAGACTCATTAACGGCAAAGTGATGGTTCCGATTCGCTTTGTAAGTGAGGCGCTGGGAGCGAAGGTGAAGTGGAATATTGCAGCACAGAGCGTTGTAATTTTTCTTGCCCCACCGCAGGTTTTGACAACAAGCGAAAGTGAACAATTAATGGAGGAAAACGAGGACAATTCCGAACCACAAACCAATCCGACAATTCTGAAAAAGATTTCCACTACCCTCACCAAATCTACTGATATTGTGTTCGTTATAGATGTTACGAGTAGTATGACTGGAACGCTGGATTATGTGAGACAGAAGGTTAAAGGTTTCGTTGATTCCGTTCCATCAGGTTCCCAATTTGCTGTCGTTGCATTTCGGGATATCAATTTAAAGGCAGATAAGGATTTGGAGTTTTTTGAGTTTACGAAGGATAAAAACAAGTTAAAGGGCAATTTAAATATGCTGCGCCCTTTGGCTGGCGGGGATTTGAAGGAATCGGGATTGGAGGCCATCCAGTTGGCTATCAGTAAATTCCCCAAAAATTCAAGTTCCAAAACGATCATATTCATTACAGATGCGCCGGTTCACGATAAGAGTACAACGCCGGATAAAGCCCGTTTCTCAGTGGATGAAATAAACGAGCAGTTACAAAAAAATGATGTTGTTTTTAATGCAATCGTGCCTGCAAATGGACCGGCCAACAAGCAAATGAAAAAGCTCGTAGATAGCAACAAAGGAACCTTGTATGATATCAGGGATGCTAAGCTGAATTTAGCGAAGTAGGTTTGTCCAAATCAAAATAAAGCCGTACAAAGGGAGCTGATGTCAGGCTCCCTTTTGATATATTCAATAGCAATATTCAGGAACGTTTTTTCTTCGGCTTGCCATGCTGGTTAATGAAATTTCGCAGTTGTTTGCCGGCTTGGTTCAGCTCAACATCGTTCAACACATAATCGGTGCTGACTTCCCAGGTGCTGCGGTCATTCAGATAAAAAATAAAGGCGGGAAAACGAGGGCGCAGCCATTTGCGGATTGAGGCCCCTTCGAATTCAACTTTTGTGATTGCAGACCATGGGACAGTTCGAATACCATCGGAGATACTGTGTTCGTCAAAGATAAACAAATAGTTCTCCTTACGAAGCGTTCTGCTCAAACAAACAACGAGATAGCTGCCGAAAAATGGGAGTCCGATTATGGCTGACGTAATAAAGAAGAAGATTTGCAAAGCCGAGATATCTTCGTCGATAAAAATGAGCAGCAGCAAGAACAGACAAATAAGTACAAACATCAAGCTCCCCATGGCCTTCCAAAAAGCCAAAGATTTGCGATACGTAATTTTATCCACGGAATACCGCCTCATCGCGTACAAATGCCTGAATGAAATGAGTTATCCGCTCTCTCCATTCAGCCTCGGTAACACTTTCAATCCGCAGACACGGTGCAGCCTGCATATCCTGTTCCGTATTTCTTACAATCCACAGATCATTCGCTCCTTTGAGAACAAATAGCAGATCTGTAACGGAAGGTCCATCTTCATCCGTATCTGTGTATACCATCCGGCTCAAATTATCCAAGCTGCTGTGATTATGCTGAAAATCATCATGCCAGACTTGTAGCATTTGTCGGTCCGACTCGCCAAGATTCCAAGCTGCTGTCTGCTGTACAGTAAAGTTGAGAGAGGTTAGCTCATTCCATTGTTCCTCTGCCTTTTAAACCCTTCATTACAAGCCCTGGCTTGGTGAATTGGCGGTTTAGGCTTTTGCCCAAATTACGCATAAAAGCATTGTTGCCTTTGCCCTTCACCCATGCCGCATTATGTATGACCGCTCTAGCGGGATTTTTCAGACTTTTCTTGAATTCTACTGTTTTGGTAAGTACAAGTGTGGAGGCCAGGCCGCTGTAGATAGCTGTTCCGGCAAAGCCCAGTTGGCCACGCCACTTATTGGCCTCTGACAGGCTGTTAATGGCTATATCTGCTGGATCGGAGCCTTTTTTCCCGGAAGCTGTTCCCTCACTGTTGCCGCTCTGTCCGTGATCCCCTTTACTAATACCCGCGTCTGCCTGGGTATCTGTTTCCTTGAACTTTACTGCAATGGAACGCAACTCTGTGCTGACAGAACCGACAGTTTGAGTGAAGGCATCCATTTGCCCGCGTGCTCTATGAAAATCCTGATAAAAACGCTGCTGTGTTGTTCCTGCCCAGCTATTTTCCAGCATTTGAATCTGCTGTGACAGTTGTCCGCAAATTTGCGCACCCAACTCTCGCGCCTGCGCAAACTGCCTGGAAACCGCCTCTAGTTTCTCAGGAGGAACCATAATTTTAGCCATGATTTCCACCTCGGATGAATAAAATTGTTAATTTATATTTTAGTAAATCCAGTGGGCATAAGCAAAAAAAGTAGGGGTTTTCAAGCAAAAATAAGTCGTTTGTACGAGTTCGTGGGAAAGCATAAGGGAGAATGGTAGGAGTGTTTATGATCCGAAGTTCTCCTAAGAAAGAGGCGCCTGCCTGCATAAAAGCTAATACTTTCGCGCCGTCAGCTTATTTTAGCGGAATTTGCTTGGACAGTTTTTCGAACTCCTGCAAGTAAGTGAAAACAGGTAACACACGGTCATGCTTAGACGGGCGACGTAGTTATGGAAGTGTAGGGATATGCTGGATGGCAAGGAGATGACGGATACTCGCAGGAAGCAGTGGACTATTATTTCGGTGCGTTTTTATGATATTCCCCGATATGAATCAGGGAACTCCCTGATTGGTTCAACTGGAAAGAATAATTAGAATTAAAGAAGGTAAAAAAATTTAATCTTGGGGGAATGGATGATGAATCGATTAACCAAAGCAATAAAGATATTATACATTGTGAAAAAAGGAGCAAGTCTTTGATGGGGATCAGTAGATACATTCCCAATCAACATGGAGCCTGGGCAATGCTCATTCTTCCATTTTTATTCGGTTTAGCGGCCTCTCAAGGGGAATTCATTCATATACTACTATTCGCGTGCTGGTTTTTTATCTATTTATTCAGTTTTCCTGTCCTCCAATGGATCAAAACAGGAAACCGTGTAAGATACCACAAGCCTGTTGTTTTATACGGAGCGATACTGCTTCCCTTATTAGTTTCACTGGTATGGATTAAGCCTGAGTTGATCTGGTATGGAGTTCTGCTGCTGTTCTTTTTTATGGCCAATATATACTACGCAAAAATGAAAAATGAACGCGCCTTGCTCAATGATATTATTGCGATTTTACTTTTTTGTTCTTTTATTTACCCTGTTGCTCATATTGGAGAAGCGGGGGACTGGAGAATATCCACGGAGCTATTTTTGCTTTTGGTGGCTTACTTTACGGGAACTGCTCTTTATGTAAAAACGATCATCCGTGAAAGAAAAAATATACGCTATTATTATGCTTCTATCATCTATCATCTGATCATTGTGCTGTTTGCTGCCTGGATAAAGGTATTTTTGGTTGTTCCTTTTTTAATTTTATTATTACGAGCGATATGGCTTCCTAAATTCGATTTAAAGGCAAAACAAGTTGGCATGGCTGAAATTGGATTTTCATTGATGCTCTATGTATCTGTGTTGTTTTTATATTTCTAAAAAGGAGGGACATCAATGATATCTTTGGAAACACCGCGAGATTATCGCGAAAACCCGTTTATCGTCATTTGGGAGGTAACGCGAGCTTGTGCTTTAAAATGCCTTCATTGTAGAGCGGAAGCCCAGTACCACCCGGACCCCCGTCAGCTGACATTTGAAGAGGGCAAGCGGCTGATCGATCAAATCGCCGAAATGAATCATCCGTTGCTGGTTTTCACAGGTGGAGATCCGCTAGCGCGTCCTGATTTATTTGAGTTGGCTCAATATGCCATTGAAGAGAAAAAACTGTCGGTTTCCATGACTCCCAGTGCCACCCCAAAAGTGACACGAGCAGCGGTCGAAAAAGCCAAGCAAGTCGGCTTATCACGGTGGGCATTTAGTCTGGATGGTTCATGTGCAGATATCCATGATCATTTTCGGGGGACTGTGGGCTCTTACGCTACGACCATGCGCGGAATTGGCTATTTGAAGGAAATGAACATTCCTATCCAAGTAAACACGACCGTGTCCCGGTACAACCTTCACGATCTGGAGCAGATTGCAGAGAAGGTAAAGGAAATGCAGGCGGTGTTGTGGAGCTTGTTTTTCCTTGTTCCAACCGGGCGTGGTATGGAGAAGGATATGATTACTCCTGATGAGCATGAAGCAGTAATGAAGTGGTTGTATCAAATACAACAACAGATGCCTTACGGTGTAAAGGCTACAGAAGCACCTCACTATCGAAGGGTTGTACTGCAGGCAAAGCGCAGCGCAAATAAGAGCAGTGCGACGTTCGAGCCCAAAAGGACGGATGTATTAGGACGTGCCCCAAAAGGCGTAAATGATGGAGATGGGTTTGTTTTTATCAGTCATATCGGCGAGGTATACCCGAGTGGTTTCCTGCCCCTTGCATGCGGTAATGTACGAGAGGATAGCCTGGCACATATTTATCGGCACTCTCCGATCATGAACAATCTTAGAGATAAGTCACAGCTTAAAGGAAAATGTGGGGTCTGCGAATTCAATACAGTCTGCGGAGGCTCCAGAGCAAGGGCCTATGCAGTAACAGGAGATTATCTGGAGAGTGACCCCTACTGTGCATATATACCTCCTCGAGCTAAGGAAGGAAAAGTGTTTTTATGAAAAAGAATTCTAAAAAAGTCGTTATTCTTGGTGGAGGAATAAGTGGTCTAAGCGCTGCCTTTTATGTGAAAAAGCTGGCTGAGGAGAAGCAAATGGAGGTAGAGATTACGCTGGTTGAGAAAAGCGATCGGCTGGGAGGAAAGCTGCACACCATTCGTCAGCATGATTTTCTGATCGAAAAAGGACCGGATGCTTTTCTGGCCAGAAAAACGGCTATGCTGGAGCTGACCATGGAATTGGGACTGGAAGCCGAACTGGTGTCGACGAACCCGAAGGCCAAGTCTGCCTCCATTTTGCATAAGGGCAAGCTGCACACCATGCCGATGGGCTTCATTTTAGGCATTCCAACAAAGTTGACTCCCTTCATTCGGACAGGGCTGATTTCTCCACTGGGAAAAGCGCGCGCAGCTCTGGATTTAATCCTTCCCGCAAAGCAAGGTGATATGGACGAATCGCTGGGTGATTTTATCAAGCGTCGTCTCGGTAAAGAGGTTTTGGATCAGATTACAGAGCCTCTGCTATCTGGAATTTACGCTGGCGATACGTATTCTCTCAGCTTAATGTCAACCTTTCCTCAATTTAAGCAGATGGAGCAAAAGCATAGAAGTCTGATTATAGGTATGGCTAAAGGAGCGGGGCGAAAGACGGGTGTTCCTAACCAATTGCCGGAGATCGCCAAGAAAAGCATGTTTCTTTCCTATCGGCAAGGATTATCTACCATCGTGGAGCGGTTAAAGGAGAGGCTGCATACCGTACATTTTGTGATGGGACAGGGTGTAGCTGAAGTAAGAAAAGAGGACGGTTATCAGGTAGTTCTGGATCATGGACAAGTCATAGATGCAGATGCAGTGATATGCGCTGTTCCAGCCTTCGAGGCGGCTAAATTATTTTCCGGCGTTGCGAGTGCTGGCTTGCTCAATCAGATCAGCTATGTTTCGGTAGCCAATATTGCGCTTGCTTATAAAAATACAGAGCTTAATCTTTCCTTTGAGGGAACGGGATTTTTGGTGCCGCGCAAGGAAGGTAAAAGGATTACAGCATGCACGTGGTCTTCGACCAAGTGGAGTCATACTGCTCCAGCAGGCTATACGCTGTTACGGACATATATCGGACATGCAGGCGCACAGGAATGGATGCAGATGACGGATGCTGAGCTTGTGGATGCCGCGCGCAAAGACTTGAAGGATTTAATGGGCTTGAAAGCGGAGCCGGAATTCGTCGAAGTTAGTCGGTGCAATGAATCGATGCCACAATATCCGATTGGTCACAAAGAGCACATGGCAAAGGTAAGGCATGATTTGTCACAGTATTTTCCAAATATGTTTTTGTGTGGTGCTGGTTATGGAGGCGTTGGAATTCCGGATTGTGTCGCTCAAGGGAAAGATGCGGCTGAACAGCTGATTTCGGCTTTGTAATGATCAGGCTATTTCCTGCTTTGGAAGAGGGAACTCCCTAATGGGTTCGGATTGAAAGGAGAGGTAGAGTTGAAATGAATAATACAATAACTTAAAGGCAAGGTAGGGGAATAGAAAATGATCCAGTTAACGGAAGAAACATGGGTTGCTGATATTGTGAAAGAGGTTCCCAAAACGGGAGATTTATTTCGTAAACTGGGGATTGACTTTTGCTGCGGCGGGAAAATACCACTCCGGGAAGCGGCTGCCAGCCGGGGGCTGCATGCTGGTGAACTGCTGGCACAGGTGCATGAAGTGGCTGAAAGTCAGGCACAGCATAAGCAAATGCAGCCGTCCTCACTCGAAACCAAAGAGCTAATCGCCTATATTCAGGATACGTATCATACAAGGCTTCGCGAGGAACTATCGGCGCTCACGCCGTATGTAACCAAACTAACACGAGTTCATGGCGAACGGTATCCGCATCTACAGCGAGTGAATGAGCTTTTTACCTTGCTTAAACAGGAGCTATCCGACCATATTCAGAATGAGGAAAACGTTGTGTTTCCGATGATTCAAGTGTTTTTACAGGAATCGACAGTGGAAGGGGCAAACGCGCTGAATCCGTATGTATCCAAGCTGCAAGACGAGCATCAGGCTGTGGTGGAGTTGCTGAAGGAGCTCCGCTTGATAACCAACGGCTTTGAGCCGACACAGGAAGCTTGTGGTACGCACCGACTTGTATTGAGACGGTTAGAGGACCTGGAAGCCGATATTTTTAATCATATTCTTCTTGAGAACTGCACATTAATCGAACGCACGAGACAGGCGCAGCTCAAAATATAATTATACAAGCTTCCCTTTGGCAGAGGGAAGCTTTTTTGTACCTTTCCATAGAACGAGGGATTTTCTATACCGCTATAGGACATTCCCTAATGGGAACAGAGATGAATGAATTACATAATGAGAGTAAGCGAATGAATCTAAGGAGCGTTGATCATCGATGAAAAAAAAATACAGTCTCAACTTCTTTAAGCCGATCGAGAGTTATTCCGGAAACTGGTCAATCCTTGAGGAAAAAAATAGAGAATGGGAAAACGTGTACCGTCAGCGTTGGTCTCACGACAAAGTAATTCGTACGACGCACGGTGTTAACTGTACTGGCTCCTGTAGCTGGAAGGTTTTTGTGAAAAACGGCATCATCACCTGGGAAAATCAGCAAATTGATTACCCCTCCTGCGGTCCAGACATGCCGGAATTTGAGCCGCGTGGATGCCCGCGTGGTGCTTCATTTTCCTGGTATGAATACAGTCCGTTACGTGTGAAATACCCTTATATGCGCGGCAAGCTATTGCGATTATGGCTGGATGCGATCAAGGAGCATAGCAATCCGGTAGACGCATGGGCGAGTATTGTGGAAGACCCTGAGAAAGCCAAGCTCTACAAATCGGCACGCGGAAAAGGCGGCCATGTTCGTGTGGCTTGGGACGATGTTCTACGCCTGATCTCGGCGCAATTGATTTATACCATCCGTAAGTACGGTCCTGACAGGATTGCAGGCTTCACACCCATTCCGGCGATGTCGATGATAAGCTACGCCTCGGGAGCGCGGTTCATTTCATTGCTCGGTGGGGAAATGTTGAGCTTTTACGATTGGTATGCCGATCTTCCGCCTGCCTCTCCTCAAATTTGGGGTGAGCAAACGGACGTACCTGAATCCTCGGATTGGTACAACGCGGGTTACCTGATCATGTGGGGATCGAACGTGCCGCTTACCCGGACACCGGATGCCCACTTCATGACGGAAGTACGTTATAAAGGGACTAAGGTTGTGTCGGTAGCACCCGATTTGGCGGAGAATGTAAAGTTCGCTGACAACTGGCTCGCACCTAATCCAGGTACAGATGCTGCCGTAGCCCAGGCTATGACGCATGTCATTCTGGATGAGTTCTACAAAGAACGCCAAGAACCGATGTTCATTAACTATGCCAAGCAATATACAGATATGCCATTTATGATTCTGCTTGATCCCCATGAGGGAGCCTGGAAAGGTGGACGTTTTCTACGGGCGAGTGATCTGGGGGATGCTTCGCCGCATGCAGACTGGAAACCAGTCATATACGATGAAGCGACGAAGGAAATGCTGGTTCCGAACGGTACGATGGGACAGCGTTGGGAGCAGGGCAAGAAATGGAACCTGATCCTGGAACGGGAAGATGGAACGAGGGTTGAGCCTGCGCTCACGATGGAAGGTCATGACGAGCAATGGGAAGAGATTGTATTCCCTTATTTTGATAACTCGGGTAATGGAACGTTCCAGCGTGTGATTCCGGCTAAAAAAGTACGCCTGGCAGATGGTTCGGAACGTCTCGTAGCGACCGTATACGATCTGATGATGAGTCAGTATGGTATCGCTCGCAACGACAGCCCTCATAACGCCAAGGATTATTACGATGCGGCTTCGCATTATACCCCTGCTTGGCAGGAGAAAATCACGGGTGTCAAGGCATCGGTTGTGGTGCAGATTGCACGGGAATTCGCTCAGAACGCAATCGATACCCAAGGGCGCTCCATGATCATTATGGGCGCGGGGATCAATCACTGGTTCAATAGTGACACCATCTATCGATCGATTTTGAACCTGGTTATGTTGACTGCTTCTCAAGGCGTAAACGGCGGGGGCTGGGCGCATTATGTAGGCCAGGAAAAGTGCCGTCCTATTGAAGGCTGGTCAACGATTGCCTTTGCCAAAGACTGGCAGGGACCAGCGCGCTTGCAAAATGCTACTTCATTTTTCTATTTTGCAACAGAACAGTGGCGCTATGAAGAAAGCGGCACGGATACGCTGAAATCACCGACGGGCGGGGATGTCAAATATCAGCATCCGGCAGACTACAATGTGCTGGCAGCACGTTTGGGCTGGATGCCTTCTTACCCGCAGTTTAACAAGAACAGCCTGTTGTTTGCCGAAGAAGCGGCGCAACTAGGCAAGAAGTCAAACGCGGACATTATTAACCATGCTGTAGAAGAGATTAAATCACGCAAGACCCGTTTTGCGGTTGAAGATCCAGGGGCAGCAGAGAACTTCCCGCGTTCACTCTTTATTTGGCGCTCCAATCTGATTTCCAGTTCGGCGAAGGGCCAGGAATATTTCATGAAGCATCTGCTCGGAGCCTCCGACGCGCTGCTTGCCCGGCCGAACGAAGAGCAGAAACCTGAGGAAATCGTCTGGCGGGAAGATGTGGAAGGAAAGCTTGATCTGGTGGTTGCACTTGATTTTCGGATGACAACAACTCCATTGTACGCGGATGTTGTACTCCCGGCTGCAACCTGGTACGAGAAGACAGATTTGTCTTCGACAGACATGCATCCGTTCGTGCATCCATTTAATCCTGCGGTTAATCCTCTTTGGGAATCCCGCTCGGACTGGGATATCTACCGTCATCTATCCGAAACCTTCTCGGAAATGGCCAAAGAGCATCTGCCAGGAATATATAAAGACGTTGTGACTGCACCGCTCGGGCATGACTCCATAGGCGAAATTTCGCAACCGATGGGTCTTGTAAAGGACTGGACGAAGGGCGAGGTCGAAGCAGTTCCGGGTAAAACCATGCCGAATTTCAGCATTGTAGAACGCGATTATACAAAAATTCACGATAAATATGTCTCGCTCGGTCCAAATTTGGCTACCGGGAAGACAGGTGCGCACGGCGTTAGCTTCTCGGTGGCAGAGGAATATGAGGAGTTGAAGAAGCTGAATGGGGTCTATTACGATGAGTCCATTAAAGACGGCTTGCCGAAAATCCAGACAGCCCGCCAAGTGGCCGATACGATTCTTCATCTTTCGTCCGCAACTAATGGCCGTGTCTCGCAAAAAGCCTATGAAGAGGCGGAAAAGGATCACGGTGTTAAACTGATGGACATCTCGGCCGACCGTGCAGCTGAAAAAATCACGTTCCAAAGCATCACGGCACAGCCGCGTGAAGTTATACCAACACCGGTATTCAGCGGTTCAAACAAGCAGGGACGTCGCTACTCGCCATTTACAACGAATATTGAACGTCTCGTTCCGTTTCGCACGTTGACAGGAAGACAGCATTTCTACATCGATCATGAGATTTTCCAGCAGTTTGGGGAGTCATTGCCAGTCTATAAACCGACTCTGCCGCCAATGGTATTCGGTACGCGTGATCGGGAAATCAAGGGCGGTCAGGATTCACTTGTGCTTCGTTATCTGACTCCACACGGTAAATGGAATATTCACTCCACCTACCAGGATAACCAGCATATGCTTACGCTGTTCCGCGGAGGTCCTACGGTATGGATCAATAACGAAGATGCAGCAGCTCATGGTATTGCCGACAATGACTGGCTGGAGGTGTACAACCGCAACGGTGTCGTAACCGCACGGGCAGTTGTCAGCCACCGGATGCCAAGAGGAACAATGTTCATGTACCATGCTCAGGACAAGCATATTCAAGTGCCGGGCTCCGAAATCACGGATACGCGCGGGGGCAGTCATAATGCTCCAACAAGAATTCATCTCAAACCAACCCAGATGGTTGGCGGATATGCTCAGCTAAGCTACGGGTTCAATTATTACGGTCCGATCGGGAACCAGCGTGATGTGTACGTAGCGGTACGTAAAATGAAGGAGGTTAACTGGCTTGAAGATTAAAGCTCAAATTGCCATGGTCATGAACCTGGATAAATGTATTGGCTGCCATACATGCAGCGTGACGTGCAAAACAACTTGGACAAACCGCAAAGGCGCGGAATATATGTGGTTCAACAACGTGGAAACCAAACCCGGCATTGGCTATCCAAAGCGCTGGGAAGACCAGGAGCAATATAAGGGCGGCTGGCAGCTTCGCAAAGGAAAGCTTGAACTAAAGTCAGGGAGCAAGCTGTCCAAGATAGCGCTGGGCAAAATTTTCTACAATCCCGACATGCCGGAAATGAAAGATTATTATGAGCCATGGACTTATAATTATGAGCATTTGACCAACGCAAAAGAGCAAAAGCATTCTCCGGTAGCGCGTGCGCATTCCGCAGTAACGGGCGAAAAAATGGATCTGGATTGGGGTCCAAACTGGGAGGATGATTTGGCAGGAGCCCATGTAACGGGGCCACTTGATCCGAATATTCAGAAAATTGAAGAAGAGATCAAATTCAATTTTGAGAAGTCGTTCATGATGTATCTCCCTCGGCTTTGCGAGCACTGTCTGAACCCAAGCTGTGTCGCATCCTGTCCTTCGGGCGCGATGTACAAACGGGACGAGGACGGAATCGTGCTCGTGGATCAGGAAGCCTGCCGCGGCTGGCGATATTGCATGACAGGCTGCCCATACAAGAAAGTGTACTTTAACTGGCAAACGAACAAAGCGGAGAAATGTACCTTCTGTTTCCCACGTGTGGAAGCCGGGTTGCCAACCGTCTGCTCCGAGACATGTACAGGACGAATTCGCTACCTTGGCGTTCTGCTGTATGATGCAGACCGAGTGCAGGAGGCTGCTTCTATGGAGGATGAGAAGGACCTGTATAAAGCGCAATGCGACCTGTTCCTAGATCCAAGTGATCCGGCGGTAATTGCTCAGGCGAGAAAAGATGGTATCTCGCAAGACTGGATTGAGGCCGCTCAGAACTCGCCAGTCTACAAGCTTGCAATTGAATACAAGCTGGCATTCCCGCTTCACCCGGAATATCGCACATTACCTATGGTCTGGTATGTACCGCCACTTAGCCCGATCATGAATTACTTTGAAGGGAAAGACTCGATCGAGAATCCGGATATGATTTTTCCGGCTATCGAAGAAATGCGTACGCCCGTTCAGTATCTTGCCAATATGCTGACAGCGGGCGACACGGTTACGGTGAAGGAATCCCTGCAACGGATGGCTATGATGCGCGCCTATATGCGTGCCCAGTCCACAGGACAATCTTTCGATGAAAGCCGTCTTGAGCGCGTTGGCATGACACCACGTCAGGCGGAGCAGATGTACCGACTGTTGGCCATTGCCAAATATGAGGACCGCTTCGTCATTCCAACATCACATAAAGAGAGTTATGACAATCCATACCGCGCCCAGGGAGCTGCTGGTTTCGGCGACACCTTAGGGAATATGGAATCTTGCGGATCGGGTGGATCTGGCTGTAGCGGCTGTAGCCTGGGAAGCTCAATGGGAATGGAAGAGCCTTCAAAAACAGGCAAGCAAATGTATGAAGAAAACTTCTACGGGGGTATTTGGCGTGATTAATGTAGCGAAGCTGTATGAATGCAAGCCTTCATTCGGGTTTTTCGCCCAACAACTCATGTACCCGGAAAAGCTGGATTTTCATCCAGCTTTTCTGGAGGCATCATTTGATCCGGGTCATCCTGCGTATACGCACGCTAACAAGTACTGGTCTCTTATGCAAGAATTCAGCATGGAAGAGATTCAGGAGATGTATACGGAAACCTTTGATTTTCAAAAAAATTGCGCACTATATATGACTTACTTCAAGTTCGAGGATGCAAAAGAAAGAGGACAAATGCTGGTCAAGTTAAAGGTTTTGTATGAGATGTACGGTCTTGAAATGCCGGATGGAGAGCTGCCGGATTACTTGCCACTCATGTGTGAATTTTTGTATGCCGCCGAATGGGCACAAGATCCGAAGACGACAGAAAACTTCCGCATGCCTGTCGCAATTTTAGAAGACGGCACCTATCATTTGCTTAAAGCGCTGGAAAAAATGGAAAGCCCGTATTTTCATCTGGTCAAGGGGCTGCGTGAAACGCTTAAAGCTTGCGTAGAACAGGAGGCAGCCACGCTATGATGCTAGAGCAGTTTTTATGGGTTATTTTCCCTTACATGTGTTTGGTCATCTTTATTGTTGGCCACATTTTTCGCTACAGAACAGACCAGTTCAATTGGACAGCGAAATCAAGTGAATTTATTGAAAAGAAACAATTGATGATCGGCAGTCTTTTATTCCACCTGGGAATTATTCCGGTTATTTTCGGTCATATCTCCGGTCTGGGTATTCCAAAAACCTGGATGCACGCATTGGGTGTAAACGATCATTTGTATCACATTGG
Organism: Paenibacillus sp. Aloe-11; assembly: GCF_000245715.1. Classification (NCBI taxonomy): domain Bacteria; kingdom Bacillati; phylum Bacillota; class Bacilli; order Caryophanales; family Paenibacillaceae; genus Paenibacillus; species Paenibacillus sp. Aloe-11. The sequence continues at coordinate 756,794 of NZ_JH601056.1, read as the reverse complement.
AGCAGTATATATTGGGGGCATATTTGGAGCCATAACGTTCCTCGGTATGTTGATTCTCACCTTTCGTCGTTTAACCTTACGCAATGTACGCCGCTTAAGCTCAGCTTCTGACTTGATTGTAAACATAATGCTTTTTGCCCTTGTATGTATGGGGATGTTTGCGACTCTTGTAACGAACGCAGTACAGCCTGAATTTGATTATAGGGAAACCATCTCGATCTGGTTCCGCGGTTTATTCATATTCCGTGTCGACCCGTCACTGATGAGAGACGTACCGTTGTCTTTCAAGCTTCATGTACTTATGGGCTTTGCCATTTTTGCATTCTGGCCGTTCACCCGGCTTGTTCATGTGTGGAGTGTTCCATTGAATTATGTGCGCAGAAGTTATATTCTGTACAGAAGACATAAATCGAATTAGGAAAGCGGGCGCTGCCTTCTTTCCTAATTGTAATTAGGAGAGAGTGATGAATAATAGGATGGATTATCAAAGGGAGCTTGAGCGAATTCGCGAGCATTTCGGTTATGATTTCATGGCGCTTGCTCTTGTTGAACCGGCCGAATATCAATACGTAATTAAATGGAAAAATGCGGCCGGGAATTTAAATGATCGCTTTAAACGGATTGTGCTGCAATCCGGAAAGGGCATAGCAGGAGTCGTGTTTAAAACCGGAAAATCCATTTTCATTCCATCTGTTTATCAATTTGTGGGTGCAGACAACCTGTTTAACTATCCTATCGTCCAATCCGAGAGGCTCCAGAGTCTCGGGGCTGTACCCCTGTGGAATGATGCTCGCGTCGCGGGTGTACTGCTTGGTGGATTTCGTAAAGAACAGCTGATGACCGAAGCCATGATGCGCGATCTGGAAGCCTTGGCGCGGAGAGGAATTGGAGAGCTGAACGGGAAGGAAGTGATGTAATTGACATTGTCTGTAGGGACCGATTCTTTGAGTTCGCTAATGCTGAAATTGTTTGAGAACAGTACAGAAGCTATTTTCTTTTTTGATAGACAAGGGGATACCCTGGCTATGAACCCGGCTGCTGAGGAGATTGTGAGTGATGACGTCCTCATTCAACTCTATGAAGGGAAGGAAAAAGCTTTATGCGGAACATGCAGAGGCTATACAAGCGACACAGAGCCCCGCACCTGTCTTGATTGTTATTTCAATGTGCCCGAATCCAAAAATTTCGCTTCTTTCCAGGTCTATTTGGAAACAAAGCGAAACGGAATGGTTCCCTATGCCGCTTCTTTTCACACGATTGATGCTGAAAATGGAATTCGGGTGTTGATGCTGAGAGATTTGACTCTGCAATTTCAGACGCAAGAAAAATTGTATCAAAACAAAATGATGAAGCATGTCATTGAAGCGCAGGAAAACGAGCGTAAGCGGCTTTCCAGGGAGCTGCATGATAGTGTTGCTCAGGAATTGATGAGCGCGGTTGTTGAATTACGAGTGTTAAAATATATGACGAATGATGACCAGCTCCTCAAAAACATGAAGCAGACCGAAGCATCCATGACGCGATTGCTGGATGATATCCGCAACCTGTCTGTGGAACTCCGTCCTGCTACCCTTGATGATTTTGGACTTGAAGCAGCCTTCCGTTCCCACTTCAAGCGGATCGAGCAAAGCTATGGTCTGGTGGTTGAGTTTGTGTCCGATCTTCCCCGCAAGCGATATGGAAGTGAAAAGGAAACCGTTATTTACCGTGTTTGTCAGGAGGCCGTTCTCAATGCCTTGAAGTATGCCCAGGTAGACACGATCAAAGTTTCTTTGTCCGAGCATGATCATGCGCTTCGTTTGACTGTAGAGGACAATGGAATTGGCTTTGAAAAGGGGGGCAAGCCTATTGGAACAGGGCTCGGTTTATACGGTATGCAGGAGCGGGCAGAGCTGGTAGGCGGAAGCTTTGGTGTCCTTTCGAATGTTGGCCAAGGAACCAAAGTCTTTTTACAAATTCCGATTGGACAAGGGGAGGAATAGAGACTTGATCAAAATTGTGTTAGCAGATGACCATGCGATTGTACGAAGCGGTTTTTCCATGATTCTCAACTTCCAATCGGATATGGAGGTTGTTGGAACGGCTGCAGACGGAATTGAAGCGTACACAATGGTAGCTAAATGTAAGCCGGATATTCTAATCATGGACCTCAGCATGCCGCCAGGCGAAAGTGGATTGATCGCTACAGGCAAGATTAAGGAGGACCATCCTGATACTAAAATTCTGATTCTGACCATGCATGACGATGAAGAATATCTGTTTCATATTTTGAAGAGTGGCGCTTCGGGATATGTTTTGAAAAATGCACCAGATGAGGAGCTATTGCTTGCCATACGAACCATTCATGGGGGCGGAACTTATATCCATCCTAAAATGGCCACTTCTCTCGTTCGTGAGTTCATCAAGAAAGATACAACATCACAAACAGAAGATCCGTTTGAGATCCTGACCAAGCGGGAACTGGAGATTCTCCCTTTGGTCGCAAAGGGATATGGTAACAAGGAAGTTGCTGAAAAGCTGTTCATCTCAGTCAAGACGGTGGAAGCGAACAAAGCCAAAATCATGGAGAAGCTGAACTTAAGAAGTCGGCCTGAGCTGGTCCAATATGCATTAAAGAAAAAAATGCTGGATTTTTAAACCAATGAAATGAACGTTTTGTGAAAAAAATCTCTTGAATAAACGAAGTCGTTTCTAGTAGAAGCGGCTTTTTTTATTTTCAGGGACTCCCCTGTTAGGGAAAGGGGAGTCCCCTATATTCGTTAAGAGCAGCTAGCGGCTACAATGGGGACAGAAATTTAAAACAATAATTCGACAGAAAAAACGTTGGAAAAGGTGAGTTAAATGATTAGAAAGTTGCAGTTGCCGCTACAAACAATGAACTTGCTCCTTGGATTTAGTGTATGGGTTATCATTTCTTCCCTCATGCCGTTCATTACCGAGGATATTGCTATTCCACCTGGAAAATTGGCCATGGTCACGGCGATTCCGGTCGTGCTTGGTTCGATTCTGCGCATTCCATTGGGCTATTATGCCAACATTTTCGGAGCTAGAATCGTTTTCCTCGTCAGCTTTATTTTACTTTTGTTTCCGGTTTACTATATCAGTGAAGCTTCCACGATGATGGATTTAATTATCGGTGGATTGTTCCTTGGGATTGGCGGAGCGGTGTTCTCGGTTGGGGTGACTTCGCTGCCCAAGTATTATCCGAAGGAAAAGCATGGCTTTGTCAACGGGATATATGGTGTGGGGAACCTGGGAACAGCAGTAACTACCTTCTCCGCTCCAATTGTAGCGACGCAGGTAGGATGGGCACTTGCAGTCAAGCTGTACCTTATTTTGTTGCTTGTTTTTATCGTTTTGAATTTCTTCTTTGGGGACCGTCATGAAACTAAAGTAAAAACACCGATTATGGAGCAGATCAAAGGGGTTTACAAAAATGAAAAGCTTTGGTTTTTCTCGCTCTTTTATTTTATTACGTTTGGTTCATTTGTAGCGTTCACGGTGTACTTGCCGAATTTCCTGGTATCGAATTTTGAACTGACTAAAGTGGATGCAGGGATGCGTACAGCAGGCTTCATCGCGATTGCGACATTCTTCCGCCCCGTCGGTGGCTGGCTGGCGGATCGGTTTCAGCCTCTGTTCCTGCTGGTAGGTACGTTTGCCGTTTATACGGTCGCTGCGATTCTTTTGGCTTTTTCACCAGGGATCACCCTTTATACTGTAGGCTGCTTGGCTATCGCTGTATGTGCGGGAGTCGGGAACGGTGTCATTTTCAAGCTGGTTCCATTCTATTTTAATAAGCAGGCAGGCATAGTGAACGGTATTGTATCCATGATGGGCGGCCTCGGTGGCTTTTTCCCTCCGATCCTGTTATCGTCGATTCATGCCGCAACTGGCCAATACTCCATTGGATTCATGCTGCTCTCCCAAGTGGCGCTGGCTAGCCTGATCCTTGTCATGTGGCTGTATTATCAAGCACGCTTAGCGATCGATTCGGCGGGGCAAGGCAACTTTAAAAAACAAAAAGAAATCCAAAAGTAACCGAAAGACACCAGAAAAAAATTGAGAATGACGATCATTCTTCAACGTAGGGGGACATTGTGATGAATGAGCGTTATTCAAGACAGATCTTGTTTAGACCCATCGGCGGTGAAGGACAGCGCAATCTGTCCGCAGCTGTCGTCACCATTATTGGTTGCGGGGCGTTGGGTTCCGCCATTGCCGAAGCACTGGTTAGGGCTGGCGTTGGAGAGCTTCACCTTGTTGATCGTGATTATGTGGAGCTATCGAATCTGCAACGTCAGCAGCTGTTCACGGAACAGGATGCTGCGGAAATGCTACCCAAGGTCATGGCTGCCGAAAAAAGGCTGAAGGCCATACGAGAAGATGTACGTTTGTACACATATCTCGACAACCTGGATGCCGAGCTTGTTCAAGAGCTTGCTGGCAAAAGCACATTGTTGATGGATGCTACGGACAATTTTGAAACCCGTCTACTTATAAACGATGCCGCACTGAAGACCGGAATTCCATGGATTTACGGAGCCTGTGTTGGAAGCACAGGCGTCGTTTTTCCTTTCGTTCCGGGCGAGTCAGCCTGTTTTCGCTGCCTTCTGCCATCATTGCCGGCGATCAATCAGACCTGCGATACGGCTGGAATTATTTCGCCCGCAGTCCAGGTGACAGCCGCTCTCCAATGTGCAGAAGCCATGAAGTGGCTGACCGGTAGACGTGATAAAATGCGCCGCAAGGTTCATCTATTTGATCTATGGGAGAACACACAGATGGACATAGGGATTTCCCGCATCCGTAACCAGGATTGTCCAACCTGTGGAGAACACCCTGCATTTCCTGCACTGACTGCACCACGCCGCTCGGCGTATGCTGCGCTGTGTGGACGGGATGTTGTGCAGGTTCTTCCGGACCCTAATCGTCCGATTACACTCGATGATGCCGAGAAAATGGGTAGACTTATGGCCGAAAATGTAAAAAGAACCCCATATTTCGTTGAATTTTATGCCTTTAAGCATCGAATGATTTTATTCAAAAACGGAAGGCTTCTCATTCACGGTATTGGAAGTATTGCCAAAGGTCAAAAGCTATATCATCAGTTGTTCGGCTGAGCATAAGAATGTAGATATAAGAGGCAGAAGTTATTAGATAGAGTTTGTCATCATAGAGTGGTTTGCACGGTGGCTGGAAGGTGGAAAAGATGAGTGTTTTTGAAATCGTGACTGAGCCTATTGTTCCGCAGACTTATGCGGATTATGTCCTAAGGCCGGAAGCGGGAGCGGTGACCATGTTTACAGGGCACGTCCGGGAGTGGACCGAAGGTGTGCGAACCTTATACCTCGCTTATGAGGCCTATGTACCTATGGCTCAAAAAAAGCTCGCGGAAATTGGTCGCGAAATCGAAGAAAAATGGATAGGGACCAAAGTGGCCATTGCACACCGGATTGGCGAGCTTCAAATCGGTGATATTGCCGTTGTCATCGCTGTTTCTTCACCACATCGCTCGGATGCGTATGAGGCGAATGAATATGCGATCGAACGAATCAAAGAAATAGTCCCCATATGGAAACAAGAGATTTGGGAAGATGGAACGCAGTGGATCGGAAATCAGAGGAAAAAGCCGAAGGAGATCATTTATGATTAAGCTGTACTATTTTGCAGGACTCCGTGAGGTGACGGGAAAAGCTGAAGAAATGGCAGATTTGGCAGGCCAAACTGTAGGCGACTTATACAATTGGATAACAGATCAATATCCAGCTGTGCCAATCAGTTCTGTACGAATTGCCTTAAACGAGGAGTATGCGTTGTCCACGGATGTGGTGCAGGATGGAGACGTTGTAGCCTTTATTCCGCCAGTCAGCGGCGGCTAATGATAACGATGCTAAACAACCAGAAAGGAGGGGGCGTATGAATTTTCATCCACTGAAAGACATGTTGCAGCGGCCGATACGTGACCTGCGTATATCAGTTACGGACCGCTGCAATTTCCGCTGCTCCTATTGCATGCCCAAAGAAATTTTCGGTGACGATTACGCCTTTCTTCCCCAAAATGAATGTCTGTCGTTTGAAGAGATCTATCGGCTGACGAAGCTCTTTGTATCCCTGGGTGTAAAAAAAATCCGCCTCACGGGCGGCGAACCATTAATGCGCAGGAATCTACCCGACCTGGTCTCCCAAATCCTGTCCATTGACGGAGTGGAAGATGTCGGCCTGACCACCAACGGTGTGCTGCTGGGACAGCAGGCTAAGCCTCTCTATGACGCGGGACTACGACGGCTTAATGTCAGTCTGGATGCTCTGGACCCCGAGCTGTTTGGGCGGTTGAATGGGCGGGGGATTAAGCCTGATGTTATTTTGAAGCAGATCAAATATGCAAGAGAAATCGGCTTTGAAATCAAGATCAATATGGTAGTCCAAAAAGGCGTGAATGACTCGGAGATTTTGCCGATGGCTGCTTATTTTAAGGAGCAGGGAATAACCCTTCGCTTTATCGAGTTTATGGATGTAGGGAATGACAACGGATGGAGCTTTAAAAGGGTACTGACAAAAAAGGAAATATTTGAACGACTTAAGAATATGTACGAGTTGGAGCCGGTGGATCAGGATTATTTTGGAGAAGTAGCAAAGCGTTATCGTTATAAAGACAGCGATGCACAGCTTGGCTTTATTACTTCGGTTTCTGAATCGTTTTGTTCGTCCTGCACACGTGCCCGCTTATCGTGCGATGGCAAGTTTTATACGTGCTTGTTTGCTTCAGGTGGATTCGATCTACGCCAGATGCTTCGTAATGGAGCGAATGACCAGGAACTACTTGATGTGATTACTTCAGTGTGGGAACAACGCACAGACCGGTATTCCGATGAACGTACTGAACAGACAGCAAAAAATAGAAAAAAGATTAACATGTCCTACATTGGCGGCTAACATTTTATACCAGAAAAAATGTGCCGTTTTAGTTGTGATCGTCCCAGAAAAGAAAGCGCAAACATTTTTGTTGGCAAAGCTTAAATTAAGTGTTATTATGATCTTGGGATTGTTACTGAAAAGGCAAAACCCGAGGCATGGAATTCATATTTCCATGTGTTGGGTTTTGCCTTTTCTTATAGAATACTAAGCTTTGCGATATCCTGCACGATATGAATATTTGGCCCAGCCATAACGCAGAAAGGTGAGTGATGTTGAGCCTTACAAGTGCTAAGCAACAAAGATGATGACGTCGACCAACGAAGCGACAGCTGAGAAATGATGCAGGACGTGGTTAACCGACTAATATCCATTTTTTCAATACCGGAATATCAGATCGGTTTGGGAGCACTCAAGATCATTCATGGAAAACGTAAGGCTTTTGTCTCTTGGTATGAATGCGTTTTCATAACATGGAGTTGTAAATCGTCACCTTTCCATTTTGGTTTACGACGAAGGTTTGATCGGCTATTACCGTCTTGTGACCTATCTGAAATTTCGCCCAGCATCTAAATCCTTTTTTTAATGATTGTGGGATAAGGGGGCAGTAAGATGATCATAACGAAGATATTTAATAATAACGCCATAATAGCCAAAGATTCAAAAAGGGATGAATTTGTTGTTATGGGCCGCGGTATTGCATTCAAAAAGAGTGCAGGAGAGCAAGTAGAAGAGCATTTAATCGAAAAGGTGTTCGTGCTTAAACAAAAAGATGCTTCAGAGAAATTTAAATTATTGTTAGAGGATGTTCCTACAGAATATGTTTCGTTATGTTATGACATCATTGAATATGGAAAAAGTATATTAGAAGCACAATTGAGCGATTATATATATGTGTCGCTTACGGATCACATGAACAATGCATTTAAAATGTTTGATGAAGGGCTTAAAAATACAAATCCGTTAATTTGGGAAATCAAAAAATTTTATCCCAAAGAATTCGGGGTTGGATTAAAAGCACTGGACTTTATTGAAGATGAGACGGGCAAACGATTGTCAGAAGATGAAGCAGGTAATATAGCTCTTCATTTGATCAATGCTCAAGTAAACAGCTCCTACAATAAGGTAGCAGATGTTGCACAGCAAACTCAAAAAATACAGGATATCTTGAATATTATTAAATACTCTTATAACACTACCCTGGATGAACACTCGATCGGTTATGAGCGATTTGTTACACATTTAAGATTCTTCTTTCAGCGATTAAATAAAAAAGAAAAAACAGAACTGGAAGACGATTTTCTGTGGAGACAAGTGAAAGCAAAGTATAAAAAGGCCCACGGCTGCATGCTGAAGATCGAGAAATACTTGAATACGGTATTGTCGGATGAGGAAAAGCTGTATATCACGATTCATATTCAGCGGCTGACCCAAAGACAAAATTAAATAACACTTGGATTGTTACTGGTAATGCAGGCGAAACCAACCTAGATCGAATTCGATCTGTTTGGTTTCGCCTTTTTATAAATACCAATACAGCTAAAGGGGAACTTACGATGAAGTATGAGACATTAGCAAAAGACATCATCCAAAATGTCGGCGGCAAAGAAAATGTGAATAGTCTAACTCATTGTATTACACGTTTGCGTTTCAAACTAAAAGATGAAAGTAAAGCCAATACAGAGGTTTTGAAAAATATGGATGGGGTTGTCACGGTAGTAAAAAGCGGTGGACAATACCAGGTTGTTATAGGCAACCATGTACCTGAGGTGTATGCAGATGTGGCCGCTATAGGCGGTTTCCAGGCAGGTTCTTCGGAAGAAGTATCTGATGAAAAGGTGAGCTTGTTTAATAAATTTATCGATACCATTTCAGGGGTATTTACACCAACGCTTGGTGTTCTGAGTGCCACAGGTATGATTAAGGGATTTACTGCCTTATTTGTAGCTTTGGGCTGGCTCACCAACACATCAGGTACTTATCAAATTCTCAATGCTTTAGGAGATTGCTTATTTTACTTTTTCCCTATTTTCCTGGGATACACGTCGGCTAAAAAGTTCAATGCCAATATTTTTATAGGCATGGCCATCGGGGCATCGCTTGTTTATCCAACATTTAGCGCGATAACAGCAACGGGCAAACCGCTATACACTTTATTTAGCGGTACTATATTTGAGTCACCAGTATATATCACCTTCTTAGGTATTCCAGTAATTCTGATGAGCTATGCGTCAACCGTTCTTCCGATTATCATATCCACCTATGTAGGCTCAAAAATAGAAAATTTCTTTAAAAGGGTAATTCCTAGTGTAGTAAGAACATTTTTGGTTCCATTTTTCACCTTGTTAGTTATTGTACCATTAGCACTGATTGTGATTGGACCTCTCTCGACATGGGCAGGTCAATTGCTGGGGGCAGGAACTCTCTTTGTGTATAACTTAAGTCCGATTATTGAAGGTATTCTCATGGGTGCTTTCTGGCAAGTATTTGTTATCTTCGGATTACATTGGGGAGTTGTCCCTATCGCACTTAACAATCTGGCAGTGCTCAAATTCGATACGATCCTTGCTGCGACGCTTGGAGCTTCCTTTGCTCAGACAGGCGTAGTGCTGGCGATTTTGTTTAAAACCAAAAATGTAAAGCTGAGATCACTTTCTATTCCAGCTATCATCTCGGGGATTTTTGGTGTTACAGAGCCCGCGATTTACGGGATTACATTACCGCGTAAGAAACCGTTTATTTTAAGCTGTATAGCGGCTGCAGTTGGTGGCGGTATTATAGGGGCGATGGGAACCAAAGGGTATATCCTTGGTGGCTTGGGTATTTTCGCTATTCCAAGCTATATCAGTCCGGCAGGAATAGACACCGGATTTTATGGAGCAGTTATTGGTATCCTGGTAAGCTTTGTGTTAGGCTTCTTGCTTATGTTCTTTAGCGGATTTAAAGATGATGAAGTGAAAGAGGCTAAACAGGAAGTTAGCACAACAGGGGCAGCTAAAGGAGAAGTTTTAGTAAAACAAGAGACGGTTATTAGCCCGTTAAAGGGTGAAGTGAAGCCTTTATCTGAAGTAACCGACGAAGCCTTCTCGACAGGTGCTCTTGGTAAAGGAGTTGCCATTGAGCCTTCCGAAGGCAAGGTTGTTGCACCAGTAGATGGCGTATTAACCTCATTATTTTCGTCAGGCCATGCGATCGGAATTACAAGTGATCACGGTGTTGAGGTCCTTATCCATGTAGGCAAGGATACGGTCAAATTAAAAGGCCAACATTTTTATCCTAAAGTAAAACAGGGGGATGCTGTTAAAAAAGGACAGCTGCTCATGGAGTTTGATATGGAGGCTATTAAAGAGGCAGGTTATGTTTTGACCACACCTGTTATCGTTGCCAATACGGCGAATTATCTGGATGTCATTGAAACCGAGAAAAAGTCGATTGAGTATCAAGAGGACCTGTTGACCGTCGTGGTCTGATCCTAATATATGGAAAGGGCTTTCTGATCATGTGCTTAGGCTTCCAACGGGCTTTTGTACGAAGCCGGAGGGAGCCTGGGCAACAAAAAACTGAGGAGGAATTAAATCATGAAAAATACAACGCCTATGGAATTTCCGCAAGGATTTTTATGGGGAGGGGCAACGGCTGCCAACCAATTTGAAGGTGGGTATAATGAAGAAGGTAAAGGATTAAGCACCGCTGATGTGATAACAGCCGGAACCCATACAACCTCACGAAGAATTACACCTGTACTGGAAGAAGGAGTGAACTATCCGAGTCACGAGGCGATTGACTTTTTCCACCGCTATCAAGAGGATATCCGCTTATTTGCGGAAATGGGATTCAAGGTTTTTAGAATGTCCATTGCGTGGTCAAGAATATTTCCTAACGGAGATGATGCGGAGCCGAATGAGCAAGGCCTTCAGTTCTATGATCGTGTATTTGCAGAATTGAAAAAGTACAATATTGAGCCTTTGGTTACGATCTCCCATTATGAAGCACCGTTTCATTTAACCCAAAAATATAATGGCTGGTCAGATCGCAGAGTCGTAGATTTTTATGTGAGATATTGTGAAGTGCTTTTTAACAGATACAAAGATGTCGTGAAATACTGGTTAACCTTTAATGAAATCAATATTTTAACCTTGTCCTTTGGCGCGTTCATGGCTGGAGCTATGATGCCGGAGGGGAATGGAGAGCTTGCCCATGCTACAGTAAAGGATGAGCAGGTCCTGTATCAAGCTTTGCATCATCAATTTATTGCTAGTGCCAAGGCAGTAAAGCTGGGGCATGAAATCAACAAGGACTTTAAAATCGGCTGTATGATTGCTTATATGTGTTCCTATCCGCTTACATGTCACCCTGATGATGTGCTGTTGGCCCAGCAAAAGGATAACATGAGTAATTTCCTATGCTCAGATGTTCAAGTCAGAGGAGCTTATCCGGGATTTGCCAAGCGTTATTTTAGAGATCATAACATTCAGATCAACATGCAAGAAGAGGATGAGAACATCTTAAAAGAAGGTCGTGTAGATTTCTATACTTTCAGTTATTATTCGTCTACTTGTGTCAGTGCCGATCCCAACCAGGAGAAGGTGGGAGGAAATTTATCCATGGGCTTAAAGAATCCACATTTGAAAGCAAGCGCCTGGGATTGGCAGATTGATCCACAGGGATTAAGATGGTCTCTCAATAACATTTATAACCGATATGAAATCCCGTTAATGGTTGTTGAAAATGGTCTTGGCGCCGTGGATACAGTGGAAGAAGACGGCTCCATTAACGATGATTATCGCATTGATTATCTGAAGCAACACATTGAGCAGATGAAAGAGGCCATTGCTGATGGAGTGGAATTAATAGGATATACTCCGTGGGGATGTATTGATCTGGTAAGCGCAGGAACCGGGGAAATGAAAAAGCGTTATGGCTTCATTTATGTCGATAAGGATAATGAAGGCAACGGTACACTTGCCAGATCCAGAAAGAAGAGCTTTTATTGGTATAAGAACGTGATAGAAACAAATGGAGAGCAGTTGGATTAAAAAAATATATACAGCCAGCGCGTGCCGACCCCAAATCGGTACGCGCTTGAAAGAGGCAATTCAAGATGGCGTGGATCTCATCGGTTATACGTGGTGGGGGCCGTTTGACATCGTTTCCTGCGGGTCGTCGGAAATGTCCAAACGGTACGGTTTTATCTACGTAGATTTGGACGAATTCGGTAAGGGTACAATGAATCGATACCGGAAAGATTCATTCTATTTTTATCAAAAAGTGATTGCTTCCAATGGTGAATATTTAAGTTATTAAGGTTTCTTATATATCCTTTGTTTTCAATCTTTTGGGCTCCTGAACATTCAGGAGCTTTTTTGTTGCCTATAGTCATTAATGGTCTTTATTGTATGTTCATTTTCAAAGTAGCATGTGTAAAAGGTGGAGGAGAACATCAGTAACTGGGTGTTTATTTGTTATTAGAGCAAGCAATCTATTGAATGCAGAAAAGTATCTGGAAAACGGAGTAGGCGGAATGGTGCTGTACAAGCGAAGCGGTCGCTTTTGTCCCCGGATTTCTACCGATAAAAGAATTTATTCCAGAAATCCGGGGGCGGTGGCGATGGGAAGCACCATCCGACTGCGCAGTGGCTCAATAGGTAACTTTTAAGTGACGCTTACTAAATAGTCCGAACGGAAGGGAACGGCTTTTGTATATGAGCAGATTAAGGAAAATCAACGGTTTCGAATTACTCCAATAAGTCTGGTCAAATCGTGCATATTCAGCTATGATTATTGATAATGATTCTCATTTGTGGGATTGGATTGAATGAATACATTTGAGGTGAATGCTTGTGATATCAAATTCATTATCATTAATCTACCAGCGCTATTTGGAAAAAACTCCGTTTAAGCAACAGAATGAACATACCTATATGATTTTACCGGAAGCGGGTCATGGACAGATTAACCGGTATACAACATACAGCGGAATTGAAATTGTGTATTCGCACATTCAATATTACGAGCCGTATCCGATCCAGTTTGCCTCCAGCGGGCAAATGATTGAGCTTCAATTCGCGCTTTCCGGTCAACGCCATGTCCATGTAGGCAGTGTGGATTATATACTTCCGATCGGACGGGGGGCACTTATTTTTTTGCAGGATTTTAAAGCGCATTTTCATCCCCCGGTTCGTGAGCCATACACATCATTTGCACTTGGCATCCCTGTCTCATTGTTTAATTATGCGGCCTCGCAGCTGATGGCTCGTCAGCAGGCAGCCATTGAATTTAATCAAATTATTAAGGGAGCTGCTTTTCATCATTTTAGTTTTGAACTGGATCACAGAAGCAAAGTGATGATTGAGCATTTGATAAAAGATCTGAAAAGTGTGCATAGATCCCCTTTATTAATGGAGGCAGCGGCATTAGAGATATTCAACAGGTATATGATTCAATTATTTGATTTAACCCCCATACCTGAAGGGTTGTCCAAAGAAGATGTCAGAAAGCTGCACCTGGTCCGGCAAATCCTTGAATCCAGCATGATTGATCCTCCCTCACTAATCGCATTATCCAGAAAAGTTGGCCTTAACGACTTTAAATTAAAAAAAGGATTCAAAGCGTGCTTTGGGACTACTGTATTTGAATATTTGCGCCAGATTCGTCTGGATTACGCGATGAAGCTGCTACGAAGTCAAGAAAGCAATGTGACAGAAGCTGCGATGGCTGTAGGATATAGCAATGTGAGTGCATTTTCGGAGCAATTTTTCCGTGAATACGGAGTGAAGCCGTCGGCAATAAAGAAAGTATTTTAAAATTAAAATCCGTTTAACCGCAGATTCATCCGTGTACAGGTAGTGGGCTTGTGATATGCCCCTTATACTTCTGCATAAAGAGATATTGAATGCAGAGGAGTGCATGAGGATGAATAGAATCAAAGGGAGTATCTTTTTCAGTGTATTTGTGGCCATGCTAGGGCTAATGCTCATTGCTCCGATTATGCCACCCCTTATTCGTGAGTTGGGTTTAAGAGAAAGCCATTCCGGATTAATTATATCGCTTGGTTCCATAACGATGGCCTTAATAGCTCCAGTATGGGGAAATCTGAGTGATGCAAAGGGACGCAAGCCTGTGATCCTGCTTGGTTTCATAGGGATGTGTGTAAGCTGCTTGCTGTTTACGCTTACTCTTTTTGGTGGATTACATGGATGGCTCAATGGTGGACTGCTTTTAGTTCTGCTGATTGTTACACGCGGCTTGATAGGAGGCTTTATCCCGGCGGTGCTGTCATCGTCTCAAGCCTATATGGGGGACGTAACGGAGGGAGAAGAGCGCGGGAGTGGTATGGCTATTATTAGTGCAGCTAATGGGCTTGGGCTGGTATTTGGCCCCGCGATTGCAGGTGCCTTTACTTTAATAGGGCTGCTATGGCCCTTATATTTTGGAATTGTCATTGCCGCTGTTGCATTCGTGGTGTCTCTGCTGGCGATTCCGGCTGCCAAACCCGTTATTCAGCAAAAACTAGCTCGGATTAACCCTTTCCAGCCTGGCCTAAGAATATATTTGCTTGCAGGCTTGGTTACGATGATTAGCATTGTGACTATTCAGGTTATAGGTGGTTTTTATTTTCAAGATCAATTGGGTCTTACATCCGAAGAAACGGCAAGAGTAGTTTCTTTTGGGCTCATGTTTTCCGGGGCAGCGATGCTGATTGTGCAGATTATCCAGATGAAATGGCTTAAATGGCAGCCGAAGCCGATGATTTTGCTTGGTTCTCTGTTCCTGATTACTGGCATGGGATTATTTCTGATTTCAACCAGCTTGGCCGTTTACTATGCAGCGTTCTTTATGTTTGGTATAGGTACAGGCTTGCTGATGCCCGGATTTATGGCCGGTGCCTCTCTTTCGGTCAGTAAGGAACAGCAAGGGGGAGCCGCAGGTCTGGTAGCAGCGGTACAGGGAATTTCCGCGATCATTGCTCCTATTTTGACGACCACCCTGTATCGGGTAGACAAATATATTCCCTTTGTGCTTATAGCGGTTTTGGTAGCTGCTATGGCTATCATGATGTTGGGGGTAAGAAAAGGAAAAGGGACAATAAGCTATAAGAAGTATCAGGAAAATCAACAGGAAGTGGAATGAGGAGAGAATTAAGTATATAAGAGTTTGACTATTTCATATTTGATAAAGGCCCTTTGTCCTGTTGGATGAGGGTCTTTGTGCATTTTATATACAATCATATGAAAATGCTATACTGCTTTACTGTAATGTTGTCATGTTTTTTGATTTTTTTCATTAATACATAACATTTAAATAACATGATGAGTTGCTTTAGTGCGCAAACGACAAAAATCGCCACTATTTTTAGCTGTTCAGGACGTGGAACCTAGCTCTCCTCCTTAGTACAATTATTCAAAATAACAACTAGTGAGAAGAAACGTGACAGGAAGAAAGGGATTAAGAGCAAAGGGGGACAGGCTGTGGCCGTTTACACACTACGTAGATTGATTCAAATGATTCCGGCACTGCTTGGTATTGTCGTCATCACATTCATGATCTCGAGAGTGCTTCCGGGTGATCCTGCCGTGATGCTTGCGGGGGAACAGGCTACACCTGAGACGATTGAAAATATTCGCAGCAGCATGGGGCTGGATCAGCCCAAGTACATTCAATTCTTTCATTATGTAGTTGGATTGTTCCACGGTGATCTGGGCCAGGCTTACCACACCGGGCAATCGGTGGCAAGTGACTTTGCTACCCGGTTTCCGGCAACCATCGAGCTGGCATTGGCGAGTTTGATCATTGCCGTCCTGGTGGCGATCCCGATTGGCATTCTGGCGGCGACCCGCAAAGAATCGATTGTTGACCACATTTCACGTGTGTTTTCCTTAATCGGTGCATGCATGCCTATCTTCTGGATCGGACTGTTGTTCATTTATATTTTTTATGCCAAATGGGGGATAGCTCCAGCGCCAATGGGCCGGATTAGTGGAGACATCAATCCTCCCACGCACATTACAGGGTTTTATGTGCTCGATAGCTTGATGACGGGAGATTTTGTAGCTCTAAAAAGCAGCCTGTCCCATCTGCTTCTGCCTGCAATCTGTCTCAGCACCGGCACCATGGCGATTGTGGCACGGATGATGCGTTCCAGCATGCTGGAGGTTATCGGCCAGGATTTTGTCCGTACAGCCAGAGCCAAGGGCTTGCGTGAGGGGATTGTCATTTACAAGCACGCCCTCATTAATGCTTTTATTCCAACGCTTACCGTACTTGGTTTGCAGGTTGGGTACCTGATTGGTGGGGCGGTTATTACCGAAACGATCTTTACCTGGCCAGGGGTGGGCAGCTATGTGACGGATTCCATTTTGGCGGCTGATTATGCACCGATACAAGCCTTTACCCTGGTAAGTGCGCTGATTTACAGCTTTATCAACCTCGGAGTTGATCTGATTTACGGATTAATTGACCCACGTATCCGGTACGAATGATGACATGAAGCACGAAAAGTAGGGGAGGTACTCGGATGAGCACTGCAAGTGATTTGGCGGCAAAAGCGGCTGTGCCTCAGCCCAACACAGCCGCTATACCGAAAAGAAAGACCTTTTGGCGTTTGTTGTTTGGCAACAAGCTCGCTTTAATCGGCTTTATCTTTATTGTGGGATGGACGCTCGTCGCCATCCTCTCATCATGGATCGTTCCACATGATCCTTATGTAACCGACCCGGCGAACAAGCTGTTGCCGCCAAGTGCGGAGCATTGGTTTGGAACTGATAATTACGGACGTGACATTCTCAGCCGTGTGATTTACGGGGCGAGAATCAGTATTTGGACAGGGATGATCGCCGTGTCGATCTCGTTCATTATCGGCGTACCGCTTGGAGCAGTCGCCGGGTTCTATGGCGGTCGAATGGGCAGTCTTATTATGCGCTGTATGGATATCCTGCTTGCTTTCCCTTCGCTGGTGCTCGCCATGGCAATTGCCGCAGCCATGGGACCAGGACTGATGAGTGCACTCATCGCTGTGGGTATTGTGGGTATCCCCGAATTCGCCAGACTGATTCACGGACAAACCATCTCTCTGCGGGAGAAGGAGTTTGTGGAGGCCAGCCGGGCGATCGGTGTAACGAACGGAACGATCTTGTTTCGACACATTCTGCCGAATGCACTTGCTCCGCTGCTTGTGAGTGCAACCCTTGGAATGGGCTTCGCCATTCTGACCTCTGCCAGTCTTAGCTTCCTGGGACTTGGTGTCAAACCCCCGATTGCTGAGTGGGGAGCGATGATTTCAGAAGGGCGGGCGTATATCATTTCCGGTGAGTGGTGGATTGTAACCTTCCCGGGTCTTGGAATTGCGACAGCTATTTTGGGCTTCAATTTGCTTGGAGACGGTTTGCGGGATGTTCTTGATCCTAGACTGCGCTCTAGCAAATAAAATAATAGATCATCAAAGGGGAGAACGTAAGCCATGTTGAAAAAAAGTCTTTCTCTAATTGTCGTCTTGTCTACGTTGCTTTGGACGGCAGGCTGCGCAAGCAATGCCAATAGCCCATCCGCTTTATCCGGTGAGAAAGGCGCAGAAGCTTCAGCCCCGCCCAAGGCGATTACGCTTGCCTACTCGGAGGGAGGGTCGACCATGGACCCTGCTGAAGCAAGTGATCTTACATCCGATACACTTGTGCTTGCGCTCTATGACCAGCTTGTCACCTACGGCAAGAAGTCTACGGACAGCGGCGAAGTCGCAGATACGGAGACAATCAAGCCCATGCTGGCTGAGAAATGGGACGTTTCCGCTGATAACATGATCTATACAATGCATCTGCGTAAAGACGTTAAATTCCATAGCGGCAACCCGCTGACCGCCAACTCGGTGTTGTATTCCTTTGAGCGGCTCAAAAATTCCGATTCCGGCAGCTTTCTTTACGGCATGAGCTCTATCAAAACCGCTACTGCACCGGATGAGCACACCGTTGTCATTACCTTGTCCCAGCCTAATCATATGTTCCTGCAAATTCTGTCCTTGTACAACTTCTCTATCGTGGATGACGTGCTTGTCAAAGAAAAGGGCGATGGCGACTTTTTGAAAACAAATGCAGCAGGCTCTGGTCCGTTCAAGCTTGAAAAATGGGACCCGGCGACAGAAGCCGTCTTTAATGCCAATTCCAGCTACTGGCAAGGTGCGCCAAGTCTGAGCAAAGTCACGATGAAGTTTACCAAGGAAGCCTCCAATCGTGTACTCCTGCTGGATAAAGGCGATGTCGACATGGCCATTGAAATTCCTGCCAAGGACGTAGCGAAGCTGGAAAGCAATTCCGAGTTGAAGGTTCAATCCAACGCAAGTAACCGGATTTTGTATTTTGCCATGAACAACAAAATAAAGCCTTTTAATAACCCAAAAGTTCGTCAGGCAATCTCTTATGCTATTCCTTATGACCAATTAATCAATGATGTCATGTACGGTCAAGCGAAGCAAATGAAGAGTTCCGTAGCGAGCAACACGCCGGGCTACACTGATGCAGGCTACAGCTATAAGCATGATCTGAACAAAGCAAAACAATTGCTAGCTGAAGCAGGCTACCCGAATGGCTTTAGCTTTGATTTGACCCTGGGCTCCGGCTTCCAGGACTGGGCGGATGATGCCGTGTTGATTCAAGCTGAACTTGCCAAAATCGGTGTAAAGATGAACGTTGTCAACGTTGCTCGTGCACAATTTCTTGAACAACAAAGAGAAGGCAACCTGACATCATACATCTCCAAATGGACCTCCTTCGTCAATGACCCAGGCTACCATCTTGGCTTCCTGATGTACAGCGGCGGTTCCTCGAACTATGTGCATTACGCCAATCCGGAAGTGGATAAGCTGTGGGAGCAAGCAGGCAAAGAGCAGGATGGAAATAAACGAAAAGAGCTGTATGGCAAAGCGCAAGAGCTTATCAATCAAGATTCCCCTTGGGCGTACCTGTATGAATACAATCGGGTTGTCGGCATGAGCAAGAACATCACAGGATATGTGTACTACCCGGATGAAGTTATTCGATTCTATTCATTGAAAAAAGAGTAGGTTGCTCATCTTACCTGGATGCCTTCGGTTGACTACAGCCGAAGGCTATCATTTTACATCTGAAGTAGACTGCTATTTCGGGGTGGGAGCTGTAGATGACTACACTACATGGAATAAAAAAGTGAAGGAGATGGAATAAAATGACAGACTGGAAGACGCTAGTTCTTGATGAAATAGATAAACGGCAGGATGAGCTGCTTGAGCTTTGCTCGCGGTTGATTCAGTTTCCTTCGGAAAATCCTCCAGGCGATTCACGTGAAATCAGCCAGTTTATTATGGACTACCTTAAAGAAGCGGGGATTGAAACAACTGTACATGAATCCGGGCCGAATATGTGGAATCTCATTTCCGATTATGGCACTGCAACAACGGATGGAAAAAAGCTGATTTTCTGTGGGCATACCGACGTTGTGCCAGCAGGGGATCTTACCCGCTGGGATTTTGATCCGTTCTGCGGCGAAATTCGTGACGGCTATCTGCTTGGCCGCGGCGCTTCGGATATGAAAGCCGGACTGGCTGGACTGATATTTACCGTTGCGCTGTTTTCCAAGCTTGGCGTACCGCTCGAAGGGGCATTGTCGCTGCTTGTAGTTCCAGACGAAGAAACCGGGGGACATCTTGGTGTACCTTGGGTGCTGGAAAGAAAACTGATTGAAGGAACGGCTGCTGTGATCGCAGAGCCTTCGGGCCCGCAAAACCCGACCATCGGGCAAAAAGGAAGCTGCTGGTTTGAATTTACCGTTGAGGGTACGCCAGGTCACGGCAGTTTGCAGCCGATCGCAGGTGAAAGTGCTATTTTGAAGGCGGCCAGAGGGATTGAAGCTCTGCAGCAACTGTGGGACATCAAGCCGGATATTCCGGAGGAAGTCCAAGAAATTATTGAAATCTCCAAACGTTATGCAAGCGAACGGGAAAACCCGAGCTATGGACAAGCGTTTGATCATGTAACAGTGAACATTGGTACGATTCAGGGGGGCACCAAAGTCAATGTGGTTGCCGACCGTTGCACAGTACAAGTGGACTCCCGTGTTCCATTTGGCGTAGATTACCGGGATGTACTGGCAAAAGCGAAGGAATTGCTTGCAAGTGTAGGTATTGATGCTGAACCCAAACAATTCGGATTTTATGGCAATGCCAACTGGACGCCGCCCACCGAACCGATTGTGCATGAGCTCGTAGAATCTATCGCTGAGGTCAGTGGCAAAGAGGCCTATGGTGTACTGCAATGGGCAACCAGCGATGCACGTGCGTTCCGCAAATACAACATCCCGGTATTGCAATACGGGCCTGCCGAACTGCGGACCATTCATAATTTTAATGAAAAGGCTCCGGTATGGCAGATCATTCAATCTGCGAAGGTATACGCTTTGACGGCGCTTAAATATCTGAAAACAACACAAAAAGAAGCATAAGGGGATCTGCAGCATGATGAAGCAAGTCTATGAAGTATATGAACTTTTGGATAGCCCGTCTGCCAGTGGGGCAGAAGTCAAAGCTTACCTGGAGCAGCTGGGTCAAGCGGAGATCACGGTCTCAACCGTAGAAGGCGATAAGGGCTCTACGGATTTTATTAAAATCGTCATTGCCGGGAAAAACGGCCGCATTCAGGGAGGGAATTCTCCAACTCTGGGCGTAGTTGGCCGCCTTGGCGGGCTTGGAGCCAGACCGGAAATGATCGGATTTGTATCCGA
>NZ_JH601056.1:735661-736129 GCF_000245715.1 Paenibacillus sp. Aloe-11 | reverse complement strand
GGAGCGGCAGCGGCCATTGCGGCGGCGGCCAAGCTTTTGTCTATGCAGTCTAAAGGAGATGTGCTTGACGGAGACGTGATCATCTGTACACATATTTGCCCGGACGCACCCACTCAGCCCCATGATCCGGTTCCATTTATGGATTCACCCGTAGATATTTTGACGATGAACCAATATGAAGTGACTCCCGAAATGGAAGCGATCCTGTCGATAGATACGACCAAAGGGAACCGCGTCATCAACCATAAAGGTATTGCCATTTCTCCGACGGTACGTGAAGGCTATGTGCTGCGGATCAGTGAAGACCTTGTCGATATTGCCCAGAACGTAACCGGCGAGCCGTGTGTCACTTTTGCTGTAACGACGCAGGATATCACGCCTTATGGCA
The DNA here is from genome assembly GCF_000245715.1 of Paenibacillus sp. Aloe-11. Lineage (NCBI taxonomy): Bacteria > Bacillati > Bacillota > Bacilli > Caryophanales > Paenibacillaceae > Paenibacillus > Paenibacillus sp. Aloe-11. The sequence goes on along the minus strand of NZ_JH601056.1, from coordinate 735,741 downwards.
ATGATTTGTACCACATCAACAGCATTTTGCAGCCAGCGGTAGCAACATCTGCTCCGGTGGTTGGTGTAGCCATTACGGCC
>NZ_JH601056.1:733892-735651 GCF_000245715.1 Paenibacillus sp. Aloe-11 | reverse complement strand
TGCCAGGCAGTGCGACGGGGGCCAGTCACGAAGGCGATATTGCGCTGGCGGCCAAGTTTGCAGTCGAAACAGCCAAGGCCTATGGCCGTGGACAATGCTCATTTCATTCAGAAAAAGAGTATCAGCATATTACAAAATTGTATGGCAGCATGAAGCATCTGCAAACGATGGGCAAGTCCGAATAAGCTTGTTCTCTTGGATGAATAACGTGAAGGTTCATGATGGCCAAGGAGGAGGAAGAGGGCATGGCACAACTGCTTGAAGTAACCAATCTCCGAACGGAGTTCAAGACTGCGGCTGGAACCATCCGGGCAGTGGACGGCGTCGATCTGTCGGTTGGCCAAGGGGAAACACTCGGAATCGTTGGGGAATCCGGGTGTGGCAAGAGTATTACCTCCCTTTCCATTATGCAGCTCCTCCCCAAAGGACTTGGGAAAGTAGCCGCTGGTGAAGTACGGTTTAACGGTGAGAACATGCTGGAATTTTCAGAGCGAAAAATGCGTTCGATTCGTGGCAACGAGATGGCCATGATTTTTCAGGAGCCTATGACTTCGCTGAATCCCGTGTTCAAAATCGGCAAGCAGATTGCGGAGTCTGCCAGATACCATCACGGTGTAAGTAAACAGAAGGCGAAAGCGATGGCCGTGGAAATGCTGACGAAGGTGGGCATCCCGCGTCCAGAGAAGGTAGCCGTTTCTTATCCGCATGAGCTCTCGGGCGGTATGCGCCAACGGGTTATGATCGCAATGGCGATGATTTGCAATCCGAAGCTGCTGATCGCAGATGAGCCGACAACAGCACTTGATGTAACCATTCAGGCGCAAATTCTTGATTTGATGCGTGAGCTGCAAAGGTCCGAAGGGACATCTATTCTGATGATTACCCATGATCTTGGTGTTGTTGCTGAAATGTGTGATCGGGTCGTAATTATGTACGCTGGGCAAGTCGTGGAAGAAACGGATGTCAAAACGCTTTTTAAAGCTCCCAAGCATCCGTATACACAGAGTCTGTTAGCCTCATTGCCACAATTGAACAGTGATCAGGAGCGCCTAGCCTCTATTCCGGGTCAGGTTCCCAACCCGCTTGATATGCCAAAAGGCTGTCGTTTTGCACCACGCTGTCAGTTTGCCAAGGAAATTTGCCTTGCAGAGGCCCCGGAGCTTGTGGAAGTGGAACCCGGGCACAAAAGCCGCTGCTTGTTACAGCAGGAGGGATATCATGAGTACACTGCTTGAAATACGTAATTTGAAAAAACACTATCCGATCAAAAAAGGACTTTTTTCCAGGCAAGTGGGAGCAGTCAAAGCGGTGGATGGAATTAACCTGACTGTACAGCAGGGTGAAACCCTGGCAATCGTGGGAGAATCCGGCTGTGGCAAATCCACAACCGGACGGGCCATTCTCAGATTGATCGAACCAACCGATGGAGAGATTCTATTTAACGGCACGGATATACGGAAGCTGAATACAGAACAGCTGCGCAAATTCAGAACGGATATGCAAATGGTGTTTCAAGATCCGTTTGCTTCGCTTGATCCGAGGTGGACGGTGCAGCAGGTGCTGGAAGAGCCGCTTATCACGCATGAGAAATGGAGCAAAGAACAGCTCAAAGAGCGTGTGGAAGAGCTGCTCGAAGTGGTCGGATTATCTCCTTATCACGCTCATCGTTACCCGCATGAATTCTCGGGCGGCCAACGTCAGCGGATTGGGATTGCACGGGCACTGGCGCTTCACCCCAAATTTATCGTGTGTGACGAGC
>NZ_JH601056.1:637669-733836 GCF_000245715.1 Paenibacillus sp. Aloe-11 | reverse complement strand
ATCTGATGAAGGACCTGCAAAAGCAATACGACCTGACGTACATGTTCATTTCCCATGATTTGTCGGTCGTCAAATTTATCAGCGACCGTGTTGGTGTGATGTACCTGGGCAAGCTGGTCGAGCTTGCACCGACCCAGGAAGTGTTCAAGGAGCCGCTGCATCCGTATACGAAGGCATTGATGTCTGCGGTCCCTGTAGCTGATCCGGAAGCCGAGCGTGAGCGGATTGTGCTCAAGGGCGATGTGCCCAGCCCGGAAAATCCGCCAAGCGGCTGTGCGTTTCATAACCGCTGCCCGGCAGCCATGGATATTTGCAGCAAAGTACAGCCGATCTTTGCAGAAGCTGCACCGGGTCGGCAGGTAGCCTGTCACTTGTATCCGACATCCACGCCGGAAGAGGCGATAGCCGGACAGGCATAAGCCGGCTAAAAAATGAATAGATAGGCCTTCCTTCTGGAAAGAATCAAGCCTGAATCCGCCCCCAACGGATTCAGGCTTTTTTAATGGATGCAGCTATCTTGTCGATGTACATATTTATCCAATAAATCCATTTTAAGATTCGATATCAGGATTGGAATTTCAACACCTGTAAATCAAGCATACAACATGCAGGGATACAACATTGCGCACAGTCTATGGAAGCGTTTTAATTTGAGTATGGAAATACAAAAGAAGACCTCAGGGAGGACATAAGAATGCTAAAAGTGAAAGCGCTTAGATGCGAACATTTAAATAATCCGATCGGTCTGGGCTGTCTACAGCCGCGGTTAAGTTGGCAGATCGAATCTGACAAAATGTATGTTTCCCAAAAAAGGTTCCAGCTGCAGGTATCTCTAAATCCCACTTTTGAACCGCTGCTCTGGAATCATTTTTCCTATTCGGATCAATCCATATTGTTTCCATATGAAGGCCCTCCACTGGAATCAGGACAAAGATATTATTATCGGGTAAAAGTATGGGCTCAGGGAGTGGGTGACAGCGAACCGGAGGAATCGGAATGGAGTGAGTCCGGCTATTGGGAGATGGGACTGCTCCACGAGCAGGACTGGAAGGCACAATGGATCACGGTGAAGGAGCGGAGCATCCATGAACAGTTTCAGACAAGAGCTCCTTTTGCCGCTTCCAAGTGTTTTACGGTTGAGGGAAAAGTGAAAAAAGCAGTCATTTATGCGACAAGCCTTGGTCTGTATGAACTGGAGTTAAATGGACAAAGAGTGGGCGATGCCTACTTTACCCCGGGATGGACGGATTATAACGATCGTGTCCAGGTACAAGCTTATGACGTGACTTCTACCCTTCGGGAGCAGCATAACCGAATTACAGCAACGGTGGGAGAAGGCTGGTATAGCGGTTATCTGGGCTGGCAGAAGCGCAAGGATACCTACGGGAATACGAATGCATTGTTATTTCAAATGAAGATTAGCTATGAGGATGGCCGTTCCGCAGTCATTTGCTCGGATTCTTCCTGGGAGGAAGCGAGCTGTGCCATTTTAATGTCGGATATTTATAACGGTGAAATCTATGATGCCCGACTTGAGCAGCAACAGGCAGCCGAACATAGCTCCTTGACCGAGCGGAAAATGATGCAGGTCGTCTCATTCCCGTTAAGTCATCTGATTGCCCAGGAGAACGAGCCTGTCCGTGTAATGAACCGATTGAAGCCTGTTGAACTCATTCGAACCCCCAAAGGTGAGCTGGTGCTTAACTTAGGTCAAAATATGGTAGGCTGGCTGGAATTTAAAGTTCAAGCCCCTGAAGGTACGGTTTTAAATCTGGTGCATGGTGAAGTGCTGGATCAGCAAGGGAACTTTTACAGAGATAACATTCGTGATGCAGCGCAGCAGATTACGTACATTTGCAGCGGGAAGGGGACGGAGATATTTCGGCCGCATTTCACTTTTCAGGGCTTTCAGTATGTGAAGCTTGAAGGCTTTCCGGATAGCATTGCAATTGAAGATTTTACGGGCGTTGTTCTGCATTCGGACATGGAGACTGTGGGCTTGTTTGAGACATCCGATCCCAAGCTGAATCAACTCCAGCACAATATTGTGTGGGGGCAAAAGGGGAATTTCCTGGATGTGCCGACCGATTGCCCGCAGCGTGATGAGCGATTAGGCTGGACCGGCGATGCACAGATTTTTGCCAGAACGGCCAGCTTCAATATGAATGCGGCTTCCTTCTTCCGCAAGTGGCTGAAGGATCTGGCTTACAACCAGCTGGAAAATGGCGCAGTGCCTTTTGTAGTGCCGGATGTCCTCAAAGGAACCTTTGCCGATAATATGGACAAAACGACTGCAGCATGGGGAGACGCGGCGGTTATATGTCCATGGACCATTTATCAATGCTATGGAGATAAGCAAATTTTAGCCCAGCAGTATGACAGTATGAAAGCATGGGTGGATTATATCCGCGCCCAGGGGAACGAAGAATATCTTTGGGATACCGGTTTGCAGCTTGGGGACTGGCTGGCGCTGGATAGCGAGGAAGGAAGCTATTTTGGGGCGACGGACGGAACGCTGGTGGCAACTGCTTACTTTGCGTATTCGACTCATATTTTGGCACAGACGGCCAAATTGCTGAATCGCTATACCGATTACAACACATATAGAAGCTTGCATGAGGGGATTAAAGCCGCTTTTGCGAACCGCTACTTCGATGACGCTGGCAAATTGACCTCCAATACCCAGACTGCACAGGTTGTGGCTCTGCACTTCGGATTGGTGCCCGAAAAGTATAAAAAGCAAGTGATTCAGGAGCTCGTATCGCTCATAGAAAAAAATGATATGCATCTGGATACCGGCTTTGTGGGCACACCCTACCTATGCCTGGTTTTATCCGACAATGGCTATACGGATGTAGCTTACAAGATTTTATTTCAAAATGACTATCCTTCATGGCTCTATCAGGTTGAACGGGGGGCAACGACTATGTGGGAGCATTGGGACAGCATCAAAGTGGATGGCTCGTTCTGGAGCACCGATATGAACTCGTTTAATCACTATTCGTACGGATCAGTTGGAGACTTTATGTACCAAAATATTGCTGGAATCGATGTGCTTGAAGCGGGCTATAAAAAATCACGTTTAGCTCCCAAACCGCCTGCCAATCTTACTTCGGCCCGCGGGAAACTGGAGACGCCATATGGCGCGCTTGAGGTCCATTGGAAAATCGTGAATGAGGAAATGCAGATGACGGTTCTTGTACCGCATAATACGACGGCCAAGATTACACTTCCGGGAGTGATGGAGCCGGATGCACTGCAGCAGACCATTGCCACGCAATATCCGTCGATTCAGTATCCGCCTGATAATGTGCCACAGGAGCTGGCCGGGAAATTAGGTTCTATAGGGGAACAGGCGATTTTCCAAAGGGGCGAAGATCATGAAATGACGTTTACGGTCGGTTCTGGACAGTACGCATTCCAGTACAGATACTGCCAGGCTACCCAGGTTCCTGCACATGCAACCAGAGGCTAAATAACATAGACTAGAGGTGAGATGCTTGATGAATATTAGGAACAAAGTGTTGTTTAAAACGGCGTTGCTGTCCATTTCCTTAGTTCTGACATCAGCGAGTGCCATTTCGGCTGTCATACCGATGATGCTGAATCAATTATCAGGAGTTTCCAGCTCGCTGATTGAAAGCGTAGTTACGATTCCATCTTTCTCGATGATGCTGTTTGTGCTGTTGAGTGGTCCGATCTCTTCTCGATTGGGCAAAAAAAATACAGTCCTGCTAGGACTTTCGCTCGTGGTCATTGGCGGTATACTTCCTATGCTCACGACTAACATTACATGGATTCTCGCGTTGCGTTTGGTGCTCGGTGCAGGTCTCGGAATGTTCAATTCGCTGGCTGTCAGCTTAATTAGCGATTTTTTTGAAGGGGACGAACGTGCCCAATTAGTAGGCTTTCAAAGCGCCGTTCAAGGGCTCGGAAGCAGTCTGGCTACCTTTGTGGCAGGACAGCTTGCCTTAATCGACTGGCAATTCGCCTTTTTATGCTATGCGATCACCATTCCGATTGCGCTGTTATTCTTTCTTGTCATTCCCGAACCAGAGCGTGGGGAGCCTACAGTAAGCTCAACAGGAACGGGCCATAGGAGTGGCGGAGTATCCATACCTGTACTCGGATTAGGGGCCGCACTTTTCCTGTTTATGACTTTTATTATGATTGTGTATACCAAAACAGGCATTATGATTGCTGAAAAGAGTATGTCCAATGCTGGTTTTTTAGGAACTGCGTTAACGCTATTTTCCTTGTCAACCATGATTGCAGGCTTCTTGTTTGGTAGAATATATAAGTGGTTTAGAAATTACGCACCCTTTATCTCCAGTCTATTGACAGCAACAGGTTTTGTACTCCTGTGGTTTGCTCAGAATGTGACCCTGGTTACCGTTGCCATGCTGATCATTGGCTTTAGTTTTGCGCTGTTTATTCCTTATATTTTTACCATACTAACTAAAATCGTCCCTAAAGGCAGTGAGACGTTATCCATTTCCATTGCGATGGTAGGCTCGAATTTGGGAGCGTTTGCTTCGCCTTATGTCATCAAGCTGGTGGGTATGTTGTTTGGAAATGAAACCGCCTCATTTGCCTTCCTCGTTTCTGCAATTGTATTTATGATTGCTGCACTCATCTGTCTGGGAATCGCTATTAGAGAAAAGGGAAGCAAAACTCAGGCGGCAGTCCACAATTAATGGGAGCCATCAAATACAGGTAGCTTTTGCAACGGGCGGAGAACTCGCCCGTTTTTCCATCATATAATGAAGGAGGAGTCAGTATTCATGAACCTTCATGAGTTGGACCAGTTGCTGAGAACCAAAACGGAAATTGAGCTTTTACAACAACAAAACAACCAGGTGATTAACGACCTCTCCGAAGATTCGGAGGATGAACGATACTTTGATGTGAATCGGAATATGTATCGTATGCCTGCTTTGTTTTTCTTCGGAGAACATGATATTTATATTAGCAAGCATAATAGATTTGCTCCGATGCTGGAGCATATGCATGAATTTATCGAATTAAACTATGTTTATTCAGGCAAGTGCAATCAAATCATCGCAGGCAAAGAAATTCAGCTTTGTGAAGGCCAGGTGTGTGTTCTGGATAAGGATGTGCCGCACAGCATCGCTCCTTTGGGGGAGGAGGATATCCTTATTAATATCTTGCTGCAAAGAGAAACGATTTCTTCCCTGTTCCTGCAACGGTTATCCAAGAAAAAAAGCTTGATTGGCGAATTTCTCGCTAACTCTGTCCTCCAGCATCAGCACCATAATCACTTTATTATTTTTGAGTCGCAGCATAATGAGAACCTTCAATATATCCTGCGCAGAATTCTGATTGAGTATTTTTCCAGGCAAGAGGATTCGATGGAATTGGTCAAGGCTTATTTGCCGATTGTTTTTGGAGAATTGGTCCGTGTATTGGAAAGCGAGCATAATATTCACTTGAACCAGCAGGAAAATAATATTACCTCTATTCTGAATTACATGGAAGAGCATTATCAGCATTTAAGTCTGCAGCAACTATCCAATCATTTTAATTACAATAGTACGTATTTAAGTAATAAGTTAAAAAAAGTAACCGGCCTTACTTACACTCAGCTTATTGCCAACATCAAACTCAATGCAGCCTATTCTCTGGTTGTGAATACCAACCTGCCGTTCGAGATGATATTTAAGCAGGTTGGATATAACAGCATGAGTTTTTTCTATAAAAAATTTAAAACGGCGTATGGTGCCACCCCGCAAAATATCCGCAACAAACAGTTGAAGAAATGAAGGATACAGAAGGACGTCCAATTTTAACGGGCGTCTATATTTGTTATAATAGCTGCAAATTCATAAGCTCAAGGCTGATGAAATGATAGGTTGCGGGATACCTTTGTCTCCGGCAAAAGGGAGGATACATTCTTGGAAGCAATACTAAGACGGCACTGGCCGGAGTGGAACGGAACGCTGCAGAAACGAACCGGGGGTTGGAATAATACGACGTATTTTGTTAAGAGTAGTGGGCGAAGCGGGGTGCTGCGCGTCTACGATACACACAGGGATCGGGACAAAATTGAATTTGAGCATGCGGTTTTGCAGGAGCTGAGCAAGCATTGTCTATCATTCAGGATACCCCAGCCTATTCCGACGGTCACGGGAGAGACGCTCGCTCAACTGGAGAAGGAAAGCGGTAAATATGTGTGTCTGTTCGAATACATAGAAGGTATATCACCCCTGGAGCAGGATTCAAGCTTTGCTTATTCCTTTGGCGAGACTACGGGGGAATTATCTGCTGTGCTTGCGAGATTCAAGCTTGAATTGACTCCAGTCTATCGACCGTATTACGCTTTGCAGCAATCCTATCCATTGTGTAACCGTGAAACGGTTCAAGGCTTTTGTTTACATCCGCCTGAGCCTCTGAAAGCTTTGCATGACGAGCTGCAATTGATAGGAAAAGTATATGAAGAGATTACAGATTCGCTTCATGCATTGGAAGAGCTGCCGCATCAGCTTGTACATGGAGACCTGAACGCTTCCAATTTGTTGGTAAAGGATTCGGATTGTAGTCTAGTAACTGCACTGCTTGATTTTGAATTTTGTACGCTGGACGTTCGGGTTATGGAACCAGCGGTCATCTTATCAGGTTTTTTGGGACAACCGGAGGAGGCACAGGCAGTTCGGGATTTTTGCCAGGGCTTCAGCCGCCGAGTTCATCTGTCCTCCGACGAGATTGATGCTTTACCTGTATTGATGCTGCTTAGGAAGGTAGATGTATTTCTTCATTTTTTGAGTCGCTTTCTGGAAGGAACCGATCAGCCACACGTGCTGCAAGAACAGGTCAAACAGATTGCGAACGACTTGCTCCAACTGTCTACCAGCAGTAGCTGGATTCAGGAGGAGTTGGCTCAAGCTGGAACAGTATAGGAATAAGCGAGTTGCATGCCGTGTTATGTTATAATTTCTGGAATAACAGAGATGAAGTCTATCGAATGATACTCGGAACAGGAGGAGCAGATGAATAGTTGGTTAACGAACGCGTTACGACCGTACTTCGGGCTGGAGGTGCTGGAAGAGCATTGGGACGTGGTAAAAATTAAAGAAGGGTACTTTATTTGTATGGATGGGGATGTTATTCGCAAGCGAATTTCTTCCACTGAGGATACCTATGGAGAATCCGATGTAGAGATTCTTACGCGTGACCGGGCATTTGTTTTGCCTAAAACGGCTCGTGGCAAAGAGAAAAAGCTGAATTACACAAGTGTTTCGAGCATCAAGGCAGAAGGCGTGACCTTTTCAGCAGGCATTAGAAGGGATCGTCCTCTTAGTTATGTTACTGCTGTGAATAGCAAAACGGGTGTGAAACTCCCTATTACGGGATGTGAGCATTTACATAGTAAAGAAGAGATCATCGATTGGCTTCAGCAATATCCGTCACTTGTGCCTAAGGATTACGATCGCAGGCTGCACCGACTGAAGCATATGAAAAATCAGCGCTATAAAGCGGTCCCAGGAGACATCTTCCGCGTGGAAATAGACCTTTTCACAGATGGATATGTACTGGTCGTCGGAGATCTGCGCCAAATGCAAAAGGATCAGTTGTTTGCAAAGGAGAGCATATGGAACAGTGTCATGACGATGCCTTTATTCGTACGTCCGTATTTGTGTACAAGTCGTGACCGTTCAATAACTTTGGAATCCATCACAGCCGCCCCGTTATCTGATACAACCTGGATTGTCATGGATGATTCCTTTATGCGTGGAGCCTACGAGCGAGTAGGGCATAAACCGTTGGCGGAAGAGGATATTGTGTTTCCGATTGGTTACGGCAGCAGCACGGATAGCAGTAAGGAAAGAATATATAGGCTGTCCTGGGGAACGGGCACAATTTCCAAACCGGAAGGGGAGACAGCGTTCAAGTCTTCGCGGGAATTTTTAGATCACGGTGTGTTTTCAGGTATCTTTGCGGACTGTTTTGGTCCTTGGGAAGAGCGGGAGTGGCACCACACGCTGGCTAACCCGTTGTATAAGGAGGAGCGTCGAAAAGCACTGGCTGAATTCGGATTCCCGGAAGACATTTCGTACGATGAGTTCAATCGCCAAACAGGAGGACTGACGCGTTCGGAATATCTCGCATATTTGACAAGGACCTATAGCGGAATAAGAAAGATGAAATGACACGGTTATACATCCTTATAGGAGGGGCCAATGAAATATCTTAAAGATTGTCCGGAACCAGGTATGGGAACCTGGTATTTTGAAATAGACTCAGACGGCGCAGCCTATCGGCAAATTGTTATCCAGGATGATGGCACGTATATTGCTTCTAATCGCAAGCACGAGCAATATCATTTCTTGTTAGCCGAGAAAGCGATTGATGATACAGAGCCCTATTATACGAAAATTACAAAAAAAGAGTTTGAAGAAGTCTGGTCCAACAATCTGCACACCTTCAACAAGGAATGGCATCAAACCAAAACCGATCTACCGGTTGGGACTAAGGTAAGCGGATATATTGAAGCCTTTTTTCCACACGGAACACTTGTTCAAATTTTCGAGTATGATGCAGTCGGATTGGCAGACACCCATTCATATGCGGAAAAGACCCCATCCGAGTGGATGTATCCAAGACATGAGATCACGGCGATTGTACAAGGATACGACGAGCAGAATCAGTGGGTGATTCTAGAGCAAACGCAGGTTTTCAAAAATCAGTTCACAGGTTGAAAAAAGGATCTTGGAATACAGGAAGGGGAATGAACATGCATATATTAACGGTTGATGAGCTGGTGGATCAGGACAACCATGCATGGGAAGAGGTCAGAAATATTCTGCAAGAAGGGAATAATCCATATCGCATTGTATCGGCAGAATCGGAATCTGCTAGGAGAGATGCGCTATACCGTCTGCAGGCGAGTACAAAATCGTATTTGGGAACGGTTGCCTATGAAACAGGTGGGATCATGTTTGACCACGGATGGATCACCTTACTGGGTGTAGGCGGGCCCGGAATTTACGGTAGTTTGGCTTCATGGAACGGGCTGCAAGAGCCAGCGAGCGTTTCTGCACTTGGGGGAATGCTGATTGTGGCTTATGATGCAGCAGGCGGCTTCTTTGGATTGGATACAGGGAAGTTTGGACGCAGCGGCCACATCTACTATATTGCACCGGATGCATTGGAGTGGGAATCCACAGAGCTGGCCTATTCCGGTTTCTTGAGCTGGTTGGCTGAGGGAGATTTGGGCTTGTTCTACCAGACATTCCGCTGGAATGGTTGGCAGGCGGATATGGAACTACTTCAGCCAGGAGAGGTATTTGCTTATTATCCACCGCTATGGACTCAGGAAGGTGGCGGAGAGACCAGTCATAAATCTCCTATAAATGTAACAGAAGCGTGGCAGGCGGTGACGGATAGGGAATAGCCGCATGTGTGGGGAGGGGCATAAGATTATGAATCATTCCATTCAATCCAAACTGATGCAACTGAATGAAATACTTTCTCAAAATAACATTGACCATTATTACATTTATGATTATACAAGTCGGCCCAAGCTGGTACTCGCTGGGAGCTTTGACTTTAGCTATTATCACAACATAGAGATCACATTTTACGAGGTCTCGTTTCTTTCCTGTCCGGGCGGTGTATTTTCAATTGAGTGCTTTAGACTGGCGAATGACAAGGAACTGGAAATATTACAAACTATCTCTTATGGATTTCACGAGGGGCCTGTGATTTGTATGGAAGATCTAACGTTTGGCCGAATGGGTTGAAAAAGATAGAGAAGGTAGAAACAACAACTCTTAGAGACACCAAGGTAGGGAGGGTGGTTATTATGTGGAGTATTCACTTTGAACATCAATTTATAAAATGTCCGGTAGCAACTGGTGAACAAATCGCAAATTTTTTGAAAACATGGAACATAAAGCTATCGGAGCAGGAAATTCACGAAATCCAACAAAGACAAGTGAACCCTTTTCCGAAATCGTCTCCACTTTATGATCAATATAAACCGCTAGATCCTGTTAGCTGGCATTTGCCCCAAGGACAATTTCCTAATAGTTACATAGAATTCCTGAAGTACTCTAATGGCGGGGAATTTCAAAATGGAGAACGTTATTTTCAGTTTTTCGATACCGAAGATTTGAGAGAAATGAACCTCGCCTATGAGCTGCCGGCTTATATGCCAGGTGCCGTGTCGTTTGCGATGGACGGTAGTGGAAATCACTATATGTTTGATATGAGAGAGGAAAAAAGAAACAACGAATATCCCATTCTTTTTGCTCATTCTGGTAGTTTGGGGTACGACGAATGTGAACAGGTAGCTCATTCTTTTATGGAGCTATGCACGGAAAAATGGGCTTTATATTGATATGTGCATGATTCTGCCCAATATAGCCAATAGCGAGAAGTCTATTGAATTGGACTTCTCGCTATTGTGCCTTTTATGCGTATGTCCCTATGGCTGAATTTGAGCTATATGTTCGAACAACGAATCGACGGCCTCATCCACCAGATAGAGACCGTCGTCCCGTTGAAGGAACTCTTCATATCAAGACAAAGGGATTCTTGCACAAAGCTATCTTATATATGTGGTGGCCTGATTGCCTGCATAATCTTCAAGCACGATCTTTAGCGAGCTGGTACGAGAAGTAGGGGTAAAAGTGAGTTCACTTAATTTTGTTCTTCCCCGCACAATGTAAGGAAACTTTTTTGATACATAGGTTACGCCAAATTGTTTGGGCACATCGTTTTCGTATACATATAAATAATGCCAGTCCTTCAAGGTGGGTAGAGCGAGCGTATACGTTGACCCAGTGATCGTCACATTCTCTTTTGCATAAGGCTCTATCGTCGTGTCTGCGAGATGCCCGGTGTATGCTACAGGTTCATGATTGCCGATGGCGATACGTAGTGTGTAGCTATCACCATTTGTGGGCAGATCGGTAAACGTAGCCGTTTCAGCGCCATTGTCCGCCGTAATGGTTTTATGGAATACGGTGTCCGTATAGTCGGTGGTCAAGGTTAATTTAACCGTTCCGTCCGCTTCAGAGGGATTTTTCCACGTTACTGTAGCCTCACCGTTTTCTTTAGTCTCCACCTCAATGTGACTGACGGTAGCATTCAGATCGTAGCTTAATCGAGCTGGTTCGCTTTCCGTTCCATCAGCCCCAACTGCAGTAAGCATTAATTTACCTGATTTATGGTTTAGGGTCTTAATATAATAGGTTGAGTCATAAATTCCGCCGATATAGGAGCCGTTCTCATACAGATTGTATTGTTTAACTTTGGAGTAATCCTCAAGGTCCCAGGCTACGAGCATTTCGTTCGTATCGGTCAGTGCCTTGGTGATTTTGAATCCCGTCGGCGCGGCTGGTTTCAGGACGGAACTGTCTGTTATCTTGATTTGGCCGATATTCATCTGATAGTTTTTGATTGTTTTATTCGCGTTATCAAAAGATAAACCGAAAGATGCAATCGTTTTTCCTTTATAGTCGCTCAAATCCAAATTGCGGCTAACCCAGCCCGTGGTTTGTTTACCAGAGTTAGGGATGCTTACTTTTACGATCTGGCCGGGGTTATCCTTGAAAATAAGTCCGATACTCAGCACCGAGCTGTCATCGGAGGAAGGCTTATTGTACGTGATGGACAAGTTTGAATTCTTGTTTACCGACAGATCCGTTTTATACAGGCGTAAAAAGTTATCTGAATTCAGCTCTCCGTTAACGACGAGGGAGCTACCACCCTGATAAGCGCCCACAGGCTGATAGGTAAACCGAGTGCCTTTGGTATAATTCGGCCCATAGTCATAGTCAACCGAGAGCGGTTTACCTTTGGTATCGAGCCACCATTGCCAAGTTACCGGGATATCCTGAATATTGATGTTGGACCATTCTTTAGGATTGGAGATGGCTCCATTCACGACATACTGCAAGCCATGTCCGGTATTGAAGCTGGTATTAAAATGGGAGCCACGGATGACAGAACGTTCGGCGATATATGCCGCAATACCGTCCCAGTTTGCGCCCGAAGCTTTTACATCAGACAAATCTACATTTGAGTTTCTTTGTGCACGGACGGGATTCTGATTCGGACCGGACCACCAGACACGGTCGCGAATAAAGGTCATCCATTGATAGACATTGTCAGCTCTGCGATTGGTGTCCTGCCCGCCAAACTCTTCATCCAGTGCATTATGTGTGAAATCTGCTCCCAACGTTGCGATACTGTTCATCGGCTGCCCGTTATCACCGATATTCAGACGAAGATCGTAATTTTGCTTCCATCTGCCAAAGTCACCGTTCCCGCCCTCAATACCGGCAAAAACGGTTTTAAGAGGGTCCAGACCCAATTGCTTTGCATGGTCGCGGGAGCTTTTCAGCTTCGCTTTGTCCCACCAATAATTCAGAAAAATAGAATCGGACACCTGTCCATATTGCTTGTCTTTGACAAACGGACTGTTCACCGCATTAAACTCATTTTGATAAGCAATTTTACCAGTTTCGTTTACGGTGGAGTCGTACCATTGCACATACATGCCCTGATCTCGCAAGTATTTCATAAATTGTTTGTAACGGGGGATGTCCTCTGTAGCTACGCCTTTTGAAGCTTCCTCCTGGTTGATGAAGTAGCCGTCATAGCCATAATATTTCGCCATTTCGACCAATTTTTTGGCTACCGGAAATTCACCCTGAGCATCCTGCACGAGCATTTGCTTATACGTTTGCGGTCCACGGTCATTATCCGAGAAAAAAATACAGGCAATGGAGAGAACGCCGTTTTTGTGCGCCGCATTCGTATACCCCGGATTTGGAATGTTCAGAATGCCGAACTCGAACCATTTTTCCGTCCAATCCTTTTGGGGATCGTATAGCTCTTCGGGTACATGGGCGGTAGGCATGCCATGCCAGTAGCCGTAATAGTCGGTATACTGCCAATAGTTAAACAAGTATTGACTGAATTTATTGGTATAGGGATAGCTATCGAAGAAAGCGTTTCCATAATCGCCGCTAAGTGCAAACATTTGCGTGTCAGGGCTTAAAGCAGGCTGAGCCTGTGTAGCTGCAAAGGGGCTGTTTCGTTGTTGCAGTGGGACTCGAGCGCGAAGCATATCTCCATAGACATCTTGGGTAGGAGTCCAGTCCAAAATATGAGAGCTGGCGTATCCGTGCTGATAAGGCTGATTCGGTCCTTTGGCGCTTTCTCCTTCATATGGGAGGGTATCGCCTGCATAAACGGATGGAGAGAGGATTTGACTTAACAGGACAGAAGTCAAAACCAGCGCAGTCCATTTTAAAGCGAACTTGTGAACCTTGTTACGTTTCATAGCTCATCCCCCTAACGAGTATTTATCCCCCTAAAGATAATCAATACAACGGTTTTTAAATAGAGGCTAAATTAAAGATATGGCGTTTAAATTAAAGAAAATCCTACTTTTCATGAATACGCTTACTTATTTCCAGCGAAGGAGATGATATACTTTATTTACGCATGAACGATTCGGGAGGGCTTATACGATGAAAAGGGGCAATAGATACACAGCTTATTTTAAAAACAACATGTTCCTGAGGATACTATTGTTGTTCTCCTGTATTGTCATTTTGTCGATTATTACGATTGCATATGTCACGTATATATCCATTTCGCAGTCCATGATTCGACGGGAACTGGATACCCAGAAAGCAGCGATGGAGAGTGTTGACCGCTATATCCATCTCCGGCATGAATCCGTCCAGAACATGGTGCGGGATATGTACCGGAATGAGGCGCTCTCGATGAACGTTTCTTTTTTTATGGACCACGCGTATTCCGAATATGTACAGCACCGCATGGACGAAACGTACATGGAGAGTCATGATTATTCAACAGATGTGCTCACCTATTTTAAAAATTGGCTGGATGAAAATAGCGATATCAGCAATTTGATATTGTACAGTGCCGACCAGCAATATTTGTCCACCTTCAATGAGAACAAGCAATTCAAGCAATTCCCGGTGCATGCGGCGCGTTCCTTTGTACCGGATGTGATGGCTGCCGAAAGTAAAAGCGTCTCTGCTCCGAATTACTGGATTCGGAAGGCGGTCGATCAGTGGAGCCCCTCGTTATATTCGTTACAAGTCCCCATTAACAATAAGCAAACACTCAAAAATACCGGTCAGCTTCTGGTGTTTCTAAATTCCAAAAGTATCTCCAATGCACTTACCAGCTACGGGAACAACCTGAAGGGCGAAATTATCGTTCTGTCCACCCATGGAACGGTTCTGTTTGATTCAAGGAATAACTATTACGGGAAAACGTACCCTTATGTCGAAGTGACCCGATCATTATATGACGATGTGGACTCCGATGTTGGGATCATTCAGGCGAAGCAGAATATGTACATTAACAAGCTGATTTCTCCGGACGAAGGGTATGTCGTGATTGGCGCAGTTCCCAATGAGGAAATGGCGGAATCGTACCGGGGTATCCGTAATACGATTTTAACGATCAGTGTCGTTTGTATTCTGTTTGCTGTGCTTTTCCCTGCCTTTTTCGTCATTAACTTTGCTAAACGAACGAATCGGATTATTAAATTCACCCGTCAGGTGAAAAATGGCGACCTTACAGCTCGTATCCAAGATCCCCAAGAGGATGAGCTGGGACAAATCTCTCGAAGCTTCAACGATATGCTGGACGAACTTAATCTATATATTGAACGGGTGTATAAGGCAGAGATCAAACAAAAGCAAACGGAGCTTGTTGCCTTGCAGGCACGAATTCACCCACATTTTTTGTATAACACGCTTGAAGTGATACGTATGAGGGCGATTTCCCAGGGAGCCAAGGATGTAGGAGAAATGATCTACAGCTTATCGGTGTTGTTCAAAAGCCTGGTTCAGCAGAAAAAAATATACACGCTTAAAGATGAATTGGAGGCTTGCAGATTATATCTTGAGTTGTTCAGAATACGCTACAAGGAAAGGTTCAATTACACGATTACGGTCGACCCCGAGTTGTATACTCGTTCTGTCATGAAGCTGATGCTTCAACCCATTATTGAGAATTATATTGTTCATGGTATCCAAAGCGACCGGAATGATAATGTGCTGACCATTGATGTGCGTGAAACGGGGGAGATTCTGCTGGTTGAGATCCGTGACAATGGGAAGGGCATTGAAGGGGAGCGTTTGAAACAGATTCTGGAGGAACTGGAACGCCAGGAGGAAAACGGACAAATGTTTGGACTACGCAGTGTGCACACCCGACTTCGGTTTTTACACGGAGCCGATTACGGGATTGAACTGGAGAGCCGCAGCGGTGAGGGAACGACGATTCGGGTACGATGCCCCAACAGGGAAGGGATGGATGCCATATATGTATAAAGTATTTATTGTAGACGATGAGCCTTTTATCATTGAGGGATTATACGATATTGTGGATTGGACCTCTTTTGGGCTAGAAATTGTCGGACATGCGGAAAATGGATCTTTGGCGCTGGAAGCGCTGGCCTCCAGACCCGTGGACGTACTGATTACGGACATTTCTATGCCAACGATGAATGGTCTCAGGCTGATTCATGAGGCGAGAAAGTTACATGCTGACTTGAAGGCGATTGTGTTGAGCGGATTTAATGAATTTGATTACTTGAAGGAAGGCATGAAGCTGGGCATCGAAAATTACCTTCTGAAGCCGATTAATGTGGAGGAACTGGAATCCACTTTGTGCAATACAACGGAGAAGCTGGACAGGTCCCGGTTGGATCAACAATATGAGACGTTTGGGGTGCAGGTTCTCAAGGAAAATACGTTGTACCGTTGGCTGACAGGACAGATTGCGCCTACAGAATTTCAGGAGCGTGCTGAATTGATAGGTTTTTCGTTAAATATCCCCTTCATGGAGGTAGCCGTGTTACGGACGGAAGGGGATTCGACAGGAATGCATCAACAGTTAAGGCAGTACATTCAGCACCAGTCCGATTTAACATTATTTCACGATGTTGATATGGATAGTGTAATCATTGCCGCACTACCGAATTATGATGAGGGCAGACAGGACTTGATAACGCTGTTGGAGGATTTTTCTGTTCAGTGGTCGACGGACGGGGAAGAAACGGTGCATATCGGGATAGGCAGCGCCGGTTCGCTTGCTGCAGCTCCACGCAGCTATAATGAAGCTAAAAAATCTTTGGAATATTTTATGATATATGATGACCGTCAGATCATTGACTATACAATGCTGGAGGAGAGCGAGGGCAACGCTGGCGAGACTTGTTCCATCGACTGGAAGGATTATGCGAAGCTGATTATAGCAAGAGATCTAGATGCGCTTACCGCACGGATTCAGAGTGATTTTGAGCAGATACAGCATCTTGAAAGGGTTACCCCGGATGAATTGCGGAATATGGCGCTGGAACTGGTGATCCGGTTCAAGATGGAACTGGAGAGCATCAAGCATTCCAATGAGTCGGAACGGTTTCAGCAGGGGCTTCACCAGATAAAATGCTGTACGACATTGGCAGAGCTGGTGAGCGCGCTTCAGCATGTGGCGACAGAGACGGTGAATTCACTGCTGCAAGATATGAAAAATCCTATCGTAAGTCAGGTGCTGTCCTATATCCATGTTCATTATGCCAAGGAGCTATCATTAAAAATATTAGGGTGCCAGTACCACCTTCATCCCGTTTATCTCGGTCAGTTGTTTCATAAGGAAACAGGCGAAACCTTTGCTGAATATATCAATCAGTACCGGATTAAAAAAGCCAAGGAGCAGCTTAAAAACACCAATCTCAAGGTACACGAAATTGCGCGGAACGTGGGGTATTGGGAGACGGGTTATTTTTATAAGCAGTTCAGAAAATATGTGGGCATTTCTCCGACAGACTATAAAGGATTGGGATAAATACCAGGTGTACATGGATTTCTTTAATTTGTACCTTGGTTTATTAAGTTTATCTTCTTTATGAAAGTGCTTACATTAGTTAAGGTTAACGTAGTGAAACGACAGGGTCAAATTCCATTTCATAAGGGAGGATCATACATGGTTAAAAGCAAAAGAAGCTGCTCGCTTGTTCTAGTGATGTGTATGGTGCTGACGCTCATTCTCAGTGCTTGTGGAGGAAGCAGCGGTGGCGGGGAGACGACGAATGGAGGAGCGGAAAAACCGGTAGAACTGATCTGGTACACCATTGGTACGCCTCAAAAAGATGTAGATCGGGTGATGGAAGAGGTTAGCAAGTATACCCAAAAGAAAATAAACGCCACGATCAGAATGAAAATGGTCGATTGGGGCGACTACCCGCAAAAAATGCAGGTGAATGTGGCTTCGGGAGAGCCAATGGATATTGTATTTACGGCTTCCGGTGGCTTTGATTATGTGCAAAATGCCAGAAAGGGCGCATTCATGGAACTGGACGACTTGCTTGACAAGTACGGTCAGGATCTTAAAAAGACGATTGATCCTGCGTTTCTGGAAGGCTCCAAGGTGGATGGACATCATTATGGCATTCCTGCCAACAAGGAGCTTCCGCAGCAAGAGGTATGGCGGTTCAATAACAAATTGCTGACCCAATACAAGCTGGATCTTTCCAATGTCCGCTCGTTGGATAGCCTGGAGCCTCTGCTCAAAACGATTAAAGAAAACGAACCTGCCGTAACGGCGTTTGGCATGGATAAAAACTATGTTCCCTACGTTCCATATGACTATATCATTCAAAACCTGCCGATGGCTGTCAAACTGGATACCACGGATTATAAGATCGTAAACATCTTGGAAACGCCTGAGATGGAGCAGGCGTTGACGACGATGCATAAGTATTACAAGGCCGGCTACGTATCACCGGAAGCTGCAACCACAGGCTCGACCAATGATTTAACTACGTCCGGAAACTGGTTTCTGGATCGTGCGCAAACTCAACCGCTGGCCGATAACCTGTGGTCTGCAAGCTACGGCTATCCGGTGATATCGACACCTGCCAGCGATCCGATTGTGACCAATACATCTGTACAGGGCTCCATTATGGCGATCTCGGCAAACTCGGCAAACCCTGAAAAGGCAATGCAGTTCCTGAACCTGCTGAATACAGATCCGGTATTACGTAATATGGTTGATTCCGGTATTGAAGGAGTGCATTACAAAAAAACAGACGGCCAGTATATCGAAAATCTGGCTAATTCCAAAAACTATGATATGCCTTCGTATTCACTCGGCAACAATATGCTGTTGTATCTGAATCCGAATGATCCGGCTGACAAATGGGAGCAATTTAAGAAGTTTAACTCGGAAGGAAAAAACTCTCCAATCTTAAGCTTCAACTTTGACAGCAGTAAAGTATCTACGGAAATGGCAGCGATTCAGAATGTCAAAGAGCAATTTTGGGCTTCGCTGATGACAGGCACGTTGGACCCGGAGACGAATCTTCCGAAAGTGATTGAGAAATTCAAGCAGGCTGGTCTGGATAAGGTGATGGTGGAAGCACAATCCCAGCTCAATGCCTGGAAGGCACAAAACAGCAAATAATACTTTAGGTCGTGAAATATAGGAGAGATCGGGCGGGTGTAGGTTGCGCCCGGTCTTTTTCCAATAGCTATTTTAGCTGCTTTTCTCATAACAGATTGGGAGGGGATACCTATGGCCGCATTTTTCAAAAATGTGATTAAAAACAAAGTTATGCTGTTCATGGTGCTGCCCGGCGCTATCTGGTTCTTCTTCTTTTCATATCTGCCGCTGGTCGGGACAGTGGCAGCTTTCAAGCAATATCGTTTTAACAGGGAAGGATTCTGGGCCAGTATTTTTACGAGCAAGTGGGTGGGTTGGGATAACTTCAAGTTTCTGTTCAATAACAACGATGCCTATGTCATTACGCGAAATACCCTTTTGTATAACCTGGTCTTTATAATTCTTGGACTTGCGTTTTCGGTAGCTATGGCTATTCTGCTCTCCGAACTGATTAATAAACGATTGGCGAAGCTGTACCAGACAGGCATGTTTCTCCCGTATTTCCTGTCATGGGTCATTGTGGGCTACTTTGCCTTCAGCTTTCTGAGCATGGATCGGGGGATGCTGAATCAAATTCTCGCAGGGTTTGGCATTGAGCCGATTCAGTGGTATTCGGAGGCCGCTTATTGGCCGTATATATTGATTCTGGTCAGTCTATGGAAGGCGATTGGCTATAACAGTGTCGTTTATCTGGCTTCGATTTTGGGGATCGATAAATCCTTGTATGAAGCAGCCATGATAGATGGAGCCAGCAAGTGGCAGCAAGTCCGTAATGTGACGCTCCCTCTGCTCTCGCCAATCATAATCATAATGACGCTGCTTGCGGTTGGTCGGATTTTTTATGCGGATTTTGGTTTGTTCTATCAGGTTCCGAGAGATTCTGGCACCTTGTATTCGGTAACGAACGTCATCGACACCTATGTATATCGCGGGTTGAAAACGACAGGGGAAATTGGGATGAGCACAGCCGCAGGGTTGTATCAGTCGGTGGTTGGCTTCGTTCTCGTCATCCTATCCAATTATGTTGTGCGAAAAATAGATAAAGATAGCGCTTTGTTCTAAAAAAGAGGAGAGGGGTGTGGACTATGGCTTCCGGAAAAGAAAGAAAAAAACGAGATTTCCATCATATTTCACGGGGCTGGAATGTTGTTCTGAATGGGGTAGCAGGGGTGTTCGCATTCCTGTGTGTATTTCCCTTTTTGTTCGTCGTCATTATTTCCCTGACCGATGAGAAAACGCTGGCGCGGGACGGATATCGGTTGCTCCCGACCCAATGGAGTCTGGAGGCTTATCGTTTCATATTTCGTACCAGTGATACGCTATTGCGCTCCTATGGAGTGACGATTGCCGTAACGGTCATCGGTACGGTGATCAGTCTCATTCTTATTTCGTTATACGCGTACGCCATTTCACGAAAGAGCTTCCGTTATAGAAGATTTTTTTCGATTTTTGCAATTTTGACCATGCTCTTTAATGGTGGAATGATCCCGACCTATATGGTCGTTTCCCAATTGCTCGGGCTTAAGGATACGATTTGGGCTTTGATATTGCCGCTGGCTATGAATGCCTTTTATATTATGATCCTGCGTACATTTTATAGCACCAGCGTGCCAGATGCCATCGTCGAATCAGCCAAAATAGATGGGGCAGGGGAGTTTTACACCTTTTTAAAAATGGTGCTTCCGCTCTCTCTGCCTGGACTTGCGACCATTGGTTTATTCAGCACGCTTGGTTACTGGAACGACTGGTTTAATGCCCTGTTGTATATTGACAATCCCAATCTGGTGCCACTTCAGTCCATGCTGATGCGGATTGAATCCAGCATTCAGTTCATCCAGCAAAATTCGCAGAATAGCTCTATGAGCCTGACTGCGCTTCAATCCATTCCGCAGGATACTTCACGAATGGCGATGGTAGTACTGGCGACGCTACCTATTATATTCGCTTATCCATTTTTCCAGCGTTACTTTGTGCAGGGGCTTACGGTTGGGGCTGTGAAGGAATAACAGGGGAGGAGAGGGCATGACCATGTTGATTTATAAAGATAAAAGCAAACCGATCGAAGAACGGGTGAAGCACTTAATCGGTTTGATGACGATAGAGGAAAAGGTGGGACAGCTTGTGCAGCCCTTCGGCTGGCAAGTGTATGAGCACACAGACGGGGAATTGTCGTTACATCATGATTTCAAGCAGCAGGTGCAAAATGGGGGAGTCGGCTCCTTATACGGGGTGCTTCGCGCTGATCCGTGGACCGGGGTGACCTTGGAGAATGGCTTATCTGCCAAGCAAGGGGCGGAGGCTGTGAACTTGATCCAACGCTATGCGGTAGAACATTCCCGGCTGGGCATCCCGATACTGATTGGCGAGGAATGCTCTCATGGGCATATGGCGATTGACGGTACTGTGTTTCCGGTTCCGCTGTCCATCGGCAGCACATGGAATGTCGATCTGTACCGTGATATGTGCCGCGCGGTTGCGAGTGAAACCCGCGCTCAGGGCGGGGCGGTCACGTACTCGCCCGTGCTTGACGTAGTACGTGATCCACGCTGGGGACGCACGGAGGAATGCTTTGGCGAAGACCCTTATCTCATCGGCGAATTTGCTGTTGCTGCAGTCGAGGGGCTTCAGGGGGAAAGCTTACTCAGCGAACATAGCGTAGCTGCCACATTAAAGCATTTTGCAGGCTATGGCAGCTCGGAAGGCGGACGTAATGCCGGACCTGTGCATATGGGCTGGCGCGAGCTTTTGGAGGTCGATCTGTATCCATTTCAAAAAGCGGTGGTAGCAGGGGCGCAATCTATTATGCCAGCCTATAACGAAATCGACGGTGTACCGTGTACTGTGAATGCGGAGCTATTGGACGATATTCTTCGTCAGTCGTGGGGATTTGACGGTCTGGTCATTACGGATTGTGGCGCGATAGAAATGTTGGTGAACGGGCATGATGTGACCGAAAATGGATCGGATGCCGCTGTGCAGGCGATTCGCGCAGGGATTGATATGGAAATGTCCGGGGAAATGTTCGGAAGTCATCTGGTCGAGGCGGCTCATGCCGGCAAGCTGGAGACGAGCGTGCTGGATCAGGCGGGTCGCAGGGTGCTCACGTTAAAATACAGGCTGGGTTTATTTGACAATCCGTATGTGAATGCGGAACGAGCGGAGCAGGTGATTGGTCGGGCGGAGCATATTCGGTTGGCTAGACAGCTTGCGACCGAAGGGATTGTGCTGCTTAAAAACGTCAATAGAACGCTTCCCCTGCCGAAAAACTCCAAGCGTATTGCGGTCATCGGCCCGAATGCGGACCAGGTCTACAACCAACTGGGCGATTATACATCACCGCAGCCGAGATCCCGTGTGGTAACTGTACTTGATGGCATCCGTAGCAAATTAAGCAAGCATCAGGACGACGTTTTGTACACACCTGGCTGCCGGATCAAGGGAGAATCCCGGGAAGGCTTTGAAAACGCACTGGCATGTGCGGCTGAGGCTGATACAGTGGTGATGGTGGTTGGAGGGTCCAGCGCCCGCGATTTCGGGGAAGGGACGATTGATCTGAAAACCGGCGCATCGAAGGTAGCGGATCACGATTGGAACGACATGGAATGTGGCGAAGGCATCGATCGGATGACGTTGGGGCTTGCGGGGGTACAGCTTCAGCTTATGCAGGAAATCTACAGTCTTGGAAAGGAACTGGTCGTCGTTTATATGAACGGGCGGCCGATTGCTGAGCCGTGGGTGGAGGAACATGCGCACGCCATTGTGGAAGCATGGTATCCCGGTCAGGAGGGAGGACATGCAATCGCGGATATTTTATTTGGGGATGTAAATCCTTCCGGACGATTAACCCTCTCCATTCCTAAGCACGTCGGGCAGTTGCCGGTATATTACAATGGCAAGCGTTCCCGAGGCAAACGGTATTTGGAGGACGATGCCGAGCCGCGCTATCCGTTTGGCTACGGTCTCAGCTACACGACATTTAGCTATGAAAGGCTTACATTAAGCACCAACTCGATTCGAGCGGACGAATCCGTTACGGTTACAGTCGATGTAACCAACACGGGTGAACGGGAAGGGGCTGAAGTGGTTCAGCTTTATATCTCGGACACAGTGAGTTCGGTAACCCGGCCAGTCAGGGAACTCAAGGGCTTTTGCAAGGTTGTATTACAGCCAGGAGAAACACGAACGGTGGAGTTTGTTGTAGGCTCCGACAAGCTGCAATATATAGGGCGTGATCTACAGCCAGTCGTTGAGGCAGGGCGATTTTCGATTCAAGTAGGCAGGCACTCCAAAGATACCCTGTGTGCCGAGTTGATCGTACGGGAGGATGAATAATGGAGCGTATCAAACGTTTGATTCGGGAATTGTCGGAATGCCAATGGCTAGAGAAGCTGGATTTGCGATGCTGGGACATTACACGCTCCACATACCAAACACCAGGTCAATACGAAGATGCCGCACCTTTATCAGACGGAATGGACCTCAAGCGATTCCCCAGCAGTCAGGGGACGACTTATTTTTTTCGAACGCAGCTGGATGTACCGACAGCGTGGTTGAGAGAGCCTTTTGGATTGGTGTTTGAGTCCGGGGGAGAAGGATTGCTGCGGGTCAATGGTGCTTCCTATCACGGGCTTGACCGTAATCATACCTATGTCACGCTTAATCCGCAGGTCATCGGGTCTTTACCGGTATTGGATATAGAACTATTTGATCCTGTACCCGAACCCGTTGATCCACTTAATCGACAGGCTGTCATTCAACCTCCGATTTCTTCTATTACAAGCTATCTTGTACGGCCAAACAAGCCCGTGCAGAGCCTGATGTATACCGTTACCGTTATTAGCGAAGCCGCTCTACTGCTGCCTGAGGGCGATATCCGCAAAATACGTCTGCTGAAGGCTCTGTATGGGGTGATGGATTGCTTTGCGTATTTGGAGGAAGACGCCATTCGAGAAGGTGGAGCGATCTCAGCCACAGAAAAGGAGCTGATTCGGCAGGTTCAGGAGATCGGCGGAAATGCGCAAGGTTTGGAGCACATGGTAGGACAGTCGCATATTGATATTGCCTGGCTGTGGCCGATGCGTGAGACCGTACGGAAAACAAGCCGAACCTTCTCAACAGTAGATGCGCTGATGGATGAATACCCGGCATATCAATATGCACAGAGCCAGCCGCTGTTGTTCTCTTTTGTAAAGGAAAATGATCCAGAGCTATATGAACGGGTTCAAGCGAGAGTCGCCGAAGGACGGTGGGAGCTGGTTGGGGGGATGTGGGTAGAGCCTGATTTGAACCTGCCCAGTGGCGAATCACTCATCCGCCAAATGCTGTATGGTCAGCGTTTTTACCAACAGGAATTCGGCAAAACCTCTCATATCGAATGGCTACCGGATACGTTCGGCTACTGTGCGTCCCTGCCGCAGATTTTAAAGCATGGGAAGATAGACTATTTTATGACGACCAAGCTCGGCTGGAATGATACGAATGTGTTTCCTTACGATTTGTTCCACTGGGTGGGCATCGATGGTACTTCGATGTTGTCCTACCTCAATCATGGCGTGAATGAAAATACACGGCCGCAGGACATACATGACCATTGGCAGTCTTATCGCGAAAAATCGGCTCATCCTGAGCACATGTTGCTCTATGGACATGGAGACGGTGGCGGTGGAGTTACGCGTGAAATGCTGGAATATATAGAGCGTTCTCCGTTAATGGTGGGACTGCCTGCGAGTCGGTACAGCACGGCGGGACAATTTTTCGCAGGCATAGATCAGGCGCATCCGAAGCTTCCCCAATGGCATGGTGATTTGTACCTTGAGCTGCACCGGGGAACCTACACGACCCACGCTCGCAACAAACGTAATAACCGGAAAGCGGAGGGAGTCTACCGCGAGGCAGAGCTGTGGAGCACGCTGGCATTACCAAAGCTGGAGCCGGAGCAGGTGCAGGACATTCGTTCGGCATTGCATGAGGGCTGGAAGCTGATTTTGTTGAATCAGTTCCACGATATTATCCCCGGCTCTGCGATTACCGAGGTTTACGGCACTTCGGATAAGGATTATCAGCAAATTTTCGAGTGGGGACATAGTGGGATTCAACAGGGGATTGCCACGCTGGCGGCTCAAGTAAATACGGATGGTCCGAGGACAGGGACGCCGTACCTTGTGTTTAACAGCCTGGGCTGGAGCCGTAGTGCCGTGATCCATATCGCTACGGAATCGGCAGAGGTATTGTACGCCTACGAATACGCTCATGGTGAAGTCGAGCGGCTGGACACCGATGTGGAGGAAGGCGGCATTTCGGTGCGTATTCCAGACATTCCTGCACTGGGCTACCAAACGATTTGGTTGGAGCGAGAACAGGCTCAGGAAGGTGAACAGCCGGAAACAGCTGTGATATCTGGATCGCTGGGGGATATCTGGGAGACGGCATTTTATAAGGTGCAATTTAACGAGCGGGGTGAAATAATTCGTCTGCTGGATAAAGCGGCAGACCGTGAAATCTTGAAGCAAGGGGAACGGGCAAACCGTTTTCATTTTTTCCATGACCGTCCGACGCTGTGGGATGCCTGGGATTTGGATGACCGCTATGAGGAACAGGTAGCAGGAGAAGCCGAGTTGCTGGAAAAACAAGTAGTGCTCCAGGGGAAAACGAAGGATGTGTTGCGCTTCCGATGGCGAATCCATCAATCTGAAATGACACAAGATATGATCTTTTATCATCATGAGCGGCGAATTGATTTCAAGACGCATGTGAGCTGGAATGAAGCGCACAAGCTGCTAAAGGTAGGCTTTCCTGTAGATGTAATTACGGACAAAGCGACATATGAAATTCCTTTTGGTGCTTTGGAGCGGCCGACCCATCGGAATACAAGCTGGGAGCAGGCGCAGTATGAAGTGTGTGGACACCGATTTGCGGATGTTTCCGAGCACGGGTATGGCGTGAGTCTGCTCAATGATTGCAAATATGGCTATGACATACAAGACAGCACTATCCGTCTGTCTCTGCTGCGTGCACCCAAATGGCCGGATAAAGATGCCGATCTGGGCGAGCACGATTTTACGTATTCGCTATATCCGCATGTGGGAGACTGGCGCAGCGCCCATACCTTGCGTCATGCGGCTGAGCTGAACCAAGATATGCCTGTTGTGCAACAGCAAAAGTACAGCACCGGAGTGCTGCCGAGCAGCGGATCGTTCATTAACTTTGATAGCTGTCACGTTGTGCTGGATACGATCAAGCCGGCCGAAGATGGGCTGGGGACGGTTCTTCGTTTGTACGAATCTTCCGGGGGACGGGAAACGATCAAGCTGATCTGGCCTTACACGTTCAACGCAGCTTACGTGTCGAATGCGCTGGAAGAACCCGTGCAGCCGCTTGAGCTGGAAGGTAGCTGTCTCACATTGTCTTTTACACCTTATGAAATTAAAACGATACGCTTGCAATAGATATTGATAAAGGAGCGAAAAAGCAATTGGAACAATTCAGACTTCCCAAAATACCGATGCCCGACCTTGACTTGCCGCAGGCTGTTCAGGACGTACTTAAGGAAGCGGAGCAAGTACTGGCTCACAGGCCAAAGCTGCTGAAGCTGTTTAAAAACTGTTTTCCGAATTCGCTGGAGACGGCAACCAAACTAATGGATGATGGGACAACGTTTCTCATTACAGGTGATATTCCGGCTCTTTGGTTGCGGGATTCCGTAGAGCAGGTCATTCATTATGTGCCGTTAGCCAGGGAGGATGCTGATTTACAGCGTATCATTGGTGGTCTGATCAAGCGCCATATTCATTATGTCCTCATAGACCCATATGCGAATGCGTTCAATGAGACGGCGAATGACTGGCACTGGAATGCTGCCGATGAGACGGAAATGTCGCCATGGGTGTGGGAACGAAAATTTGAAATCGACTCGCTTTGCTTTGTCATTCGGCTGGCTTATATGTACTGGAAGGAAACGGAGCTTACCGATATTTTTGATTCAAAATTCAAGGCGGCTCTGCGTAAACTGGTGGATGTATTCAAAACGGAGCAGCGTCACCAAGAGCAATCTGCATATCGGTTTACGCGTAATAACGGCATTTTCACCGATTCCTTGCGCAATCAGGGAATCGGTATGCCTGTAAATTATACAGGGATGATTTGGTCGGGCTTCCGTTCCAGTGATGATGCTTGCGATTTCCACTACAATATACCCGGCAATATGTTTGCGGTGGTTGCTTTGCGGCAGATGCAGGAGTTTGCGGAGTGGGTATTCCGTGATACGGACTTCCTGAACGAGCTGAAGGAGCTGGAGGCTGAGGTGGAGAACGGTATTCGCTTGTACGGCATTTACCGCCACCCGGTATTCGGGCCTATATATGCTTATGAAACGGACGGATTTGGCAACTACTGCCTGATGGATGACGCAGGTACGCCGGGATTGATGTCCATTCCGTATTTGGGCTATACGACGGCGGACGATCCTATCTATCAAAATACGAGACGCTTCGCTTTAAGTCAGGAGAATCCGTTTTACTTTGAAGGCAAGGCGGCTAAAGGCATCGGAAGTCCGCACACTCTGCCGGGTTACATCTGGCATATGGCCCTGTCTATGCAAGGATTAACGGCCCGGACCGCAGAAGAGAGGCTGGAAATGATTCGGATGTTAGAAGCGACAGATGGAGATACCGGCTACATGCATGAAGGTTTTCATGCCGATGATCCCACGGTTTTTACGCGAAAATGGTTCGCTTGGTCCAACAGTCTGTTTGCCCAGCTTGTGTATAAGGCCATGAAGGATGGCTTGTTATGAATGAATCCACAGTAAGCCCATCCATCGTTGTTTTCAGTGAGCAAGGCTTTCCCGCTATAGGGAGCCTGTTGCCAGACGAGGCATTCCATGGAGTTGCAGACGTGGTGGTCGTACGAGCCGATGAACTGGCTGAAACGCTAAAGCATATGGACAACGGCTGCTTTGTCAATCTGCATGCACCGTATTTCCCAAAATCCGCCTGGACTGAAATCGTGGCATTTCTCCACAGGGGAGGGGGTCTGCTTAACGTTGGGGGAGCACCCTTTAAGCAGCCAGTCCGCGATCCTGCTGATGAGCATGGAGATTGGTGGATTGAGACTGAACAGACTGCGTATCATCAGGAATTGCATATTCATGAGGTGCTTAGAGTAGACGCGTCGAAGGTGGCTTCCCTGGTCGCATCAGAGGATATTCCTGTGTTGTATGGTCAGGAGTCTCTGTTCCAGGTGGCGGACACGTGGAATCTCGTTCCACATACGACCAAAAGCAGCGATCTGTCGCACCAAATGGGCTCTGCCGGGCCGATGAATACGCAAATTTATTCTTTGCTAAAAGGTGTCAGTGCAGATGGACGGGATATCGCTGCCCCGGTGGTGCTATGGGAGCATGCCCGAGGTCTGTTTGCCGGGGCACGCTGGATGTTTGTCCACGTGCCGTTGATAGCATCCTTTTGGGAACAGGAGGGTGAGCAGTTGCTTGCCCAATGGGCACGTTTTTGCGCCAAGGGGGTGACGGAGCTATCTATCAAGCCAAACTATGCTGCTTATGAGCCTGGGGAACGAGCGGTACTGACACTTCAAACCCAAAGGTTGCAGCGAGGAGGAGCCACGTCCAGATATCACGAGATATGGAGCTTTGACCTGACGGTGGAGCAAATATTGGATGACGACAGTCAGCAGGTATGGAGCGAGCGCTTGCAGATTGAGGTTAGCAGAGAACAGGATTTTGTGCGTATTCCCCTTGCTTTTTCCATCCTAAGCGGTTTGTATCGGGTCATTTGCCGAGCTGAATCATCGGATGGTGAAGTGCGTATATTGAGACAGGGTTTTTGGGGGCAGGATGCCGAACTGCTGGCCGAAGGACAGATCATCATGCGCAGTCGGGACTATTTTATAAAGGACGGGCGTCCGTTGCCTGTTGTTGGTATGACCTATATGACCTCAGATGTGGCACGTAAATTTCTGTTTTTGCCCAATGCAGCCTTATGGGACAGGGATATGGACCGGATGGCCAAGGCAGGCATCAACTGGATTCGCACAGGGATATGGACGGCTTATCGCAACATCATGCAGATAGACGGACATGCTTCGGAAGCGACCCTTCGCGCGATTGATGCTTTTCTCCTGACAGCCAAAAGGCATGGATTACAGGTGACGTTCACGTTCTTTTCTTTTACACCGGAAACGTGGGAAGGGGTTAACCCTTATCTTGATCCACAAAGCGTGGAAGCACAAAAGCGGTTCATACGCAGTATTGTCAGCCGTCACACGGCTACAGCCCATGTGGATTGGGATCTGATAAACGAGCCTTCCATGTTTGATTCGTCGCGTATTTTCGCAGATGGTCCACGCTCTGCGAGGGACTCATGGGAACAGGAGGCATTCAGCACATGGCTGGAGCAACGGCACGGAAGCATTGAGGGTTTGCAGGAAGCATGGAATATGACGCCACAGCAGCTTCCCTGTTTTGCTTCTGCCACAATTCCCGAGCCGGAGGAGATAAACTTCGACGTTCAGGATATGCATCAGGCCAAAAAGGGAGCCAAATGGCTGGATTACTGTCTGTTTTCGATGGAAATGCACAATCTGTGGGCCGAGCAATTGGCGACTACGATTCGGGAGCTTTGTCCCGGGCATTTGGTAACTGTAGGTCAGGACGAGGCACTGGGCGCGCAACGGCCGTCTCCGTTTTTTTATGAGGCTGTGGTGGATTATACGACGGTGCATTCATGGTGGCTGAATGACCATTTGGTGTGGGACGGTATTTTTGCCAAAACACCAGACAAACCGAATCTCGTGCAGGAAACCGGAATGATGTATGTCGAAACGCCAGATGGCCGAGCCAAGCGTTCAGAGGCGGAGCTGCGCGACATGCTGGAGCGCAAGTATGCGTATGCCTTTTCGACTGGCGGAGCGGGTGCGATTCACTGGATCTGGAATACGAATTTTTACATGGATAATGCCAATGAATCGCACATTGGGGCGCTACGTGCGGATGGGACCGAGAAGCCGGAGGCAGAGGTGTCTTACGATTTTGGGCGTTTTATGAATGATATTCGCGATCTGTTTACAGACCGGAAGCTGGAGGAAACGGCTGTTGTATTCCCGTATTCCAATGATTTCTCCAACCGATCACTTGCCTTTGATGCCACGACACGGCTTACCCGGGTGATGTCCTATGATCTCAAGCAGCCGTTCCGTGCCGTCTCCGAGTATCATCTGGACTCGCTCAAGCGGCAGTTACCGAAACTGATTATGATCCCCAGCGCGCACAATTTCGACAGTACATCGCTGGAACATCTTCTGGAAATGGTGCGATCCTTCGGTGTGACTTTACTAGTCACCGGACCGTTGGGCCTTGATCCTTACTGGAAAGTGAGCGACCGGGTCGATGGTATTATTGGGCAGTGTAGGCTGGGCAATGTCCAACGGGAGGAAGTGATGCGTCTGGAGGGTCAAACCTTCCCTGTCTCATTCGGTCAGCGTCGAATAGCTGAGGTGGCTAAGGAGGAACAACTGTCACCAAAAGCGGATGGAGCGATGGGTGATGAAGTCGTGAACCTGCCGCTTGGCAAGGGGCGCTTGATCTGGAGTCCGCTTCCCTTGGAGTTGAATGGCAGGGATGAGCCGATTGCTGAGCTATATCGCTACGCCCTCACTGCCGCCGGGGTGGAGCGAGAACTGGAGTGGATAGACGGTGGCGATCAGCCGGGACTATATGGACGTAAGCTGAATTTCGAGAATGGGGGCCTGTATATTTTCGTATCGGAGTTTTCCCGGGATACCCAAGTGCGTGTTCGAGATAAGGCGACAGGATTATCCTACGCTTTTCTGTTGCCAAGGAGCCGCTCTGTCTTGTTTGCTGTGGATCGAGAAGGTCAGTTGCTAGCGGTATATCGTCCCGAGGACGTAAATATTGAAGTGATGCAGTGAACAATGGCAGGTCAAGACATACGGTGAGGAGATATACAATGAGCGAGCACAGGGATGAATCAATCAACAATCAAGCGATAAGCAGGGAAGTAGACACATACACGGGTAGCAAGACGACAGCACATATTATTTCGCATACCCACTGGGATCGGGAGTGGTATTTGCCTTATGAGAAGCACCATATGCGCCTGATTAGCCTGATGGATTCTCTGCTGGATAAACTGGAGCAGGACCCGGATTATAAAAGCTTTTATCTGGACGGGCAG
This sequence comes from Paenibacillus sp. Aloe-11, assembly GCF_000245715.1. NCBI lineage: Bacteria > Bacillati > Bacillota > Bacilli > Caryophanales > Paenibacillaceae > Paenibacillus > Paenibacillus sp. Aloe-11. The sequence goes on along the minus strand of NZ_JH601056.1, from coordinate 703,165 downwards.
ACGATCATTCTGGAGGATTATCTACAGATTCGGCCCGAGCATAAGGAACGGTTAGAGCAGCATATTCGCAATGGTCGTATTTTTATCGGACCCTGGTACATTTTGCAGGATGCTTTTCTGACTAGCGGCGAAGCCAATGTACGCAATATGCAGATTGGGCACCGTGATGCCGAACGTTACGGCAATCCGTCCAAGATCGGATACTTCCCCGATACGTTTGGTCTGGTTGGGCAGACTCCGCAGCTGATGCTACAGTCGGGGATTACGAATGTTTTCTTCGGAAGGGGCGTAAAGCCCACAGGATTTAACAATACAGTGTCGGATAGAGGCTACGAGTCCTCCTTTTCGGAACTGTTATGGACGGGGCCAGACGGATCGGAGGTACTCGGTATTTTATTCGCCAACTGGTATTCCAATGGCAATGAGGTCCCGACAGATGAGGCGGAAGCCAAGGTTTATTGGAAGTGTAAACTGGATGATGCACAAAAATATGCTTCAACTGGCGAGCTGCTGTTCATGAACGGTTGCGATCATCAGCCTTTACAGCTTGATTTACCGAAAGCAATCCGTACGGCACAGAAGCTTTATCCGGATATCGAGTTTGTTCATTCCAATTTCAACGATTATCTGACCTCTCTGAAACAGGCTTCCCAACGGCAACTCTCGTCTGTGAAGGGGGAGTTTCGCAGTCAGCGCACGGATGGCTGGGGAACGCTGGTGAATACGGCTTCTGCCCGGGTGTATTTGAAACAGATGAACCAGTTGGGACAAGTGATGCTGGAAAAAGTGGCTGAGCCGCTTGCGACCTTCGCACATCTGTTGGGGCAGGCTTATCCTCACCATTTGTTCACCTATGCCTGGAAAACACTGATGCAGAATCATCCGCATGACAGTATTTGCGGCTGTAGTGTGGACGAGGTGCACCGTGAGATGGTGACCCGGTTTGATAAGAGCCGTCATGTAGCCGAGAGCATTGTGGATGAAAGCATAGAGGTCATTGCACAAGCAGTAGATACGACGGACTTCAGCCGCTTTGGAGAAGATGCGTTGCCGCTCGTGATTTTTAATACGTCCGGCTGGGAACGCAGTGGTATAGTGTCGGCAGAACTGGAAGTAGTGCGTCTGTATTTCCGTGAAGGATACACGCTTGAGGAGGCCTCTCATCGAGTGAAGAAAGTGGATCTTTCCGGGCGCGTACTGGTGGACTGTGAAGGGTGTCCGGTGGCATGCAAGGTGGAGGACCTCGGGCTACAGTTCGGTTATGATTTGCCGGATGACCGATTCCGTCAGCCTTACATGTCTCGTCGGGTTCGCCTTACCTTTGAGGTTGAACGTGTACCCCTGCTAGGCTTAAAAACCTATGCTTGGCTGAGAAGCAATGTCAAGACTGACTCCTCTTCACTTTTTCATGGCAGTCGAAGTATGGAAAATGATCTGCTTCACGTCGAAATTGCGGATAACGGTTCTTTTACCCTGACGGATAAGCGTACAGGCCGCTGCTACAAAGACCTTGGCGTATATGAAAATGTTGGTGATATCGGCAACGAGTATATGTTCAGGCAGCCCGAGGGAGACCAGGCGCTGACCACTGAAGATTTGATCGCTAACATTCGCGTGCTTGAAGATACACCTTATCTGGCATCCATGGAGATTATCCATCATTGGGAAATACCGGCCTCTGCGGATGAAACGCTGGAGCAGGAGCAGCGAGAACTGGTTTATTATCCGCACCGTCAGGCTCAGCGCTCCCGACAGACCGTTCCGCTGACGATACGGACTGTCATTTCTTTATCTCGGAACAGCAGGGGTGTTTCCATGAAAATCACCTTCAACAACCAGGCCAAGGACCACCGACTTCGCGCTCTGTTTCCGGCAGATCTAGACTCTACTGAGCATCGGGTGGACTCCATGTTTGAAATTGCAATTCGGGACAATGAACCCGCACCTGAGTGGGAAAACCCAAGCAACACACAGCATCAGCAGGCGTTTGTGGATGTAAGCGGGGGACAAACCGGTCTGACTGTGGCCAATCTCGGGTTGAATGAATATGAAATGCTGCGTGATGGACGCAACACGATTGCAGTAACGCTGCTTCGCTCAGTTGGCGAGCTGGGTGATTGGGGATGGTTCCCGACGCCAGAAGCGCAATGTTTAGGTGAGCATACCGCCCGTCTGGAAATCATTCCACATGATGGCGACGGTATTCAGTCCGGCGCATATACAGAAGCCTATCAATACCAAATTCCTTGGATTGTAAAACAAACGGGGATTCATGCGGGTACAGTTGCTCCAGATTATGCGCCATTTGACTGGAAAAGCACGGAGCTTGCCTTTTCCTCTATGAAAATGAATGAGCTGTCAGGGGATGTGCTGTTACGCTGGTACAATATGAGTCATATTGTAGCCCAGTTACTTATCAAGCCCGGGCCGCAGCAGTACGATTTTTATAAAAGTAATATTCTTGAAGAACAAGGAGAAGACATCACAGTTGATTCTTCTGGTGAGTTACATCAGGCTGTAAAGCCGCATGAACTTTTCACACTAGGTTTCAAAGTGAAGACCCACCAATAAAGACCAATACACAAAGACTAGGGAAAACATTATATCAAAGAAAAACAGTTGGGAGCCGTAAAAAAGGCTCCCTTTTTGAGTTTACCCTTCCAACGTTGCTTTTGGATTCCAGTCAGGAGCTTGTATCCTGCAACTCTTCCTGTTCAGCCGTTTGCATCAGCTTATAGATCTGCCGTGTTGTGTTCACATTCCGCACAGTCATTTGCTGATACAGCTTGGTGCCGACTAATTTTGTTAACCCGCTTTTTGTGACTTGTTCTTTGCTGACCGAAAACAGAACGGCCCCGGTCGTATATATTACATGGCCTATTCCCGGTTTCAAAGGAAGCTTGTCCAGAACGGAAATATCGTTAATTTCATCCCACAGGAACAATACATCACTTTTCATTTGCGTATCATTAGACCATTCATTCGGTAGTGCCTCCATAATGCTCTGAATCTCTTTCATATTACGGACGATGACACGGATAGGTAAGCCAAAATCCTCCAGAATCGCCTGTTCCAGTATGAGCGATAGCTCCTGGTTGGACTGGACCTGACTGGAAAAAATGATATTTCCAGAATTGATGTAAGTTGTCACATGGCCCATGTCTGCCTTTTCAAACGTTTCTTTAAGCCTCGTCATCTGAATCTTGTTGTTGCCGCCAACATTGATGCCTCGCAGTAATGCGATATAGATCATAAAAAGCGCCACCTCTCTTCAACAAATAGGATTCTAACAAAGGGATAGGTATTTCAGCAAATACGTTCCTTTCTAACTGTAGGCAATGACCTCCGACAATAACGTTTCATTTCTAGCATAAAGATATCATAATATAGGCATGGAGCAAGAAAAAACCGGGAGTTTTTATGAAAGTATTGACTGCATTGCTCGATATCAGATCTTTTGTGTAATGATGCCATTCCATCACGTTTCTTTAGTACAGCCTGATCTACGAATAAAAGGCGTTACCGCATTTTTGCTTCCTTCCTGGCGAGATGGGAAAATATGCGTTAGTTATTACATTTGAAAAGGGGAGTAAAACCAAATGGCACTTATCAAGGATCGTTTTTTTGGATGCCTGGTTGGGCTGGCCGTGGGTGATGCTTTGGGAACCACGGTGGAATTCAGTAGTCCAGGTACATTTGAGCCTGTAACGGATATCGTGGGCGGCGGTGTGTTTGGATTAAAGCCGGGACAGTGGACGGATGATACATCCATGGCGCTCTGTTTGGCCGAGAGTTTGGTACGAAAAGATGAATTTGATCCGGCAGACCAGATGCGGCGATACACGAATTGGTACTATGTGGGATATATGAGCAGCACAGGAACGTGCTTTGATATCGGTGGTGCGACAAGAGGGGCGCTGCATCGGTTCGAAGCCACTGGAGATCCGTACAGCGGATCTGTTGACCCCTTGAGCGCAGGAAACGGCTCCATTATGAGGCTTGCACCTGTGGCCATGGCCTATGCGAACCGTTCGGAAGAGGCGATAAGGTATGCCGAGATGAGTTCGCGCACCACCCATGGAGCAGTCGAAAGTGTTGAGGCCTGCGCTGTGCTTGCTTCAATCCTTGTAGCAGCTCTGCAGGGGGCAGACAAAGAAGCTATGTTATCGGTCGATGTGTGCCGTAAGTGGCGGCGGGACAAGCCAACTTATTCGGCATCAGTTGAAGAAATCATCCAGGGATCTTACCGTCATAAGGAGCCACCCGAAATACAAGGAACCGGGTATGTCATTCGTTCCCTTGAGGCTGCGTTGTGGGCATTTTATCATTCGACTTCGTTCGAGGAGGGAGCATTGTTGGCGGTAAATTTAGGGAATGACGCCGATACAACCGGAGCGGTATACGGGCAGATTGGCGGGGCTTACTATGGTTTGAATGGTATTCCAATTCGTTGGCACGAGAAGCTTTCAATGAAGGAGACGATTGATGAGCTGACTGAGGCTTTATGGAAGAAGGCCGAAAAAAGTCAAACGTTCTGACTATTGCTCATATTTCTCAACAAATTTAATTTCGTAACCTCACAGATTTTTTTCCGTATAAAGATAAAAACATGATCCAAGTTCGTTCCCTCAGGGAGAAATGCAACCATGTTTAACAAAATGAGAAGTTGAGGTAATGCATCATATGAATGAAAAATTTCATGCCAATACAGGATATCGGCTGGCTGAGCAGAAGGCGTTTCAGTATTTTGCATCACTCTATGATCAGGTCATGGATAAGACTTATGTGACTAATCTTACGGAAGATATCCAAATATGGAAAAGGAATCATATTCATCATTCTTCATGGTTATCCTTCTTTTCACGAGGAAAGCGAAAACCGGATACTCGGGATTATTATAGATATATTCAATGGCTGAGTTATACAGGTAAATTGGATGATTATCTGGATCGAAGTGTTTCTTATATTTACATGAGGGATCTAGGCAAGGCCCTGGATTCTGCTGACACACAGACCCGGATTCAGCGCGTTATTGCTGACGTAAAAAGATACTTGCTTCAATCCACCAGTGCAAACGGGGGAGACCAACCAGAATTTATGAATGTAGCCGGGGTGTATCGGTGGTCCCAAAAGGAAGGGATAGAAGCCACCGTAATTTGGGTAATCAACAAGCTTGGTTCTGTATCTTCTCATATTCCCGAGGGAATGGATGCAGAGCAGGCCCAGCGCAAGCTGATTAAAATCATTATTGGGGTTATTCTGCATGTGATGGAAGAAATGGACGATGCAGTGTCACCTGATGAACGTTCTCGCAGACTTGATGAAGCCATCAGGCTGGGTTACTCCTATGGGTTAACCTATCCTTTTATTGATGATCTTCTCGATTCTCAGCTTTTGACCGTTCAAGAGAAGGAACAATACTCTCATATGATACGTACCGCGCTTCTTACTGGGTCTGTGCCTGAGCTGGGCGACTGGACCGGGAATCATATGCAGTTGATTCAATACATACATTCGGAGCTCTCGGATGCGTTTGAATATATAAAGGAACATCAGCGGCCAGACACACAGCAGACATTTTTCGAACAGTCCTATGTTTTTTTTCATTCTCAAGATATCGACCGTGTCAAAGATCTAACGCGAGCTAATTACACCAATGAAGAGCTTTATATCCCCGTCATTTTAAAGTCTGCTTCTTCCCGGTTGATTGTCCGTTCCGTGATTGGTGCTCCTGAGGATGAGGGCTTTGAGCAACGAACCTTTTTTTATGGTATCTATAACCAGCTTGCTGATGATTTTGCGGATATGGTTGACGATATGAGAGAGGGTGCAGTGACACCCTATACCTATTATTTAAAATATCATCATCAGAGATCAGATTTGATCAATCCGTTTGAATTATACTGGGCGGTCATTTCCTATTTGATCCATAACGTATATAACTCCGATGCCAGGGCTCGTGAGGTGATACTGGATCGTGCAATGAATGGACTCAAACGTTATAAAGAACGTGTAGGTGTTGAAAAGTATAATGAAATAATGGGAATTTTTGCATCCGGCCATCCGGAATTCAATCGTCTTATTCAGAAGATGGTGCAAAAAGCGGATGATGTGGATTTCTTTGATAAGCTGCTTCGGGACCAAATGATTACTCATCTAAAAAACGATTCGAAGGAAAAGGAAGACTTTTTCAATACGATCAAAATAGTCCGTGAGCAGATTGACAATCAATTGAGGATCACCAAACCTCATGGGATTCCGGCCATGAAAGAACAGCTAATTGATGCTGCAAATTACAGTCTCGAAGGGAACGGGAAGCGGATACGGCCTATATTGACTTGGGTCATGGGCGTGAACGAATATGGACTGGATGCATCGGCAATCGTACCTCTTCTGAGATCGCTGGAGTATATGCATACCGCATCCCTGATCTTTGATGATCTGCCTTCCCAGGATAATGCGTCTACCCGGAGAGGGCGTCAGACGTTACATCAGGTGCACAGCAGCGCTACCGCGGAATTAACCGGTCTGTACCTGATCCAGAAGGCGATTGGGGAGCAATCGTCACTGGACCAGTTCAATGCTGAGACTGTGCTTGCCTTGATACAGTACTCGGCCCAAAAGGCAGAAGATATGTGTATGGGACAGGCGATGGATCTGGATTCCAAAGGAAAGGCATTGACATTGGAGCAGTTGAATATGGTGTGCTTTTACAAAACAGGAGTGGCGTTTGAGGCTTGTCTGATTATGCCAGCCATGCTCGCACAGGCCAAGGAGTCGGAAATTGCTGCTTTGAAGAAATTCGCCTATCATATGGGGATTGCTTTTCAGATTAAAGATGATTTGCTTGACGTGGAAGGAGATATGCTCTTACTCGGAAAACCTGTTGGTCAGGATTTTGATAACAACAATTCGAATTTTGTGTCTATCCTTGGTCACGAGGGTGCCAGTAAAGAGATGTGGGAACATTATTGCCTTGCCATGGAAGCACTTGAACAGTTACCCCGCAATATTGCTTTTCTAAAGCATCTAATGAATTATATAGTTAACAGAGATCGTTAAAAAGGTGTGTCCCCCATTGCTTAATCTAAGCGATGGGGGATTTTGCGTTAGGGTAAATATACAGTCGGCAAGGTGGTAAAACCGTCACTTGGGCACAATTGTATCCTTTTGTATATTTGATGTGAAAAAATATTTCTTTATTTTTGCAGTACTGTTATTTCTCTTATAAAAATGAAGCGCTTTCTTCCGATATATATATCATCACGGTGTAAATCTCTTGAGTTTGATTAGAGGATATTGCTTATGAGACAGCGGCGTGATCGATTATACATAGACGACTGGAGGGGTTTTGATGAAAACAAAACTATCAGACGGCACTAAAAGCGCAAAAGGATTTAGAGGTTTAAAGGTCACGACAACGATGGTCACCATGATCATGATCAGCTTAGTGGGTTTGCTCATTGTATCATTGGTAGGGGTTTTCGGCATGTATCAAGCTAAAGAGGGTCAAGGTATTTTGTATATGGATCGTTTTCAACACCAGACAAATATTCTGGAAGTAAAAAGTGATTTTTATAACATGCGGGCCAACTATACCAAAGTACTCGATAATGAGGAGTACACAGATAAACAATATAACCAGGTACAGAAGGGAAAAGGCAGCGTTACTTCAGGGCTGGATAAATTCTCGCAAAAGAATCTCGACTCAAGGGAACAGAAATTGTACGAGCAACTAAGAAGCAGCATAGACACATATTATCAGGATATTGAGCAGATCATGGCAGTCAAGAAAAATACCGGAACCTATGACAAGGAAGAGAGAGGTCGGATTAATACATCCAGTACGGCAATTGTTAAGATACTAACCGATATTTCTGATTACAACAATGAACAATCGGCCAACCTATATCAAAATACACAAAATGAGATTAAAATGCGCACGATTGTTTTGATCGTGATTCTGGCCCTGGTGATGGCTGTTCTTGGTATGATCTCCTTTTCGGCCATTCGGAATATCCGTTCTCGGATGAGCACCATTACGAAATACTGTGAAGAGATTACCCAAGGAAATTTAACGGCAGCACTTGATCCGGCCCTGCTCAAGGGAAATAACGAAATCGCTGTCATTGCACGTGCTATTCAGCAAATGACAGATTCGACCTCAATGGTTATTACGGGAGTTATCAATGAATCCCGCAAAATTAATCAGCTAAGTGACCAGACTAATTATAATATGACAGATCTCAATGGGCGGATTAGAGACGTATCGGCAACGGTCGAACAGCTGTCAGCAGCGATGGAGCAGACTTCGGCGTACACAGAAAACATGAATCATTCTGCGGATGAAATGCAGCGGGCGGCGGAGTACATTTCGGTCAAAACTCAAGAAAGAGCCCAGTCTGCCTATGATACAAGCCTAAAGGCCGAAGTGTTAAAGCATGAGGCTAGTGAGTCCAATAAAGCGTCCAAAGAGATTTACCGGAAGACCAGCGAAAAGATGGCAGTAGCGCTGGAGCAAGCCAAGGCGGTAGACCAAATTCGCATACTCTCCCAGTCTATTCTGGAAATTACGGCGCAAACCAATTTGCTGGCTCTAAATGCATCCATTGAAGCGGCTCGTGCGGGTGAGTCAGGCCGGGGTTTTGTGGTTGTGGCTAACGAGATTCGCAAGCTGGCAGATGGGTCCAGGCAGGCAGTAGACCAAATTCAAAGTGTTACTCAAGAGGTTGTGCAGTCTGTAGCCAATTTGACGACCAATGCCGAGGAATTACTGGACTTCCTGCATGCCAAGGTGGGCAAGGATTATCAGCTGCTTGAGGATACGGCAGCACAATATTACAATGATGCAGTTGAGCATACGAATACAGTCAATGATTTAAACGCCACCTCCAAGCAGGTAAATGAAACCATTCAAACCATGGTGAGAGCTATCCATGAGATTGCAACAGCCAGCGAACAGTCTGCCGTCTCTACCCAGCACATTGCTGGGAATATGGTTTCATCGGCGGGAAAGTCTCTTGAAGTGGCGCAGCAGTCCGATCAGGTGAAGGAAAGTGCTGCTCGACTGAATGAACTGGTTGACGGTTTTACAATTTGACGAAGCCAGTACGGGCGAAAGGTATTTCATACTTTAACAGCACATTTAAAAGAACGCAATTAGGGGAGTCAGAAGCAGGCTCCCTTCTGGATTGTATCTACTACAGCAACTCTTCCTGTTCAGCCATTTGCATCAGCTTATAAATTTGCCGGGTCGTGTTCACATTCCGCACCGTCATATGCTGATATAGGCTGGAGCCGATCAGTTTCGTCATCCCGCTTGTTGTGACATGTTCCTTGCTGACAGAAAACAGAATGGCCCCGGACGTATATATTACATGGCCTATTCCCGGCTTCAAAGGAAGCTTGTCCAGAACGGAAATACCGTTAATTTCATCCCACAGAAAAAATACATCACTTTTCATCTGTGTATCATTAGACCATTCCTCCGGCAATGCCTCCATAATGGTCTGTATTTCCGCCATATTGCGGACGATAAGCCGGATGGGCAGGCTGAAATCTTCCAAAATGGCCTGCTCCAGTTGAAGCACCAACTCCTCGTTGGATTGAACTTCACTGGAAAAAATGATGTTTCCGGAGTTAATGTACGTCGTAACATGGCTCATACCAGCCTGCTCAAAAGTTTCCTTGAGCTTCTTCATATTAATCTTGTTTTTGCCGCCCACATTAATGCTTCGCAGCAATGCGACATAGATCATATCAGGCCTCCCCTCCTATGCAAAAGAATTTAACAAAAGGATAGATATTCAAATAAAAATGCGGTTTGGTTTTCACCCAGCAAATGCTGTAACAACGGTTCTACGTTCTAGCTAAAAGATATCATAATATGGCGATGGAGAACATATGTTTCTATATTTGAATGATAGAATCTTTCAGCAAGAGTCCTAGGCACCACAGGTACTTATGGATTCATTTTACCACCTTGTTGATCCAGTCAGGTCCAGAATCAAAGGCTGCCATGGTCCTAATGTGTGATCAGGATCAGAGCCAAAGTCTCAGTAACAGCGAATGCCGATTATGATAGACTTATGATAAATTTGTGTTTGTACTGTCCCATGAACAGTCGGGCACTGGTCATATTGGTTTATCTGGATAGGGAGGTGTTGTGTCCGTGAACAATTCGATTACTATTGCTGGGCAGTAACAGCCTTTCTATTCCTATCTATCGAATCTATGGAGGAGTTTTGACATCATGAAAAAACAGTTCAGCATTCAACTCGCTGTTCCTTCGGATCTGGAGGCGGCGGATCATGTTTTTGAAAGTTCCATATCTGCGGCATTTGAACAGGAGGGTCTGGAAGCTTTAATCGACGACATACAGCAGGAGATTGAACATAAAAAACAATTGCTGCGTGCATCTTTGTCAGATTTGAATCCAGACTTGTTTTTCCTGACGGCCAAACATAACCATAACGTTGTTGGAACGATCTCTTATGGCCCTTGTGGAGAAGAAATCAGGAAGTGCACCAACGACGAGCTCCAGCATGTGGGAACATTGGGAAGTTTATATGTGCTGCCCGATTATCAAGGACAAGGAGTAGGCTCGGCGTTAATTCGAGCTTTGATGATCAGGCTGCAGGAAATGGAAGTTGCGCAATTTTGCCTGGATAGCGGCTTCAAAATAGCCCAGACCAAATGGCTGCGAAAATTCGGCACCCCCTACACGGTTGCAAAGGATTATTGGGGCGAGGATGGGGATCACATGGTGTGGCTATGTGAAGTGCAGGATTTTTTATGAGAAACAGAGTGAACCAACTCCTTTATAATAATAAAAAAGGGACAAGGAGATGAATCAAAATGAAAAAATTAACCTTGATAGCAACTGGGTTAGTTGCTGTCGCCATAGGGACATACCTGATTGCAGGGAATGCCCAGAGAGAAGAAGCCGACAACCAGGGAGCGTCAAATATCAAGCAATTGGTGCATGATTTCAGTACAAGAAAGGCAACGGCCGAGTCTGCTTCCATCACTTCCAGTCAGTTAAGTGTATCGGAGGATGGTAAAACCACAAAGACCTACGCTCTGCCTGATAACGAATTTTTTCTTTCGATAGCGCCATATATGGAACAGACCCACCCTTGTGCAACCCATAGCCTGACCGGTTGTCAAGGCGAAATGAAGGATGAAGAGTTCAGTGTAACGATTCATGATTCCGCTGGGAATTCAGTCATGAATAAAACCTTAGTAAAATCCCAGTCCAATGGATTTATTGATCTATGGCTGCCGCGTGACAAAACCTATAGCGTTACGGTGGAGCATGAAGGGAAGACTGCAAAATCCCAAATCTCCACGTTTGAGAATGACGATACCTGTATTACCACGATGCAATTGGGTTAACGCAGTGAATCTAAATCCAGTATCCCACTGAACGGCTTTGAAGGAGAAGTTATGCATAGTGGACTAAACGAGTCGACCAAGAATTAAGTTCCTGGAACGACTCGTTTTTAAGCTGGGTTAGATATTGAATCTAGAATCATATCAGCTACAGTACTTGCAATCTCATCCAATTCAACGGTTCGAGCATCAGGAATCGACGGGGGAGTAGAACTTAATCTTTGCAGCAATCCCATCATCGTCTGGAAAATAGATACAGACATTTTGAAAGCATCAACATCAGGCTTCAAAGAACCGTCCTGTATGCCTTTAGAAATTATCTCTTCTAAAAAATGATTATGAAAACCCTCTTTGATAAAACGCTCAAAGCGGGCTGCCAACTCCTCTTCTTGACATTTATACTTGTAGTAAAGATCAAAAAACATGATAAATCGTAGTTCCTTCCCATGCTCTTTGGCAAAATCAATCCAGCTGTACAGCAAGCTTCGCAGACTTTCTTTCCCGCTTATAGTGTCTTCATTGTTCGCCTTTATAAACTCGGTCATATTTTTGAGTATATTCATAGCTACTTCAAAAACAAGTTCGTCCAAACTTTTAAAATATTTATAAAAGGTAACTCTGCTGATTCCAACAACGTCACATATTTGTTGAATATTTATACCTGAAAAATGATACTCCAAAAATAATTGGGTTCCAGCTTTGAGAATTTCCTCCTGATGCTTGTGTTTCAGATTTGTATGCCATGTGCTGGTCATTGTTCAACACTCACCTTTTTTTGTAATTTGGGTCGTCTAATCAAGCCAATCGTTGCCATCAGAATAAATGCACCCAGAATATAAGGCAAATTGATGTGAACGTCAAAAAGTGTTCCGGCTATAACAGGGCCCAATATGTTGCCCAAACTATTATATGTAGTATTAAGTCCGGCAACAAAACCTTGTTGGTCACCAGCTTGCTTGGAAAGGAGCGTATTTACTGTAGGACGTAACAATGAATTGAATAAAAAGAAAAGAGCAGATACCGCAATCAGATAGGAAAAATTAACTTTGATAAGCATGAGCAACAGAGCAATGCTTGTCACAATAAGCGAGTATCGGATGAGATTGTATTCTCCAATCCTTCGGATGAGTTTATCCATAAACCATACTTGTACGATAATACCTATCGCTGCACCCAGTGTAATCAGGACGGAAATCTCCATAGAACTGAATCCATATTTCTGCTCAATGTACAATGAAAATACGGTTTCATAATTTACCAAGCCGAAGGTCATGACCAAAACTAACACCAGCAAAGGAAAATAAGGCAACGTAAACGATTGTACAAGTTGTTTCCAAATCGAGGGGGTAGCTGCTTCTTTATGAACCTGCGTTCTTTTTTCGACAGGCAATGTTTCAGGGAGAACGAAAGTCAATACGGTAGCCACCAGCCCTAAGCCAGCCGCTATAAAATAAGGAAATCGTACGCCAAAGCCAGCCAAAAGACCTCCGATCCCCGGGCCCAGTACCATCCCCAAGCTCATTGCTGCACTCAGATACCCCATCCCTTTTGCACGCTGATCATGTGTTGTGATGTCCGCGACATAGGCAAGTACGGAAGGAACCATGATGCCTAAGCCGATTCCTCCGATAAAGCGGGCAAGATACAATACAGGCAGGTGATACGCTATCGCAAATATATAATCCGAAATAACAGTGAGAGCCAGGCCGATTAAAATCATTTTCTTGCGTCCATATTGGTCAGACCAGCGTCCGCCAATCGGTGAAAACAAGAACTGAGCTGCACCAAAAGCAGCAACCAGGTATCCAGCAGCCGTGCCTGCAACATGAAACTGTTTTAAATAATCCGGCAAAATAGGAATAACCATGCCTTGACCCAGCAAAGCAATAAATAGATTAAGCATTAAAATAAATAGGGGCAGTTTTTTCTGCAATGGGGAATTGGACATTAGGAAGCACTCCTTCAAGATAGTCGTGAAATAAATAAGAGAACATCATTTACATCTCGTTAATAGTTTACAATATGTAAATAGTATAATCCACACACTGTACTTTAAGAAATCGCATCAGGCAAACGCACGAAAAAGAAAAACAGATGCCATTGTGCCATGTTTGCGTTCCCGTTGAGCGTTCTGTGCCACCTTTTATCATTGACAAAATTACATTTCTCCGTCATAATCCAAAAATGATAATGATTATCATTATCTTAAAATGTACATATACGGGGAGATACATTCTATGAAAAAAGGTTTAAGCGGGGTTTTATTGCTACTGGCTTTTGCGCTTGCACTGGTAGGCTGTGGAGCGGCAGGTAAACCATCGGATACAAACCAGGCGTCAACTTCCGGCAGCACACCAGCCGAAGCAGCGGGACCTGTGAAAGTAAAGCACAATCGTGGTGAGATCACACTCGATAGCCCGGCCAAGCGTGTTGTCGTGCTGGAATGGACATTTACGGAGGATATGGTTGCGCTGGGTGTTCAGCCCATTGGTAATGCGGATAATGCCGGATACAAGCAATATGTATCTTCGGAGGCGGCTCTGGACAGCAGCGTGACTGATGTCGGAACGCGTGACGAGCCCAATCTGGAAGCGATTGCTGCATTGAAGCCGGATCTGATTATTTCCAATGTTGATGGAAATGCAGCTATCTATGATCAGCTGAAAGCCATTGCACCGACAGTCGAATATAGTCTGAATAGCGGTAAAGGCTATGATTATGACAAAATGGTAGAGATATTCAACAACATCGCGGTCGCTCTTGGAAAAGAAGATAAAGCGAAGCAGGTGTTGAAGGAGCTAGATCAGCATTATGCGGAAGCCAAAGAAAAGCTCGCCACTGCCGGTAAAGCGGAGTTTCATTATAGTCTGACACAGGCGTTCACTTATCAAAATGCAGCCAGCCTGCGCATGTTTTCGGATAACTCGGTTGTCGTAGGCACACTGGCGAAGATCGGGTTGGTTAACGATTGGAAACCAGCCAAGCTTGAGCAGTACGGTTTTTCAACTGTGGGCATTGAAGCACTGCCTGCTGTTCAGGACAGCAACTTCCTCTATATTGTGCAGCCGGACGATGATGTTTTCGGGGCAGCGCTAAAAAATAATTCGGTCTGGAACGGCCTGAATTTTGTCAAAGAAAAACGTACCTATGCATTGGATAGCAAGACATGGACGTTTGGTGGTCCTGTCTCGTCAAAAGCGTTAGTTGACACCGTTGTTGCGGCGATTACGAAATGAGCCGGGGCTGAGTATTCCATCCGGTATATAACTGGCGCATGGCAAGCATGAATGGGGCGGTCTAACCGCTCTCATCCATGCTTTTTTTATAGGCTTATAGAATGGCTGCTATCTCGTTGCCTCTCTATCCGTTAGTTCCCCAGTTTATTCTTCACCCGTAGCTACAGGCTTCTCCTCATAGCTAATCCAGTTGCTCGTCGACGGAAATCGAGCCTGGGGACATACGCTGCATCTCCTGTATACTCATGGGCATCCAGGTCCCGTGAAATACCTTAATTTGTATATACTAAAAACCTATTAAAACAGCTGTATACTTCCGACATATTATCTAAGAGCTTTTCGCTCAATATTCCTCGGGGAGATGGCAGCATGTCACAAAATATGAAAAAGCGCGTATACAGATCATCCAGCATCGCGAACACATTGGCCTTGGTGCTGTTAGTCATTATCGTTGTCGTCTTTGCAACCTTGGGGACGTTTATGTTTGCAAGCACGCAAAGCATGCTTGTCAAGCAGCAAGAGGACATGCTTCAGACCAAGACGCAGGCTATCGTCAGTCAATTTGATGCGTTATTTAAGGAAAAGGGATCGCTTGTCAAACAAATGTCAACGAACAACTTATTTAGGCAATATCTAGAAACCACCCCATCGGCAGAGATGGCGAAAACTTCTCCATATGCTGCGGAAACCAAAGCGACTCTGGCAGCCATTGTAAAAGCAGAGCCCTCTTTTGCCGACGCCTGGATTGCAGGAATATCGGGTAAAGGCTTCTTTCTTCAAAATGATGGTGCTGCTTCGGGCCCGGATTTCGATATCCAAACACGCCCGTACTTCAAGCCGGCTGTAGAAGCAGACGGTTTATACTACTCAGATCCCTATATTGACGTCAATTCGGGTAGTGTGCTTATGGGCATTTTCTATCCGATCAAAGACAGCAGTAACCAATTAATCGGATTTGCTGCTATTGATATTGCTTTCAAAGACATCCCTGCCGTTATGCAAAGCTATTCGCTCGGAAGCACAGGTTATTCGATTCTTGCATCCAAAACGGGCGATATTTTATATCATCCCGATCAAAATAAAGTGTTGAAAGAAAAGATTAACGAAAGCACAGGCGAGCTTGGGGAGATCGGAAAGAAAATGATTGCCGGCGAGTCCGGAGTACAGCTGATTAATGATAATGGAGAACGTCGTTATATCGGATATGCAACCAGTAAAGATACCGGGTGGTCCGTAGGTTTAACCATTTCTGAACAAGAGGCGCTCGCACAATTAAAAGCCTTTACCTGGATTACCATTGGCGGTTTTGCTGCAGCCACAATCCTGCTGGTTGTGATTTGTTATATAACGCTCCGTTATCTGTTGAGATCAATACCGAAGCTGCTCGCAAAAATCAAGCTGATTGAAAATGGAGATTTGACCGTTCAATTTGATACACATTCCAACAACGAAATCGGTCAAATTTCTCAAGGAGTTCACAATATGGTTCAAAGAATTCAAGGAATGCTCCAAATGGTGGGCAGCTCAGCTCAAGTATTGAATCAGTCTTCACATGATTTGCAATCCATTTCTTCCAGAACCGCGATAACGATGAACGATACCGCGACAGCAATCAATGAAATTGCCAATGCGACGAACTATCAGTCCACCGAAACGGATAATATTTTACAAAAAACCGGAGCATTATCCGGCCAAATTGACGAAATTGCCAATGATACGAAAGCCATCGAAATGATGGTGCAAACCTCTGCCGAACAAAGCGGATTGGGGCTGAATGTAGTAGATCAGCTATCCAAATGGGCGGAAGAAAATCACAATTCCACACAAGCGATGTCGGCTATTATTCAGGATATTGATCTGAGCCGTCATGAGATTTCGAGTATCGTAGACACGGTTAATCAAATTGCAACGCAGACCAACCTGCTGGCGCTTAATGCTTCCATCGAAGCTGCACGTGCAGGAGAACAAGGCAAAGGGTTTGCCGTTGTTGCCGGGGAGGTGCGCAAGCTGGCTGAGCAGACTGCACTGGCGACACAGGAAATCTACAAGAAGGTACGTGTGATTGAAGAAAAAACCAGCGTATCGGTTGAGCATACGGTTCACGGTCTGAAAATTGCAGAAGAAAATGCAAGATCGGTGGAGAACACGAAGCAAGTATTTTTTAGTATTAACAAGGATTTGGAAGATTTGAAATTGCGAATGATCCAGATCAGCACGAACACCTCTAAAGTCCACAAGCACAAAGATGAAATTTTACAGGCCCTGGAGATCATCTCTTCCACCACGGAGGAGAATTCCGCTTCAACCGAAGAGGTTAGCGCCAGCACGCAGGAACAATTGGAGAGCTTCGAACAGGTTGCTGAACTATCCAAACAATTAAGCCAGCTGTCCAATAAGCTTCAAAACGAATTAAGCCAGTTTAAGGTCGAGGAACATGAATAGGCATGATTTTGACTTATATACAGCAAAGCCCGCGTCCAGCGCGGGCTTTTTGTCTTTACTTCTCCCCGTTAACTACCGGATTTTCTTTGTTCTTCTACAGTTGCTATCGTTACAGTAGGTTGCTGTCGATTATAAGTTTTTTGAAAATGCCGGACTATCTCATCTTAAATCGAGCAGGTAGCTGGCTTACCAGAACCATAGCGATGGTCAGATCCCAAAAATACATTGGCATTGTAACTAATTTTTTTGTGCAAAATTGGATTTCCAATTTTTTGAACGGTTGATATACTAAGGAGGCAAGCGAGATAGGATTAACCATACTTTATCAGAATAAAAAACGATCGGCGTACGGTTGGAGCGATACGGAGTCGAGGAGCGAGAAGGGATTCGGTCCATACTGGGGAGGAGATGGGTTCCGGACGAAAAAATCTGGACGATTCCGTACAGCATCGCGGCTATAGAAAGCCTGTTGGAAGCGTATCGGAGCTGCGAGTTCGAGTGCGACGAGCGCTTGAATAAAGAGCTGCCGTACATCCGGGAATGGCTGGATCGGTGGGGTGCGCAGGTCAATGCGGTTCTCTCTTCTTCGGAACGAGGTAATGGAATCCGGATCGACGGAAACAATTGCGCGATGCATTGGTGGCAAGGGGTTACAGCAGCAAGACGATTAAAGCTTACATATCGCAAACGGAACGCTTTTTCGCCGATTTGCAAGGGACCGAAGCAAGTATAAATGATGCGGCGGTGCAAAAATATGCGCTGGTGCTGCTCGAAAAAGGCCTTTCGCACGCTTATGTGAACCAAGCGATCAGCGCGCTGAATTTTACTTTCGCCATGTGCTAAAGCAGCCAAAATCCGCAATCTATGTTCGTCCGAAAAAGGAGAGTAAACTGCCGGATGTGCTGTCCCTGAATGAGGTCATGCGTCTATTGAAAGCATTGAAAAATTCGAAGCATCGGGCTATTCTGTTCCTGACGTATACATCCGGGTTGCGGGTAAGCGAAGTGGTGAGGTTGCGTCCCGAAGACTGCGACCGGGAACGAAAAGTGCTGAAAGTCTGTCAGGGAAAGGGCAGGAAGGATCGGCAAACGCTGCTCTCCGAAGCGGCTTTTGCGGTGGTCGAGCAGTACATAGGGGCGAAGCAGCCGGAAGACTGGCTGTTTCCAGGGTAGAGGGAAGGCCGCCACCTGACGGAACGTTCAGCGTAGAAAGTGTTTGAAAAAGCGCTGGCTGAGCGGGCATTCGCAAACAGGTGAGTATCCATTCGCTAAGGCATTCCTTTGCGACCCATTTGCTGGAGAATGGGATCGATCTTCGCTATATTCAGGAACTGCTGGGGCATCAGAGTGTGCGAACGACGGAGCGGTATACACATGTGAGCAGGCGGGACATTGGGCGGATTCAAAGTCCGTTGGATCGGATGGAAAGGGCTGGAGGATTGAAACGCAGAAAGTGCGGGAATATGAAGAAAAGTGCAGGATTCACGAAGTGCGTGAATATGACAAAGAGAGCATTTTTTCGGAAGTTCGTAAATAGGACGTTATGTGCAATTATTGAAAAGATCATGGAGGGGCAATGTATGAAAAAGAAAGAATATAAAGATAGATTAATTGAATTACTTAATGAAGGAATTGAAGAACTAACAACAGACCAAGTAATCCATAAAACGAAATTATTGATTTTTGAATATGAGAAAAAACAAGCGTATAGTACAGAAAATAAGGGGAGACCTTGGACAGATGAAGAGTTAAGAGTAGTATTATCATTTGCACCAACTAAAGAAAACATACTGAAGTTGGCCAAAGGATTTAAACGTAGCTACGGGAGCATTGAACAAATTTTTAGATGGGCTGTAACCACCGATGGAGAGATTATAAATAAGGGAAGAGAAGATGATAGTTTTATAAAACAGATTAGAAGATTGTATAAAGAGATGGGTTGGAAGGCGTAAATTAGAACGTCAATCAATGGAGTGATAACTACACATAACATAATATTCAAGCTGCGGCTCCGTTGGAGCCTAGGTCTGCGAGATGGATTTCGGGGAGGGATTTCAGCAGACAACCCCTACAGGGTTCATGAATACAGAAACGTTATCTGAAAGACTAAAGGGAGAAAACAATGACAGATAAACTTCTAAAACTTTATAAAAAGGACTTAAGCTTGTTACACATAATGATGAAAAAATAAAATGGCAAGGGTTTAATAGATCTATTATTGCCCTAATTTTAAGCATTATCTTAATTATTGCAATAAAGTACAATATAAAATCTGATTGGAGTAACGTATCTTTTGTCTCTTTAATAATTTGTATTGTTATACTTTTTAGAGACTTGATTTTAGAAAGAGATCGGATAATTAAATTTGATAATAAAGTGAAAAATTATTATCAAATTAGAATTGAGGGATTAAGAGCATTTTTGAGAAATGAAAGCATTGATACAGATCCTAAAAAGATAGATTTACTGATAAAGCTAGTAGAAAAGCAAGCTGAAGAACAGAAAGTTCCGTTCTTTGTAGGGAGAGGAATTCTTTTGACTATCCTTTTACCCATTGTTTCAGCCACCTATACAAATATTTTAAATAAATATACTGATGATTTAACTGCTGTTTTTACAATATTTGTGATAATTTCGGCAATTGTTTTACTTGCATTTATCTATGCTACTTTTTTTAGATTTATCTACGATGAGTTTATTAATGGAGATTATCAAAGATATAAGACCATAGCTAATGACTTACGAGAATTACATTTTAAATTAGTATAGTCCTTCAGATAACATAATATTCACTCATCGGACATTCGTCCTCGGTCCAGCATGAGCCGGACACCCAGCCTGCGCTGGGTCGTGAATACAGGAACGTTAACTGAAACTACTGCAAGTACTAGGTAAAGAAGGTGCATTAATGTCATCCGCTATTTTTGGATTATCAGGTGTATTATTAGGAGTATTTATTAGTGAGTTTTTTTGATGTAAGAGTAGAATTGAATTATTCACAAAAGAAGTTTTTTTGAAGAGGCTTCAAATATTTGAAGAATTGTATCAATTAATGCTAGAAGCAGAGAAGATTTCATATACGCTTGAGCATGAGCTAGAAAAAGATGTGGTGACTGAGCAATGGACTGAAATTGTATTCAAGATTTCAGATTATCTTGACACTAATTTTATTTACGTTAATGAAGAAATAATCGCTCATTGCATGATTACACTTGTAGGGTTTGAAGAGATTCTTTTCGATGAACAGAGGTCAAAACGTTTATACGAATTTAGAACGAAACTTAAGGAAACAAAATACCTGATTAGAAACGTGTCGGGTATAAGTGCAACAGAAAATACCATACGAAAAGTAGCCAACATAAAAGTATCAACAGATTATATTAAGTACTTTAGACAGTTAAAAAGAAAGCATGATCAGGATCAGAAAAAGAATAGAAAATAATTATGCAATTCAGGGATGGCATTAATTCAGTTAACATTTAATTCACGCTGCGATCCGGCATTCGCCGTCTCTTGGTCGCCGAGATGGATTTCGGGGAGTGGAATCAGGCGACAACCCTGCACCACCTAACCGCGTCGCGGCCAGGAACTCCGGGGGCTAAGATAAGAGCTATCTATGCCTCCGGAATTCCTTTAAGGTGGTGAGGGTTCGTGAATACGTGAACGTTATCAGAAATTTTACAACAGAGGAGAGAAAATGATGGGAAAATTAATAAAAGAAGAATTTTTGAAAGAATATCATTTTGATGAGAAAATACTTGATGAAAATAAAATAAGTTGGGAGGTACTTAACAATATTTATTCTGATTTTGTAGAAAGAAGAAATACTTTGACCACGCAAGCAGATTTTATTGCAAATATGTTGAGAGCAAATAATCAAATCCATACTGTTAGATCAAGAGTAAAAGATCCGGAACATTTGATCGCAAAAATAATCAGAAAAACCCCGCAAAGAAAAGAGAAACATGGAGAAGATTTTCAATTTACATTGGAAAATTATGAACATGAGATAACTGATTTAATTGGAATAAGAGCAATTCACATTTTCAAACAAGAATGGGAGATGATTCATCAATTTATATTAGAAAACTGGAATGTTTTAGAGGTGACAGCGAATGTAAGAGAGGGAGATGATAGTAAAAGATTCGACGAGCTCAATATTCCGATTGATGCTCGGAACAATGGCTATCGTTCAGTCCATTACTTAATAGAGTTTAATCCAACTAATAAGCGTGTGGTGGCAGAGATACAAGTTAGGACTATTTTTGAAGAAGGTTATGGTGAAATAGACCACCAGTTAAGTTATCCGCATGGACAAGTTCCTGAAGTACTTGCACTAAACTTACTGCTTTTTAACCGTATTATAGGAAGTGCAGATGAGATGGCTTCATTCATCAATATTTTAAAGAAAAGTTGGGCAGATATGGAGGGAAAATATGAGGCTGAAATAAAAAATAAAAATTTTGAAATTGAACAACTAAAAAGTAAAATTAATAAAGCTGACATCAAGTCAGATGAAAAGAAATCTATAATATCTAGCTTAGACGAATTTATTTCGAAAAATAATACTTACGATCTTTCTGGAAGTTCTAATTTCTTTAAAATTTATCATAATTCTATTGTGGATGTTAAGAAAGCTGAAAAGAACTTACAGACTTTAATTGATTCTGTCGCTTTTGAAAATTCTTCCAATATTTTAAGAATGGATTCTAATCAAAAGAAAAGAAATATAAAAGAATCTGATGATTCAAAGGAATAGTAAAACTTCTGATAACATAATATTCACGCTGCGGACATTCGTCCTTGGCCCGGCATTCGCCGAACACTCAGCATAAGCTGAGTCGTGAATACAAGAACGTTATAAGAAACCGATTAAAACAAAAAAAAGAGGAGTTTCAACATGATTTCTAAATTTGAAAACCCATTAACGAATGCATTGTCTCAAGGAATAAGTGAGCAGGATATTTTAGAGGCAGTTAAATCATCTGGGTATCCATTACAAACAATAATTACTGAAAAACTAAAATCTTTTGATTTGACAGAAGAATGGAGTTTCGTTGATAGAGATACTAAAAGCATGAGGAATATAGATATATTGGCTGAAAAAAGACTATATACTTATGAGGATTTCCCAGATACTAGAGTGCGACCTCACATAAGTTTATTGATAGAATGTAAGCAATCATCATTACCATACGTCTTTTTTCTAACAAAACATAAACCTTTTCTTGACAACTTTCCTATATATACTGGTTTGTTTAACAATAATCGCATTCAAATAAAATCCAACGACACAAGAGACACTTGGTCACTGTCAATAAATAGACTATTTGGTCTTGTTGAACATGATTTTATATGCAATTCTCCCTACAAATCAAAAGTATTTAGCAAGTGTGTAAGGAAGGGAAGAGAATTTGAACTATCAGGAAGTGACACATATAATTCTGTTGTAATGCCAGTCATTAAGGCAATGAGTCACTATTCTCAAGTTTGCACTCCACCGAAAACAGCTCATTATTTCAGTAGTTATTTAACTATGGGGATAGCAGTTATTGATGGTCCAATGTTAGGGATTAATGTTAATGAAGATGGCAACAACGAGTTAGTATTTACGCCTTGGGTCAGAGTATTACGTCATGAAAATGACGATGAATTGAAGTGGATGTACAAAGGTAAACATTATGTAATTGATGTTATCCACAAAGATTTCTTTTCAACTTATATCGATCAGCATTTAATGCCATTTGCAGAGTTATATGCTTCATATGCATTGAAGCACGCAAAGGTGTTAGCGAATGGAAAGGGATTTATTAAAGGGATGGGACAAGATTGCACTAATAATCTGGAAGATAGGTTAAAGTAATTTCAAAGGAGAGCCGGCATCTTATAACATTATATTCACGCATCGGGCATTCGCCCTCGGTCCGGCAGAAGAATTTCAGGGAGGCAGGAGCAGCCGGACACACCCAGCATTCACTGGGCGTCGTGAATACAGGAACGTTATGCGAAAACCTCCGAGAGCATACAAAATATATAAAGAAGGTGATTTTAATGAAGATGAAATTTATTAGTAAATTGTATCATTTTAATACCACAACTAAACTTAATCGAGGGCCTATTATTAAAGGTAATATTAGGATATCTAATAGTAACAATATTATTGATGACCATTTTAGCGATACAATTTTTAAGGATATGGTTGGTTTACTCGAGTTTGATTATTTACTTAATGGGCATTATTTATATGCTATTAGTGATTTAAAAGAGAATTTGAGTGAGAGTAAAAGAATTGAAACTTTAAATGATTATCTTAAATTCACACAATTTCTATGCAGTGCTTTTTGGTTAATAAAGGATAACAGTATAAACTGTGAGAATGGATATTTGTATATTTCCGCAGATAGTGTCGAGCAGAATTCAGTTTCATCTAATATGAGAACCCCTTTTTTCTCCAATGCACTTGGAGAAAGGGAAGATGTGTTATTCACTCGTGAAGAAATAGAGAAAACTTCTGAATTATTTGGTGGTTTTTTTATAAATGAAGGCATGCAATTTACAAAAGATGAGACACATAATTACCTATACAATAGAGCGACAAGAATAGAACGTTTTTTTTACTTTTTACAATCGGCTAGAACACAATCATATTTACCAAGTAGAATTGCTCTTTATTGTACGATGATTGAAACAATATTTTGCTCTGAAGATAATATGGAAATTACTCATAAAATTGCAGAAAGAGTGGGGAAATTTCTAGGAAAGGATTTTGATGAGAGACTTACGTACTTTAAGACAATTAAACAAGCATATACTATTCGTTCTTCTACAGTCCATGGAGATAAAATTAAAAAGAGTTTTAGAAATGATGACATACTTAAACAAATATCCGTTAACTTAGATAGTATACTTAGGGAATGCATTAATAAGATATTACTGGATAAAGAGCTAATCGAACTTCTAGAGAAAGGTTCAAATGAAGATTTAAATAAATGGTATTTGGAGCTTATTCTAAAGTAGCCGAAGGTCTTCGCATAACATAATATTCAAGCTGTGGCTCCTATGGAGCCTTGGTCTGCGAGATGGATTTCGAAGAGGCATTTCAGCAGACAACCCCTGACGGGGTTCATGAATACAGGAACGTTAGGCGAAACTCCCGAAAATATTAACTGAAAGAGTGGGTTACATGGAAGTTATTGAAAACTATCTACAGAATGTATTGTTCCCACGATTTGAACAATATGAAATGAATAAAGACATCATTGAAAGAGTAGGACTTGATATAAAGACCCGGCTCTTGTCTTTATTTAATAACTGGAATAATTGTGATAATAGAAGAGCGTTGTTAGTTACGAGTGTTGAGGAAGCACATTATTATCAGCCTCCTGAAGACATAGAAATTCGATGTCTTGTTGTATTGACTATTAGAAATAGTCTAATAGAGGATCTTGCGAGCACTAATGAAGCCGCAAAGTTAATGGGGCTGCAGGAGACAATTATTCCTGAACGAGATATCAGAAAGTTTACCTCTGATGCAATAAAGTATTTCTGTTGTATTGATATTAGTACAGTCTCAAAAAGTGTTATTACTGATAATGATGTTTACGGTAAGCTAATGTCTTCATATCCACTAGCATGGAGCATTATAAAAGAATTAGGAAAAATCGTTTTTCAAAATAAGAAATATTCGATTATTGATGACAAGACTAACAAAAGCATAGTTAAGAATTCGAAACAGAAATCTGATAATTTATTAAGAATTGACCAATATTTTAAGGAGAATACAGTAGTCTTGAGTGGTATGGATCCTAATATTGACCCTTATTTGTCAAATGTACTTAAAGCAATAAGCGAAGGTTATCCAATCTTCTTTACTGATTCTTTTAAAACAATAACAAGGAATCCTGAAAAATTGTTAAAGATAATTGATTATGTTCTAGCGAATAATGCAAGTATTGTAACATGTAATTTTTATATTAGTAGAGACTATGTGAGCGCTAGAAGTGAGCTTCAAAGACCGATGCATAGTGAGAGTGAGATAATTGAAAAACTAAAGAACAAAAACGGTTTATCAAAAACACATTTGAAGGCACTGAATTATATAATTAACAATATAAATTGAAGGTATTTCGAAGAAGTCGAGAGCATCGCCTAACATCGCATTCAACGCTGCGGGCCGAGACAAGCTCGACCCTTGGTCCGGAAGGGGCATTTCGGGGAAGTAAATTCACCGGACACATTCAACCAGCTAAGTGGCAGAGCCACCCGGACCTACGGTCCTTAAGCCGCTTGAACGTCGTGAATGCGGGAACGTTATACGACAGAATCAAAAAATACGGTAATTAATAGGAGAGAAATTATGGGCGAAGATCCTAAATTGTTTAGATTTGATAGTAAAGAAGATTTGATTATGTACACTAGCCTCGTATTAGAGTTGTCTATTAAGCATTTGAATAGACATAAAAGATATTTAGATGAATTATTGAAAGTCACTAAATCTAACAAGTCTATAGATTATAAACAATATAAAGCAGTCGAAGATAAGTTATATTCACCACAAAACTATTTATTGAATTTATTTGCGGACAGATCGAAAAATTCAGCTTCCTATTTTCGTATCAGAAAAGTGATGTCAGATAAAGCAGAGGAATTTCATATAAATTATGTAGAACACGAACAAAAAGATCTTGAAATTATGAACGATCTTTACAAGCGAAGAAATTATGAACATCATTTCACAGACGCAAAAATGATGGAATGGAGAAACTACAGAAAGAAACAACTTGAGTCACATCCTGAGTTTCAATGGCCATCAGAAAAAATCGAAGTAAATTATAGCCAATATATAAACAAAGAAGATGCAATGAGGAACTATAAACTAGCTCAACATCTTCAAAAAGGTTTTGAAAGGCTATTAGATTTATTGAAAACAGATTACTCGTTAATGGTAGGTAAGAGAGTAGAGGTGGTTACAAGAGTTTTACCATCTTCAATTCCAAAGCATAATCTCTACATTTCTGCTAACGGTCAATTTAGACACTTGGGTAAAAAGAAAGATTAACGACATGACGGATACTTCGTATGCCACAACGGCAAAACTTAACACCAATGAATATAGGTCATTAGAAGTGATATGTATGGCTTAGGTTATCTGCCAAGAGGTTTATTGTAGCACATAGCATATCAATTACAGATTTGAATTAAGAATGTATGCTGATTAATCGATGAAGTGATTCCGTCGTATAACATAATATTCAAGCTGCGTCTCCTTCGGAGCCTTGGTCTGCGGGATGGATTTCGGGTAAGCATTTCAGCAGACACATCCGACTATGTCGGACGTCGTGAATACGGGAACGTTATACGACAGAATCAAAAGCAATAGGAAAGAGGATCATATGATCCTCTAGATGTTAGAATTTTTCAATTCACTAAAGAGTTGTAGAGCGTCTTTGAAACCTTGTATGTAGATGCTTCTTTCTAAGATGGATTGGAGAGAAATTTGAGCATCTTCGTACAGAAAAACCGTATGTTGAAGTTGATCGGGTAACGCTTCGCGAAGCGTTCTAAAGTATCGATCTGTCTCCGAAGAAAGCTGATTGTACTCCGTATGGTACTCCAGAAGCTCAGCAAAGAGTAATTCTAAACGTATTCTTATAAGTGGCTCTGTCAATGATTCTAATGCATTAATCATATGTTGTTCCTCCTTTAATTAACTTCATAGAGTTATTATATAACCTTATAGAGTTAATTACAAGGTGAATATTTGACTTTGTAGAGTTAAATCTTTGCTTTTCGTTGATGATTACTGATATGGGAGATAAGATAGAATTATGGAGGGGAAAAGATGACCGTAATCAAGTGCAATATAAGGGAACTCATGGCAGAACATCGAATAGATGATATAACAGAATTGATGGCGAAATCGGGATTGAGTCGGAATTCAATTAATAAGCTATATAGGGAAACGAATCTAGAAACAACAAAGCTGGAGACTTTATTCAAGCTTTGCGATACATTTAACTGTAAATTATCTGATTTGATTGAATATCTACCTGGAGATCATCAATAGTGAGGGCAGATTCAAGAAGTGAATCCGGTGTATAACATAATATTCAAGCAGCGGCTTCTTCGGAGCCTTGGTCTACGGGATGGATTTCGAGAGGGATTTCAGTAGACAACCCCTGACGGGGCTCATGAATACAGAAACGTTATATGAAATACACTCTATTAGTTGAGGTGAAATAAATGAATAACAATTCAAGTAAAAATAAGATCCAGATGATATTTTCTTTATTGGTTTTGTCATTGTTATCATATCTATTTTGGCTTTTTATTACTTGGCTTATATCGGTGTTTAATGGACTACAGAAAGAAGTTGCTGCAGCTCTTATTGCAGCATCCGCGACAATTGTAGTGTCAGTTTTATCAGTAGTTGTAGCAAAGTATTATGAAAAGAAGAGAGCAATCGAATTAGAACATAGAAGTAAAAAAATACCTATTTATGAGGAGTTTGTTGAATTCTTATTTAAACTCTTAATGAATTAAAAACTTGAAGGAAATCCTATGACTGAGCATGAAATGTTAAGGTTTATGAGTGGCTTTACTCAAAAACTGTTAATTTGGGGTTCTGATGATGTTGTACTGCAGTGGTCAAAATATAGGAACATGTTTGTAAATGAAGATAATCCAGATACTATGAAGACAATGTTACAGATGGAGCAATTATTAATTGCAATTAGGAAAGATACTGGTCACAAGAATAAGGAACATAAGAGGGGAGATATTTTAAAGCTCTTTATTAATGATGTTGATAGATATCTCTAAGGAGTAAATGTACTTCATATAACATAATATTCAAGCTGCGCCTCCTTCGGAGCCTTGGTCTGTGGATGGATTTCGGGGAGGAATTTCAGCAGACAACCCCTTCGGGGTTCATGAATACAGAAACGTTAGATGACATAAAGGAGAATAAATATGGAAAAAATAGTTTTCAGCCAGATTACATATGCTTATGAATTCACAAATATAGAGATCTTTTTCAAATATAAAAATATGACTTTTTTTAGTACTGATAACCTTACAAGCGTTTATACAGACAATGGTGCTTCTCAAGCAAGAGAGTTCAAATTGAATTGCATTACTAGTATTGAAGAGCACGAAGGGATAAATGAAAGTAACAGATACAATAGAGCAAGCATACTTACAGTACTTGGAGTTATTTCTTTTTTCGTGGGAATCCCATTAACGGTTTATCATAAAATAAAAGGAGAAGATACAATAATACCGAATAATTCAATTTATGAGAAACCTTTAAAATTAATTATTGAAAATGAAGATTATACGCAACAATTAAAATCTGTGCTAGAGAAGTTAGAATCTGATGAAGAGATTGTAGTATCTTTATTAGACCGTTGGAGAAAAGCTAACTATTTAGTAAATGAAAGTGTTGATGCAAATCTCTACCACGATGAAGCCATTCTCAGTTATTTTCATATAATAGAATTAATTTGTGAAATCTATTCAAAAGGTTTACGAATCGATCTAGAAGAAAATATAAAAGGGTATGTTGAAGAGTTTTATAAAAAACATTTCTTTTTCAATGAAAATCAACTTGAGTCACAAGTCAATTCAGTGAAAAAAGTCTTTACTGAAGTTTTGATTGGCAGAGACTTGGCATTGTCACATAAAATTAAATTTGTTCTAACTAAATTCAATATGTTGAATCCTTTTGTTGAATATTTTATAGACTCTGTAATAAAAACAAGAAATGCTATTGCTCATGGTAGATTTACATACCAAGAAAAATTATCTTGGCCTTTACCGCCATTTTTTTTCATGTCTAATGAATCGTTTGAAATATTAGACTCCTTAAATTTTCTTACAGCTAGATTGATTAGCTGTTATTTAGGGATTGAATGTTGGAAAAAGGATTGGGAAGAAGTGGATAAAGATTTAATGCCGCCTGATAAATTGCTAGAAAAATTTTTGACAAATGTTGCGGAATTTCCCGAATTGAATTGCGTAAGTATTAATGAACCAAATCAGTACCATATTACATGGAGGTCAATTTTCAAACACTATGTAAGTAATCCTAAAAAGTTCAAAATAGACAAAATTGAAATCGCTCTAAAAAGCTTATTTATGAATTGTACAGTGAACGAGTCTAGCGCCGGTGATTTATTTAATATATCTGTGATCTTAAGTGACTCAAAGGACGAGGAAATTCAAAATACAGCTATAAAGAACATAGATTTGATAGTTCAAAATAGGTGGTATGCTTGGTCTAATAAAAGAGATATTTATAGTTATTTAGAAAAAATGAATGTTCCACCTATCTGGTATCTAAGTTATTTAAAGCAGTAAAGATAATTACGTCATCTAACATAATATTCACGCTGCGGGCATACGCCCTGGGTCCGGCAGGAGCCGGACACCTCGGCATTCGCCGAGGTCGTGAATACAACAACGTTAGGTGAAATTAATTACTTAATTCTATTTCTAATCAAAGGAGTATGATTGCACAATGAGTTTTACTTCAACAAGTATCCTTCCAGACGATGCATCCTATAATAAATTAATAAATTTAATAGATTTATTAGGTTACATAAAGCAGAGAAACGAAGTTAAAATTGAAGGTCTACTAGCAAGTTATTTTTGGTATCAGCATCAAAATTATAGATCGTATGTTGGAGTCGAACTTTATATTTATAGAGAAAACGGCGTTATTTCAGTTGACACAAGAACTAGAGCGGGGAGAAGTTATTGGGATCTTGAACATCAAAATAAAACTATTAAATATATAAAAGATTATTTTAAAGGAAGCTTTTCGACGGACGAAGGGAAAAATCGTTATTTTATAATGGATGAGGAAGTTCCTACTGAGTTAGAAGCAGGATTATTTATTGCTAGATGGACTTATAATAATGCTCTTATTAAACCTAAGATATATTTGAATTCAAGAAATTTACAAGGTCAAATTGCAAGGCCAGATTCTACAGGTATTGTGTATATGGATGAATTGAATCCAAGGTTCTTCTCGAATAACTTATTAATACCTTACTTAGTAGCAATTTGGGAAGAATATTTAAAGACATCATTTATTGTGCTGTTGAAATATACAGATAATAGAGACAAGATTTTTAAAGAAGCACGATTTTCAGTAAATAATCTGAAAGATATCTTTGCTGGAAAAATGTCAATTGAAGAAGCTTTAGTTGAAAAGTTTTCATTTCAGAGGCCTAGGATAATCGCTGAAAATTATAAAAAGCTGGATGAGAAACTAGATATATTTACTGTGTTAAACAAACCTATTTCAAAGAGAAAAATACCTCTTTTCGATTCTATTGAAGAAATTATTGAATTAAGGAATGCTTTTGTTCACGAAGGTGGAATGGACTTAAGTATTACTGACAAAAAACTTAAAGTCATCATTAAAGATTTTGAAGTTGCGGTAGATAGAATTTACGATAGATTTGGAACTTATTATAATTTTGAACCTAGTAGAGATTTTTAATGTGAAGGACGTAATTAACTTCACCTAACATAATATTCACACTGCGGACATTCGTCCTTGGTCCGGCGAGAGCCGGACACATCCGACTGCGTCGGACGTCGTGAATACAGGAACGTTATATGACATTACCGCAATAAATTCCCGGAGGAGATCAAGATGCAGTTCTTATATAAAATTAATATTGCCAATTTAGGTATTCATGATAGCGACTATAGGGAATATTTACGTGATCTTTACTCCTCGTCTTTAGCCCCAGACAATTGGACACATAAAGATATAGACTTCTTCTACGATGGGCAAAGATATCAGGTGTCCATAGATTGGAAAACTGCCATAATTGATATCAAAGACCATGTAGACAAAGCTATGTTCATAGATGAAGCTTTTCAACTTTATGAAGAAGCAGAGGGGTATAGTAGTCTGCAGGAATTTTTAGAGGATCAAGTTGTAAATCATAAAAGTAAATCTTCTTTCTCGCTTATTGTCGAAACAACAGAAAACAATGAGAAAGAAGTTGATCAAGTGATTTTTAATTTATCGCAACACATTTTTTTGGTCGCAAATTTATCTTGTCCAGGCATTGTAGATTTTTATGCAGCAACATTAACACCAAACAATGAAGATTTAAAACTAAGTAAGCATACGTTCGAAGAAAGTCTGACAGAGAGTTTTTACAGAGGATGGCCCCAAATGGGTTCAATACCTTTCAATATTACTTTCGAATGGTACAATAAACTCGGTGTATGGAGCAAGGATATTGCAGCTACAAGTATTGAGAAGGCATTGTTTGCAATCATGAGTTATTGCGCTGAGGAGAAATTGAATCCTTCTCGATTAATATGGATTGCGCATGCAATTGAGGCGTTATATGAAACTCCGCATTCAGGTATTGTGAACTCACTCAGAGAAAGAATTGCAATATTTTTGGACATTGTTGAAAAGAAAGAATTTAAGAAGAAATTGAATGATTTTTATGAATATCGTAGTAAGTTTGTCCACGGAGGTTTACCAATTGCAATACCTAGTATTGATTTTTTTGACGAAGCTCACGGGCACTACTTTAATAAATTATTTGAAGTCGAGAGATTTGGATTAGCCATAATTATAGCAACACTTCAAAAACTAATACTTAGTAACTGGACAAAAATCACTTTTTCTACAACCTATACAGGAGAATGAATTTAGACTATTCGAAGATGGGGGTAAATCATATAACATAATATTCACGCATCGGACATACGCCCTCGGTCCGGCAGAAGGATTTCGGGGAGGCAGAGGCAGCCGGACACACTTGGCATACGCCAAGCGTCGTGAATACGGGAACGTTAGCTGAAATATTGTGGGGGGATTACAAACATGACAAATAATAATAATATTTTGAATTTCATTTTAAAGTGTAAAGAAATTTATTTTGTTATCCCTGTAATAATTTATATTATAGGCTTTCTTTGTTCACAAGGAAGTTTTAGTGCTATAAACGGGACTATATTAATTTCGGATATTGCATTCCCTATATATCCATTTAATTTTGAAGTATATCTTTATAAGGGGCTATTTATTTCATTTGGACTTTTACTGCCATCCGTTTGGTTTGCAATCTTATTACTTGAATTTATTAACAAATTTGGCGAGTATCAATTAAAAACGGGGTTCTTCATTATACTAGCTTCAGTGCTTTTTCATTCAATTTCAATTTGGATTTATCAATTGAGTAAAGAATATATGGGTAGCCACTTATACCAATTGTATTTATTTCTCTATTTTGTTTTTTACTTTTTTTTATTGATTTATATTTTTTCTTCTGCCCGAGCTAGCACAAGCAATTATCGTAGAATTAACTTTTTTATATCTTCTACTTTTCTTGTAATTTCGTTGTGTGCAAACATTTATTGGGTTGGACAAATTACAGAAAGCAACAAAATATCGAACTTTTTGGATGGACAAGCAGTAAAAAAAATGCATATAGAAACTGACAAAGAGACCTACGATTTATTAATTTATGATATTAATAAAGATTTGGCTACTGGTATTGATAAGAGCAGAAATACTATCACTATACCAATGGACAAGATTAAATGAATGAAAATAATAAATTGAAAGTAGAATCAGGGAAGTCACAATACTCCAGCTAACATAATATTCACGAGGCAGGGCCATACGGCCCTTGGGATTGCACGAGGTTAAGAAGCAAGGAAGTGGACTCAGGCAATCAACCCTGCGAGCCTAATTCTTCGACCCGTTCGCTGCGCTTACCTAAGGCTCTCGGGTTCGTGAATACAGGAACGTTATACGCAACACACATAGATGAAAGAAAGAAAATACAAGAAAGCAGATAAGAACGCTTGTGCGCAGATGTAAATACAGGTAAAATATAGATACAATTGAATCTTGGGTGGGTATGGTTTCCCTTCGAAAGGAGGTGAAACCATGGAAGTGAAAGATGCGATGACTCTTATGCTGTTATTCGGAACATTCATTCTTGCACTTTTAACTTACATCAATAACAACAAGAGAAAGTAAAAACCCACCCCAAGGTTGACCGCCAAAGGTGGGTTTTTATTCCGAAAGCTTTAAGAAGGGATAAACCATCCAAGCCAATTGTACTGACCAAGTGTTGACGCACTTGGTCTTTATTTAAGATTATGATAACACATGAGAAAAGATGAATCAAAGAAAAAATTAGATAAGTGAAGTGAAAAGCAGATTAGTAAGCAACCTCGAAGAAGCATTTCCATCATATAATATCATATTCAAGCTGCTTCTCCGTTGGAGCCTTGGTCTGCAGATGGATTTCGGAAATGAGCAAAAGCAGCCCATCCTCTGACGAGGAACGAGCTGCTTATTACTTTTCTATCTCTTTTTCCATTTTCCCGAGGAACTATTCCCTCAAAATTGAGGTTTTTACAGATATATCATTCAAGTTATGAAAATTGAAAATATGGTATTAGGTTCTTGTTTTAACAGCTAATCCACTAAACGATACAGGTCCAACAACATCGGCTCTTGTATTTGCAGTAAGGTTTTCTGCTGTGACTGTGTAAACATGGGCACCGGCTTTTACATTTCTATCTTCCGCCTGGAACGTAACTGCATAATTTTGTTCAGAACCAGCAGATTCGATACCTTGTTGGGTGTTGAAAATCTCTCTTCCATCGCGGAAGATTCTAAAGAGTATTTGCGCAATGCCAGTGACACCTCGAACACCCGCAGTTGCTACTAAATCTACCCGATTAGGTTGAGAATTGACTGGAATCCGTAAAGTGATTGTTGCAAGGAGAGATCTTGCTGGTGAACGTCGGATAGTAAATGAGTTTGCTAAGTTGAATCTACGGCGCGGTTGTACGGCAGCTTTATCAAGAATACGTACCAAAATATCAACTCCTCTTGTTTGATATCTCCATGATATGTTGGACACAAAGAGAATGATTGGACAATTATGTAAGATACTTTGTTTTGAATCAAATACATTGAACAATGGTAAAGAGCGAATTACAGGTGGTGGTGAATAATTGTAAGGGGACGTACAAGAAATCCTAACCTACTACGTATTTCATGACTGTAACGTTACTAAATAATTATTATCCACCAGGAGCGCCTCAGCAGACATAGAAGGATGTTACGGGAAACGATAGTTAAAAAATGATTTTGTATTTCGAAGAAGGCGCTGACATCCTATAACATAATATTCGCGCTGTGGCCGTTGGCTCTTGATCTGCCAGAAGTTCTTTCGAAGAAGAGGAGTCAGGCAGATACATCCATTCCCCTAAGATAGGAACTATCTAAGGGAAATGGACGTCGCGAATACGAGAACGTTATACTCAATTGCTAAAAGCGAAAGGGTTGAGAATTATGGAGCAAGATTGGCTTCTAAAATCACTGCATGCGGTTTTTCAAGAAAATCCAAATTTTGACCTGGATGAAGAGGAGCTTGAATCATTAATTAGCAAAGTAATTGAAAATACTCTACCTGAGACTGCGACATTATTGTTAAGTTCTCTAAAGGCTGATTCAATGGAGATGTTGGAAGAACATCGATTATTTAGAACTGAGTTTGAGGCACGATTGCAAAGAAGATGGTCAAAACCAATTAACTTGCTTGAAACCTTAATAGTTATTTCAAGTGAGGGAGGGGAAGCATGCTTTAATAGTTGTTATGAAGAAGCTAGGGAGGAGAATAATATTGTCTTTGAAGTGCTTGTGAAGATTCACGCACGAGCATGTCAAATTTCTTATGAAATATTAAGTTTATTGAGAGGAGGATTTGCTGATGGAGCATTGACTAGGTGGCGAACTCTTCACGAATTATCAGTGCTCGCTTTTTTTATAAATCAAAATTCTAATGAAGTGGCGAAAATGTATTTAGAGTATGAATATATTGAAAGATACTATGAGATGTTGGAGTACATCCGGCATGCACCAAGATTGGGATATGAGGAATTATCTAAAGAAGAAATTGATGAAATAACTGAAATGAAAAATAACCTGGTTACTAGATATGGATCAGACTACGAAAAGCCATTCGGATGGACTATGAACGTTCTCCCAAAGAAGGAAAGGAACTTCAAAGGCGTAGAAGAGAAAATTCAGCTTGACTACTTGAGACCATTTTACAAACTCGCGTGTAATTATGTTCATTTAGGGCCGAAAGCAAGTTCGTTTTCATTAGGGGTAATGCAAGGAAGCAGTGTAATGTTAGCTGGGGCATCAAACTATGGATTAGCAGATCCAGGTCAGAATACATGTGTATCGTTGACTCAAATTACGACTTGTTTATTAACTATATACCCTTCATATGAAAGATTGATCATAGCCAAAGTCATGTCTCTACTTGTTGAAGAGATATGTGAGTTATTTGTAGAGGTTCAAAAAAATATTGAATATGAGGAAATGGAAATTGATTACGATTAAAAGTAATTCAATGAAGTAAGCAACTGCGTATAACATCATATTCAAGCTGCGCCTCCGTTGGAGCCCTGGTCTTACAGGGGGATTTCGGAGGTAGATTTCAGCAGCAACCCCTTTGGGGTTCATGAATAAAGAAACGTTAGACGAACCTGTGCAAGGAAAAAATAAAAAGACAATGGAGGTATGTTTGGTGCTGACATTAGAAAAAGCTAGAAAAAATGATGCACAAAAACTTGCTGAAATACAAAAGGCCAGTTTTGAGGATGAATCAAAGCATTTTAATAATAACGAAACCGTTGGGTCAATAGGATATGACTCCATAAGTTGGCAAGAAGAGATGATGCAAAATTGTGAATATTTCAAGGTACTCTTTAATGGAGAAATAATAGGGGGAGCTATGATATTTGTAGAATGCAATCAAGTGCATAATCTAGGAAGAATCTTTATTGATCCAAATTTTAAAAATCAAGGAATTGGAACGAAGGTAATGGAGAAAATTGAAAATAAATTTCCAGACAGCACTGAATGGTGGCTGGATACTCCTAGCTGGAGTGTCAAGAATCATCACTTCTATTCAAAGTGTGGGTTTACTAAAGTTAGAGAAGAAGGTGACTTATACATTTTTGAAAAGACTTTATAAACTTATTTTTTGTGGCTTAATCAGGGATGGCACAATTATCGCATAACATAATATTCAAGCAGTGGCTCCTTACGGAGCCTTGGTCTACTGGAAAGATTTCGAGGAGGCATTCGGCAGACACCCCCTCCGGGGTTCATGAATACCCAAACGTTATATGAAATCGGTGGATAATAAAAAGGGTGTTCAAAATAAAAAAGATATATTGCGAACGCTCGACTATAAGTATGATAAAATCGAGATAGAAAGAAGGAATAGGACGAAATTGTAGGAGGTAAAACGAATGAAATGGCAAGAAGTAAGAGAATTGTTTCCTGACCAATTTGTTCTGGTTTCCATACTTAATTATCGTGAGGAAGGCAACAAAAAAATAGTAGATGAAGTTGCACCGATTCGCACAATATCAGAAGAAGATGCTAATAAAGAGTTTTTTCAAGCAAAGCCTGGAAATTTAGTGTACCATACTTCAAATCAAGATTTTGTGATTCATCTTCGTAGGGATCCATTAATGAGAGTGAGACGTAATAGTGATGAAAATTAACTATGACGGAAAATTAATTACGACGTCACTTACTGTAACATTCAGAGGAAGAGTTTTGAGAATAGATGATGTAATTATAGATACAGGATCTTCACATACTATAATTAGTCCTGATATTTTAGAGAAAATCGGTGTGACCTACGAAACAGGGGATTCAATATATGAAGCATATGGGATCGGCGGAAGCATTCCATTCTACACAAAGATTATCGACAGGATTGAAATAGGTACAAGTAGCTTTGAAAATATAGAAATAGATGTAGGCATACTGCCTAAAGATCATAAAGGGCTACTCGGATTGGATATTCTGAAACAACAAAATTTTATTATCGACTTGAAAACATTAGAATTACGTGTATGACTTTTGGAGAAAGAATAAAGTTAGTAAAATCGAAGATGCCGTCGAAATCATATAGCAATGCATCTATGCTGTGGGGCATTGACCCCTTGGTTATCAGGTGTCACGCACAAAAGCATATTCAGACAACACAGGACCCGACCTAAGATAAGAGCTATCTAAGGTCGGGTTCTGTCATAGATATAGAAACGTTATCTACAATCAAGGTAATGAATGTAACCTAGCAATTCAGGGGAGGGCTTTCTTTGAATCGAAATCAAGCATTTAGAATAATTGGTGAATACTTCGAATCATGGATTAAGAAAGACACTGAAATATTTAATAAGGTTATACATGATGCAGCTATAATAAGGGAATGTACCGGTGCAGTCATGGAAGGAAAAAATGAATTAGTAAACTGGTTCACTCAATGGAATAACAGTGATAATAAGGTTGATTGCTGGGAAATCAAAGAAATAGGATTTGATGAAGCAAGTGAAGCAGCGTTTGTTGAATGGAGATTCAAGTGTTTATATGATGCTCAAGAATATGAATGGGATGGGGCTAGTATAGTATATTTCAAAGATTCTTTAATAATTGAACTAAATGAGTATAAAATGAAGCAAAATAAGTTTTTTCCTTACAGAAGCGTAAAAAACAAAGAAAGTGCAAGGGAATACAAGGATGGACTTGACGGCAGATAACAAAGTAAGTATTCTCACTGCTGGCCTGACTGTCCTTGGTCTGCCTGAGGCATTTCGAGAAGCGAAATCAGGCCAGACAACCCTGTAAGGCTAAGTGGCGGAGCCACCCTTCGCTTGTGTGGCTTAACCCTTTTTCAGGTTCGTGAATACAGAAACGTTATTTGAAATCGTGGTGAAGATAGAAAAGGAGAGGACTTATTAATGCTATATTACGGTTCATCAGTTTTTATTAAAGCTGGGAAATTCAAAGGCCGGGTTGGTTATTTAGATGATGACGATTTTAGAGATTCAGGCAAGCATATTGGATATGTGTGTGTAGGTAATCCCCTCTACGCTAATGAATACGAGATCCCAATGAAAAATTTGAGGGAAGTTACAACAGAAGACTTATTAAGAAGACAAGGTGAAATTGAACAGATATTATTTGATATAAAATATTCAAAAGTAAAAGTAAAGGATGAGAAAACTAAAACAGATTTGCTAACGGAATTTATTTTTATTGAATCATTATTTTCGGATAGATATTTTAAAACGAGGTTATTATCAAATAGCAATGTAAGAAAGGTTTTCATCTCACATTCTTCTAAGGATAAAATCATGGCTAGATTAATAGCAACTGATTTAGCCGCAGCAGGACATAATCCTTGGTTAGATGAATGGCGTATTAAAGATGGTGAGTCAATTCCGAGAAGTATAAGTATTGCTCTGAAAGAAAGTGAATATGTTTTGGTAATTCTATCAAAAAGCTCTGTAGAATCAAGGTGGGTTCAAGAAGAATGGTACTCTAAATATTGGGATGAGATCGAAACTGGAATGGTAAAGGTTGTCCCGATATTAATTGAAGATTGTCAGATTCCCGAACTATTGAAGGCAAAAAAATATGCTGATTTTAGAGGTGAATATAGTAAAGCTCTTAGAGAACTTCTATTAGGATTAAACTAATTGAATTGTTTATGTATCTTAGAGAAGATTTCGACATCAGATAACATAATATTTAAGCGGCGGCTCCTTTTGAGCCTTGGTCTGCCAGGTGGATTTCGGAGAGGTATTTCAGCAGACAACCCCTTTAGGGTTCATGTACAAAAACATTAAGCGAAATTAATCGATAGGAGAAGATTT
Source organism: Paenibacillus sp. Aloe-11 (assembly GCF_000245715.1). Lineage (NCBI taxonomy): Bacteria > Bacillati > Bacillota > Bacilli > Caryophanales > Paenibacillaceae > Paenibacillus > Paenibacillus sp. Aloe-11. Next base: position 664,341 of record NZ_JH601056.1, on the reverse strand, counting down.
CAGTGGCTTTTTCAGAGAAGATTAAATTAGAAGCAAAAAGAAAAGCATGTTTTAGATGTGTTATATGTCATAAATCATTTGTTGAAATACATCACATAATTCCACAAGCGGAGGGCGGAAATGATACTATTGAGAACGCTGCTCCATTATGTGCTTCATGTCACGATCTTTTTGGAGGGAATCCGAATAAACGTAAACAAATAAGAGAGATGAGAGACCATTGGTTTGAACTCATGGAAAGAAGAGCTGATGGAGAAATTAATATCTTGGAACCAATAATGGAAGATCATCAAAACATAAATATGTTAAAAAACAGCGGGGTAGCGATATATCATGTTGTTTATGAGCATGAGGACTTTGATACTTCGGCTAACATAATAGTAAAATTACTACAAAATGCTCAGAAGCAGAGTCCAAATCAGAAACGATATTTGTATCTTGATATTGAGGGCCATAAAAACAGTAAGGGCGGCTTTGATCATGATATGTTTGAATTACAAAAGGACTTTGCTTTGGGGTTTTTAATGCAATACTTTACGAAAATTTCTATGCCATTAGTTGGTGTCAAGAATAATAGACTTCAAAGAAATGATGTCCCCCAGGAATTTAAAATATTTAGTGATGAAGAATTATTGATTAAAAAATTAAAGAAAGAATCAGGTAAAAAACATTTTATAGTGTATCCGTCCGAAGTTGATTAACATCGTCTAACAGAATATTCAAGCTACGGATCCTCTGGAGTCTGGGTCTGCGAGGTAGATTTCGAGGAGGAATTTCAACATACAACCTCTAACGAGGTTCATGAATTCAGAAACGTTAGCTGAACCAATGCAATTATAATAAAACAATATGGGAAGTGAAGATATTGAGGTATTCAGACCTATACAATCTTAAAGACATATATTTAGATAAGATATTCGAGACAAAAGATAACCATCTACGATTACTTTTTAGTAGGAGTAAGACAAATAGAGTTGCAGAGACAATGACAATTGGAAATATCGAAATTAATGAGTCCTACTCAATTGATATTGATGTAACATTGCCACAAATTCAAATGGATTTTGAATGGTATATCGGATATTCAGTAAGAAACGAAAGCTATACAGTTTGGGACGATTATGAACAATTTGATGGTAAGATTTTTAGAGTTTATAGTAAGTCTAGGTATTTGGATTTTATCAAAATAAGCACAATAGCAACTGATGATTATCCAGGACCATATAAGCATTATGGAATATCTTGTTCGAATCATATAATTGATATTGTTTCAACATCAGATCCAATAATAACTGAAGTTGCAAGAGAATTATTATGAAAGTAACTCAGGAAGTCGTCGATATCACATAACATCTTATTCACGCTGCGGGGTTTGGCGGCTTCTTGGTCTGCCCGAGGAATTTTCAATGAATGAACCTAGGCAGACAATCCTGTGATCCTAACCGCATCACGGCCGCCTCGTTGGGGCTTAAGGTTCTCGGGTTTGTGAATACAGAAACGTTATACGCAATGGTATTCTAGTCAAACCTGGGGAGGATACGCAGGCGGGGCGCCAGATTCGGTTCACCAATGTTCGAGAAATAGTTGAGATGGAAACCATCTTGAAAGCCTATATTGTTGAAGCCGTGGAAGTGGAAAAAGTCGGTTTGAAAGTGGATTTTAAAAAGAGTACAGAACTCATTATTCCTGAAGAATTTCAAGCTAAATTAGATGAAAATTCTGCCTTGAAAACTGCTTTTGATGCATTGACGCCGGGACGGCAAAGAGCATACATTATGTATTTTTCTGCACCCCAAACAATCCAAAACTCGGGAGTCAAGGGTTGAAAAATGTATGCAGGACATTCTCAATGGAAAGGGATTAAATGATCGGTAAATATTTTTTGAACTCTCTCCGCTTTGCTCCGAGCCACGTTGCACTCTCGGCATTGCCTAGCCTCGAGGCGTACAACAGCGACTATACGGAAAGCTCGTTGTACTTCGCTTCCCAAAATTGGCTTCCCCAACTTCGTATATTCGCAAACGTTACCTTAAATTGACCGAAGGGAATAAAAAATGAGGATGAAGGATAAACCGATACTAAGTATTATAGGCTTGGGATTATTCAGCCTGACACTAGTGGAGCACATTTGTTTTAAAGCAATAAGAACAATGGATGTAGGGATGGGTATATTATTATCTCTAATAAATGCCTTATTATTAATCTTTACATTGCTATGGGGAGTATTGGGTGTGACAGAATTTTCAAGAATAATGAGTTGGATTGAGAAAATAAAGAAAAGAGAAGCGAACGGAGAAATAAATTTAAATGAACACAAGAAAAAAATAAAAATATATCTATTTTTATAAACGTAACTTATTTATTACTAGTTATATGTCAATTGGGCTATGTCATTTATAGATGGGATGAGGTGAACGTATAGTATATTATGCAGCAGACCAATTGTCAGAGCGTAGAAAAAGTCAGCTTTGGAGTTCTGTAGAAGATTGCTTTGATCGCTTTAGCCTGTCCGAGCTGTACCCATCCGCTTCATTTATTTCTATATTCCCTCAACTCTCAAGAAACTATTTTCACTCTATTCAAGTTGATTTTTGTTGACTTTTGAACAAAGCAAATATACTGCCGTAAGCCTAATCGCCTAGGACAGTGTATTTGTCTTTAGAACCTGTATATCCGTTGAAAACTTTTTATTCCTCCCCGGTCGCCACCGGATTTTCCTCGTAACTGATCCAGTCGCTCCAGCTTCCCGGATATAAACGCACCTTACTAAATCCAGCTTCATTCAAGGCCAGTACATTGGGACAGGCGGATACGCCGGAACCGCAATACACGATAATTTCTGCATTTGGGTCAAGGTCGGCAAAGTGCTCTTGCAATTGTTCTGCATTTTTAAAGCTGCCTTTTTCGTCTAATACTTCTTTCCAAAAGAAATTCACTGCACCGGGGATATGTCCTGCTGCTGTATCTATAGGTTCTTCCAGTCCCGCATAACGGCGCGGCTCTCTGGAGTCGATAAGAAGCAGAGGACTCTCGGAACTTTTACCATTGAGCCCTGTTTGCGAAAGCTGCGACGAAATCTCACGAACCTCCTGTATATCCGTTGCAAGCTGAGATTGAACATTCGCTACAAAGGTCGAGGGAATGCGAATCGGCTGGTCTGCCGTAACGGGGAACTTCGCTTCCTTCCAAGCGCTGTAGCCTTCTTCCAGCACATATACCTGTTCATGCCCGAGATAGCGCAGCAGCCACCAGAAGCGGGAGGCCATCATACCGCCTTGGTCATCATAAGCGATGATGCGTGAAGCTGCGTTGATTCCGGCACGACTCAGACGTGCGGCAAGTGTATCCACATCAGGTAATGGATGGCGACCGCCATGCTCACCCAGAGGGGCTGTGAGGTCTTCTTCCAGATCGAAATGAATCGCCCCTGGAATATGGTCTTCATTAAATTGAGTCCGCCCTGCCCCGGCTTGTCCGAGCAGAGAACGGCAGTCGGCAATGATAATGTCCGGCTCATACAATCGGGCCAGCAGCCAGCGTTTGGATACGATAGATTTCATAGAGGATTCCGCCTTTCTTTTTTCAATAATGATATGAGGATTTTCGCAAAATCCTTACATTTATAAATTGAGTATGGTATATGAAAATGGGATAAATAAGTTAAGAGCTGGCTTTAAGGGGACGCTCTGTGTTGGATAGTTCGCTTTGGTGGACGACTGGCTTTTTAAAATCTGTGCCGTATCGGATAAAAATCCATACCCCCAGCAGGATGAAGAAGCCTGCACCAAATTGCAGCGCTGATAGTCTTTCTCCCAGCAGCACCCAAGCTAGCAGAGAAGAAATAACGGGCTCGCCGAGTACCGCCATCGACACCGCGGTGGCGTTAATGTATTTGAGTAGCCAGTTAAACAGGTAATGTCCGAATAGCGTGGGTACAATCGCAAGCAGCAGGAACAGTCCCCATTCCCGTGGAGCGTATCCGGTAAAAGGAATGGCATTGACCACATTATACAGCGCAAGCGAAGTGGCGGCGATGGCGAATACCCAAAAATTATACACAAAAGCGCTCAAATGCTCACGTAGATGCTTGCCCATCAGCATATGAATGGAAACCGCTACCATGCCTAAAAATGAAAGAGCATCTCCGAGCAGGGCTTGTCCGGAGACGTGAAAATCTCCAGCCCCGATGGCCAGTGAGCCAACAAAGGCCAGCCCCATTCCGACGAGCATGGCTCGATTTGTGCCTGTCCGGAAAAACAAAAAAGAACCGAGCATGACAAGGATCGGCTCCAATGTCATAATAACAGTAGAGCTTGCAACGGTGGTCAGTCGCAGTGAGCCCATCCAGAGCAAGAAATGCAGCCCTAATGCGATACCGGACCAGAGGATTAGTATCCACTGCTTGCGGGTGAGGCTGAATAGCTCGGTGCGGTATTTCCAGACCAATGGCAGCATGACGAGGTTGGTCAGGTACAAACGGTACATAGCGATAACGGACACCTCGGCTTCAGACCATCTGACGAAGATTGAGGAGAACGATATAGCGATAATGCCTACGATGTACAATAGTTCAAAAGAAAACGACGATTTGTGTGCTTGATTCATATGCAGCTCCATCCGTACGGAAGGAATTCAGGCTATTTGCTTCCTTCTTTTGCTTCCTTCCATGGGTATTTTGAAAAAGTGTTTTGAAAAGAGTATCTCGAAAAATAGTTGATACAGCCCATTATACCGTACCTGACATCTGCGTGGTATGAGGATTTTGCAAATACCTGAGAGTGTAAAAAAACGGGAGCAGGAGAAGGGCTTTAAAATGCAGGAGACTAAGTGTGTTGCTGCGTAGAACTTTTGCTGAACAAACTCGTCTATCTTAATGGAGGTGGATTTTATGAAAAAAAACAACACATTTTCAATCATACTATTGACTGTAGTAGCAGTGCTGGCCCTGTCAGCCTGTGGAACGAAACCGCAGACCCATAACACCGCACCTCAAGGGGCAGACCAATCGCAAACGCAACAACCGCAAGTGAACCCGGTCGCTGAGCCGGAGGTCAAACAAGGCACAGGCGTATACAACGGAGCCGCTGATCCGCATACGGTTGAAATTGAAATCAATGGTGAAGCCCAATCCTTCCAACTGGGCGAAGGGCTGGACACGGTAGTGGCCGGACTTGAGGAAGGCGATTCAGTATCGTTTGAATATAGCGAAAAGGCTGTTGAGGGGGACACAACTGCGAAGCAGCTCATTTTAACGAAAATACAAAAAACAGAAGCAGCAACAGGGGGCAAGGAAAACGAGGGTTCCAGCCAAGCAGCAGGAGGGGACAAAGACACCGGAGGCTCAAGCCAAGCAGCAGGCAGGGAACGCTCGAAAACGCAAGCCTTTGAGCTTACCCTTGAAGGCAAAAAGGAAACGCAGACGGCTACATTGGCACAAGGAGAGGGCTATTCGTTGTATGTGTTTGATCCGATGTCCCTGTTCCCCGATCAAAACCGCGTAGCCTTGGCTGTAGATGATAACTATTACGCTGAAATTACGAAGCTGCCTTCCGATTTTAATCTGGATGAGCTTCAAAAAGAAGGCGAGAAGGATCTGGCTTCCATCGGCAAGGTGCAAAAGCTGGACAAAGCAGCGGTGCCTCAAGCGCTGTCCAGCAGCCACCTATTCCTGCAAGCGAGCGGTTTGAAGGCCACACAACAATATATTATTGTGGAAAATACAACGGGGGCTTTCATCGTGAAAGTGAACATTCCCCTTGGGGAAGCTGCTGAAGGCTTTGAGTCCTTCATTTATACATCGCTAGAGAGCCTGCAAGCGAATAAATAACCCTGTTTTGATGTCGGGCGGTCGCTGGCTTACAATAATGAATCTAAGGCAGTCAAACTGCTGAAACTTGTTATTTTAGGTACTAGGTTAGCGCTCTGAAGATCTATTCTGTAATTGCGAGACCTGCACTTTTGTGCTATAAAGGATGAGAGAATAAGATCATTCCGGCTTGTTGTAAAGTCGTATGAAGTGATAAAGGAGTTGTTCGATTTACTATGTCCATCGAAATGAATACACAAGAAGTCATCAACGTGATTAAAAACAGCAAGAAAAAGACGCCTGTTAAAGTATATGTAAAAGGAGCTTTGGCTTCCGCATCCTTTGGCGAGAATGTGCAAGCTTTTATTTCCGGGGACAGTGGTGTTGTATTTGGCGATTGGGCAGACATCAAGCCTGTACTGGACAACGCAAACGCTAAAGAGGAAGACTATGTGGTGGAAAATGACCGCCGCAACTCTGCTGTACCTATGCTTGATTTGAAAGGTATCAATGCTCGCATTGAGCCAGGTGCATATATTCGTGATATGGTCGGTATCGGTAACAATGCAGTCATTATGATGGGCGCAGTGATTAACATCGGTGTTACGATTGGTGAAGGCACGATGATTGATATGAATGCTGTACTTGGCGGTCGTGTTAAAGTAGGCAACATGTGCCATATCGGTGCAGGCGTTGTCCTTGCGGGTGTTATTGAACCACCGTCCGCACAGCCTGTTATAGTAGAAGACGAAGTATTGATCGGTGCAAATTCAGTCGTATTGGAAGGCGTACGAATCGGTAAAGGTGCGGTTGTTGCAGCCGGAGCTGTCGTAACGGAAGATGTGCCTCCATACTCCGTGGTTGCTGGTACACCAGCACGTGTGATCAAACAGGTCGACGACAAGACGAAATCCAAAACTGAGATTTTGAAAGAGCTACGCGTTCTGTAAGAGAAACGATTTTGAATGTACCAAGGTGAACGATTCCTTGTCAGAGATGAGATGCACTGACACACAATTTAGGGACGAAGCACAACGGACAAGGCTCGGCGGCTGCGCCGGGCTTTTGTCCTTTTATTCTTTTGCCAGATAAAAGTTGGTGAGCTAGAAAAAGGAGGCGGAGCAACAAAATGAGTACAGTCGATTACCGTTCTTTTGTCCAAATACGGAGGGATTTACATCAGATTCCCGAACCAGGTTTTGAGGAATATAAAACACAGCAATATTTGTTGAATTATTTGGGAACGCTCCCTCAGGAGCGTCTGGAAATTCGTACATGGCGTACAGGTGTATTGGTGTTTATTCATGGAACGGCTCCCGAACGCCGCTATGGATATCGTTGCGATATGGATGGCTTACCGATTGAAGAAGAGACGGGGTATAATTTTCGTTCGACCCATCCCGGCTATATGCATGCTTGCGGACACGATTTACATATGACGATTGGGCTGGGAATCGTTACTCATTTTGCAAGTCATTCCATGAAGGACGATCTGGTTGTAATATTTCAACCTGCCGAGGAAGGGCCGGGCGGAGCGTTGCCGATGCGCGACAGCGCAGAACTGGCAGACTGGATGCCGGATGAAATTGTCGCGCTGCATGTGGCACCGGAGTATCCGGTCGGTACGATTGCGACTCGCCCGGGCATTTTATTTGCCAACACGTCGGAGCTTTTCATCGATCTGAAGGGTACGGGCGGGCATGCTGCTTACCCGCACAAGGCGAACGATATGGTCGTCGCTGCTTGTCAACTGGTGGGTCAGTTGCAAACGATTGTGGCCCGAAATGTGAACCCGCTGGATGCGGCAGTCGTTACGGTCGGTAAGGTTAGCGGCGGCACGAAGCAGAATATTATTGCAGAAACCGCACGTTTGGAGGGGACCATTCGTACATTGTCAGCGGGTACCATGAAGCTGGTTAAATCGCGGATTGAAGCGCTGGTGCGTGGTATGGAAGCTGGGTTTGAATGCCAGGCGGAAATTCATTATGGCTCCAATTATTTGCAAGTGTACAATGAAGCCAAGGTGACAGAAGAATTCATGAACTGGGTCAGTGATCGGCAGGATGTGCAGCTCATTGAATGCGGGGAAGCGATGACCGGCGAGGATTTCGGGTATTTTCTGGAGCGGATTCCGGGCCTGATGTTCTGGCTCGGTGTTGATACGCCTTATGGCTTGCACCATGCCAAGCTGGAGCCTGCGGAGGAAGCGATCAAGGTAGCCATTCGTGTGCTGACAGATTATTTTACATGGAAGTCTCAAGGGTAAAATGATACGGCTTGAATAAATATGTTTAATGAAAAGAAAGAATTGGAATGAAATGAAGTCGAATCTTTGAAGGAGGGTGTTATGGGAGAGCAAACCATCATCCGGTTTGAACGGGTGACCAAGCAATATGACAACGATCCCCCGGTGCTGGCGAATGTCAGCTTTGAGATTGAGCGTGGTAAATTTTATACACTGCTGGGTCCTTCCGGCTGTGGTAAAACGACGATTCTGCGTATGATTGCAGGCTTTGCAGAGCCAACGGAAGGCTCCATCTATTTGAATGACAAGCTCATTAATCGTGTTCCGGCCAATGAGCGGCAGGTCAATACCGTGTTTCAGGATTACGCGTTATTCCCGCATCTGAATGTGTTTGAAAATGTTGCTTTTGGTCTGCGGATCAAAAAGATGAACAAAAAGGACATTCAGGAAAAGGTGACACAGGCGTTGTCCTTTGTCAATCTGGAAGGCTACGGCGAACGGGAAATTTCCGAGATGTCCGGGGGACAGCGTCAGCGTGTAGCCATCGCACGGGCCATCGTCAATGAGCCGGAGGTTCTGCTGCTGGATGAACCGTTGTCTGCGCTGGATTTAAAGCTGCGTACAGAAATGCAGTACATTTTGCGCGAAATGCAGCAGCGCCTTGGAATTACCTTTATTTTCGTTACGCATGATCAGGAGGAAGCGCTGGCCATGTCGGACGAAATTTTTGTCATGAACAAAGGAAAGATTGAGCAGAGCGGCACACCTAATGATATTTATGATGAACCGATCAATCGGTTTGTTGCCGATTTCATTGGTGAATCGAATATTGTCCCCGGGCGTATGATTGCAGACTATCAGGTGGAATTTAATGGTCGACAGTTTGAGTGTGTAGACGGAGGGCTGCGTCCGAACGAACCGATCGAAATCGTGATCCGGCCGGAGGATTTGGAGATTACCAGTGTTGCTGAGGGTAAGCTGCGTGTAAAGGTGGACACCCAGTTATTCCGCGGGGTTCACTATGAGATTAGCTGCTATGATGATTCGGGGCAGGAATGGCTGGTGCATTCCACCAAAAAAGCGGAGCTTGGCAGTGAAATCGGCCTGCATTTTGACCCGGAAGCGATTCACGTGATGCGTTTCGGGGAAACAGAGGAAGAATTTGATCGGCGTCTGGAAGCCTATGAAGAGGTGGATCAGCATGTCCGGTAATACAAGAGCGGCGTACCTGCTGCCTTACTATTTATGGATTGTGCTGTTCGTCGTAGCACCAGTTGTGCTTGTATTTTACTACTCTTTATTTGATGTAGACGGTCATTTCACATTCAGCAACTATGCACAGTTTTTGACACCCGTATATTTGAGCATGACGCTCAGTTCGTTTTGGTTTGCATTTCTGATCACGGTGTTTTCACTCCTGGTGGCTTATCCGGCGGCGTATTTGCTCACACGAACCAAGCATAAGCAGCTGTGGCTATTGCTCATTATTTTGCCTACATGGATTAACCTGCTGCTCAAAACGTATGCTTTTATCGGGATTTTCGGTACCTATGGTCCGGTGAATGCCGTGTTGGGCATGATTGGGCTGGGGGGACAGCAATTACTGTTTACCAGCTCCAGCTTTGTGTTTGTGTCGGTGTATATTTTTGTGCCTTTTATGATTTTGCCGATCTTTAATGCGCTGGAAGGGTTAAATCCTTCACTGCTGGATGCTGCACGTGATCTGGGAGCCTCCAGGTGGACGGCATTTCGCCGGGTTGTTTTCCCGCTAACGCTTTCGGGCGTGCGATCCGGCTGTATGGCGGTGTTCATTCCGGCGCTGTCGCTGTTTATGATCACCCGTCTGATTGCGGGCAACCGTGTCATTACCCTGGGAACGGCGATTGAGCAGCATTTTCTGGTGACACAGGATTGGGGGATGGGCTCTACGGTGGCTGTGTTCCTGATATTGGCGATGGGTATCATTATGGTGGTCACATCGGGAACGAAACGGAGGGTACGACATGGCAAATAAAAATCGATTCGGGAATGTGTATTTGGTGATCGTTTTTCTCGTGTTGTACGCACCCATTCTGTATCTGATGTACTATTCCTTCAACAGCGGCGGGACGATGCACAAGTTTGAAGGGTTCACACTCCAATACTATAAAGAAGTGTTTGCTGACACTCGCCTGATCATTATTATCATTAACACCTTGGTGATCGCGCTGCTGTCGTCTGCATTGGCTACGATTATCGGCATCATGGGCGCGTTGGCTATTCACCAGATGCAGAATCGTCGGGTCAAAAATACGCTGCTGTCGCTCAACAATGTGCTGATCGTGAACCCTGACGTGATTATCGGCGCTTCCTTCCTCATTTTGTTCACAATGGCTGGAATCAAGCTGGGCTTCTATTCGGTCTTGTTATCCCATATTGCATTTAGTGTGCCGATTGCGGTCATTATGATTTTGCCGCGGCTTCAGGAAATGAGCCCATCTCTGGTCGATGCAGCGCGTGATTTGGGTGCCAGCCGACTGGATGTGCTGACCAAGGTGATTTTACCCTTTATCAAGCCAGGGATTTATGCGGGCTTTTTTATGGCGTTAACGTACTCGCTGGATGATTTTGCGGTGACCTTTTTTGTGACAGGCAGCGGCTATTCGACCTTGTCAGTGGAAATTTACTCACGTGCTCGCCAAGGGGTTTCCTTGTCCATCAATGCGTTGTCCACGCTCATTTTCCTGTTTACGGTGCTGCTGGTGGTGGGCTATTACTTTATTATGCGCAAGGCGAACCGTAATGGAAAAAAAGAGCCTGCGGCGGAAATGGGGGCACCTAGATGAAGTCGCTAGTGCGCGTATTTCTCTCCATTTTTATTATCTCGTTCAGTCTGATGGGGGTGGCGGCATGGCTCAACTCCAGTCAGGGCTATTCCGGTGGCAACACGCTGACGGTGTACAACTGGGGAGACTACATTGACCCTGAGCTGCTGGAAAGGTTTCAGAAGGAGACGGGGATTACCGTCATTTATCAGACGTTTGACTCCAATGAGGCGATGCTGACGAAAATTGAGCAGGGTGGAACTTCGTTTGATGTCGCGGTTCCTTCGGAGTATGCGCTGGCTAAAATGAAGCAGGAGCACCTTTTGCTTCCGCTGGATCACAGCAAGCTGCCGAATTTGAAGCATGTGGATTCTCATTTTCTAAACCTTTCGTTTGATCCGAATAACCAATATTCAGTTCCGTATTTTTGGGGTACGGTCGGGATCGTGTTTAACCCGGAGCTAACCAAAGGCATTGATTTTCATAGCTGGGATGGCCTGTGGGACCCGAAGTTGCGCAACAATTTGCTGCTGGTCGATGGAGCCAGGGAGATTATGGGCATGTCGCTGAACAGTCTCCACTATTCCTTGAATGATACGAATAAGGCGCATTTGCAGCAGGCTTTGACGAAGCTCGAAAAGCTAGCGCCGAATGTCAAGGCCGTTGTTGGTGACGAGATTAAAATGCTGCTGGCCAATGAGGAAGCTGCTGCGGGGGTTGTATGGTCCGGCGATGCGTCGGAAATCATGGACCAGAACGACAAGCTGGATTACATCGTTCCGGATGAAGGCTCCAACCTGTGGTTTGATAACATGGTTATTCCCAAAACAGCTACCCATGTGGATGCGGCCCATAAATTCATCAATTTTATGATGCAGCCCGATGTAGCCGCTCAAAATGCCGAGTTTGTAGGCTACTCTACCCCAAACAAAGACGGTAAAAAGCTGCTGCCTGCAGATATTTCTGGCGATGAGCGATTCTATCCTCCGTCCGAAATTACCGATAAGCTGGAGGTATACGACAACCTTGGCAAGCGGATGCTGGCTCATTATAATGAGCTATTCCTGCAATTCAAAATGCATTTAAAATAGGCGGTAGAGGTGCGGCGCGGATTCAGGTTTTGAGCTTTAAAGGCCGCTGCGGTGGCGGATGGTGCTTACCATCGCTGTTAAATTCCGATTTTTTATGATTGGATATTTTAAGGTTAAAATCGGAATTTAAAGGCGACCGCTTACGCTTGTCCAGCACCATTCCGCCCCCTCCGCTGCGCCGTGCTTAAAGCAACGCACCCATGAAACCCACACCGAGGTGAGGGAGTAGAGGAAGAGCGAACAGGCCGTTGGATCACCTGTATGGGTGGTTTGCTATTATCCCTTTTGAGTAGACAGTTTGGAATAAGCCCCCTTACTGTCTATACTCAGAAGGGATTTTTTTACGTCCTTTATCAAGTTAAAAATATGTTTACTATTTAATATCTTTCGTATATATTAATATTTGGAAATTGGTTTCATAAATTTTTCCTATAGAACTAGATTAAATTAACAGAGGAGATTACTTCAATGAGCATTTCATTAAGAATCGAACGCAAATCCGGTGGTGAGCCAATCGAGTTTGTAAATGGTGAAATCACTGGTTTTACATATATGAACAATAGTGCCAAAAACCTTTCAGCTAAGTCTTCAGTTTTGGCACATTCACTACATATTCGAAGCAAAATTCCGCTCCATTCGCTTCCTTCGGTTATAGACAATGCGGATAATACCAACATGCTGTATACATGGGCAAACACAGAATATAAACCTGATAGTGAGGATTACTATCGAAAATGTAACATCCAAATCGTGAGAAATGAAAACACGATCCGAGAAATTACGTTTACACACGCTTATGTAGAAAAGTATCAAGAACAAATGGATACCAGCAAAGAGATCCTTGAGTTTGAACTTGTTTTAAAACAAAAAGAAGATCAATTGGGAAAATTCAATACAGCCCTCAGTTAGAACCTAAGGAAACAAGAGAAGAGGATCTGTCTGATATCTCGCAGGAAGTGCTGCAAGGCGCATATAGTAAGAATATGTTAGTGTATGCTGGAAATAACACTTTTCCGTTTGAAAATCCTCTGGTAGAACTAGAAAAGGCTTGGGTGCGAGGTGTAGAACAAGTAAAAGATTCGACAGACACTGTAATACATTATCCTGATCGTAAAGCATTTACATCCGTAGCTGTTCCTATAGCTCGAAAGAAGTACGGAGACATCACAGCCAATTTACTTCAACATTCACTTGATTACAAACCAGGAAATTTATACTTTAATGAGTGGTCATATGAGGCGCAGCAAATTAAAAAATCTAAAGAGCACATCGCAATAGTTAATGACGAAGTCAAAAAAGCTAACGCTAATAAAGTTAAAAGTTTTTCATATAATGGATCTAAGGGATTAGAAAGTGATAAAGATTTATATAATGCTTTTCACAACATGTATTATGAAATAAATGGAAATTACGTTGACGGGCAATGGAAAATTACTACAACGTATTCTGATGTCTATAATTTTGAGTATAATTTTAAACAAATGTTTACTGGGAACAACAAACTTGGTTGGGCTGCAGCCAATCTAACAAATTTAATGGAATCATGGGGAACACTCAATGATTATACATCTTATGTTACAGTAACTGATGCAAGAAAAGCTTGGAAGTGAGGTGTGAATTGCAGATGAAGCGTAGATATATCTTGATCTTGATCTCTCTACTAGTTATAGCTACAACTCTAATTTTCCTGGTAAATTCCGGGGATCATACGAAGTATAAATACCCATCAGGCAAAGATACCGTAGAATATTTTGGTGACGGGACTTTTCAAATTTTTAGAGGGGGGCCGCACGACCCTTTAATACTTTATAATCATCTTGCTGATCCACTGGAAAATACTGTTGATAATATTGTGTCATATAAGATAAAAAAAAATATCGTATATGTGGTTGGTGAAAATAGCTTCATTAAATTGGATTCAAGTACCAACACATACGAGCAAAAAAAACGGATTTCCGACTTTACTTCCAAAGATAGAGAGATATTCAATAAATTAATGGAAAAATAGAGGAATATCATAAGCAATGTGGTTGCCATGGGGGAAGTTCCATCCAAGGGTTCTCTTTATATCTACTCACCGCGCAAAGCGGTGAGTATTTTTTTTAACCCTAGCTACTTCACACACACGTTAGAGAATTGTGGTGACTTTAAGGCGGGTAGTAGCGAAGCGGGCCATTTGAATCTGGAGAAGCGGAGCGTTCGCCTAAAAGCTTTCCATAGGAAAGCTCGCTTCGAAAGCATATGCTTAGTGGGATTCTTACCTATAAATGTTTTATACAATCCAAGAATCCCACTGCAACAGCGATTGGAAGATCAAATGAACCGCGTAGCGCCTCTCCCACCTTAACTCCTCACAATTCCTCTAACAAACCTTTCTATTTTATCCAGCCCTTGCTCCAGCACCTCTGGTCCGTAAGCGTAGGACAGGCGAATGTATCCTTCGCCATAGGAAGAAAAGGCATCTCCTGGTACGACAGCTACTCCATGCTCTTCCAGCAGTTTCAAGGTGAAATCCATCGAGCTTAATCCAAAATGGGCGATGGAAGGAAATAGATAAAAGGCTCCCTCGGGCTTCTCAAGCGGAATTCCCATGTCTGTCAGCCTTCCATGCACATAATCACGACGCTTGCGGTACTCCTCGCGCATCGGAAGTGCATCGTCCACACCGGCGGTCAGAGCTTCCAGCGCAGCATATTGGCTGATCGAGCTGGCACAGGTCACGTTATACTGATGAACCTTAACCATATGCTGTGAAATTTCAGCGGGTGAAAGCGTAAAACCAATGCGCCAGCCCGTCATGGAATGTGACTTGGACAGTCCGTTGATGACAATGGTACGTTCCCGCATACCTGGAAGTGCTGCAATGGACACGTGGGGAGCATCGTAAATCAGTTCGCTGTATATTTCATCCGAAATGACAAACAGCTCGCGTTCCTTCAGCAAATCGGCGACCGCTTCCAATTCCTCACGGCTCATCACTCGCCCGGTCGGATTCGAAGGATAGCCGAGGATGACTGCTTTCGTCCGCTCGGTCAGGTAAGGCTCCAGCACCTCAGCAGTGAGCTTGAAGCCGCTGCTGCGAGTATCGGCAAACACGGGAATGCCGCCTGACAAGCGGATCAATGGCTCGTAACCCGGGTAGATTGGCACAGGCAGAATGACTTCATCGCCGGGTGACAAAATGGTGCGCAGGGTAATATCCAGTGCTTCACTGGCCCCGTTCGTTACGATAACCTCATCCTGTCCACGGTAATTCAGCCCGTATTTACGGGCTACAAATGCCGCTGCGGCTTCCCGTAACTCGGGTAGTCCGGGATTAGGCGTATATGAGGTGCGTCCTTCGTTAATCGCCCGATGGGCGGCTTCCATAATATGCGCAGGGGTAGGGAAATCTGGCTGTCCAATCGTAAGGGACAGGGTTCCGGGCAATGCGGCAACCTTATTGGCAATTTTGCGGATGCCGCTGATTTGAATGTTTTTAACCTGATTGTTAAGCAAATGCTCCATAGCGTATGTGCCACCTTTTTCTGTATTAGAACAAGTTTACAATAATATGATCTGATTATGCTACGGCAAGAAGAATTCATTTTTGCTTTTTACTTGAGGGTTTGCTGGAAAAGGAAGCGCAGCGATTACCCTCGACTGTCAGGATCGGTGTATATGTACTGGAGGCGGCTGTATTATCTCGGACCCTGGATAAGCTGGATTGGCAGCAATAGATAATACGAATGTCAGATTGTTTGACTTTATACGATAGTTAAGTTATCTTTTTTGAGAAGCAGTGTGAAAAACAGAATTTAAGACGTATGAAGAGGTGAAATGTCGTGGGAGTAACAGCCAAACAAATTTTTGTGAATTTACCGGTTAAAAATCTGCAGCACTCCATTGACTTTTTCACTGCAATTGGATTTGAATTTAATGCTCAATTCACCGATGAACATGCAACCTGTATGGTGGTTAATGAGCATATTTTTGTTATGCTGCTGGTTGAAGAGCGCTTTAAAGCTTTTACGACAAAAGAAATCTCGGATGCAACCAAAAGCACGGAAGCGATTATCGCTTTATCGGTAGAGAGCAGAGCAAAGGTGAACGAGATAGTCCACAAGGCTTTGGAAGCGGGGGGCAAGCCTTCGAACGAACCTCAGGATCATGGTTTTATGTACGGATGGAGCTTTCAGGACTTAGATGGTCATCTGTGGGAATTCTTTTATATGGCAGATCAGTAGCAGAAATAATGGCGGAAGTAATAATGATGTAACAGAAATACCATGGAAAGTAAGCTATCGTAAAAGGATAGTTTGCTTTCTTTGTTATATGTTATCAACGCCATTGGGAGGAATCATAGTGTCTAACAAAATAATAGTCTATCCTATTCAAGCTGTGAACGAAGAACTGACGGACACATTGACTCGACTGTTAATCGACGTGGTGGCAGACGGTGCTTCTATAGGGTTTTTGCCACCACTGACCTATCCGGAAGCAGCTGCTTACTGGAATCGTGTGCTTGAAGATGGTGTGGTGTTGTGGATTGCCGAGAAGGACGGAGTGCCTGTGGGCACGGTTCAGCTTCATTTGGCTCAAAAAGCCAACGCTACACATCGTGCGGAAATTGCAAAGCTCATGGTGCATCCGTCGGGGCGCAGGCTGGGGGTTGCACGGCAGTTAATGAAAGCGGCAGAAGAAGAAGCACTTCGTCAGGACAGAACGTTACTGGTGCTGGATACGCGGGTGGGTGATCCTTCCAATAGACTATATGAGTCTATCGGTTTTATAGAAGCGGGTGTGATTCCGGGTTATGCCAGGTCAGCTGATGGTCAGCTGCATGCCACGAAGTATTATTATAAGCTCTTGAATCCCCATGCCGATCATTGCTGAGCATTTGTCGAATAATTAGAGTCTATACAGGCAATCATAACTTGTCATAAGATAGTGTAACCTTTTTCCGCGTTAATTTGACTGGAAAAGCACGGGAATGGGAACGTATAATGAAAGAGGGACTGTCCCAAGGTCTCTGTATGGTCAATTCGGCTGGTCTGGATTGAAGATCGTAGCACACACAGCGGAGGAATCGAAGAATATGAGGCTGGAGCATGATTTTTTAGGTAACAAGGAAGTGCCGTCAGACGCCTATTATGGTGTACAAACCCTGAGGGCAAAAGAAAATTTTCCAATTACAGGCCAACGGTTGCACCCTGAACTGATTAAGGCCATGGCGATCGTCAAAAAGGGAGCAGCGACGGTAAATATGGAATTGACCCGCTTGCATCGTCCCAAAGCAGAGGCCATCATTCAGGCAGCTGACGAGATCATTCAAGGGCAGTTGCATGACCATTTCATCGTCGATCCGATTCAGGGCGGCGCAGGCACGTCTATTAATATGAACACCAATGAAGTGATTGCAAACCGGGCGCTGGAGCTGATGGGTAAGCAGCGTGGAGATTATCAGGAGATCAGCCCCAATAACCATGTCAATATGGCGCAATCGACCAACGACGCTTTTCCTACAGCAGTCCATCTGGCTGTATTAAGTATGATTGACCAGTTGCTGGTCACCATGAGTGAGCTTCAAGAAGCGTTTTCCCGTAAGGCGAAAGAGTTTGATAGTGTGATTAAAATGGGTCGGACCCACTTGCAGGATGCAGTGCCGATTCGACTGGGACAGGAGTTTCAGGCTTATGCGCGTGTGCTGGGCCGTGATATCGGTCGCGTCCGTGCGACCAAGCAGCATCTGCTGACGATTAATATGGGAGCGACTGCGGTTGGTACTGGTTTGAACGCAGACCGTCGTTATATTCAGCGTGTCGCTGAGGTGTTGGCAGAGGTCAGCGGCTTCCCGCTGGAAGCTGATGAGAATCTCGTGGATGCTACACAAAATACGGATGCCTACACCGAAGTATCTGCTGCGTTGAAAATTTGTATGATGAACATGTCCAAGGTGGCAAATGACATCCGTCTGATGGCCTCCGGGCCGCGTGCTGGTCTCGGAGAGCTGAGCCTGCCTGCTCGTCAGCCGGGGTCATCCATTATGCCGGGCAAGGTCAATCCGGTGATGTGTGAGGTCATTAACCAAATTGCTTTTCAGGTCATTGGAAATGACCATACGATCTGTCTGGCTTCTGAGGCAGGGCAGCTGGAGCTGAATGTAATGGAGCCTGTGCTTGTCTACAACCTGCTGCAATCACTGGAAATTATGAAGCAGGGCTTCAACGTTTTCCGTATCCATTGTGTGGACGGAATTGAAGCCAATGTAGAGCGGTGTCGTGAATATGTGGAGAACAGTGTAGGCATTATTACAGCACTTAATCCTCATCTCGGATATGAGGTTGTATCCCGCATTGCACGCGAGGCCATCACGACAGGAAAATCGGTGCGTGAACTGTGTTTGCTGTATAATGTCCTGACCGAGGAAGAACTGGACATTATTTTGGACCCGTATCAAATGACTCAGCCTGGCATCGCTGGAGAATCTTTGTTGAATCGTGAATAATTTTGTTTTGAGTATAGAATTTAGAGAGCTTTGAGGCAAGACGAAGATAGCCCCGTCGAATTTGGCGGGGCTTTTATCATGTTAATATGTGAGTGTAACATGGGAGATGTAATACGTGAGTCAGGTGTAACATAGGGATTTAACTGTTAGGGGTTATGCGGCTGCACGTTTATTGTAGAAAAGGGGAAGAGGAATGCTGCTGGAGCAATTATCCGCATATAGGGAATTAGGGATAGGACTTATTGTAGTCTTCGTGTTGCTTGTACTTATTATAAGAGGACTTATACGTGGTCGCCGGAATCGGATTTTACGCGATCTGGACCCACGTAGAATTGGAATTCAGGATATCGATCGGATGGAGGAAGGCTCGGAATTTGAGCTTTATTTGCAACGACTATTATCTGCCCTTGGCTATAAGGACATCTATAAAACAACCGGCAGCCGGGATTTTGGGGCGGATTTGGTTTTTACAGACCGTGAAGGTGCCAGAGTCGTAATTCAGGCCAAGCGCTATGGTATACAACATCCGGTAGGTTTGGGCGCGGTGCAGGAGATTTACACCTCCATGCGCTATTATGCGGCAGACAAGTCTGTCGTCATTACCTCCGGGCGTTATACCGATTCCTGTAAAACACTTGCTGCTGTGAACGGAGTTAAATTATTGGACCGCAACGATTTGGTGGACATGATTGATTTGTTCAAAACGAAACGCCGTGAGGAAGCCATGGATTTAATAGAAAGTAAAGCAGATGTGATTGCTTCCAAATGGAGTAAAAGCAAATAGATTTGAGGACTGATTGTTAGGCGACGTGATTCAAGCCTGGTGATCAGTCCTATTTATTTTTCTTAATAAAATAAAAGAACTGAATTTACAGAAATTATCATGAAAAAATATGCTATTACAACCGATATAAAATTGTTGGGGATTTCCAAATTATGTTGAGGTGATATGTCATGAAGAAACGAGCTGTATTATTAACTTTTAGGTGGATTCCCATGGTCATCATTTTTGCACTCCTGCTGGGTGCATGTGGACAATCGGCAGCACAAACCAAGGCGCAGCCCATGAAGGTGGGAATCGTACTGTCAGACATTGGTCTGGGCGATCAATCCTACAGCGACGCAGCTTTTCGAGGCTTGATCCAGGCACGGGATGAAGGCAAAATTGTGTTTGAATATCGGGAAATTTCGGAGACCAAGACATATGATGCTGCTTTTGAGCAGCTTGCGCAAGAAAAAGCTGATTTAATCATTGGATTGGGTTATATGGTAAAGGACAGTCTGGAAGCCGTTGCTAAAAAATATCCGGACCGCAGCTTTTTAATCGTGGATGAAAAATCGGATTTACCGAATGTGGCTTCGATCACCTTTAAAGAAGAAGAGGGCAGCTTTATGGCTGGAGTCGTCGCAGGTTTGACCAGTCACACAGAGCAGGTAGGCTTTATCGGAGGCGTGGAGTCTCCCCTGTTAAAAAAGTTTGAGGCCGGATATCGCACAGGAGTTCAATCCGTCAAGCCGGATGCCAAAGTCACCGCGACGTATGCCGGAGATTTTGGAAAGCCGGAGCTAGGCACGGAGATTGCACAGGATATGATCAATCAGAATCAGATTGATGTTATTTATGCAGCAGCAGGTCTGACGGGCGTGGGGGCACTACAGGAAGCGCAAAAGCAGCAAAAATATGCTATCGGGGTTGACAGCGATCAGTTTTTCATTGCGGAAAAAGCGGTTGTCACCTCAATGATTAAAAATGTGGACATTGCGATATATAAAGCAGTCACAGGCTTTGCAGATCATCAAAGAAAATTTACGGACAAGAATATGGTGTTCGGTCTTGCGGAGGATGGGATAGGATTAGCACCTATTCGTGTCGTGACACTGAATCCGGATCAGCAAAAGTTGCTGGGTGATTTAAAGGAAAAAATCAAGTCCGGCGCACTTGTGGTACCTGCCCAATAAATTTTTGCAAAACGGAGGATGAATGTTGATGAAACTGCAAGGTAAACTGGTGCTGAACGCGATGGTTTCCCTGATCGCTTGCCTGGCTTTAGTAGCGTATATTATTTTCGAATTACTACGTATTAACTCGCAAAGCAGCAATCTTGTACCTGCTATGCTAAATGTACAGCAGCTCAATGCTTATTTGATTCAGTCGGGGCAGGCCTTACAAAATTATTCTTCTTCCATGACGGAGAGCAACAAAGCCGACGTGTCGAAGCAACTGACTCAGTCTGAAAAAACGATTACGCTGCTATCGCAGGGCATGATGCAGACCGAAGCGCAGCAAAAGCGTCTGAGTACGATTAAAACCAAATTCAGCAAGTTTAAGGCAGCAACGGAAAAAGCAATGAGCACTCAAAACAGCCCGGAGTCCAAGCGGGAGGCCATGCGTGTACAAGGGATTCAAAACGATGTATTTATGCTGGACTTGCTGACTAAGGCACGATATGACGAATACACAGAGGACTTGACCAAGAGCATTCGTTTTACCTGGCAATTGGCCTTGGCAGGTGCTGTTTTTCTTATGGTGGCGGTCGGGCTATATAATACATATACCTCCAGGCAGCTTGCCCTCAGAACCCGCAGGTTAACGGATGCCGCGAAGAAAATTGCCGATGGGAATCTGACCGTGCAGCTCGCCCAAACGAAAGGACGCGATGAGCTGGATGAGCTCAACGAGTCGTTCCGGGTCATGATTGGCAACTTGCGTACCATTGTTCTTTCTATTGATCAGGCGGGTAATCGTGTCGATCTGATGGCTCGGGATATTGACCAGCATAATGAAGCCATGAAGGAAATTGTGACACAAGTCAGCACGTCAACAGAGGAACTGGCGATAGGCAGCCAGAAAATTGCCGAGGATCTGTCGACGACGGTTGGCGTGGTGGACGAGATGCAGCAGAAGTTTGAGGCCAATCTGCTGGAAACGACGCAGTCGACCGCGTATAGTGAGGATGCTTTGCATGCCGTTGAGCAGGGTACGCAGGTCATGAGCGAGCAACTGCGCATCGTTGCGGAAAATCGCTCAGCGATGGCCGAAGTGGAACAGACGGTCAAGGAGCTGGAGGCCAATGCAGCCGAGATTACAACCATGACCGGCTACGTATCTGAAATTGCCAGCCAGACATCGCTGCTGTCCTTGAATGCTTCCATTGAGGCTGCGCGTGCAGGCGAAGCGGGAAGAGGCTTTGCCGTCGTAGCCAATGAAGTGAAAAAACTGGCAAACCAATCAGAGTCCGCTGTCAAGCAAATTTATACCGCTGTTGAGCGTATTATGCAGGCCATGGATAAAGTGAAGACTTCTGTGTCGCAAAGTCAGGAGCTGTTCCGTGAGCAGGAGAAGGCTACCTCCTCCACCGGCGAATCGTTCGCAGAGATTAGTGGCAAAGTGCAGCAAATTGCTGGCCAGGTCAGCAAGCTATCGACAGATATGAATGTATCGCGGGAACTAAGCGTACAGGTGCAGCAAGCTATCGAAAATATGAGTGCTATCACTCAGCAGTCTGCCGCAGGCAGCGAAGAAATTACGGCATCCACGGTGGAACAGAAGCGTTCCTTTGAGGAATCGGCCGAGAAGGTGAAAGAGCTTCGTCAGATTCGCGAGGAGATGCAGCGCGAGCTGGATCGTTTCCAGGTGGAGAAAACGAGCTAAACAGCACGAAATGATCTAGAAGAAGTCTTACCCTTGCCAAGGGAGGCTTCTTCTTTTTGATTTTAAGGACGTAACTTCTCTGAAGTTTCGTTATACATAGGCAGGGATTTCCCTATCTGGTGTCAAATAGATTCTTAGGAAGAGTATTTTATTACTTTTACAGCCTCAGCAAGAGAAAGATGGAGAAGGAAGTCCGGAAGGATGAAGTTACGGGAATGTTGCAACTTAAGCTTCGACTAATGCTGAAAAATAAACAGACAAGACTGATTCTGCTGCTTACTCTATGCGTTTCGTTCGTTATTAGCGGGATTGGCCTACTATCCTATTCGAGGTATCGTGAAGGTTTGGATACCGAGCTGAACACTCCTAATATCGAACTGCTGCAAATTAATCTGGATGTGACCAACCGTGCTTTTCGTGAGTCAGATAACATGGCACTTGATGCGGCTTATCACCCTGACGTGGAGGCATTTGCTCGTATCCAAGCAGATGGAAATTCGCTATCCAAAAGCGCTTCCATAATAAAACGACTCCAGAAATATTTGAAAGCCCTTTCTTCACATGAAGAGATTGATTCGGTTGAAGTAATCTCATTGGAGAATCATGCGCTTGTATCCAGCAATTACGGCTTCTTGCCTGATTGGAAACAGGCACCGGATACCACGTGGGTTCCCTGGATTCAGGACATCCACAGGAAGCCGCTACTGATTAAGCGGAGGTGGTATGGCACAGACCCCCAGCATGGGACGGTAGAGCTGCTTTCACTGGCGAGGCCCATAGTAAAGGAGGGGAAGGTTATCGGTGCGGTGCTGATCAATCTGGATTACGACCGTTTTTTCTCCAAACTGTATATCCATTTATCCAACTCGCAATACGTGTATGATCTGGAAGGCGAACTGATCTATCCCAAGCTGAGATCGTCCGTACCCTTAAATGAGATGAACCGGGTTTTGCAAGAGCTGGATGTGAGTCCCTATGCTTATGTAGAGATAGGGGATATGGAATATATGGCAAACCAGACTTTTTCGGATGTAACGGGCTGGCGTCTGGTATCGCTCGTTCCTATGGACAAGCTCCTGAAAAATGTAAAGCTGGCGCGCAATATGATGCTGTGGCTGGCCTTTATCTCTATACTGGCTGGATGCTCAGCCGTCTACTATTACAATTATGCGGCTTTTCGCCCCATGAAAAAAATTAATAGCCTGTTGAATTCGGGCAATAGGGGAACGCGCCAAGGAGGATTGTACGACCTGGAGCCTGTGATTAGCAAGCTGGTTGGCGAGTTCCATCGCAAATCACTGGTGGTTGAGCGAAGTCTGCCTGAGCTGCGTTCCAAATATATTGAAGATATCATCCAGCGTAGAATGGGCATACAGGAAATGCGGATGAAATGGGAGCAGTATTTTTCTGATTGGGAAGGCAATTCCTTGGTTGTCATGGTCGTATCGATCGACCGATATTCCACATGGGCCGCAAGCTTTCCAGAAGAGGATGCCATGCTGCTTAAGTATGCGCTGAACAATATTTTGCTGGAGACGCTGGAGCCTTGCTGGAAAGCGGTAAGTGCGCCGGATGAGGAGAGTGGCTCTGTTGTGCTGCTACAGTTCGGCGAGAGAGCATACGAAGCTGGTACGGAGGCTGCTGTCCAAGAGGGCATTGTGCTTTACAAAAGTGTAGACAGGCTGATCCAGGTTGTCGGTGAGCATCTTCCTTTGACGATTTCTATTGGAGTTGGTCATGTAGTCAAAGATATTCAAGAGGCGCGGGAGTCCTATGTAAAAGGAAAAGAGGCCCTTAACCTGCGCTTGTATGAGGGGTATGGACGCTCACATACAAACATGGACTGCGACGTATATGTGGAAAAGGATGGCTCAGCGGATGTGCTGCTACAGGAGCAAACTCGGGATTCAACGATGCTGGACAATCGGCGTATTGACATGATTCATACTCTGGAGTCACAGGAACCGGGTGCAAGTGCCAAGCTGATCGGCCAATGGGTAAAAGAGCTTCGTCTTCACAGGACAGCTCCAGCCCAAGTTTACCTTTTTGTTCATGAATTGCTGGAAGATCTGCTGGAATGGTGTGCCACCCAAAGTGTGACACCGCCGGATAAGCTTGCTGATTACCATTGGAATCAGATTCTGACGCAGGATCTGCAAGATATTGAGGCATTGCTGGTCGTCATTCTGTCGGATATGGAAGAAAAATGGAATGAACGCAGACGATCCAAGGATTTTGTGCGTGTGCAAGAGATGATGGATTATATGGAGCAACATCTGCATTTAAACATAGGGCTGCAGGAGATTGCGGATCAGGTTCACATGAGTGTGTCCTCGGTCAGCAGCATGTTCAAGGAAGAGACGGGGAGTACCGTTTACGACTATTTGACTGGATTACGCATGAAAAAAGCATGTGCTTTACTGTGCGAAACCCATTTGAAAATTAGTGAAATTGCAGACCGGGTCGGATACCGGAATGAGAACAGCTTTATTCGTGCATTCCGCAAGCATAAACAGGTGACTCCAGGGAAATTCCGGGAAATCAGCAAATGTTCTAATGAATATGCAGATCGACCAAAAGATCGATATGCTGGCGTTTTAGAAGATAAATACGAAGATTAAGCGATAGCTGTGGCCCTCCACGGTGCGGTACATTAGCTTCATGTAAGCACAAAACATGGCCGAATACGTTGGGGGGTGAAAACGGGTGCATGTTGGACCCGGTTTATTTTTTGGAGAAGAGGGCGCGTAATGAAGAAAAAGCCATGGCAAAAATATGTGCTGGTTGCGGCAGGAGTAGCTATGCTTTCTGCCTTGAGTATCAGTGAATATGTGGATCACCGCACCCTGCGGGATCACAGCAATACATTTCCTATGAAGCCAATTACGCTTGTCGTTCCTTATGCGGCAGGGGGCGGTACAGATATTACCGCTAGAGCGCTCGCAAAGGCCGCCGCAAAGCATCTTGGTCAGCCCATCACCGTCGTTAACCGGACGGGGGGTGGCGGTTCCGTTGGGCTGATGGAGGGGGCTGAGGCGCAGGCAGATGGCTACACTGTAACGTATCTGGTTGCGGAGCTGACTACGTTACCCCATTTGGGACTGCTGCCGCTCACCTATGAGCGCTTTAAGCCGCTGCTTCAAACCAATATGGACCCTTCCGCCATTACGGTCAGGGCGGATGCGCCGTGGAAGACAGCGGAGGCATTTCTGGAGGATGCCAGTGCCCATCCCGGCAAGCTGAAAATGGGCAATGCAGGCACGGGAAGCATCTGGCACCTCGCTGCCGCGATGCTGGAGCAGAAAAGCGGTGTTCGCTTCACTCATATCCCTTATGAGGGGGCTGGGCCAGCCGTTTCCGCTTTGATGAGCGGATTCGTGGATGCTGTACCCGTTAGCCCCGCAGAAGTGAAAACATATGTGGACCAAGGAAAGCTTCGCATACTGGCGATCCAGGCAGACACGATTTCGGAAGCGTTTCCAAGTGTGCCGACACTCCAGCAGGCCACCGGGCTGCGTGTGCATTTTATTGGCACCTGGAGAGGGCTGGCTGTACCCAAGGATACACCGGATGACATTGCCGGGATGCTGGCAGACGCACTGATCAAGGGGACAGAGGACGAGGAATTCAGGGAGGAAATGCGCAAGCATGGGCTAGGATTGCGTGTCAAGGATGCAGAGGCATTTGCACGGCAGCTGAAGGAGAGCCATGATACCTTCGCAAGACTGATTCCTGATCTCGGCCTGAGCCGCAAGTAAACCGGCCTTGTTTTTGCATTGGCAAAAACGAAAGGGTTGAACGAAGTTATGAAAATTAAACAAAGCATTGATAAAATTCCAGGGGGCATTATGCTGGTGCCGCTGTTTATTGGCGCACTGCTTCATACGTTTACGCCATGGGCAGGAGACTATTTTGGATCTTTTACCAAGGGGCTAATGACGGGTACGGTACCCATTTTGGCAGTGTGGTTTTTTTGTATGGGCGCTTCCATTGATGTTCGGGCGACGGGTACCGTATTGCGTAAATCAGGTACGCTTGTATTGACTAAAATCGCAGTCGCCTGGGTAGTGGCGATCATTGCCTCCAGACTGCTGCCTGTTGATGGTGTGGAAAGCGGGCTGTTTGCAGGTTTGTCCGTGCTGGCGCTGATTTCCGCCATGGATATGACGAACGGCGGGCTGTACGCCTCTATTATGCAGCAATATGGCTCCAAGGAAGAGGCAGGAGCATTCGTGCTGATGTCCCTGGAATCAGGTCCATTGGTGACAATGCTGATTTTGGGCAGTACCGGATTGGCCGTTTTTGAGCCGCAGACATTTGTGGGCGCGGTCTTACCATTTCTGGTCGGATTTGCATTAGGCAATCTGGACCACGATTTCCGTAAATACTTTGGTAACGCAACGCAAGCCCTGATTCCATTTTTCGGCTTTGCACTTGGTTGCTCCATTGACCTGAGTGTCATTGTCCAGACAGGCCTGCTTGGTATTTTGTTGGGCATCTTTGTCATTATCATTACGGGTATCCCACTGATTCTGGCGGATAAATATATCGGCGGCGGCAATGGCACAGCAGGGATTGCAGCCTCCA
>NZ_JH601056.1:627654-637659 GCF_000245715.1 Paenibacillus sp. Aloe-11 | reverse complement strand
GCAGGTGCAGCAGTAGCGAATCCGGTTATTGTCGCCAATATCAAGCCTGAGTTTTTGCCTGTAGCGCAGTCAGCAACGGCATTAGTTGCCGCTTCGGTCATTGTGACCTCCATTTTGGTGCCTATTCTGACGGCATACTGGGCCAACTATATGAAACGTAAAGGAGAGTCCAAAGGTGCAGGGCCTGTAAATCCAGGCGCGAATGTACCCAAATAAAGTTCGAAATATGATAGCGCTTCTTATGGCTCATTCCATTACCCGGGAAATGCTTAACAAAACTTGTCCTAAAACGCTTCTGCAAGCATACATATGTAAGCAGAGGAGCGTGATGGATTTGGAAAGCAAGGTGCGTCGCTACTATCAGCTAAAGCAGCAGCAAAAAGAAATCGAAGGCGAGCTGAATGATCTGCGTCATGATATTACGAATCATTGCGACCAGCAGGGAGTGGCAGAATGGGAAATTGGCAGCTACCGCGTCAAGGTTGTGCAGCAGCACCGCAAGGAATACGATCACACCAAGTTGTATAATTTACTGCCAGACCCACAGCTATGGCGCTTGTTTTCCAAGCCGGATACCGCAAAGATTGCCAGCTTGCTTAAGCTGAAGGTCATTGCGGAGGAGCAAATCAAGGATGCCGTTTCGCTTAAAACGGTGACGCTGTTGCAGGTGGATAAAAAATAAAAGAGCTGTCCCAAAAGCCATGAAATGGCTGCTTGGGACAACTCTTGTTTTTGTAGCAGGATCGACCTGGAAGCTTGGTGTGGAGGCTCCGCGAACGGACCATTGTATTAGCTATTTATTGGACAACCCTTTTCCCATTCCTTTGAGAAAATGAATGCCAAAGCCCATGGCCCGGTTTACATCCGGATCATTCATCGCCTTCATGAGATCGCGCAGCCGAGTTTTTTTGTTCTGCTGTAGATGCTCTTCAGCCTCGCTCAGGCCTAAAGTCACGCTGCTGGCCAGCTTGTTCATCAGCTCGGGGTCTACCTCGGACAGCATTCCGGCTGCCCCCATCAGATTGTTGATGATATTTGTTACAGGTTTGCGTGTCGCTTGTCCCACAGCAATTTTGGCGATGCTTTCTTTGGCTTTCAGCATAGACTGTGCTGCTTCGAGAAGACCGCTGTCGTGCAGCTCACGTACAATTTCGAGCGTTTTCTGCAATGCGGGCCCGTTATCTGCCAAATCAGCAGTAAGCTGATCCAGCGATTGTTGTTGTCGTTCTTCTTCTGTCAAAACACGTTTTCTCACAATTGAAATAGGCTTGGCCATGGGGCCGACCTCCTTATTTTTGATCTACCAAATCGACGTAACCGGGACGATTCCACTTCCGATCCACTTCAACCCCATTTTGCGGATGCCGTTTTTTGTAGCGTGGATTGATACGCGGCAGCGGATTTTGACCGTCTACCTCCAAAACTTGCATCCGAACCTTGGTTTGTTTATAGGCAGGCGTGCGGGTAATCACGTCGAATGCTCCACCAGTTAACAGGTTTACAGCACCATCATGGCTGGTGGAGTGCATGGGTACATAGATTTCAGTTCCCTGTACCCGGTCAGTGACCAGAACACGCAGCTTGACCGCACCATAAGGCGATTCCAATCGGACCAGCGATCCGTCCCTGACTCCGCGCTCCTCAGCCAATTCGGGCGACACCTCCACAAATACTTTGGGGAGCTTGAGCTGGATACCTGCTGATTTGGTTGTCATATTTCCTTCATGGAATTGTTCAAGCAGCCGACCGTTATTCAAGGTCAGATCGAATTCAGCCGGGTACTGTACTGGCGGTACATATTCGAAAAGTCCCAAACGCGCCTTTTTATCGGGGAAATTAAAGCCGTTGGTGTGTAGCAGCGGCGTATTGCTGCCATCCGGCGATCCCCAATGGAAGCTGTTCCAGCCTTCCAATACGTCATAATTACATTGGGAGAAAAATGGGGTAAGTGACGCCATTTCCTCAAAAATTTCACGCGGATGACTATAATCCCAATCAAATCCCATATGCTTGGCAAATTGGCTGAAAATCCACCAATCCGGCTTGCTGTTCTCCACAGGGCGCAGCGCTTCATACAAACGTTGTACACGACGTTCGGTATTGGTGAAGGTTCCATCCTTTTCAAGTGAAGGTACGGCTGGCAAAATAACATCCGCGAATTGTGCTGTCTTGCTCAGGAATACATCCTGGACGACAAGGAAATCCAGATTCGCCAGCATTTCCTGAGTGTGATTGGAGTCCGCATCCACCCATGCCATCTCTTCTCCAGCGATATACATCGCTTTAAGCTCGCCAGTTTTAATGGCCTCCAGCATTTGAATGTTGTCCAGTCCGCGTTGATTCGAAATCTGTACGCCGTAGGCCGCTTCGAACTTGGCGCGAATGCCATCGTTCGTCACGGGCTGGTAGCCAGGCAAAATGTCCGGCATCGTGCCCATGTCGGCAGCACCCTGAACATTGTTATGTCCGCGAAGCGGGTACGCACCTGCACCTGGACGCATAAAGTTTCCAGTTACCAGCAGCAGGTTGGCAATCGCAATCGAAGTGTAAGAGCCTGCGATATTTTGCGTCACGCCCATTCCCCAGCAAATGGCAGTGCCGTCGGCTTCATGAATCATGGTTGCCACCTGAATCAGCGTCTCTTTGGAAATACCTGTTTCCTGTTCGGCAAATTCCAGTGTGTAGGTTTCTAGCAATTTCAAATATTCAGGATAGAAATTGACATGTTTTTCAATGAATCCGGCAGCATGCCAGTTTTGGTCGATGATATATTTGGCTACAGCAGATAACCATACATAATCCGTACCTTGCTTCGGGCGAATGAACAGATCTGCGCGATCCGCCATTTCGTGCTTGCGCAAATCCACCGAAATCAGCTTTTGACCGTGCAGTTTATGTGCACGTTTGATGCGGGTAGCCAGCACCGGATGTCCTTCTCCAGGCGCACAACCGACCAGTATGACCAAGCCTGCCTGAGCAATGTCTTTAATCGTACCGCTGTCTCCGCCGATGCCTCCGGTGTATTGCAGTCCCCATGACGCAGGAGATTGGCAATATCGTGAGCAGTTGTCGACATTATTCGTCTGGAAGATCTGACGCGCCAGTTTTTGCATCAGATAATTTTCTTCATTGGTAAATTTGGATGAGGAAATAAAGCCCAGCGCCTTGCCGCCATAGGTTTCTTTAATAGCTCCCATTTTGCTGGCCATCAGGCTTAGTGCTTCTTCCCAGGTTGCTTCCACGAATTCGTCGCCTTCACGAATTAAAGGCGTGGTCAAACGCTGATCACTGTTCACAAAATCCCAGCCGAATTTCCCTTTAACACACGTCGAGATGCCGTTGACAGCCCCCTCCGAGGTAGGCTGTACCTTTAAAATTTTGCGGCCTTTGGTCCATACCTCAAAGCTACAGCCTACGCCGCAGAATGTGCAGACGGTTTTCGTTTTTTTCGTACGGGTTTCACGCATTGCTGCTTCCGCCTCGGAAATGGCAAATATCCCGCTATAGCCTGGCTCCACTTCCTTGATCAGATCCACCATCGGATTTAATAAGTCTTTATCCATGCCACTCATGAAGCCTGCTTCTCCCAGCATGGATTTCTCCATCAAGGCATTGCATGGACAGACCGTTACACACTGACCACAGCTGACACAGGAGGAATCGTTAATTGCAACTCCGTCATCCCATTTGACGCGAGGGCGTTCAGCTTCCCAGTCAAGAGACAGCGTTTCATTGACCTGAAGGTTTTGGCATACTTCTACGCACTGGCCGCATGCAATACATTGATTGGGGTCATAGCGGTAAAAAGGATGGGACATATCTACTTCCGTTGGGTCGACTTTCGGTCGATACGGATATTTTTGATGTTCAATTTCCATAAGCTCTGCTGTATTATGCAATTTACAATTACCGTTGTTGTTATCGCACACCGTGCAGTAGAGGAGATGATTTTCGAGTAGTCGGTCCATGGCCTCTGTTTGAGCTGCTTTCGCACGGTCCGATTGTAAATGAATATTCATGCCATCCACAGCATGTGTCGAGCAGGAACGCACCAGCTTTCCATCTACTTCAACAATACAGGTGTCACAGGTGCGGATCGGATCAACTTCGGGAACGTAACACAGTTGGGGATGGGCAATGTTGTTTTCATTAATGATTTCAAGAATTGTTGCACTGCTGTTTGCTTTCAGCTCCTGTCCGTTTAATGTAATTTTGATTGTACTTTCAATCACGGTTCAGGCTCCTTTCAGATTTTGAATTTGAAAATTAGAAATAAAAAAACTCCACCATAAACACAAGTGCCTGATCATGAGCACTTGTGTTTATGGTGGAGTAGTGACCAAGCTCTAAGTCCTGGAAGCCAATTCACCATAGGAGTATGTATTAATAACAAACAGCACGCACCGCTTGTATATCAATTACCTATAATAATTCTTAAGATATGTCATTTTCTGCATGTCGCCTTGTGTAACTATAGCGTAAAATTTAAGATAGTTCAACGGTACACTATTGAATTTTTTAAATGATAATGATTATCGTTTGAGAAATTGAAAAAGCATTGACAAACGTTCGAGGATTGCTAACAATAGAAATAGTATCTACTGCAGAGCATTCGTGAATGGAGTGTACGTGGGGAATCGCGTATATTTTATTTGTCGCAGCGCTTGTTAGTTTGATTTTTCTATATCACATGATGTAAAGATTTGTGAAATCTTGATGTAGATAAATTAACCGGCATTTAGCAGATTCTTCGATTTCCAAAGGCGAAGAAGTTGTTGTGATGCCGGTTTTTTGGCTATTAAGCTGAAATTAAGGTGCTTGATCGCTGTTGCCCAAATTTCTGGAATGAAGGCATCCGTTGTAGAAGTCTATAACGATGGCAGATTGAGGTGAACGTAATGACAAACCGCAGCGACGATCAATGGAATCGTCCGTTACGGGACTTGAGAATATCCGTTATAGACAGATGTAATTTTCGGTGCCGGTATTGTATGCCGGAAGAAATCTTTGGGCATGACTATCCGTTTTTGCCAAAAGAAAGAATATTGACCTTTGAGGAAATTACACGCCTTTCCCGTATTTTTGTCTCGCTTGGCGTCACGAAGCTGCGTATTACTGGCGGTGAGCCGTTGCTGAGAAAGGACTTATCCTCGCTCATTCATTCGTTAACCCAACTCGAAGGGGTCGAAGATATTGCAATGACGACGAACGGCGTATTTTTGCCTAAGTATGCTGCGGCACTTCGAGAAGCAGGACTGGCGAGAGTAACGGTTAGTCTGGATTCGCTGGATGATGAGCGGTTCCGCCGAATGAACGGTGGAAAAAGCAGCGTAAAGGCCGTACTGGATGGTATCGATGCTGCGGCTCAGGCGGGGATGCAGGTGAAAATAAACATGGTCGTGCAAAAGGGCTTCAACGATCAGGATATTGTGCCTATGGCTGACTATTTTCAAAAGAAAAAGCATATTTTGCGTTTTGTTGAATTTATGGACGTAGGCAACACCAATGGCTGGAAATTGGATCAGGTCGTTTCCAAGCAGCAAATCCTCCATACCATTCATGAGCAAATGCCCTTGGAGCCTGTTCCGCCCCAGTACACAGGTGAGGTGGCGACGCGTTACAGGTATCGGGACAGAGAGGGCGAGATTGGCATTATTTCGTCTGTTACGGATGCCTTCTGCTCCACATGTACACGAGCGAGAATTTCTGCTGAAGGCTCCTTGTACACGTGTCTGTTTGCCTCTCAAGGGTATGAGCTTCGGACGATGCTGCGTTCCGAACAGTCCGATGATGAGATTAGGGCTTACATTGAGCGTGTTTGGAGAGGGCGTACCGACCGCTATTCTGAGGAACGGCTGACCCATACGCAGCGAACATTGTCCAAAATTGAAATGTCACACATTGGCGGGTGAACCAAAGAGCCAGCCTGCCAGAAACAAGGGAGTGGAGCACGTGGAAAAGCCGGCTGAGGTACGGCGCGAGATTTTGCGTTGTTGCGACGGACAAATCAAGCGTTTTGAGGACACCGTGGTGACGGAGCATCCGGTGACTATCAAAATCAATCAGCAGGAATTTGCTACCATGGTTTGTACACCGGAGTATGTGGAGGATATGGCAATAGGCTTTTTGGCCTCTGAAGGCGTCATTCAACGGTATGATGATATCGAAGACCTGTGGGTTCAGGAAAAAGAAGGCTTTGTTCATATCAAAACCCGCCGCATGAACGAGTTTTATCAAAACTTTCATTCCAAACGGTATATTACCTCCTGTTGCGGAAAAAGCAGACAGGGCTTCTATTTTGTGAATGATGCTAAAGTAGCCAAAAGAATGAATGATACTCATGTGACGCTGTCCTTTGACGACTGCTTTCGCTTGATGAATTTAATGCAAAGCTCGGCACATACGTTCCAGGAGACTGGTGGAGTTCATAATGCCGCACTATGTGACAAAAACGGGATTATCCTGTCGAGAATGGATATCGGCCGTCACAATGCACTGGATAAAATCTATGGATATTGCTTGAAAAATGATATTGTATTACATGATAAAATCATTGTATTCAGTGGACGCATTTCGTCTGAAATCTTGTTGAAGGTCGCGAAGATTGGCTGTGAGGTCGTTTTGTCCAAGTCAGCTCCCACAGAGCTTGCGCTTGAATTGGCTGAGGATCTGGGGATTACTACAGTCGGCTTTATACGGAGTCGTTCGTTAAATGTGTATACACATACTGAACGGATTGATGAATTGGTTGAATTTAAAATATAATATGAGAATCCGTATGTACACCAGTACAGTTAGCCAGCATGGAATAAAATCTCTTTTACGAGGTATTTGCTCATGTTGGTTTTTCTTGGTGTATCTATGGACAGTCATTGTACCTGGGAAGGAGTGAGTATGTTAAATGAAATATCATATTCAAGTATTTGCCGGCCTTGCTGAACATATGGGAGGGCCTATGGTCACGGTGCCTACTGATCAGGAAGCGATGACCATTGCTGCGTTAAAAGGCTTGTTGTCTGAGCGTTTTCCTGAGGCAGCCGCCCAGTTGCAAAGCGCTTTTGTTGCCAGAAATCAAGTTTACGCTGCTCCAGAGGAGCTAGTAAGTATACATGACGAGATTGCGATCATCCCTCCGGTTTCAGGAGGTTAGATTTTTTAGTACAGGCTGGTTGAATTCGACAGATGAGGTATAAAGGGGTCAGATGCATATGCAGTACCGTATTCAACTATCCGCGGCAATGGCGGAGCAATTTGGTGACGTGATTACGGTGGAGCTTTCACAGGAAATCGTGACGATCGCAGACATTCGAAAAAGACTATATGAGCAATATCCGGAAGTAGCTTCACAGCTGCAGGGCTCTTTTTTTACCCACCATAAAAGACTGGCTTCTCCTGACGAGCTTGTTCTTCCATCTGATGCAATCACTCTTCTTCAATCGGCACCCGGCATGGAAACGGTTATTTCAAAATGTGGGTTGTACGCTATCACATACGACCCGATTGATGCCGATGAGGTAGCCTCCAAGGTGCAAGACCCTTCTCATGGAGCCTCGCTGACCTTTAATGGAACGACTCGGGAATATACGCAAGGTCAGCGAACCGTGCTGCTTGAATATGAGGCGTATGTCCCGATGGCGATGAATACGATGAAGCAAATTGGGGACGAAATTGCAGAGCGTTGGCCGTCTACACGCACTGCAATGACACATCGGCTTGGCACAGTGAGAATTGGAGAGACGAGTGTCGTGATTGCTGTTTCTGCTGCGCACCGCGATGCTTGCTACGAAGCCAGCCGCCATGCGATTGAACGGTTAAAGCAAATCGTACCGATTTGGAAAAAGGAAGTGTGGGAGGACGGTTCAGAGTGGAAGGGACATCAACTGGGTGGCTGGAACCCTCATAATACCCAATAGCTTCCGATGAGGGCGAGGATATCTGGAATGTTAGCTTGTCTGATCAACTTGTCGCTATCAATGGATAAGAAGTATGGGGGCGTAAATCAACGATGTCAGAAATAAACAAGACAACGGGTGCTGATGCACAAGCACATACGCATGCATCTCCTGCCCGTTATTCCAGACAGGAATTATTCTCGAAAATTGGAACGGCAGGTCAGCAAAATATCCGCAGTAAGCACGTCCTGATGGTGGGGGCTGGAGCACTGGGGACTGCCAATGCGGACATGCTGGTGCGAGCGGGCATCGGACGGCTGACGCTGGTAGACCGTGATTATGTAGATTGGAGCAATCTGCAACGCCAGCAGCTCTATGACGAAGCCGATGCCCGTAATCAACTGCCCAAGGCGGTGGCCGCCCGGAAACGATTGCAGCAAATCAATTCGGACGTGGACATTCGTGCGCTAGTCCGGGATGTATCGCTGGAGGAAATCGATGATATTGCAGCAGGGGTAGACCTCATCATAGATGCCACCGATAACTTCGATACACGGCTGCTGATGAACGATTATGCAGTCAAGCACCGAATCCCCTGGATTTATGGAGCGTGTGTAGGCAGCTATGGGACAACCTTTACCATCGTGCCGGGGCAGACACCGTGTCTGCATTGCCTGCTCGGAGCTGTACCGCTCGGTGGTGCCACCTGCGACACGGTCGGGGTGATTAGTCCGGCTGTACAGATGGTGGCTGCCTACCAAAGCGCGGAGGCATTGAAGCTGCTCACCGGGGATGATTCAGCCTTGCAGAGCAAGCTGATTACCTTCGATCTGTGGAACAATCAGCACCAGGCGATCCATGTAAGCGCCATGAAAAAAGCCGATTGTCCGACGTGCGGCGAGCATCCAGTGTATCCCTTTTTACAATCGGAGCATCAGGCTAAAACGGCTGTCTTGTGCGGACGCGATACGGTTCAAATCCGCCCGGCGCCAGGCGCTGTACGTGATTTGAACGAAGCGACGCGCCTGTTATCCCGTCAGGGGGGCAAGGTGGAGCATAATCCGTACTTGGTATCCGTCGTTATCGGGACGCACCGACTTGTTCTTTTTCAGGATGGACGCGTCTTGGTTCATGGCACGAAGGACATCGCCGAGGCGAGATCTATTTATCACAAATATTTGGGTTGACCCCATTTTCGTCACTTCATTCCGGAATTTATAGGATAGGGGAATCTGGCGCTACGTTGATGCTTGCGGGCAATATTCCTGGACATACTCAAGGCGATCTACATCGCGTCCGAGGCCGGGAATATGACACTCTCCTGGAGCCGGGTAGCAACTATCATTTTATTCTCTTTTGTTATGCTTATGCTTTCAGATCGACTGGTAAAGGATTAGTCCGTTTGAAGTGAGAACATGCGCAGTCTGCCGATAAGGCGGGCTGTGTTTTATTTGTCTTGAGAAAATAAAGTCTTTGTGTCCAATGGACATTCCGTCGTACGGGACAGGCTTAGTGAATTCATGGTATAATTTACAAGACTAAACAAAGGGAGATGAGGAATCATGATGAAATTCGGGAAAATTCTTCTGGCAGGTTTAGCCATGATTTTGGGGCTTGGTCTAATAGACGGAAATGTGCAGCCTCTCTCCGCCTCCGCGGCCGGTACAGAATATTATGTGGCTACGAGCGGCAGCGACTCCAACACCGGAACGAGCGATGCGCCGTGGAAGACGCTGCAGCACGCGGCCGACGTGGCTCCTGCGGGCAGCACGGTTTACGTTCGGGGCGGCGTGTACAATCAGAAGCTGAAGATTACCCGCTCCGGCTCCGCTTCGCAGGGTCCCATTGTGTTCACCAACTATGGGACGGAGACTGCCGTCATTGACGGCACCGGACTTTCGGTCAGCGGGACCCAAGGGCTGATCGAGCTGGCCGATGTCGATTACGTTACCGTTCAGGGGTTTGAAATCCGCAATTTTACCACTGCTTCCAAGAACGCGGTGCCTGTAGGTATTTATGTCCACGGTTCGGGCGGTTTTATTAATCTGTCCAACAACAAAATCCATGACATCAAAAATACGGTCACCCCGACTGGCAAAGATCGGCTGGGGCG
>NZ_JH601056.1:596808-627644 GCF_000245715.1 Paenibacillus sp. Aloe-11 | reverse complement strand
CGCCCACGGCATCGCTATTTATGGCACGAAAGCTCCGGCTTCGATTCACGACCTTACGATCAGCGGCAATGAGCTGTACAATCTCGTGCTAGGCTCCAGCGAATCGCTCGTTTTAAACGGCAACGTGGATGGCTTTGCAGTGACCGACAACCTCATTCACAATAATGACAACATCGGGATCGATCTGATCGGCTTTGAGGGAACCGCTCCGAATACCGCTTACGATCAGGCGCGAAACGGGTTGGTGAAGGGCAACCGGGTGTACAATAATTCTTCCAATAATAACCCATCTTACACGAAAGACGACAACTCGGCCGGCGGCATTTATGTGGATGGCGGCAAGGACAGCATTATCGAACAGAACTACAGTTACAACAACGACATCGGCATCGAAATTGCCTCCGAGCATACTGGCAAAGCCACCAGCAATATTACGGTCCGCAGCAACGTGATATATAACAACCGACTGACCGGCATCGCCATGGGCGGTTACGATGATGAGCGCGGCTCAACGGTAAACTGCAAGATCGTAAACAATACGCTGTACAAGAACGATACACTTGGCGGTGGAAGCGGCCAGCTTTTCGTTCAGTACGATACGCAAAACAACGTGATCAAGAACAATATTTTCGTAGCCAGCTCCACGGATGTGTTGATCTACAATGAATACACCAAAAATTCCGGCAATGTTGTAGATTATAATTTATATTTTGCTCCGGCGGGCAGCTCGGGAGTCAACTGGACCTGGAAAAATAAGGAATATACAGGTTTCTCCGCTTATAAAAAGGGAACCGGCAACGATGCACATTCTTTGTTCATCGACCCCAAATTTGTGAATGCCGCGAACGGCGACTTCCATTTGCAGTCTTCGTCTCCGGCAATTGATGCTGGTGACACAGACCGTGCCATCATCGGAACGCTGGATATTGACGGGAAGTCCAGAGTACAGGGAGCCGCTGTGAACATCGGCGCCTACGAGTGAGCCTCATATTCAATGAAAAACAGTGCGTACCGACACTATGCGGTGCGCACTGTTTGTACGTTTTTACTATGTTCCTTGCATAGAATTAAAAAAAAGTTTAGAGATTTGTTGAGTAATCGTATGATTAAACAAGGTAACAATTAAAACTTTATTTTTCAAGTCATAGTCTTTTTATCAATACCCAAAATAGGCAACAAAGTATGTTCCAAAAATCACTTTCTCTTGCTCTCTGTTTTATATGAAAGGAATCGGTTATGATGGAAATAGTAACAGAGATTTTAGTAGATTTTAGGAGAGCGGTGCGATATGAGAAGGGAAACGGGTTTTAATGAAATTATTCGAAAAGTACGTAAAGAGCTATTCGGAAAAGGCCCAGAACGCATACATACGACCTTTGTAGATAATATGGCCATCACGATACTGTACGGTAATTTAACTCCATCCGAAAAGTTTCTGGCGCAAGAGGCTTCCGGGAAAGAGATGGTGCATGCAGCCCGGACCAAAATGGTGCAAAAAATCTATCCTGTACAGTTCAATAAAGAACTGGAGGATTATATGAATTCCCGGCTGCTGCACCTCTTTTCAGATATTAAGGTGGAAGAAGATATAGCTATCTCTGTTTTTGTGTTTGAGGACAATATTACAGCGAAATAGGGCGGAAGGTGAACATGGCTTTTTATACGTGTTTTCTTCTTCGGTATTGATATTGAGACCACTGGTAGAGAATAAAGCATCCAATACAAAAACCTAGAATCGCTACTACTGCTGCTACCAGCACCATCGCAGAGAACACATAAGCTACAATGCTCCACTGGAATATAAATCCTACCCAAGCCACCAGCAGGAAAAAGACGGCCAGGAGCTGATTAAATCTTTGCTGTCCCCGGTCTTCTTGTATATAAGAGGAAGGGCTTTTCTTCAAAAACAGCTTGGCTACCCGCATTACCGGATTGAAATTGAATATGACGCCGAGCAACCCCGCTACAAGCGGAATAGCCAGCACCCAGTATACTCCTGTAATCCAGGTGAAAACTACAGACAGCACAATCACCCACTGGTTAACCCTGACTAAAGGACGTGGAATCGAGGCTGCAGCTTGACTCATATATATCATCCTTTTCTTATCGGAATAAAATAAATAGTTAAAATTATTATAACGTAATAGTGGGGGAAATAGATAGCTGAAAAACGGAGGAGTCTACATTGATTATGAAAAAAGATGATTTTGGCAATAGAATGAAAGGCTATGAGAATGCCTACAGATTAAGTCTGCCACGCCGTCTACCCGTAATTATCAGGATCGACGGTGCTCATTTTCATACCTTTACACGTGGAATGACAAAGCCTTTTGATGAGAATTTAATTTTGGCATTATGGGAGACATGCAAATATCTGGCTCAGAACATTATGGGATGTAAACTGGTATATCATCAGAGTGATGAAATTTCCCTGCTTCTTACGAATTATGACAAATTAACGACACAGTCCTGGTTTGAAAATAATCTTCAAAAGATGGTGTCCATATCTGCCTCTCTCGCTACAGCCAAATTTAATGAGGAAATCCAAAAAGTTTATCCTGATAAGCCTTTAGCCACTTTTGATGCAAGAGCATGGGTTCTGCCCCACGATGAGGTTGCAAACTACTTTCTATGGAGGCAACAAGATGCTACTAAAAACAGTATATCTATGGTAGCTCAAGCTCATTTCAGGCATTCAGAGCTTGAGGGATTAAACGGGAATCAGTTACAGGACAAGCTGTTTACGGAAAAAGGATTGAACTGGAACGACCTTCCGGTCTGGCAAAAGCGGGGAATTTGTATTACCAAACAACAGTATCACAAAGGTGAAACCATCAGAAGCAAGTGGGATGTCGATCATGAGACGCCAGTGTTTTCGCAAAACAGAGATTATATTAACCAATATGTATATCTAGATAAGGATGTGTGAGATTTGGAGTGTGTCATTTTTATAGGAATTCAGGCTTCAGGCAAGTCGACTTTTTATAAAGAACATTTCTTCAAAACACATATGCGGATTAATCTCGATATGCTTAAAACACGGAATAGGGAAAATGTTTACCTTCAAGCCTCCATTGATACAATGCAGCGCTTTGTTGTAGACAATACGAATCCAACAGTCGTGGAACGGAAGAAATATATAGATGCTTGCAAAAATAAGGGGTTTAAGATTATCGGCTACTACTTTGAACCCAATTTTGTAGAATCCATTAAGCGTAATGAGGAGCGCACAGGCAAAGAGTATATTCCTGAAATCGGTATTAAAAGCGTAATGAGTAAACTAGAGGCTCCCAGCTACGAAGAAGGATTTGATGAACTCTATAGCGTAATCTCCAGTGAAGGGGCGTTTCAGATCAAAAAGCTGCTGGAAAATCATACAATACAGGGGAGAGACACTTAAGTAAAGCGGTAATTTGCTTCGAGTATTCCTAGGGATATAGAAAAAGCTCCCTGGACGGGAGCTTTAAAATTTATTTCTTATTCATCGTCACATCGTGCTCTTTGGCAAGTGTGTTAAGCTGTTCACCAAAATCTCTGAATAGCTTTTTACCCTCGCTGAGCTTGGTATTACTTTCATTGATTAAGTTCAGATCCTGCTTTTCCAATGCATCGACCATAGTAATGAAGGCTTCTTTTTGAGTGCTAACAGCCTTGATGTAGGTTTCGTGAACAGCTCGTACCTCAGGAGTTTCTGTCTTTACGGCTTCTACTTTATCAAGATATTTGGTGTATTCAGGGATAATATCATCTCGTAAAGTATTATATAGTGTTACATCATCTGTGTATTTATCTCCGGTCACGGATTCATACTTTTCAGTAATTGCTTTTTCATCTTGTGCCAAAGGAAGAACTCCATCATTGACATACGTAATTAAATCTTTTTTAATTGGATCGGTAGAGCAGGCTGCCAAAATCGAAAAGCAACACAATACCAACATAAATACGCTAAGTTTTTTCATCTGTATTCCCCTTTTTCTATGTATGTTTATGGGTAATTCGATGTGATTTATAGTCAAAAAGAACTATCCATATTATTTTATTATATCGTATAAATAAGAGAATGGTAGGGTTTTTATGGTAAATTAGTGTTGAAATTAAATTGAAAGACCTACTTTTTAAAAATATGCCACTATAGGAGGCTACTAGGGTACAAACCCCAAGCGCACCTGAAAACCCCGGATCTCGAGAGGGATACGGGATTCCAGTATTTATAACCCATTTTATTCCATTTCTAAGTTGAAAAATGAGATACGCACTTTACGGGCTGAGAAGCCTTATTAAGTAAAGCTTCTCAGCCCGTGCTGTCACTCCTCTTACGGGAGTGCAGATTGAAACTTGAAAGGTTCGCCTCCCTATCAAAGTGAGGCGAGCCTTTCTTTGTCATATTTGAAAATAGAAAAGTAGATGTGGAGGACAAAGCGTAGGGGGGATGTACGAAAGGATTTGTTTGAAATGAAAAAGAGAAGCCCGATTATTAAATAGGCTTCGTGAGTGCTGAACTTTAGGGTACACCGAGTGTACAATAATCAGATCTTCTCTTCCTCAAATTGCAACAAAACGGATATGTCTTTGATATCTAGGGCATGAGCAATTTTCTCAAGCATTAGAAGGTTGACTTCTTGTCGGTCACCACTACTTAGTTTAGAAATTCTTGCTTGTGACACACCGGATAGTTCTTCTAATTGTTTTTGAGTTATGCCCTTTTCTTTGAGCACTTCTTTTAGCTTGATTCTGAGTTTTAACATTCATAGATCCTCCATATATTGTTGACAAAATATGACCACGTGGTTATATTTTATTTATGACCTTGTGGTCATAAAAATAAATTTGTTTTTCCCAATTTAAAGGGATGCCATAGCATGCCCTTAGCTTTGCTATTGCCATTTTAGCAGATTTCAAAAGGAGGAAGAAACCGTGACTACGAAATTCAGAGCAAATGAGCAAGCGATCAAGGAAATTGTATGCATGAGACCGGTTTGGACACAAGAAGTTGAAAATGGTGAAGCAGAGCTACACTACTATCATATTATGGATGCCCTCAACCGCAAGTGGCAAACCATCGGTGTAAACGTCTCCGACGCTATCGAGGTGTTTGAAAAAGGACATAATGATACATGGACACGGATTTTGGAGCCAGCGCCATTTGATCCTGATTTGACCGATAACAATCTAATTAACATGCTCCGTATCGGCCCTGACGCGTGGCATGTTCGTAATGCTATGCAAATCATACTGAATTCGGTGGTAAGACGCAATGCATTTGTGAGTCGTCTCGTTAATGTGAACAGGGAGGATATTTGCAAGCTTCTTTGCATCATGAAAAATGAATATCTACTACATAATCAGCTTTCAGACGAGGCATTTATGCATATGTATGGAGTGAATCCTGTGGAAGCATTGTCTATTTATTTTTTGGAGTCGGTGGATATACATATCCATTGGGAATGGCGTGATGCTGGCAGTACAAGTGAAAAGGCTATTCAGTATAAAAGAGAAGCTCCTTTCATGACGTTGACTCAGGCTATTGAGAGGGCCGAAGGGGAGAGAAATGCCTGTACCTAAAATATTCTACGTATTATATTCCTAAGTATAAAGCAGGGATTGATTGGACCGAAGATAGGAATATCACACGGATATATAGTAGGTCAAATGTAGTATGGGTTGCGTTGTGTATAGATAGCAAAATATAATGAATAAAGCTGGTGCGAACTCCAAGCGCACATAAAAATCCCGGGTCCTTCGCACCTCGAAAATTGTCGAAAAGTATCGGATTGACTATCTATCCGCAAAAGTCAATAGCTGATCAAAGCTTAGTAGGCATCAGTTTTTGCGACAATGTATGAAATTGATATCATTAGGGTATGAATTACTGCATTTTCGCTGTCGCACTCTATATGAGTGCGTGGATTGAAATTATAACGGTGTGAATGATCGTTTGGATCGGATCATGTCGCACTCTATATGAGTGCGTGGATTGAAATGCTCGATGTCTGATAGCATGATGATCACCTCTGTGGTCGCACTCTATATGAGTGCGTGGATTGAAATCTTTTCGGGGACGAAGAAGACCAAACGTTTTTTGGTCGCACTCTATATGAGTGCGTGGATTGAAATTTCACGCTACGCATTGCCTTCTTTTCTTTCTTGCGTCGCATTCTACATGGGTGCGACGCATTAAAATCGCGAGCAATTGAAGATTTTACGACTGCTTAACGTTGTTACTCCAATTAAGGGAGTCCGACGCATTTTCGCCAAGTATAGATACAAATCTATTTAAGCTGGCTCTCTATGAAATCAGGAGAGCCTCTTTCGTCGTGTTTTTATAGACAGAAAAAGAGAGACTTATCCGTAGTGATAACTCTAGTAATAAAAAAAATTGAAGAAGTATCTTCCATTAGAACCAGAATTAATTTATGATAAGGATAGACATCCTAGAATTTTCCTGCGTTTATTTAATAGCTGAATTTTTTAACACATTTGAGAGGAGATTTCAGAATGAAAAGATTCAGAAAAGTGATTTCAGTTACATTAAGTTCAATGCTCCTGCTTTCTTTTGGAATGACTGCAAACGCGAGTGCGGGCACAGAGGAGAAGACGGATCAAGCGATTCAAGCGGCTTCCAATGTACAGCTAACAACGGATAAAGAAAGTGTTATAAAACAATTAACGCGTGCGGACAAGCCTGAAAGTATCACAGATTCGGTGTATACTCTTACAGAAAATATCAACTTGGCGACACCGCAGAAATCTGAGTTGAAAAAGAGAGTTACCCCTTCGCTCAAAGCTAGTTCAAAATCTGCTGTATCAGCTAAAGCCGCAGCGACCGTAGCGACTGCGTCCACCGCTACATATTCCGGCACGATTACGGAAGAGGGAGGCACACAGTTTTTATATCCGATCTATTTGCAGCCGGGTGAATTGTTGCAGGTTCAGTTGGATGGTCCGTTTTCAGCACAGCTTGATTATGACTTATACTTATATGAGTTTGATATGACGACAGGTGATATTAATTCAAATCCAATAGACGTCTCCAACTACGGGACTTATGTTAACAATTATGAACAAGGAGCTGCATCCCTTCCCGAAAACGTAGGAGCTCGCAATACAACCGGGGCCAATAAGGCTTATGCGATTGCAGTCCATGCCAAGAAGGGATCTAGCATTAATGACCCTTTCTATTTAACTGTAGCCGTAAGCTCCAACTACGATGCCTATGAGCCGGATGACAGTGCCTTTCATGCATATAATTTTACCGTTAACGACAAAGGCTCCTCGATTAACTTTCGTACCATCCATTCCGGTATAGATAACGATTGGTATCAGGTTACAGTACCGGCAAGCCGTAATTATGATGCATTAAATGTAAAGCTGGATAACACCTCGGAAAGCTATGGGTACAAAGCGGAAGTATATGCAGCCCTCACTGGCAACCAAATGGTGCTTCTACCGCAAACCAATCATAATGTTACTCTAAATACAGGAACATACTACGTACGAGTGTACAGCACAAGTCAGTATTCAGCCGATCATTTGTATACATTAGCGATCAATCCGGTGCTTCGGGCTGGCAAAATCGAAATTACCGGCTATAACTCCAATGGTTATTATGATTATCCAACGTATTCTTATGGTCGTCATTATCGCATTAATGGAGGTAGTAACCTGATTGTGAATGGTGTCGTTAAAACTACGGATGGTCAACTGGTTCCCAATGCTCCTGTCACGGTCGTGTGGCTGGATAAGAACTGGAGCGAGGGTAGTGGTAACCGTACCAGAACGGCTTCTACGTATACGAATAATAACGGGACATTCAGTGTGACTCTTGCCCTCCCGCAATCGACAGGAAAAAATGTGGAATATATAAGTGAAATTGGCTCCACGCACTACTATGATCTTACAGGAGTAGCGGCTCAGGTCGATGGAACTTCGATTAGTACAACGGATATTGTTTATCTTTTTGCTTACAGCTTGCGAAATTAACACCTATTTTAATGTGATATGCTCCCTTTGCGGTAGACAGGTGAAATAATAAAACCTGCTACTGTGAGGGGAGCTTTTTTATGACTAGAGGAAAATATGAGACATGTCATGATGTCCATTTACGAGAAAGTTGAGCGTATCTTTGGATATCGTCAATTAACGCTACATTTGCGAAGCCAAACGAGAAAAACGATAAACATCGAGGCCTACATCCATTTTTACAGCAACGAACGGTTACAAGCAAAACTAAACGGCCTCAGTCCGATGGAATACAGGACCAAGACCGCCTAATTCATTTTATTATTTGTATTGTCTACTTGACGGGTTCAGTTC
Source organism: Paenibacillus sp. Aloe-11 (assembly GCF_000245715.1). Lineage (NCBI taxonomy): Bacteria > Bacillati > Bacillota > Bacilli > Caryophanales > Paenibacillaceae > Paenibacillus > Paenibacillus sp. Aloe-11. The sequence continues at coordinate 619,331 of NZ_JH601056.1, read as the reverse complement.
AGACTTAGACGACCGCTGTTTATATTTGTACTAATGTTCCTCGTTAGCTGAATGGGCGCTTGGTGCTGATCACTGACAGTCACTCGTTATTTTTTAAAAACGGCGCTGCACTTATTGTCATTACATTTTGTGGGGGTAAACCCATTAGTATTCTTCCGTATAACTCCAGTCCAGTGGATGCCGTAGTCAGCGCATGATTGGACCCGCCTCTAATGTCCCGGAATATTTGAGACAATCGATTAGAATCGGCAATGACACTTCCTCCGCTTTCTGCCATTAGCATATCTACTGCCTCCCAGCACAACATGGCTGCATACGTTATATCCGTCTGGATTTGTGCAAATTCCTTTAAACTGAATTTTTCTCCACTTTGTACATGATGCTCTAAATTATCAATCGTGCGACTGATATGAAGATGAGCTGATTCGACCTTCATAGCCGCAAGTCCTACTTTATACTGAATATGTCCAACTTCTGCTTGAGAAGTATGGGTTGTCATCGTAATCCCCTTACTAGGTGCTTTTTCAACAAAATACTCCACTGCCCCTCTGGCAAGTCCGAGAATAGCGCTTATTCCAGTTGTTATGCTAGTAATAACCTGTACATAAGGTTTATATCTGTCACGTCCTGTTAATTCTACGGGCAAAGAATTCACCTGACTCAGGCCTTGGGTTGTTACATATTTTTCTGTAATAAACACATTTTTTATCTCTAAACTATTACTTGCGGAGCCTTTTAAACTCATTGTATACCAATCATCTACAATTGTTATTTCACTCATCGGAACAACTGCTAACAGCATCTCAGGAGTTTCTTGCATGGACTTTACGTCCTTCAAATTTAACAATGCATGAGTCGCATGTTTAGAACCCGAACCGAACCCCCAAAATCCATCCTCTACCAAATAACCTCCGTCCACTTTTTTTACGACCGCTTTACGTGCCTGTAAAACAGAACAAAAACGTACTTCCTCTTTCTGGTCAAAGATTGAATTTAATACTTCGGAAGGTAAAGCAAATGATACATTATAGTTATTTCCGTTTATGATTTGAACGGCCCAACCAACAGAACCATTCCCCTTTGCCACTTCCGAAATAATTTCGACCATTGCACGGATACTGACTTCATGACCTCCATATTTTTTCGGTGTACCAAGCTTAAATAAGCCAGCATCCGAGACTTTTTGAATAACCTCATCAGGAATATGTCTTTCTTCATCAATTCTGTTTGCAAACTTTTGAAGAAAAGGAACTAACTCTGTAGCATTCTTGAGTAATTGTAGTTCACTCGCAGTGAGTTGATTTTCTGTACTTAAACTGGTCATTGGTATCTCTCCTTAATTCTACAAATGTATATTTAATATGTTTTTGTAAAATATATAATATAATGTATAATAACCTGCATCAAACGATAAAATCATGGATGTGTCGAAAAACGATACAGAAAGAGGAATTTGTATGGATAATAAAACAAACGATGACCTCCGGGTTAGAAGAACACATAAACTTCTTTACAGTGCTTTATTAGATTTAATGGAAAAACAGCCCTTTGAAAATATTACGGTGAAGCAGATATGTGATTTAGCCATGGTGCATCGAACCACGTTCTATACTCATTTTAATGACAAGTTTGATTTACTTTCACGTGCTTTAAGACAAATTGCCGACGATGAATTAAACTTCGTTGATACTTTCATTTCTCCATCTGAAGCTATTAAGGAAGTATTTTCTGTAGCAATTAAACATAAAAAGCTGTTTTCACAGCTTCTATCGGAAGAAAGGGATTCTCTGAGAAATCTGTTGCGAAGAGAAATGGGAGTAGGCATACATAAGTATTTGGTTGAAAATACTTCATTGGAAGGAAACTCCATTGATATACAAATTGCTATAGAGGCCCATATTGGAGCAGTTCTCGGAGTGTTGAATTGGTGGATTGAGAATAATATGCCTATTGATAAAGAAGACATATATAAAAAGTTAGATATATTAACAAAATTGAATAGCAGGGACCATTAAAGAAGAGTTTATCGAGACAAAATAATCCCCAAATAAAATAAAACCTCCCAATATGAGCATTTAATCAATACTGCTCCTAATGAGAGGTTTTAAACAATCAACTGACGTATCCCGTTAACTGAGCCATCAATCATCGATTATTATCACTTTGGGAAACTAGATATCCTCTGACGGATTGATAATCGCCAGAACCTGATGATCTTCCCACTTTCCGTTGATTTTTACGTTGCTTCGAGAGATGCCTTCTTTGTGAAAGCCAGCCTTTTCAAGCACACGGATTGATCCTGGATTCCGAGGAGAGGCTTCCCCGACGATCCGATGAAACTTTAGCTCATCGAAAGCGTAGCGAACCACCTGCTTCACCGCCTCCGTGGTATAGCCCTTGCCGTTATAAGCTTGGTCCAGGCTGTATCCGATCATACAGTTCTGAAGCGGTCCCCTGACCACAAAAGATAGATCTATGCTGCCTATAATTCGACCGTCCTCCTTGTGGCATACCACGAAGGAATATTTCCGGTCCTCTATCCTATCGGCCTTGCTCTTAATAATCTTCTGGAGCTGGTGCTCCTCCGTATAGTGCTTCTCTAGGCTGCTTGGTGAAAACTTATCAAAGAACTCCCGATTGCGCTTGTACATTGCTGTCAATTCTGCGGCGTCTGCCTCTTCGGAGAATCGGACGTATACTTGCTGCTCCGACATCTGCACCATCCTTCCAAACCATGATATTGAGAAAATTATATCACAGGATGAAGAGTCGGAAATTGATTTGATGAGTGATGCATATCAGGATCATTTTTTATTAAAAAATTTATATTTTAGATATGATATTGGCTTTTAAATTCGAAAATCTCATCAACAGCTTGATGATATCCACCTGATTTTTGAAAGGATTCCCTAATATTTGCGACAGAGTTCCTGAAAGATGAGAGGCTTAACACATGATCTACGGCTTCACGTAGTTGATTTGCAGTCAAGCTTTGCATTTGTAAGTTAATGCCTGCTCCGATATTGGCGACTTGTCCCGCAATGATCGGCTGATCCGCGCTTTGTGGGATTACAATTAGCGGAACCCCGTAATAGAGACCTTCATGGGTACTGTTCATTCCACCATGTGTAATAAATAATTTAGTGTATTGCAGTACATCAGTTTGTGGAACATAATTTTTTACGATGAAGTTTTTGGGGATTTCCCCTAAATCAGTAATTTGGGTTTTATTCCCAATAGACATGACAATAGTATGATCCGTGTTTCCCAATGCATCAAAACAAAGCTTATAGAAATCAATTGCTTGGTTAAAGACTGTACCCAGTGAAATGTAAATGGGGTTTTTCCCCTTGATTGCAGTTAAGTCGAAGTTTTCTTGAATTAATCGTGAAGAGATGGATGGACCTACAAATTTATAAGTTTGGTCGAATGCTTCTCCATAAGGTTGAAACTCCCTGGTTGTATAAACGATTGTAAGTGGTGCAGGATTACAAAACACTTCGTAAGGAGAATGGATCTCCACATCATATTTTTCCTTTGCCATAACCGTCAGGCTTTGAAATTTATCGTTTATAGGTTTAACTATTTCTGTAGGGACTTGTATAGAAAATTGTTGCAACATTTTATCGAATGATACTTTTGTCTGCGCAAAAGAAGTACAGGAGTTGATTGCAGGAAGCTTAAGAATCTGAGCAAGTAAACGTCCACAACCAAACATGGAATCATGAATGATGTAATCAAAATGTTCTCCTTTGATCTGTTCAAGAACACTTGGTATCACTATATCTGCCGTAAGTAAAAGACCGTTGATTCTTTCGAGTAAATAATCTCTTCCACCGGAGATAAAGGCTTTTATAAATTTTTGATCGTCAAATGTTCGTACTGAAGCTCCCGTCTTCTCAATACGCTCCCGAAAAGCTTCTATAGAAAAGTACACCACCTCTTCTCCACGCGAAATAAGCTCTTGCACAACTCCAATCGTTGGATTGATATGTCCCTCTGATCCACCATTAATAAATAAAGCACGCGCCATTTCCACCACTCCTTAGGTATACTGTTCTCTAAATTGTGTAAGAGTAAGGGGCACTGTCCCCTACGTTTGCTCGAATCAATTAATGGAATCCAGTTTATCATAGTACAATTCTTGAAAATTACAAAACTTTAATAGCTATATTTTTCCTTCTCCCTGCCAGTTAGTTGAGAAAACAACATACGATTTAATAGTCGATATGCCGCCCTCTAATAGTCTTGTTTTCATAGATTATAAACAAATAATGTTTTGCATAATATATTCCAATAGAACCAATGATGTTTTATGATAGAGCCATACAGCCTAGAAATCGCCCTGGTATATCCGGGGAAAAGCAGGAATTCCTAAACCATTTGAGAGGGGATTTCAGTATGAAGAGGTTCAAAAAGGCTATTGCAGTTATGTTAAGTACGATGCTTTTGTTTGCTTTCGGGATGACTGCGAATGCGAGTCAAGGCACAGAGGCTGCATCGGATCAAGCGATTAGAGCGAAGTCCGAGGTTCATCTAACAACTGCAAATGAAGACGTAATTAAACATTTAACGCGGGTAGACAAGCCAGACAGTGTTACGTCTTCGGTTTATGTATTGCAGGAAAATCTCAACTTTAAGACACCAGAGACAACCTCATTGAAAAAGGAGACCGTTTCTTCGCTGAAAGCAAGCCCAATGGCTGCATTAGCCACAGCTTCCTCTGCTACGTATTCCGGTACAATTACGCAAGAGGGAGGCTTACAGTTTTTATATCCAATCTATTTACAACCAGGTGAAATGTTGCAAGCTCAGTTGGATGGTCCATTTTCAGCACAGCTTGATTATGACTTATACTTATATGAATTTGATATGACCACAGGTGATATTAATCCTAATGCCATTGACGCTTCCACCTATGGTACTTATTTTAACAATTATGACCAGGGGGCTGCATCACTTCCTGAGAACGTAGGAACCCGCAACGCTGCCGGTTATGAAAAGGCATACGCGATTGCTGTCCATGCCAAAAAGGGATCCAGCATCAATGATCCTTTCTATCTAACTGTCGAAACAAGTTCTAGTTATGATGTCTATGAGCCGGATGAGAGTGCTTTTCATGCCTATAACTTTACTTTTAGTACGGGGGGATCATCGCTTAATTCTCGTTCCATTCATTCAGGCATTGATAACGATTGGTATCAAATCACAATCCCTGCCAACCGCAATTATGATGCTTTGAATGTAAAGCTGGATAACACTTCAGAAAGCTATGGATACAAAGCAGAAGTTTACGGAGCCCTTACTGGCAACCAAATGGTGCTTCTTTCGCAAACGAATCACAATGTGTCTTTGAATACAGGAACCTACTATGTACGAGTATATACAACCAAACAGTATTCACCCGACCATTTATATACACTTACACTCAAACCGGTGCTTCGGGCTGGAAAAATTGAAATTACTGGCTATGATTCCAGCAATGGTCCTAATGATTATCCGAGCTACTCATATGGTCGTCATTATCGGGTTGATCAACGCACTAACCTTACCGTGAAGGGTGTCGTTAAGACAACTGACGGTTATGCAGTGGCAAATGCGCCAGTGGATGTAACCTGGTTGAACCAGAATTGGACTGAAGGCAGCGGAAATCGCACTCGTACAGGTACTGGTTATACGGATCAAAATGGAGCTTTTAGTGTGACCCTTTCCCTGCCATCTTCAACTGGAAGTATTGCGGAATACCTGCCTGGACCAATCAGTTTTACACATTACTATGATCTTTCAGGGGTAGCTGCTCAAGTGTCAGGTACTTCGATTATAGACACAGATATTGTATATCACTTTGCCTATAGTGTTTATGGCGGGTGATGGATGGGTTCATAAAGAAATCACCACAATAACTTGTTAGTTGAATATTTTATATTTAAATCCAAGGTAGCTTTTTTCAATATTTGTTCATTTTAGGACAAAGCATATATTCATTCCATATATGCTTTGTCCGATATATATACAAACAGGGTTACATTACATTATACATACGCCTTAGATTGCCTGTTACAAACATGACAGGAGGAAATAGGATGAATTTTGGGCCTCTTAGAGCACAACAAGCAGTTCTTAACTCTAGTAGCTTACGGATAAATCCGGCAAGCAAGCAAGCCTCATCCCCCCAGTTGCATGAAGAAAAACTCTCTGGAGTGGTTGTTCAAGACACTGTGGAGATTAGTGAAGCCGGCAGACAACTGGCCGAAGGAGCTATTGTGTCACATGCTGCCAAGTATTTTGGTACAACACAGATCAATGATTCATTAAACCGGGTTTTGGAAGGTCAACCAGAAGAAGTGTCCAATGCAGTGTACAATATGATTCAATCCAATTTTATCGTCGACGGGACGGTAACGGATGAGAATCAGCGAGCGGTGTTGCTGGAGATGGGAGTTTCCCAATCCAAGTATATTGCAGATCATTACATGGAAGGCGATAAGGCCAAAGAATTTTTGGAAACCATGAACCAGATAGCTGGAATTGCTTTGACACGATCCATTGATTCAGAGACCGGAGATATTAGCTACACGACTCCAGCAGATCGCCCGTTAGGTGCTCCTGAGGATTATGTCAAGCTGTCGGAAGTAATGAAGCAGGCGGACCCTCAACAATATGCGGCATTCATGAATGACATTAAAGGTGGAGGCAACGGACTGAGCCAACTGTTAAGCTTTGCGCAAAAGGTCCCTCAAAACCCCGAGTGGATTAACAAATACAAGGAACGTACGGGACAGACTGAAGAACTGTTAAATAACACACAGTTAAAAAATCGGTTTGACAAAGCTGATACAACTTCGGCTTCTGCATTTATGAACAGCATGCAAACTCTACTGAAGGAAGCTTCCGCTACTCAGGACTCTTATATGCAGAATATGCGGGGATTTTTTCGGAACTTGGGTGTTAAGGTAGATTAAAACCTTCAAATAATTTTACAGTTCTGTTTACATCCTGCTAGGAACAAAGTATAATAGCTTCAAAACATACTCGTGATATTGAGGAAGCACCTCAAACTTAGGCATTAACGCCTTCGTTTGAGGTGCTTTTTCTATTTTAGCCGAAGCGAGTCTGTAAAGCTCTTTGAAAATAAAATAAAGTAAGGAGAAGTGTATGCATCGAAAAAATAAGCGAAAGGTAAGGAAGTATAGCAAGTGGGTGTATGGATTTTTGGCTGTACTACTCCTGTTAACGATGATTCCTACATTTCCGGAAAGGGTATCAGCCGCTACCCAAGAGATCATCGGCGGTCCTTTTTGCCAAAACAATTTGCCGGGTGGGGGCGACAGTTGGGGCACTCCGTCAGGAAGCGGGGGAGGAGCAACGGAAGTTTACAGCGGCATGGGTTCGGCAAGATACAAATGTGATGGCAGTGTGCAGCCAACCAATCGTTTTGTTGATATTGGAAGGTCTATTAAGACTGTTGATTACAGGATTTTTGTTTACATTGAAGGGTCTTATCATACAGAAATATATGCATCTAATACTGCAGGGGGGAGCAGCTGGAGACCTGACGGGACGAATTTATATACATGGACTAATGTAACGAAATTCTATGCTAATAGCTTTTATCAAGGAAAATGGGTGGAGATTACTGACTCTATTACATTAAGAGATATTCGGTATTTTAGAGCCATGGGGTACAATCAGCAGACAAGTAATGAAATATCCAGGTTTGGCATCCGTCTCATTCCCAGATCGGACCTGATGCCTACACCGCCCCGGATTCATGCAGGGGCAGAGGGGCAGGCGGTTACAGGCTGGACCAAAGAACCTATAACTGTTTGGATCAACGGAGACGTGGCGCCTGAAGGGCTAAAATACTATGAATATAGCCTGAATGGAGGAGCATTCCATCCATACACAGGACCCTTTACTGTATATGACCATGGCGTAAATACGATCTATGCCCGGACAGTGGACGTAAATAACCAGTACAGTGGCCTTTCCTCCGGGAAGGTACGAATAGACAAGATGCCGCCAACTCCGCCCATCATCAGCGCAACGGGAACCAGTAATGACTATGCCATTTCATTGCAGCCAGGAACAGATGATTATTCTGGACTGGCTCATACTCAATTTCGTATGACGGGCGTTGTGAATCAGGATTGGCAAGACTATACTGGAGTGTTTCATGTGAATAAAGATGGCAAAAGCACGATTTATGCACGGTCTATAGATAGCGTTGGTAATATGAGCCAAGAAGTAAGCAAAGAAGTCATCATTGATAAAAAGGGGCCGACTGCTCCAGTCATCCGGGCTAGTGAGGCAGGTCCAACGGCCCATGATGTGAATATTGCCATTGATTCAGGAAGTGATCCTGCAAACGGAATTAAGATGACACAGTATCGCCTGAGTCCGGCAGGGGAGTGGAAAACATATTTTGGCGCTTTTACATTAACTGCTGAAGGGAATTACGAATTGTCAGCACGGACTATCAATAACCTTGACGTACCTAGTCCAATCGCGACTCAATCGGTCATAATAGATCGAACCAAGCCAACGCCTCCAGAAATTACATTTTCCGAGGTAACGATACCGACCCGCTATACCAACAAGCCAGTGCAATTTGCTTTATCAGGTGCGACGGATATTGCTGCAGTACATTATGAATATCAATGGGGTTCTGGCGGCTATGTGCCTGGATCATCGGGAATATTAAATCGCTCCGGAATCGTAGAAGTGACTGCTCAAGCTGTAGATGCAGCTGGAAATCGAAGTGATCCGGTGTCGGCAACGTCTTATATTGATTTGGAACCCCCGACGATCCAGTTGACGCCGGATTCGCGTGAATGGAAGGATTCGAGTATTGATGTGGAGATACGATATGCCGACCAGCATTCGGGGATCGAACCAGCAACAATGCAGTATAGAATCACAAACAGTCCTGATTCACCCGAAAATTGGGATACAGCAGCCAATACGGCAATCCGGTTGAATCTTTTAAATGAAGGTGAATGGTATGTTCATGCCAAGGTCAAAGACCGGGCGGGTAACGTTTCTCAAACGGTCAGCGGTGCACTTCGCATTCAAAAGCAGCCCGAGCCGGTTGTGCTCTCAGCGACATCCATACGAAACACAGAGGTCGATTTACAATGGACTCTTCCATCCGGCTTTAATGATGGTTACGTCTATACCATCCGTAATCTAACAACCCAAGAGGTTTGGGAGGTTGCGCATCCGACAAATTCTTTTACCGACAAAGGGCTACGAGGAGGACGACAATACGAATATGAAGTGCGTGTAAGTAATCATGTAGGAGGCAATGCATATTCCAATCGAGTCCGTATTTTAACGCTACCTGATGCGCCCGATCATATCCGGTTAAAAGCTGTCTCCCATCATCCAGCAGAAATCATAGCTGATTTTACCCCAGTTGCTTCTGCTAACAAATATAATATGATAGCAACGGACGTAAGTACGGGAGAAGTCATATTTAGAGATACAGTTACACAGGATGTTTATAATCCAATTACGGGAATGAAACCTGGTAAATATTATGATGTTTCTGTATCAGCTATGAATGACACTGGAGAGGGGGCGGCAAAGCATGTATCTTTTTTAAGCCTGCCAGACAGCCCAGCCGGATTCCAAAATGTAACTGTAAGAGAAGATGGAGTCGAATTGAAATGGAATGATGTAGTCACAGCCACATACTACGCCCTAGAACGAGACAACGTATCGGTTTATAACGATGTGTATACGGAATTCACAGATACTGATCTTCAGGCGGGAACAGAGTATAATTATCGTATTTCGGCTGAAAATACAACGGGATTCGGAGATTATGCTCACCTGGGAGTCATCACATTACCGGCTCGGGTAACTACGCTGGCGAGTGTGACGAAGGATGTATATTCCGTCGGTGTAGCGTGGCAAGATGTGCAGGGGGCTGACGGTTACATTTTGAACGTGAACGATGAACCGAATATGCGGGTTCCCCGAGGTATCCATTCTTATACTTTTGAAGGCTTGCCAGCGGGGAGGTCTGCAAGTATTCGAATTCGGGCCTACAATCGGAGTGGTATAAGTCAAGATGCGACTATCAATGAATTGACACTACCTGTTTCGGCAGTACAGCTTGCAGCAGTAGATGTTGGGGAGCATGAGGCTACATTGAAATGGGACCCGGTTGATGGAGCAACTCAATATAAGGTAACGATCAACGATCAAGATTATTACAGCACTGAGCCATTTGTAGCTGTATCTGGATTAGAAGGTGGGAAAAACTACAATTATCAAGTGAGCAGCGGTAATAGTAGTGGTTTCAGTCAGCCAGCGTGGGGTGAGTTGCTGACACTTCCGCCTCAGGTGCAAAATGTCAAAGTTGCAGAACTCGGGAATGGCCAGATTTCGCTGAGCTGGAATGAAACTAAGAGTGCTTATGAATATGCTGTAATCCGCAGAGATACCGGTGAAGTCTTAGACACCAGAGATGCCTATATTAAGCTCTCAGGTATCCAACCCGGTATGATTTACTCGTTTGGCATTCAAGCAATGAATACGAGCGGTGCAGGTGACATAGCTCCCTTTACGTATCGTGCGTTGCCAGATGAAATACCAGACAATAAGTTAATTATAAAAGGCATAACAGATACGAATCTGGTTGTTACATGGAAAGAAGCTCCAGGGGCAGACGCTTACAATGTATACCAAAATGGGGTACTTATCGGTCATACAGACCATCATGAGTTCGAAATAGACGGATTAGACAGTTCTACAGTGTATCTTATTACCGTCAACCCAGTTAACACGAGTGGTGAAGGTAAGCCGACAGGAGCTGAAGTAGAAACGCTGCCGTCTCCAGATTTCAAATTGTTGAAGACGGAAACGACGAATAATGAGTTTATCATCCATTGGGAGTCAGAGCATAAAAATGATATTTTCGTGCTAACCAGTGAAGGAGGAACAGAACTATACCGTGGTAAGGAGCGAAGCTTTATCTGGAGACAACTCAGAGAGAAACAGTTGTATACAGTTCAACTCTGGGCAGAAAACAGTCAAGGAAAACACACAGAGGCAAAGCAGGTGAACGGTAAAACAACGGGGAATCCTGTGGACACAGGTGGCGGAGCAGGAGGTGCGGGGGGTGCAAAACCGATTCAGCCTGTTGTGAAGGAGCAGATAGAAACAAAGTTCATTCAATCCCCGTCAGTTGAAACGAAGTCCAATCATTTTAGTGACATTGATCGGGTATTTAATAGAGATAAAATAAATGCACTTGCTGATTTGGGTGTCGTGAAGGGGATGACCCCCACACTTTTTGAGCCGAACAGACCTGTAACACGAATGGAGTTCACTTCGATGCTTGTCCGTTCATTGAAATTACCGCTCGAAACGGATGTAACTTTAGGCTTCGAGGATATCAATCCATCAGCGTGGTATGTTGATTCACTCAAAACGGCGATTAAAGATCAGGTCGCTCGCGGGTTTAGCGACAGAGAATTTGGCCCGGATCGGGTCATAAACCGTGAGCAGGCGGCTAAAATGGTGAATAACGTTATCAAGGCTACACCACAACATGAAAGCAGCGTATACTCAGATACCTCTCAAATTGTGGAGTGGGCCAGAAAGGATGTTCTTGGTCTAACTGAAATTAATTTAGTACAAGGGTATCCGGATGGAAGTTTCCGTGCCAAACAGGAGGTCACACGTGCGGAAGCGGCTGAAATGATTTATAATATGCTGCAAATGAAATAGAATGAATCAAGGGGCGGCGTTGGCCGGCCCCTTTTTTTTGTGTACTGACCTTATTCTGCAATAGCGGGGTTTAAATTGGACGATCTGTAGGCAGGAACACCATTGATTAGGGCGGTTCTTAACTCAATATATCGTATACCATAATATGAGGTTGAACTATTCAGCCCTGATGAAAGTACAGTGATTTTATAATATTGAAAAGGAATCTCATTACTAAATTGGTAGGTTGTTTTTGCAGTAGTTGGCAAAGTCTCGACTTGGCCTAATCTAAACCAATTTTCTCCGTCGTTAGAGCCATGAAAAGAGAATGAAAGAATAAAGGCTCTGAAAGTTGGCTGAGCCAAAAGGATATCATTAATCGTTTTGCCTTCATCTAATTTGAAGATAATTTCTCCACCTTTGCCACTTAAGCTGCTTTCCCAATAGAGATTATTATCGACTAAAACATTTTTCGGAAAGGTATTTTTGGAATCTCCGTTGGTTGAAACATTTTCCTCTGCAATAACGACAGGATTCATGAAAAAAGAGTAATTTTCTGGATTTTGATTGAATTTTGTCATGCTGGATTTCCTCCATTAGTTAAATTCTTTAGTTTGTTAAGAACGCTGTTATATATTTATTGAATCTCTAAATGTATTCCTTGATCATGAAATACATATTATGACCACCTGAATATACAAGGTAATATGCCAGCAGCAGATGGAGATGATCGTCTTCATAGCTCCAATTGAAAGGAATCTAAACCCGGGTTAGATATGGCACCTCATTGTTTTTTACTTGCATACGAGCACAAAGCTGTGTATACACAATTCTTGTTTGGATACTATTCATGACGACACATACAGTATAAGTAAAAATGGCATATTCTTAACATCCATATGGAACAGTAATTGCCTCGTGCGACAAGCTTTTTTGTTTTTCTAAAATGAATAGTAATTACAATATTGCAAATAGAATATCATTAAGGAAAATTTATCTAATCACAATCTTTGAATATGCCGATATTTCATCTAACACCCCGAAGAAGTAATTGGTTTGCAATCAGAGTTCTTATCTTTATGGAGGTGATTCTAAGGGCTGATAAATGAAGATAATCCGAAAAAAAAGTAAATTGAATGGAGGCGTATTATATGTTGAAAAAGAGCAAGGGTATTAAGCGTGGAGCATTACTGTTATCTATTATTGTATTCATTAACCTGATTTCATTTTTATCTTTCACAGAAGCTTCAAATGCAGCAGACTCGTATCCTTACCAGGCCATGAGAATAGAAAATGTCAATAAAGGCTGGAATCTTAATATATTGGGTTACCAGAACAATTCGGAAGTCAATGTGTGGCCGACGAGAGGGGAAAGCAATGAAAGATGGAAATTTTCTACGGCAGACGGAGTATATTTTAAATTGACCAACGAAAGAACAGGACTGCTGCTTTCTCCTTTAAATTGGTCGGTCACTGAGGGCAACCCATGTGTACTGTATCAGGATTCCAACAGGGATGAGCAACTATGGAGAATCATTGGTGTGGACAAAGATGTGAATGGTGATGATCTAACCTATCGAATTGTCAACAAGGCTAACAGCAATATGGCGCTTATGCTTAATCTTGGCACGGGCAAAACCATGCTTGGGACTTATAAAGGAAACTCCACACATAAGTGGAAATTGGTTTCCGATGGACTGATTGGCTTTGCCGGACATGCTAAAGATTTGAATGGAAAAGACAAAACAGGAACCATTGGGGGACTACTAGGTAAAACTGTATTTGTAAATACACTTGCCGAGCTCAAGGAAGCCTTGCTTGATAAAAATCCGCTTACCATTGTGATCTCCAGTAATATAGACAATGCCAATTCAGAAACCTACGATCTGAGAATAGCATCCAATAAAACCATCATCGGCTCTTATGCTGCCAACAGACTCACCGATCCACGCCTGAGAACGGATGATTATTTTAAAAAAGAAGACGTAAGCAATAATATTATTATAAAGAATATCAATGTAGAGGTTAAAAATCGAAGAGATGTAGTAGCGATTGCGATCTATGGTTCACGGAATGTTTGGATTGATCACAGTACCTTTAGATCAAGTTTGGGTCTCGACAAGGATGAGGTGGGTAAATTTGTTTGGGTTAATACCAGTACTTATACTAATACCGATCCCGACTACGTTACGCTGTCATACAACAAATTTTCTAACCGCTATTGGACGGTAGCCTTCGGCACCACGTCCTCATTAATCAAAAATAACGCCACGGTCATGTTAAATTATTTTGACTCCTGTGTACGGAGAACGCCTCAGTCTGGCAATGGCCGTCTGCATGTACTGAACAATTTAATTCAAAGAACACTGTCAAGTCGAGATGATGCCGGTTATGCTTCCATCATCGGTGGTGAGGGCGCACACGTTTACTCCGATTCCAATCGCTTTGACAATTTTAAGAAAGCATCCAGCGGATACTGGGATACAGAGATCACCATTGACCCTAAAGCTTTTGTAAAAGATGTGGGCTCCTATACCAATAAAGGAGAAGTATCCCCGGTTGACAAGCCTTATACATTGCCCGCTCCCAATGGAGCAGCAACCTCCTTCGATCCAGGTTCAAAATATAGCTACCCGATTATAAAAGCCTATGATGCCGACGGAAATGATGTAAAAAGATTCAATATGGATTATACGGGGGCAGTTAATCATGCTTCCGCTCTAAAATATATACACTTTCCCGAATTTCAAAAATATCTGAAGTAAGATGAACGAGCACTTCTACTCTCCGTGTTAGATATACAAGATGCCGTATGTATTGCCTGTTTCCGATACGAAAGCTGGAAACAGGCTGTTTTCGATCCATTATCCCTTTTGCTTGTAAAATTCATGGTACAACTTCATCAGCGCACGCTTTTCAATCCGTGACACATACGAACGCGAAATCCCGAGCTCTCGGGCAATTTCCCGCTGTGTCCGTTCCTCTCCTCCGGCTTCAAGGCCGAATCGGCCAATCACTACTTCTTTTTCGCGCTCATCCAAAATATCCAGGTTGCGATAGATTTTACTCTTTTCGATTTTAAGCTGTACCTTATCTACTATATCGTCTGTATCGGTGCCCAGGATATCAATTAAAGTAATTTCATTGCCCTCTTTGTCCGTCCCTATAGGATCATGGAGAGATACGTCTTTGCGTGTTTTTTTCAGAGATCTTAAATGCATCAGAATTTCATTTTCTATACAGCGAGCTGCAAATGTTGCCAGCTTTGTGCCTTTTCCAGTCTGAAAGCTTTCGATGGCCTTAATCAGTCCGATGGTGCCGATGGATATGAGGTCCTCCAAATCTTCGCCTGTATTATCAAATTTTTTCACAATATGGGCCACCAGCCGCAGGTTGTGCTCAATGAGCGTGTTACGCGAATGCGCATTGCCTTCGGCGAACAGCTTTAGGTGTCGTGCTTCCTCTTTCTCGGTTAATGGCTGCGGAAAGGCGTTGTTTTTCACGTAAGAGACGAGTAACGTCAATTCCTTGATGAACAGAGCTATAGCGCTAAATAGTCCGGGCACGGATGACACCTCCTGAGGTAGTTGCGAACTTACCAGCCTTTGTTACTCACCGGGCTTGCGGTCTGTTTATTGTATGTGGGCAGGTGCCCATCCGTGCCTGTACTCCTGAAACTGCTGCATAACAATTTATGGATTTTCTTATCTGAGTACATTGCTGAAGTTTAATTTTTGTGCAATGACGCTATGAGAAAATTTGATTATACTTAAACTGCTTAAGCAGCGAAGAGCGCAATAGATTCGAGGAGGAAACTAATGATTTTAGTCAGTTCGTGTTTGGCAGGCATGAAGGTGCGGTATAACGGAACGGACAGCCTGGATGTACATATTCAGAAGTTGGTAGAGGAAAAGAAGGCTATGACGATTTGTCCTGAGCTGTTGGGGGGCTTTATGACTCCGAGAGAGCCTGCCGAAATTATTGGGGGGACGGGAGAGGATGTGCTGAACGGTACAGCCAAGGTGGTCGAATTCTCGGGCAACGATGTCAGTGATATGTACATTAGAGGTGCACACGAAGCTTTAAGCATAGCTAGAGAGATTAACGCAACCCTAATCGTTTTAAAAGAAAACAGTCCGTCCTGCGGATCAGCAGCTATCTATAATGGGGCGTTTGAAAACCGTAAAATAGCGGGTAATGGAGTAACCTCGGCTTTGCTAAAAAAAGAAGGCTTTAAGGTGATATCGGAAGAACAAATATCGGAAATCTTTTTGCATGAGGATATGTAAGGGAAAATCAAGCGTCTTGACAGCTTACAGGCTAATACACCTGCGAGCGCAAGACGCTTGTTTGTGCTGTGTGCCACTATACTATATGGACAGCACATTATTTAAGCTTTAATGCCAAAACTCCTAGATATTCCTTAAGGGCTGTTGCTGTTGTAGACATGGCTCCGGCAGACGGCGAGAGCTTGGGGGCATACAGTGACAGATTTTCACTCGCCAGATAATCGGTCGGATAAGGTGTGACCTGCATGCCTGCACGCTGAAATTCCAGTGCAGCACGTGGCATATGGAAAGCGGAGGTCACCAGTATGGGTTTTGTGAGCTGATGCTGTTTCAAAATTTGAGCTGTAAAAGCGGCATTTTGCTGTGTGTTCAAGGAACGGTTTTCGATCAGGATATCCTGGGCCGGAATACCGAGTCCGAGAAGCTGCCTTTGCGCAATATCCGCTTCATTACCACTGTCGCCAAACACTTGCCCGCCGGAAAAAAGAATGGGTAAGCCTGTTGCTTCGTGCAACCGGGCCGCAGTGAGTAGCCGATTGGCCGCAGAGCCCAGCAGATTGCCTTGGCCATTGATGTCCGGTGTTCCTTCTGTGGCTCCGCCTCCCAGCACGACAATGACATCCCCTTGAACGGTGCGAGGCTGTGGATACTGCTTTTCCAGACTGCTGATTAGCAAATCTCCAACCCAATTGGTGGAGGAAGCATATAGCAGCAATGTGACCACGAGCAGCACGACAGCAGGTTTACGTGAACGTTGCCACAGCCAGACTACAAGCCCAGCCATGATGAGAATAAACAAACCGGGAGGGAGCACGAAGCTGTACAAAAATTTGATGATATAAATCAAGTGCAGACAACCTCCTATCCTTATAAGCTCTATCTTTCTTTTTGGTATATTGTAACATAGGCAAATACATGGATTCCTCTGCTCAAAGACCGCGCAGGAGTCATAGCTAAGTCAGCCATGGTCCCGGTTGATTAACTCATTCAATTTGTTGAAGGGGTTTCCTCCCTGGGGTGTTGGTTAAGATTAAGATATGGATGACAGCATGCAACCTAACAAAGAAAGGAGCAGCAGACCATGTCACGCAAATTGTTGATTACAGGAGCGGCGGGTACAATTGGGAAAGTATTGTATGAAGGGCTGAAGCGTGAAGGAAAATATGAAATCACCGCAGCTGACTTGAAGAGGGATGAAGAGGCTGGAATTGTCGAAATGGACATACATGATGTCGCACGGCTGGATGAGCTGACACGCGGGGTGGATACGGTGCTGCATTTTGCATGGATCAAGGATGAAGGGGATTTCCTCGGCAAAGTACTGTCTGGCAATGTAAGCGGAGCCTATAAGCTGTATGAAGCGGCGATACAAAATGGGGTAAAGCGTATTATTTTCGCCAGCTCCAATCATGCGACAGGATTTTATAAAGTGGGTGAGATCATCGATGTGGAAGACCCCTACCGACCGGACAGTTTTTATGGCTTGAGTAAGTGCTACATTGAGCTGTTGGGCCGATTGTATGCTGATCAGGGTAAAATATCCTCATTTAACATTCGTATTGGCAATTTCCCCGGGGATGATCGACCTCATTCGGAGCGTGCCGCGCATATTTGGATCTCCGAACGCGATATGCTCCATCTGACCGTTTGCTGTATTGAGGCCCGCTCGGAGCTGGGCTATCTTAATTTGTACGGCACATCCGCCAACACGGATAATTATTATGACATCGGATACCTGGAAGAGCTAATCGGGTATAAGCCGCAGGATAATGCCGCTGGGCTGCTGGAGCAGGCGAAGATGACCGGATTTCGGGTGAAACAGGACGAGACCGCTTTTCAGGGTGGACAAAAGGAATAGAGTGAGGCGCCTATCTGGCGCCCTATATTACACAATACTTCACAAATATCCGAATTGTTCACTACTTGGGACACTCCTTTGTTCACGAAGCATGCAAGGATTCACTTTCCATTTTGAATGCGCTTACATAAAATAGGGTCATACGACGGCGGTGCCAAACCATGCTGTCGGTAAACATATACAGAGGGGGAGTGACTCACATTGAATCAACCTTTACCTAAGAGTTCCGCTATGCTTGCCACAGATTCCCATCTGGACGAGAGGAGGCTGGCAAGCGGCAGGAAAAAAGGATTTTTCCATGAATTGATCCGTAATCGGATATTATTTCTGATGCTGCTGCCGACCTTGGTGTTTTTCTTCATTAACTCTTACATTCCAATGGTGGGCATCTATTATGCATTTACCCAGTTTGACTTCAATACCAGCTTGTTCGATGCCAAGTTTGTCGGACTTCAGAATTTTCAATTTCTATGGCAATCCGGCACGCTGACGAAGTTGACATTGAATACGGTCGGATACAACGCAGCATTTATCTTATTGGGCAACGTATTAGCGATTGTTCTCGCTATTTTGCTGAATGAGCTGCGGGGGCGTTACTTTAAAAAGATCGCTCAATCCGTGATGTTCCTGCCTTATTTTGTTTCTTTCGTTATTCTGAGCGTTATCGTGTATAACATATTTAATTATGATAATGGCTTTCTGAATACGCTGCTGCTGCAACTCGGCGGTGAACGTGTGGATGTATACAACAAACCGTGGGTGTGGATTTTCCTGATTATCCTGTTCTATCTGTGGAAAAATCTCGGTTACAGCATGGTAATCTACCTGGCAGCGATAACGGGGATCAGTGACGAATATTATGAGGCGGCAAAAATGGACGGTGCCAACATTTTTCAGCGAATCTGGTACATTACTGTTCCTATGCTCAAATCGACGTTCGTCGTGCTGCTGCTGTTTGCGCTCGGCAGTATTATGAAAGGACAATTCGATCTTTTTTATCAATTAATCGGCAACAATGGGGTGCTGTACAATACGACGGATATTTTGGACACTTATGTGTACCGTTCGTTGAAAGTAACCTTTGACGTGGGTATGGCTTCGGCCGCAGGCGTGTATCAGTCCTTGTTCGGCTTTGTACTGATCATGACCGTGAACTATATCATCCGCAAGCTGAACGACGAATACGCCTTATTCTAGAAAGGAGGACCCAAACGGATGGCGATCAAAGAGGATGCATACACTCGACTTTTTAAAATAATCTCTTATGCGATCATCATTATTGCTTCTATTGCTTGTTTGCTCCCGTTTTTACTTATTATTTCGGCCTCACTGACCAGTAATGAGTCGATTATCAGGGATGGATATCACTTTATACCACAGCAATTCTCGCTGGAAGGATACCGGACGGTGTTCACCTTTCCAGAAGAGGTGCTGCGGGCATACGGAGTGACAATTTTTACCACTGTCGTAGGCACGACGCTCGGCCTGTTCCTGATGACGATGGCAGGCTATGTACTGGCACGCAAAGATTTTAAATACCGGAACGCATTTTCATTTTATATTTACTTTACGACGCTGTTCGGGGGCGGGCTAGTACCCTGGTACATTATGCTGACGAAGTATTTAGGGCTGCTAGATACGTATACGGTGCTTATTTTCCCGGGATTAATGACTCCGTTTCTGATCATTTTGATGAAGAACTTCATTCGTTCCTCCATGCCGGAAGAGCTGTTCGAGTCCGCTAAAATTGACGGTGCGGGTGATTTTAAAATCTACTATCGGATTGTGCTGCCTTTATCTACGCCGGGCATTGCCACTGTAGGACTGTTTTTGGCCCTGGCTTACTGGAATGACTGGTTCTCATCTTCACTCTTTATTAATGATCCGCATAAATACCAATTGCAATATTATTTGTATAATGTAATCAACTCCATGCAATTTATTGCCCAAATGGGGGCAGGTACCGGCGTATCTCTCTCCAACGACATGCCGACCGAGTCGACCAAAATGGCAATGGCTATCGTGGTTACCGGGCCCATTTTACTGCTGTATCCGTTCATTCAGCGTTACTTTGTCAAGGGCCTGACCATTGGTGCGGTAAAAGGCTAAGATGGCATTCATGGACTGGGATGGCATGACGTGCCGACGTTGTGCCATCTTAAGCAGCACTTTTTGTAAGCGTTTTATTTAAACAGACAGCCATTTCAAAAGGAGGATTCACATGACATTTACAAAGAAAAGAAAACAACGCATGTCCATCCTGATTGCAGCAATGGTCATCATGGCGCTATTGGCCGGATGCGGAGGCGGTAGCGGGAACAGCGCGCAAAAGGCAAGCGGAGAGGATGATAAATCCCAAAAAGTACAGCTGCAATTTTATATGCTGGGTGATGCTCCAAAGGATCTGCCAGCCGTTGAAGCTGAGATCAATAAAATGGCGGAAAAAGATCTGAATGCCACCGTCAAATTTAACTATACGACGTGGACGGACTGGGACCAGAAGTATAAGCTGCTGTTGTCTTCCGGTCAGCCGATTGACCTGATCTTCACTGCAGACTGGACGCAGTATCAGGCCTATGCTAAGAAAGGCGCGTTCCTTCCGCTTGATGATTTGCTCCCGAAGGCCGCGCCTGCCCTGCAAAAATTTGTGCCCCAGGACATGTGGGATGGCGTTAAAATCGGAGGTAAAATTTACACCGTGCCCGGCACATACAAGGAGTATGTAACCAACGGATTTGTATGGCGTGAGGATTTACGCGAGAAGTATAACCTGCCTAAGCCTACGGATATCAAGAGCTACGAGGCTTATATGGATGGTATCCGCCAGCATGAGCCTAATATGAAGCCGGTCTCTCTGAACAGTGATATTAAAGGGAACCTGCATGATCGCTATTCCGAATTGGTAACCAAAAGTGTGGGAGCTCTGCCATATGGCATCGGTATCAAGTATGAAAAACCAACAGAGGTTTACAAGTATTGGGGATCGGATGAGCAGAAAGAAGAGCTGAATACCTACAAACGCTGGGCTGAAAAAGGATTCATTCCTAAGAATGTACTTAACGTAAAGGATACGCTTCAGGATCAAGTGACTTCCGGTAAAGCTGCGAGTATTTTCGGTGACAATCCTACCCGGTTTAATGATATGGTCATTAAGCTCAAAGCGTCTCACCCGGACTGGAAGCTCGAATATTATCCGTTCCCGCTGACGACGGGGTTTGCAACTCCGGTACATCCGATTCATAACGGCTTTGCGATTCCAAAAAGCAGTCCTAATCCGGCGCGCGCATTGGCCTTTTATGAAAAGCTTGTGACAGACAAACGCTACAACCTGCTCACACAATACGGCATTGAAGGCAAGAACTATGAAGTCAAAGATGGTTACTATCAATTGATAGGTAATGGCAGCACGAACGGTTTTTCACGGGAAGGCATGAACAGCTGGGCTTGGCGTAATCCGGAGTACATGCTGTTTGATTCAGGCTTTGACCGTGTGAAGAAGATTTTTGCCGAGCTGGATAAAATCCAGAAGCCTGATCTGTTTACTGGCTTTGCAGAGGATTATACAACCTATCAAGCTGAAAAAGCGGCCTTGGAGCAGGTTGAGAAGCAATATCTGTATCCGCTCCAAGCTGGATTGATTGACAATGTGGATCAAGGTTTGCAGACCTTCATGCAAAAGGCAAACCAAGCTGGCCTGGAGAAAATCCAGACGGAATATACCAAACAATGGGAAGCCTACGTGAAGGAGAAGGGCATTAAATAGTTTGGCAAGGTGAGCGAGATTTCAAAAGTTGTTGTGATAGCAAGAAGAAAAGCAAGTCTCCAGAAAGTTGGAGGCTTGCTTTTTTGATATCAGACGTTCCGTTCTCGGAGCGGTAGTATAGAGCGTCTAACTATGCCCACTTATTGTGCATTCGCTTTAGAACGACGGAAATCTGTTGGCGTTACGCCCAAACTGCGCTTGAACATGCGGTGAAAATAAGAGCTGCTCGCAAATCCGGTTTGCTCTGCCACGTCAGCCACCGACCAGTCGGTCTGCTCCAGCAGCTCACAGGCTTTGCGAATGCGCAGCTGATGAATGACGTCTACGATGGTGGACATCGTTTGTTGCTTATATAGCCTGCTGACATAGATCGGCGACATATCCAGCTCTTCCGCAATCTGATTGAGACAAAAGTCGGGATCAGCATAAGCTTGCTCAATTCGCTCATTAATTTGTCGTACCAGTCGTTCCTGCTTCGTATTTCGTTTATCCGCCAGACTAGAGCGAACATGATCAAAGACCAGTTGGTAATGCTCTATAAGATCCACTGCGGTCTCTAATCGATCCGGGGATGGTAATTCAGGCTTGGATTCCACTGCAAATCCATTGCGCTCGCTCATATGCCGAACGGCATTATTGACACTCATGATGAGCCGGGATATCGCTACCTTAACGGTGGAAAACGGATATTCCTCCATCTGCATCAGCAAATCTTTCAACATGCTGTGAGCATCCTCGGTATGACCGGATAGCAGCGTATCGAGCATTTTCTTTTCCTTATCCGCCGGGTATACGTAAGTATTCTGCACATCTTCGTCTGTTGTGTTCTGTGCGTTAATAATGCAGCCATGGCCGCGAAAGAATCGGTGCATAGATGCTTCCTGCACCTGAC
>NZ_JH601056.1:533978-596798 GCF_000245715.1 Paenibacillus sp. Aloe-11 | reverse complement strand
CAGCAAATGCAGCCGATCCGGCTGGCTCGTGATGGCGCTATAGGTGAGCGATACACTCAGCTTCAAATATTCAAAGCAGGCTTCGCGTATTTGGCGCAATAAGGTTTCCAGCAGTACCGGGTCTGTATACTCCGCGGGATCAAGAATATTGAGCATCAGCAGGATGCTGTCCTC
This sequence comes from Paenibacillus sp. Aloe-11, assembly GCF_000245715.1. NCBI lineage: Bacteria > Bacillati > Bacillota > Bacilli > Caryophanales > Paenibacillaceae > Paenibacillus > Paenibacillus sp. Aloe-11. The sequence continues at coordinate 596,624 of NZ_JH601056.1, read as the reverse complement.
GTCCATATCAACGGTTTCCGCCCGGTACGTCTGCCCGCATATTTCAGAAGCAATATTCATAATGGCAAATTTATAGGGGAGAAGATCAGGGCCGCGTTCGTTTTGCCATCGGGCATACTCATCAATCCGCAATAGTACAAGACGGTAGTCTTTGTCGAACTGGAATGTAATTCCAAGCTCACGCAGCCGTTCTTGTTCTTTTCCGCCAGGTAGCAATTGAATACCCCGGATAATATTCTGTAAAATGTTTTGCCGAATCGTGTACATACTGTTGCGTTTCTCCGATTCCAGCGAATTCATATGAATTACAATCTGCCCAATAGGCGTATACAGCATTTTGGACAGCAGCCACGAAGCCACAAAGCCTGCGAGTGCAATGATGGCGGCTATCAGGAGCATGGCATTACGAATGACACTCGCCATTTTGATAACGCTTTCATATGGGGTGACACTAATATACTGCCAGCCTAGACCATCCGGAGAGGTGTAGGAAATAAGTGATCTTTTACCATGAAAGCCTTCCACAAAATAGCCTGTTTCCTGCTTTTTGACTCGTGTGTGCAACCACAGCTGTTCTTTTTCGTTCAAAGCTTCTTCTGTCAGTGTAGTACCGGACAACAGTCTGCTTTGATCATCCAAAATATAAGCAGTTCCACCTGAGGCCGGGCTTTCCGCCATTTCCTTGTTCATCCAGGACGCAGACACATTCACAATCACGGCCGAATTCATGGCTTCATTTGAGCTGATTGCGTCATAGCATAAATACGTATAAGCTGCGATATGTGTGCTTGCTTGCTCTGCTCCAGCCACGGAGTCTGAGGCAGACAGCAGCGGATACGTGCGTGGGATCGGTGTGAATGGTTTATAGTCCTGGTAATGATCCAGTACCCGAATGATATCTGTGTCCACCAGCTCATTTTTGCTGAATAACCCATTTTGGCCTCGTGAGGATGCGATATAGAAGGTTCCGCTCCTGGGATTATACACATAGATGGATTCAATATACGGCATCGAATTGAGATAATTATTTAATTCACTCATGGCAGCGGTTACATCATATACATTGGGCTTGGGATAATACAGCAATTTGGACAGGGTACTGCTGCGATACATTTGAAACGCCAGTGATTGAGCGATAGATGTCATGTTAATGACCTCTTTGCTTCTCAATGTCAAGCTGCCGTGATTGGCCTCGAACGCCTGCTCCTTTTCCACCCGAATATAGTAGAAATAATACACAGTGGTAGATACCAGCAACGTTAGCGTGATACATAATGTGATGCTGATCAGCAATTTGCTGTGAAGCTTGTGATGCTTTTTGAAATTGCTCATGTGGAGAGGCCTCCTGTCTGTGTGCACATAGCTGTACAGTACACCCGATTTATGTATTCATTATACGTGTGTTGGTGTGAACAGGACAGTGAACAAACCGATTTTTTATGAAAAATCGTGATTTTTTCGTAAAAAGGCCGGGAACACCTTACGCAGATTGGACCTGCGTCGGTTCCCGGCCAGGTTGTCAGTTCAGACGAAAGAACGAAAGCTAACGGTAGTGGAATCAGTTAGGGAATTGCACGTTGCCTTTAACGATATAGGCTCCGCCTGAGCCATTTTCCGCTAGAGCTGGAATGGTATCGTTCAGTACGACACCCCGAATGTCCGTAATCCGGATTTTGAGAGGCTGGTTGCCTAAATTAGTGCCCAAAAAGTGGTTGTAGTCCTGTTTTTCAAGATTGAGCCATTGTCCGTTCTGTAGGACTTCCATTTTCAAGACCGGGTATTTATGATTGCGTACTTGAATGGCTGCCCACCATCTGCTGCTGCCTTCTTTAATGCGGTAGGAGACATTGCCGGTAACCGGAGCCTTGACAACCTTCCACGAAATATTGATTTTTCCATCAATTTGATTGCCGATTTGGCTGAAAGCATTTGGAGACAGATCAAGCGCGCCGCTTGGACCTTCAGGATAAAGATCCGTTACATATACAGTCGTTTTCCCTTTGGGGCCTTGAACTTCCAGATAGGCGCCGGCTAATGCAGCCTTGATTCCGTTATAATTCAACTGGGTGGGGTTAAGAGCTGTAATTTTGGCGTCCGAAGGAATGGGATCAAGCAATAATGCCCCTCCCGAGTAACCTGATCCTGTATAGGTAGCATATCCCGTGTATGTATCATTCCAGGCTGCCGAAGCTGGAAGTGCAAATAAAACAAGACTGAGCAACGATGCCACACCGACGGTTTTAAACTTGCGGAACGCAGACTTTTTTTGCATAATCATTTCCTCCTTGTTCAATTAATAGATTTATATAGTAAATATAAACACTATATTACCTAATATTTCAAATTACACAATAGGCCTTTAAGGCAAAAAAATATATGTAAAATATTTGTCACATGGGCATAGGCCATATGGCTTGTTTTTTGAGAAGTGGCTAAACTGTGCTTTTTTTCGCAGACTGGGTATAAAACAGGTGGTAGACTCAGAAAGATGTAGCATGATAATAGAAGGTAGAGATAACTGGAGAACGATAAGCATTAAGAGGAGGTCTTTGAGTATGGGAACAAATGTCTTTTATGTACCGCCAGTAAACTTAATGGGAAGCGGCTGTCTTGGGGATCTGGGACCGTTATTGCAAGAGAGAGGATTTTTGAAAGCGCTTATCGTGACAGATAAATGGTTGCGTCGAAACGGGATTGCAGATCGGGTAATCGCTGTGCTGGAGCAGCATAGAATTCCATATATGGTGTATGACGGAGTCCAGCCTAACCCTACCTGTGATAATGTTCACGAAGGTGTTAAGGTATTTCAGGATCATAAATGTGATGTTCTCGTCTCGGTGGGAGGCGGATCGCCTCAGGATGTAGCCAAAGCTATTGGCATCATTGTTACAAACGGAGGACATATTTCAGAATATGAAGGCGTTCACAAATCCAAGCAGCCATCCGTTCCGATTGTGGCGGTGAATACAACCGCCGGGACTTCTAGCGAGGTCACAATTAACTATGTCATTACCGATGAGAAGCGCAAGATCAAAATGGTTATGGTCGATAAAAACAGTTTGGCTTCCATCTCTGTCAATGATCCTGAATTAATGGTGGGAAAACCGGCTGAATTAACTGCAGCAACAGGTATGGATGCGCTTACACATGCGATTGAGGCACTGGTTACTCCTGGAGCCTATCCGGTTACGGATGCCACAGCGCTAGCTGCTGTCGAGCTTATATTCCGTTATTTGCCTCTAGCTGTGGAGAACGGTCAAAATCTCGAAGCCCGGGAAAAGCTTGTATACGCTGTTTTTTTGGGAGGAATGGCCTTCAATAATGCGGGCTTGGGATATGTACATGCGATGGCCCACCAGCTCGGTGGTGTGTACGATCTTCCACATGGCGTGTGTAATGCGATGCTGCTGCCCTATGTACAGGAGGCGAATGCACAGCATGTTCCCCGTAAATTCAGACCCATCGCTAAGGCGATCGGATTTTCTATCACAGGGCGAACTGACGAGGAATGCGCTGAGTTTGTTGTGGATGCCATCCGTAGTTTATCCCAGGAGGTTGGAATCCCGAAACGTTTGTCTGAGCTGGGAGTAACCGATCCGGACCTCAATCTGTTAGCAGACCATGCGATGAAAGATGCATGTGCACCTGGCAATCCATTTCAACCGACCAAAGAAGAAGTTATTGCTCTGTTTCAAAAAATACTTTAAAGCGTATGTTTGTGCTGAAACACGAATATTTGGACTGGGACTTTTGGACGATGTCCTTTAAATAGAATAAGCGAACTATTGTTCTCCTTTTGTTTGTCGTATACAATCGAATCATGCTGATTCAAATAGAGTATTGTTGAACTCTGTTGTATGCTGCAACGAAAGGATGTTATGCACCATGATGGGAAGAGCCCATTTGATTATTGGAACCGGGGTCTCCCTGTCGGTATTAGCTTTGAGTGGACACGAAGTGGCTCCAGCTGCCGTGGCTGCTGCTGTGGTTGGTTCACTGTTGCCGGATATTGACGAACCTAATTCGATGCTTGTGAGTCGTGCATTGCCTACGAAAATGCTTAGACTCGTGCAGCTTCTGATGATTGGGGCTGCCGGCTGGGTATTTTTTACCCGTATGGCCCCGCCGCCGTGGAATCTTGTTCTGGCTTTGCTGATGATCAGCGCTTCTTTTATGCCTTCACGATCCATGCGCAAGGTCATTATCTTTTTAATTGGTATCGGCTTAGCATGGTACGGGGAAGCGTATGCGCCGTGGAATTACATTGCTGGGTGCCTGCTGATTATTTGTACACTTGTCCCGCACCGGGGCTTAACACACACGGTGTACGGAACAGCGGCATGGACTGCGTTGCTGTACGGTACGACCCGTTTGCATGGGGATAGCATATGGCTGGCCGGAGGGATGGCGTACTTGCTGCATTTGCTGGCTGATTCCTTGACGAATAACGGCATTAAACCTTTGCCGCCGTTCAAATGGAAGCTACGGTTTAGGCTGATGAGTACCGGAACCCGCAAGGGGGCGAAGGTAGAGAGTATCTGCATTGCTTTAACGACCGTGCTCGTTATTATTGCTTTTCTTCGCTATAAGCATTTAATTTGAGACTTCCATTCTGTAACTCTATCAAATCAAAAAAACAGTCAATGCACGTACAACGTGTTTTGACTGTTTTTAATAGGATTGAACTCTCTATTACCCCTTATGCGCGCTCAATAATGGTATTCAGCGTGGTACGATCCAGATTTTGTACCAGCTTGACGATCAGCTCTTTGGCTGCATCGTAATCATCGGTGTGAATAATAGAAGAGGAAGTATGAATGTATCGTCCGCAAATGCCAATGACGGTGGAGGGTACGCCAATTCCGCTCAAGTGCACCTGACCTGCATCTGTTCCCCCTGTAGAAATGAAATATTGATATTTGATTTTGTGCGTTTCCGCCATGTCCTGTACATATTCTACGATCCCGCGATGTGTAATCATACCTGGATCAAATACCCGCAGCAGGGCGCCTTTGCCAAGCTGCCCATATGTATTCGGATCTCCGCCCATATCGTTGGCAGCACTGCAATCCAGTGCAAAGAAAATGTCCGGCTGAATCAGATGGGCCGCTGTACGTGCACCGCGCAGTCCCACTTCCTCCTGAACCGTAGCTCCTGCATACAACGTATTAGGAAGTTTGTTCTTTTCCTTATGTAATGCCTCCAGCAGTTCAATCGCCAAGCCCACACCGTAGCGGTTATCCCATGCTTTAGCCATGATTTTTTTTGGATTTGCGAGTGGCGTGAATTCACAGATCGGTACAATGGCCGTTCCAGGTACGATCCCCAGATTCTGCGCTTCCTGCCGGCTGTCTACGCCGATATCCAGATACATAAGCTTGATGTCCATAGGCTTGCTGCGTTGAGATTCATCCAGCAAATGGGGCGAGACAGAGCCAACTACACCGATGACTGGCCCATTAGGAGTCAGCACCTGCAGACGCTGTGACATGATGGCCTGACTCCACCAGCCTCCAACCGGCTGAAAACGAATCATTCCATTTTCCGTAATCCCGTTCACGATAAATCCGACCTCATCCAGATGGCCTGCGACCATCACACGGGGTCCGCTCTCTTCACCGCGTAGAACACCAAAAAGACTGCCCAGCCGATCTTGCACGATTTCATCTGTATAACCGGATATCCGCTCTTTCACCCATGCCCGCAGCTCTCGCTCATGGCCCGGAATGGACGGAAACTCCGTTAAGGTTTTAAACAATTCCAATGTTTTTGCTTCCATGTTGCATACCTCACTCCTTATTAATTAACCAGTGGTCGCATGTAATCAGTATGAATGCATTTGTACGGAATGTCCACGATATCATTTTCCTGACATAACAATTCCCCCTCAAGCTAATAATGATAAAGGCTCAACAATCAGAACCGCCAAGTGCGGAATTTACGTCAAAGGGGTGGTGAATGATGCCAGCTAAATCAGGGCAACGCGGTTTTCGTACCAATACGTCCCCGTTGTCCATAAGTGAGAAGGACTATAAGAGTGTTTCCCAAAAGCATGAACCGTCCAGAAAGTTATTTGCCAATTGTGTGCGCGCTTTTCTGGTTGGGGGCGTCATCTGTGTGATTGGGCAGGCGATTCAGGAGGCTTTTATGGCAGGCATGCACCTTTCTGCCAAAGACGCTGCTGCGCCGACTTCATCCATGATGATTTTGCTATCAGTCATATTAACCTGCATCGGGGTCTACGATAAGATTGCCCAATGGGCGGGAGCGGGAACCGCTGTACCCATTACAGGTTTTGCTAACTCGATGTGTTCGGCGGCATTGGAATATCGTTCCGAGGGACTGGTGCTCGGAGTGGGTGCAAATATGTTTAAGCTAGCAGGCTCGGTTGTCGTATTCGGGGTTGTGGCCGCATTTGTCGTGGGTGTTATCTATGCCATCCTCGGTTTGGGGGGCCATCACTAATGAAAAGACAGGGAGGACAAACCTGGAAATTTGAGTCGAGACCGCGCATCATTGGGAGTGCAACCGTTGTAGGTCCGGATGAAGGTGAGGGGCCGTTGTCCACAGATTTTGATTATATTTATGACAATATCGAAATTAACGAGAAAACGTGGGAAAAAGCGGAACGCAGACTAATTGAACATTCTACTGAGCTGGCACTAATAAATGCCAATTTAAACAAAGAGGAAGTACAGTTTTATATCAGTGGTGATCTGATGAATCAGATTATCAGCAGCTCCTTTTCAGCCAGCAAGCTGGGCATTCCTTATCTGGGTGTTTTTGGAGCCTGCTCAACCTCAATGGAAAGCTTGGCCTTGGCCGCGCTGATTGTGGATTCAGAGGCGGGCGACTACGTGTTGGCGGGTACGACTAGTCATAATTGTACGGCCGAGAAGCAGTTCCGCTACCCTAATGAATACGGATCACAGAAGCCTCCCACGGCCCAGTATACCGTTACAGGTTCTGGCGCTGCAGTTGTGGGACATGCCAAGTCAGGTACGGTGGTGGATTGTGCTACCATTGGACGTGTTATGGATATGGGCATTAAAGACCCTTTTAATATGGGTGGAGCCATGGCTCCGGCAGCGGCAGATACGCTGTTGTCTCATTTTCGGGATACAGGCCGGGACCCTGGTTATTATGATCTCATTGTAACGGGGGATTTGGCCTCAGTGGGGCTGCCGATTGCCAAGGAGCTGCTCAAAAAAGATGGATACGATATGAATCAGACGGAATTTAATGATTGCGGTTTACTAATTTATGATATCAATAAGCAAAAGAAAGTCATTGCAGGCGGCAGTGGTTGCGGATGCTCGGCTGTGGTAACCTATGGCCATCTGTTAAAGCGGATTGAAAAGGGAGAACTGAAAAAGGTACTGGTTGTGGCAACCGGGGCTTTGCTATCTCCTTTGTCTACACAGCAGGGTGAAAGCATCCCTTGTGTTGCACATGCTGTAGCTTTCGAAGCGGGAGGACAAGTATGATATATCTATGGGCTTTTTTAGTTGGCGGTGCCATTTGTGTCGTGGGTCAGTTAATGATGGATTGGCTTAAAATGACACCGGCACATACGATGAGTACGTTGGTGGTAGCAGGTGCCATTGCAGATGGCATCGGGATCTACGATCCGCTTATCAAATTTGCAGGGGCAGGTGCAACGATTCCAATTACCAGTTTTGGCAACTCGCTCGTACACGGCGCCTTAACCGAATTGGAGAAGGATGGATGGCTTGGGGTCATTACAGGGATTTTTAGTCTGACTAGTGCAGGGATTTCTTCGGCGATCATTTTCTCTTTTCTGGCATGCTTGTTTGTTCGTCCAAAGGGAAGTATATAATTTAAATATGACATAAGTGAAGTAAATAAGTATATACGAGCCCTTCGGTCTGATGACCGGAGGGCTTTTGACATGCTGTACACACGGCATGATACGAAGGAAGGATACGTTTTGAAGGATATGGGAAAGGAGTTAAGTGTACTCTGTGCCCGCCTTCATGTACAATAATAGGAAACATGTTGCTATCTAGGAGGTTTACTGAGTTATGCCCGTACGTCAAGAATCTGCGCAGATTGTATCTGCAATCCGTTCGAATCTAGAATCATGCATATTAGGAAAATCCTTTGAGATAAAATTACTGCTTACGGCTATGCTGGCGGGTGGGCACATTCTGATCGAGGACGTTCCGGGTACGGGAAAAACGCAAATGATCAAGGCTCTAGCCAAATCCATGCGCGGTGATTACCGCCGTGTCCAATGTAATCCTGATATTCTCCCAAGTGATATTACGGGGGTTTCCATATTTCATCCACGGGATGAACGTTTTTATTTTCGTCCGGGTCCTGTGATGACAAACATTTTGCTGGCGGACGAAATTAACCGCGCCACGACGAAAACCCAATCGGCTCTGCTGGAAGTGATGGAAGAGCGCAGTGTGACAGTGGATGGGGAAACGCATATGTTGCCTCATCCTTTTATGCTGTGTGCGACACAAAATCCGATTGATTTTGAAGGCACTTATATGCTGCCGGAAGCGCAGCTGGATCGTTTTATGCTCAAAATCAGCCTTGGCTATCCTGACATGGAGACAGAGCGAAACCTGCTGCTTCATCATCAGGTAGGTCAGCCGGCAGATCGTCTGGAGGCTGTAGCCCATATGGAACAGATTGCTGCGATCCAGCAGGAAATCCGAGAAATCTATATGGACGAGGCAGTGACGTCCTATTTACTTGATATTGTGCGTGCGACGAGAGAACATCCATCGGTGCTGCTGGGAGCCAGCCCGCGGGCGGCGCTTGCTTTTGTAATGGCCGCCAAGGCGTACGCTTTTTTGGACAACCGTGATTATGTGCTGCCTGATGATGTAAAGGCGCTGGCACCCTATGTGCTGACGCATCGCTTGTTGCTTCGTCCCGAGGCGCGTCTGGATAGCTCGAACGCCCAGTCCGTGCTTCAGGCTGTTCTTCGGCAGATTCATGTACCTGTACGGATGGAGCGTTCTTAGAGAATGAATATGGTCAAAAGAAAACGCAGGATTCCCCGTCTGTCCGGCCGCATCTGGCTTCTGATGGTCATATGGGTGGTATGCCTGCTGTATTTGTTGTTTCAGGGCGGAAAAACGTCAGTGATGCTGTTGTGTATGGTTACGCTGATGGGTATTTATTTATGGATCGTTGGTCTGAGCGGGGTTCGCCGTGTTCAAGGCTCACGGCAGCTGTCGCATGGCTCGGAGTTTGGCGAGCTGCTGCATGCGGGAGATCAGGTGCATGTTAAGCTGAATCTGCGTATCCCCGGCTTTCTTCCGTTGCCGTATATCATTGTCCGCGAGGTTCTCAAGCGACATACAGGCGAGTCCTGGTCGTTTGAGGACAGCGTCATTCCCAGTCTGAAGGGGGGCGGGCAGCTTACATTCCAGACTCCTGCTTTAGAGCGGGGAAGCTACCATTTTGAGGAAACCGAATGTGTCAGTGAGGACATCTTCGGCCTGTTAGAGCACAAAGGCAGGTTGAACGCACGCGGTGAATTTCGGGTACTGCCCCGAACGGTGTTCATCCCGTATTGGCAGGTGAATGATCGTCGCTCAAGGATGTCCGGGCCGCAAACGGTTCAAACTCGAACACGGCGTGAAACGACGCAAATTAACGGTGTGCGAGACTATGTATATGGAGACCGGTTTTCACGTATTCACTGGAATGCGACTGCTCGTACAGGTAGCTGGAAATCTAAGGAATTTGAGCATGAAACAGTTCCCAAAACCATGCTTGTACTGGACCTGCAAACGAAGCATTATATAAACGCTGACCAGTTTGAACTGGCTGTGTCCTCTACCGCTTCATTGCTGGAATATGGCGGACGGGAGCGAATGGGGGTCGGCCTGTGCACGGCCGGAGAGAAAGGCATTGTTTTTCAACCCAGTGAGCAGATGATGGAACGACAACGGATGATGCATCATTTGGTAGACATACACATGACTTCACAAGGTAGCCTGATGGCTGCTGTCGAGAGTAGCGTACGTCAATTTCCACAAGGCTGCTATTTTGTACTGGTCAGTCCGTTGAAGGATCAGCGGGCGCTGGAACTTCTTCGCTGGGCTGATACCCGGGGGATGACTCCGTGCCACGTTCGAATTGGAGAAGGCTCCGCTGAGGTAAAAGCTGAAGAATGGTTAAGCATGCTTCGTACAAGGGGAATACAAGGCTATCATATTTCGAGCCTTGAAGAGCTCCCGGCTGTGATGGGAGGAGGGACACGATGAAGAGCTGGTTACAATCGTTGAAGGGTTCATGGGCGCTGACCTTTACCTTTCTATGGATTATTATTATTGCCATGCAATGGGTGTCCTTTGCTTCCGAATTGTGGATGGAGGAGACCAGAACACTTGTACTAATGACCATTACGATGCTGGCTCTGGTGAAAATTTTATTGCCATTCCGACCATGGATTGAATTTATCATTAAGGCGGCGACGCTCTTTTTTATCTTGTATCGGACACTCGTGGCCTACTCAATCATCATCCCTTTCGGGGGTGCAGCCAACCGCTTGGATCAATTCATATCGAATATGTCCCCTTATATTTGGTTTTCTTTGATTGCTTGGCTGATCATTGAAATGGTGCCGCTCATTGTGACGACCAAGCAGCGGATTATCGTATTTGTAGGTATCAATATTGCTGCGCTGGCAGTGCTTGATTCATTCACACCAACGGTGCTCTGGGAGGAAGTAGCCTGGATCGTTTTTGCCGGTATGGGCTGGCTGGTAACGCAGCATTTGCAGTATTTTCGCCAGCATTATCCACAAGGCTGGAAACATATTCGCCGCTATCCGTATAAAATCGCAGCCAATATTGCGGTCATTTTCGCGCTGATTATTATGGTTGGCGTGAATATGCCTGAGGTACAGCCCGCCTTGACAGACCCCTATACGGCGTGGACTCAGCGAAATAGCTCTACTACTGTCGGGATCAACAATGGTCCTGGGGCGATGAATCAGCGGATGAGCACTGCGTCGGGCTATAGTCGCCAGGATAATCGTTTGGGTGGAGGCTTTAATTTTGATTATTCTCCCGTTATGACCATTATGACCAATCAGCGAAGCTATTGGCGCGGGGAGTCGAAACGGATCTATTCAGGTACAGGCTGGAGTGATGCCGGCAACGATGATCAAACACTAAATGATGTGTCCATGACCGCAGAGCTGGAAAATACACAGGAAACGCGGCATTCGACCGAGCAGGTCGTTCAAACGATTACGATGCAAAATGATCAGAGCTATCCGGTTCTGTTTGGCGCCTATTCGATCCATCGTGTTCAATCTGTGGACAGAGATTCTCAGGCCAATGGGTTGCGTTGGAATCCAGAACAGTCAGAACTGCTTTGGAGCGCAGGCTCCCGAAGAACCGCTTATCCCAAAACGTATACCTTGGTATCCTATGTGCCTGTAATTCCCGAGAAAGTGCTGCGTACAAAAACCTTTAGTGATCTATATGGGGCAAACAAACAGGAAGCTTACTTGCAAATTCCAGATGAGTTGCCGCAGCGAGTGCGTGATCTGGCTAAAAACATAACGTCAACAGCCAAAACGCCGTATGAAAAGGTCGGACTGCTACAGAAGTATTTACAGCAAAATTATGCATATACCAATAATCCGGACCTCTCACGAAAAAGAAGCAAGGATTTTGTAGATGCTTTTCTGTTTGAAATCCGAGAGGGCTATTGCGATTATTACTCGACTTCGCTAGTCATGATGGCTCGTTCGATTGGGGTTCCGGCCCGTTGGGTCAAAGGATATGCGCCTGGTCAGCAGACGTTTTCAGATGAAGCAACAACGGACGATGCTGGTGAAAATATGTCCTCTTACTCTGTAACAAATGCGGATGCCCATTCCTGGGCGGAAGTATATTTGGGTGAATATGGCTGGGTTCCTGTAGAAGCTACGCCGGGCTTTGATATGCCGTTGCTTACCGAACAGGAGGATACAAAGACGCCTGATGCCCCCGAGGTCAAAGATCAGCCTGAACCGGAACAGCCTGGACAGACTCCTCAGGTTAATGTAGAGGAAGGGTTAAAGATTCATCCGGCCTTTATAGCTGTGGCGGCTGCAATCCTTGTGCTGTGGGCTGCATATATTATTTGGCGTAATCGCGCGGATATCCACTTTTACCTGCTGCGCTTGCGCAGAGGGAAGCCGCTGACCCCAGATGAAAAGGTAATTGTCGAAACAGAGCACTGGTTAGGGTACATGCGAAGAAAGGGATTTGGGCGTGCCAGTCACGAGACGCTGCGAGAATCGGTTGGCAGATGGTCGATAGAAGCACCGGAACGTGCGGCCATTTTACAACAGCTGCTCAGACGGTTTGAGCAAGCGCGTTATAGTCCATCTTCAGTAACCGCGGAGGATTGGCGTCAGGTTCGAAAGCAAGTTTCCCTGTTGCATAAGGAAGGACGGACAAGACGATGGGCTGGACGAAAAGCTGCGCCAGATCAGAAGGATAAAGTGTAGTCATTTTCTCCAGGCTCAAATGCCGTCGATTTTATAATCTTTATCTATAGGCTGGGTAAAAAAGCTGTCCGTTTGTTGCGGATAGCTTTTTACTAAGCCATAGTAATATGGTATAGTTTGTCGTATGAAACTGAGGTGACCGACGTTGTTTGAAATGCTCATGCCCAAATTACGGGTGAAAACCGTCTTTGATATTGATCTTGAAGGCTTGTATGCTCAAGGATATCGCGGCATTATTACGGATCTGGATAACACGCTGGTTGGCGCAAAAGCGCCGAACGCGACTCCCGAGCTGGTGGCCTGGTTCGAAAAGGTCAAACAGACGGGTTTTAAGCTTGTCATCGTGTCCAATAACAATATGAACCGTGTATCCATGTTTGCTACACCTTTGGACATTGAATTTATACATGCTGCACGGAAACCCTCCAACTCGTCCTTTCGCAGAGCCATTCGTATGATGGAGCTTACTCCGGAAGAGACTATTATGGTCGGGGACCAAATGTTGACGGACGTATTAGGTGGCAACCGACTGGGATTGCATACGGTGTTGGTGTTGCCGATATCCATCCATGATGAAGGAGTCATGACCCGCTTTAATCGGCGGTTGGAGCGAATCGCGCTCACAAGGTTACGTAAGAAAGGCTTATGGCTTGAGGAGGAAAAGAAGAATGACTGAAAGACCTGACGGCGGAACTGTCGTCAAATGTAGTGGCTGCGGTATCACAATGCAGACTACTAGCCCGGAGCTCCCGGGGTATATTCCGGAAAAATTGCTTACACGGGAGCCCGTTATCTGTCAGCGCTGCTTCCGGATCAAAAATTATAATGAAACGTCTTCAGTGACAGTGGATCAGGACGAGTTCCTAAAGCTGCTCAGTCAGATTGGGGACAAGGACGCGCTCGTCATCCACATTGTAGACATCTTTGATTTCGAAGGCAGCTTGATTTCCGGCCTGCAACGTTTTGTAGGCTCCAATCCGGTTATACTGGCTGTCAACAAGACTGATTTGCTGCCTAAGGTAACGAATTGGAACAAGGTTCGTAACTGGGTACAAAAGCAAGCGAAGGAGCAAGGGCTGCGTACGGCAGATATTGTACTGTGTTCGGCTAAGAAAAATCAGGGCTTTGACCGTTTGCTGGATGTGGTATCCGAGCTGCGCGACAACCGGGACGTATATGTGGTAGGTGCGACAAATGTGGGTAAATCCACTCTCATTAACCGCTTGATTCGTGATTATAGCGATATGGAACAGGAGCTCACAACGTCCCGTTACCCGGGAACCACACTCGATATGGTGAATATTCCACTCGATGACGGCAAGCATATTATTGATACGCCAGGGATTGTGTACCCTTGGCGGTTCAGTGAAATCGTTTCCCGCCGGGATTTGAGCGCCATTATGCCGGACAAGCCACTGAAGCCTGCTGCTTATCAACTGGATTCCGGACAGACCTTGTTTTTCGGCGGCATGGGCCGATTTGATTTTATAGAAGGTCAGCATCAATCCTTTACCTGCTATATTAACGGTGGGTTAAAAATACATCGCACGAAGCTGGAGCGGGCGGATCAACTGTTTGCTGATCATGCCGGGGAATTGCTCTCTCCGCCAACGCGCGATCAATTGGCAGAAATGCCGGAATGGACGAGACATGAGTTCCGTGTTCCCCGTAAAGCTCCATCGGACATCTATATTTCCGGTTTGGGATGGATCAGGGTGAATAGCGACAGCGGAGCTCTGGTAGCGGTTCATGTCCCTCGGGGAATCCGTGTCCTTTTGCGGCCTGCGTTGATTTAACGGATGTTGTAAGCCATGTTATAGGGCGGCAAGGAACATGTTCAGGTTCCTGCCGCCATTCATGTATTTGTGCAGCCTAATATTTTGCAGTATGGGAGAGATCAACGATGAGCAGCAGCGGGGAGTCTGGAGCGACCGAGCAAGGTCTTGTACTATTAGGCGTATTGGGGGATCCGATCAAGCACTCCAAATCGCCTCTTATGCATAAAATAGCTTTGCAGGCAGCAGGAATTGAAGGGGATTTTGTACCACTTCACGTCAAGCCGGATCAGTTGGAGGATGCTATGAAGGGAATTCGGGCATTGCATTTCCGCGGAGTCAATGTGACAATTCCCCATAAAGTTGAGGTTATGAAATATCTGGATGAGATTGATGAAGGGGCCAGGCTGATCGGCGCAGTCAATACGATTGTGAATGACAACGGACGGCTGAAGGGTTACAATACCGACGGAATCGGCTATGTGCGTTCCCTTAAGGAAGAGACTTCGGTGGAATTGAAAGGTGCAAAAATTGCCGTTCTTGGAGCCGGAGGGGCTGCTCGTGGCGTGATTCATGCTCTTTTGGAGGAGCGGCCGGAATCGGTTATGATTCTGAACCGAACACGCGAGAAAGCTGAGCAACTGGCAAAGGAATGGACGACGGAAGCGATTCCAGTAACGGGCTATGCCAACGATGAGGCGAAGAACGTACTTGCAACGGTAGATGTGTTGATCAATACAACCTCGGTGGGAATGTCGCCCTTATCAGATGAGCTTCCACTGGAAACGAGCTTGATTCCGAAGGGAATCATTGTGAGTGATTTGATCTATAACCCGCTGGAAACGAGGCTTTTACGTGAAAGCCGTGAACAACGTGGCTGTATTGTGCATGGTGGCTTGGGGATGTTCGTGTACCAGGGAGCGGTGGCCTTTGAGTATTTTACGGGGATTGCCCCGGCGGTAGACCAGATGAGAGCGGCGGTGCTGAGAAGTCTGTCATAGGTCAGATTTTACATTTAAATTATGGAAATGCCGCATTGCATATGTGGCGATGAAGGGGTTAATTATACATGTTAACAGGTAAACAAAAAAGATATTTGCGTTCCATGGCGCATCATTTGGACCCGGTTTTTCAAGTAGGGAAAAACGGTACGAATGAGCATCTTATGCGTCACATCAACGATGCGATTGAAAAGCGTGAGCTGATGAAGGTGCAAATTTTGAACAACTGTCTGGATGACAAGCATGAAATTGCGGAAGAGCTGGCTACGGAAACAGGTTCCGAGCTTGTGCAGATCATCGGGAGCACCATTATTTTGTACAAGGAATCCCGTGATCACAAGCAAATTGAGTTGCCAAGAGGATAAACACGCGGGGAGAATACTATGAAAATCGGTATTATGGGCGGTACATTTGACCCGATTCATATTGGGCATCTGCTGGCTGGAGAGGCGGCAAGGGATGCCTATGCGCTAGATCAAGTATGGTTTATGCCTTCTCATATCCCTCCGCACAAGCATCAGGCGGGGGCGAGCGGTACGGAGCGCCTGGAGATGACGCGAGAAGCGGTGGCGGGTCATCCCGCTTTTGAAGTGCTGGATATTGAAGTGCTTCGCGGTGGGGTATCATATACCATTGACACGATTAAGGAGCTTCAGAAGCTGCACCCTGCGGAGGATTTTTATTTTATTATTGGCGCGGATATGGTCAACTACTTGCCTCATTGGCAGGGAATTGAGGAGCTGGCGCAGCGGATTTGCTTTATCGGTGTCAGACGCCCCGGTTTCCAGCTTGCATTACATGAATTGCCGCATTATTTGCAGAACAGGATATTGCTGGCGGACATGCCAGTGGTGGACATTTCATCGACGGATATTCGGGAACGTGCTGCGGAAGGGCGTACCATTCGTTATCTTGTGCCTGACCGTGTGCATGACTATATTACAAGGGGCGGTTTGTATGAAGTACAGCCGTGAGCAATTGATGGAGGCCGTATCCGATCAGATGCCTGAAAAACGCTGGAAGCACACGCTGGGTGTTATGCATACCTCCGTGGAGCTAGCCAAGCGTTATGGCGCGGACCCGGAGAAGGCCGAACTGGCGGCTATTTTGCATGATGTAGCGAAATATTGGCCTGTTCAGCAGATGGAAGAAGTGATTCGCAGTCATCCCGAATGTGATCAGGAGCTTTTGAAGCATGACAAACAGCTCTGGCATTCTGAGGTGGGATACTGTGTTGCAGCAAGAGATTACGGGGTAGATGATCCGGAAATACGAAATGCGATTCGCTGGCATACGTCAGGGCGTGTAAGCATGAGCCTGCTGGATAAAGTCGTGTGTCTCGCTGATTACATCGAGCCAGGCCGTGATTTTCCCGGGGTCGATCATATCCGAAAACAGGCCAAAAAAAGTTTGGAGCAAGGGCTTGTCGCTGGATTTGACTCTACGATTTCATTGTTGCTGGAGAAGCAAAAGGTTATTTTTCCTTTGACGGTCTTGTCGCGCAATGACTTGATTCAACAACTAAAACAGAGAAAAACGGAGGTTCATGAATGACCCTAACGAATGAGCAATTAATGCAAACTGCGGTTGATGCCGCTAATGATAAAAAGGCAATGAACATTGTTGCACTGGATTTGCGTGGAGTATCACTTGTCGCGGATTATTTTGTAATCTGCCACGGTAATTCGGATACACAGGTACAGGCGATTGTAACCGAAATTCGCAAACGTGCTCATGATGAAGGTGTAACTATCAAGGGGATCGAAGGTATGGATTCCGCACGCTGGGTTCTGATGGATTTGGGGGATGTTGTAGTGCATGTCTTCCATCGCGACGAGCGTGAATATTATAACATTGAACGACTCTGGTCGGACGCTAAGGTTGTGGAGAAGGTATGAGTCTGATTGCTGGTACTTATGTCACCATTATGGTGGACCGTGAAGTGTCCCCTTTTGGCTACTTTCTCACCGTCGGTGAGCAGGATGTGCTGCTACATTATACGGAGCTTACACGCGAGATCGAGGTAGGCGAACGGTTGGAGGTATTTATTTTTTACGATACAGAGGACCGTTTGGCTGCAACCATGAAAAAGCCGTTCTTGTCGCTGGGCGAAATGGCAAAGCTTGAGGTGGCTGACGTGCACCCGCGCTTGGGATGCTTCTTGGAGATGGGACTGGGTCGCCAGCTTTTGCTGCCGATTCGCGAGCTGCCGGAGAACCGGGACTTGCATCCTCGGGTGGGCGATCACGTGTATGCGATCATGGAGCATGACAAGCAGGGCAGACTGCGGGCTAAGCTGGCAGGAGAGCAGGAGTTGGCTCCGCTGTGCTTCCATGCCCCTGATTCGTGGAAAAATACGTGGGTGCAGGCGACCGTGTACAAGCCGCTTCAGATGGGTACATTTGTCCTGGTGGACGGCGGGGTGCTTGGTTTTGGAGCCATTGGTATGATTCATTCCTCGGAACGTAACCGGATGCTTCGGTTGGGCGAAGAGGTTAAGGTACGGGTCGCGCTTGTTCGTGAAGACGGTCGTGTCAATCTGGCGATGTCGCCGCGTAAGGAAGTGGGCCGTAATGAGGATGCAGATCGGCTGATCGCTTTTCTGAAAGAGCGTCCAGGCGGAGGTATGCCTTATTCTGACGCAACCCCGGCCGACATTATCAAGCAACGGTTTGGCATCAGTAAATCTGCCTTCAAGCGTGCGATGGGCAAGCTGATGAAGGAAGGACTGGTTATACAAAAGGAAAACTGGACCTACCTGGTGGAAAAAATGCCTAAACCGAAGGACGGGAATGAGGAATAAAAAATGGCTTCTTACCGGAAGTTTGCCTATGTATATGATGAGCTGATGCAGGATATGCCGTATCCAGACTGGTTGCGCTTTGCACGGCAGGCTTGGGAACAGTACGGTATGCCGCATACGGTGGCCGAGCTGGGCTGCGGAACGGGCTCCATTACGATTCCCCTGGTGAACTCGGGCTTCGAGGTGACCGGCATTGACCTATCCTCTGATATGCTGGCGGTAGCTCGCCGCAAAATGGAAACGACTCCGCAAGGACAGCGGCTGTTTCGTGAGGGAAGCGTCCGCTGGCTGCAGCAGGATATGCGGGAATGGAGTTTACCCGAGCCAGTCGATTCGGTGATTTCTTTTTGCGATTGCCTGAACTATTTGCTGGAGGAAGAAGATATAACGGCTACGTTTCGCAGAACGTATGCAGGTCTTAAGCCCGGCGGAACCTTCTTGTTTGATGTACATCATCCCCAGACGTTTGTACGTTATGATGAAGAGCAGCCTTTTGTATTGGACGAACGCTCCATCTCGTATATCTGGACCTGTGCGCTGGATACGCCACGCTGTGAAATTGAGCATCATCTTAGTATTTTTGCGAGAGCAGAAAATGAAGGACGCGATCTGTATCAGCGGTTCGAGGAAATTCATGTGCAGCGTGCCTATGACCCTGACTGGATGAAGGCAGAATTGTCCAAAGCGGGTTTTCGTGATGTGAAGGTGTATGCGGATTTTGAATGGGTAGAAGCAGAGGATGACGCGGCGAGACTGTTTTATGTTGCTGTAAAATAGTGAGGCTTTATTATGAGAATACGGGAAAAAGAAGGGCGCTTTCATAATGACATGAAGGGCGTGTAGTCCTTATTTGACTTTTTTCGCAGTTTTCAATATAATAGTGCCATTATTAACGGTTAAACAATCGCTGATGAGGAATAGTAGTTTTGTGTGGACATGTAGAGAGCCGGCGGGTGGTGCAAGTCGGTTGACAGCGCAAAGTGAACTCGCCTCGGAGATATGCGCCCAACGCAGGAACGCCCTATACAGGTGTTTATATTCTGTTACTAAACCGCATCGGATCACCTCCGTTATCAGGTGCAAAGGGAGTAGAACGCGAAGAACGCTTTCTGCTAACTAGGGTGGTACCACGGGAATATAACCTCTCGTCCCTAGCGCTGAATACGCTACGGGATGCAGAGGTTTTTTTGTTGCATACCGTTTGAGGAGGAAATGAGAATGACAGACACACAGCCGAAGCACGGCTATCAACCGCAAAGTATTGAACCAAAATGGCAGAAATATTGGGATGAGAACAAGACGTTTCGTACCGGAGAAGAGCCGGGCAAACCGAAGTTTTATGCTTTGGATATGTTCCCTTACCCGTCTGGAGCTGGTCTGCACGTAGGCCATCCGGAGGGCTACACGGCAACGGATATTGTTTCGCGTTATAAAAGAATGCGCGGCTACAACGTACTGCATCCGATGGGTTGGGACGCTTTCGGTCTGCCTGCCGAGCAGCATGCGCTCGATACAGGTGAGCATCCGCGTGAAATTACGGTGAAAAACGTAAATAACTTCCGCCGTCAGATCAAATCGCTCGGTTTTTCGTACGACTGGGATCGTGAAATCAGTACGACTGATCCTGATTACTATAAATGGACACAATGGATCTTCATCCAATTGTACAAGCGCGGTCTTGCTTATGTAGCTGAAGTACCCGTGAACTGGTGTCCTGCGCTGGGAACCGTGCTGGCGAATGAAGAAGTTATTGATGGTAAGAGTGAGCGTGGCGGTCATCCGGTCATCCGTAAACCAATGCGTCAATGGATGCTGAAAATTACGGAATACGCGGATCGTCTGCTGGATGATCTGGAGGAGCTGGATTGGTCCGAGAGCATTAAGGATATGCAACGGAACTGGATTGGCAAATCTACCGGGGCTGAGGTTATTTTTCCAATTGAAGGCCATGACAAGCAGCTGACGGTATTTACAACCCGTCCGGATACGCTGTTTGGTGCGAGCTACTGTGTGCTGGCTCCAGAGCAGGAACTGGTGGAAATCATCACTACACCTGAACAAAAGGATGCTGTGCATCAATACCGTGAGCAAGCTGCTCGTAAAAGCGATCTGGAGCGTACGGATCTGGCTAAGGATAAAACAGGCGTGTTCACAGGTGCTTATGCGGTGAACCCGGTGAACGGTGAAAAGCTGCCGATCTGGATTGCCGACTATGTGCTGGCAGGCTACGGAACAGGCGCAATTATGGCTGTACCGGGTCACGATACACGTGACTGGGAATTTGCCAAGAAATTCGGATTGAAAATCACTGAGGTTGTCCAAGGTGGAGACGTGGCTAATGAGCCATACACCGAGGATGGTCCGCACGTCAATTCAGGCCCGCTGAATGGACTTACCAACGAGGAAGCGATTCCGAAGATGATCGAATGGCTGGAAGCCGAGGGTAAAGGACAGGGCAAAGTAACCTACCGTCTGCGTGACTGGCTGTTTAGCCGCCAACGCTATTGGGGTGAGCCTATTCCGGTAATTCATCTGGAAGATGGCACGATCAAAACGGTTCCTGAGGATCAGCTGCCGCTCATGCTGCCGGAGATGGACAACATCAAGCCTTCAGGCACGGGTGAATCCCCATTGGCCAATGCAAAAGAATGGGTAGAAACCATTGATCCTGAGACAGGCATGAAAGCGCGTCGCGAGACCAACACGATGCCGCAATGGGCAGGAAGCTGCTGGTACTACCTACGCTTTATTGATCCCAAAAATGATAAAGAGCTTGTATCCAAGGAGAAGCAGCGTGAATGGATGCCTGTTGATTTGTACATTGGCGGAGCGGAACACGCGGTTCTTCACTTGCTGTATGCTCGTTTCTGGCACAAGGTACTGTATGATCTAGGTGTAGTGGAAACGAAAGAGCCTTTCTACAAACTGGTCAACCAGGGCATGATTTTGGGCAATAACAATGAAAAAATGAGTAAATCGCGCGGTAATGTCATTAATCCTGACGATATTGTGAATACGTTTGGCGCCGATACGCTGCGTATTTATGAGATGTTCATGGGGCCGCTCGAAGCGACCAAGCCATGGAACGAGAACGGAGTTGAGGGAGCGCATCGTTTTCTGTCCCGCGTATGGCGCCTGTTTGTTTCCGAGGATGGTAGCCTGAATGATAAAATTACAAATGATGGCGGAAGCGATGAGTTCAAGCGGACCTGGCATAAAACGCTGAAAAAAGTAACTGAAGATCTGGATGCGCTGCGCTTCAATACGGCAATTAGCCAGTTGATGATTTTCACCAACGATGCATACAAAGCAGAGCTTTTGCCGCGTGCAGCGATGGAAAACTTCGTGCAAATGCTGTCGCCGCTTGCACCGCATCTGGCCGAGGAATTGTGGCAGCTGCTGGGGCACAGCGACAGCATTACCTACGCGGCTTGGCCTGCTTATGATGAAGCATGGACGGTGGATGCCGAAGTGGAAATTGTCGTGCAGGTGAATGGTAAAATCGTGCAGCGTGCAAAGATTGCCAAGGATCTTGATGCCAAAGAGATGGAAACATTTGCTTTGTCGCTGGACAACGTTCAGCAGGTGCTGGCCGGCAAAACGGTTCGTAAGGTAATTGCTGTTCCAGGTAAGCTGGTTAATATTGTTGCCGGTTAATCGGCTTTGAGCCGAAGGAGACATTTACCTTTTGCATGTCCTCCTCATACTTGTTGTGTGTAGCCCGTATCAGTTCGGGAAAGACACTATGCAGGCTGCTGTCCAGCAGTGCAAGGGCTTCGGCGGTAATACCTCCGGGAACCGCTACCCTGGCCTGCAACTCGGCTGGTGTCATCCCGCCTTCCGTGAGCAGCTTTCCTGTGCCGATCATCATTTCACCAGTCAGGGCACCTAGCTCCGTACGGTCTATACCCGTGGCTTGAACGGCGGCTTGAATCCACTGGTCCATAAAAAAGGCCAGGAAAGCAGGTCCGCAACTGGAGAAATCCGACGTGATCCGCGTATAAGATTCTTTAACTCGAATCGGCCTGCTAATGTGAGACATAAGCTCTTCCAGAAGCGAGCGGTCCTCCTCTGTAATCCGGCTGCCATGGATGCATAGTGAGGCTCCGCTCCCCACCTGGTGGGTGATGCTCGGAATAATTTTGGACACTTTGGCTTTCAGTGCATGCTCCAAAATACGTACCTGCACCGGACTTGTGATAGATACGACGATTTGCTCTTCTGTAATGACGTTGCGTATTTCATCCGTTACGGCTTTTGATTCCAGCGGCTTCACGCAGATAAACAAAATATCGCTTTCCGCTGCCGTTTCACGGTTGCTTTGGGCTGCATGCAAACCTGGATAACGACGGGCCAGCTCAGCTACCTTGGAATGCGTTCGATTGCTTGCTGATATTTGCTGTGGCTTAAGTGCATTGGATTGAATAAAAGACTCAATCAGCAGACTTCCCATGCTGCCAGTCCCGATAAATCCAACTTTCATTGTTCAACGTCCTCCTTTCATACTTTGCGGTATAGACGCTGTCATTCTTCTTAGTGTATGCACCCGGTCTTGACCGACATGACGAATTTTATGTCTGAATATATAAGATCGTTCCCGGGGCTGTACCTCTCTTTGGAAAAATGGCTCACAGCGAAACCGTATGGAGGTTGTTTACATCCTCCCAAAATCCATGTGGAGTAGGGGACGATACGAACATGAAACGAGTATGGACAGGAACAGCGATAACGCTTGCACTAATCGGGAGTGGGCTTATTCTGTTTGCCGGAGGGCAGCGCCCTGAGCCGCAAGAAGAGTGGACTTTGCTTAACCGCAAGGTGGAGCAGGTATTAGCGGTGGAGTCAGAGCCCAAGGAATTGCAGGGCAAAAGTGACGACGCATCGGGAAAGCGTGCTGCAAAAGCGAATTCAGACCAAACGGAACGCAGCCCGGCTGGCCAAGCTGCTGGCACTATGAAGCATAATCCAGTGAAGGGGGCTGCTGCTGTACAGGTTGCTGTAAGCGAAAACCTCGCTACTGGAAATGCAAATTCAGCTACCACATCCGTATCCGGTGAAAAAAAGGTGAACATCAATACGGCGACTGCTGCCGAGTTAATGGAGCTACCGGGGGTTGGAGCTAAAAAGGCCGAAGCCATTTTAGACTACCGTAATCAGCATGGGCCGTTCCAACGTGTGAACGATTTGGATCATGTGAAGGGCATCGGCGCTAAAATGCTGGCGAAAATGAAGCCTTACGTAAGCCTGTAAGCTATACAAAGATTACGGTGACCAGGCTCTGAAAATGAATTTTAGCGGAATGATATACGTTTTAACTAGTTTATACGGGAGAGATGGTTATGAGTGCAGATGTACGCAAGGACTGGGATACTTACTTTATGGATATCGCTTATATGGTATCCACCCGTTCGCGCTGCTCGCGGCGTCATGTTGGAGCCGTACTTGTCCAAGGTAAAAAACTTTTGGGCACCGCTTATAATGGTGCACCGTCCGGCGTACCTGACTGCTCTGAGGCAGGCTGTATGATCTCGGAGGAGTACGAGGTTGTTCATCGTGATGGTCGTGAGGAAATGGTTAAAAAGCAACGCTGCATCCGTACGATTCATGCAGAGCAAAATCTGCTGTTGTTCACTGATCGGATTGATCGCGAAGGCTCCTCAGTATATGTTACTGACCAGCCGTGCTGGACGTGTGCCAATATGCTGGCAAACAGCGGTATTGTGGAGATTGTATACCATCGGCCCTATCCCAAAGATGCCGACAAGGTTCGTGCCATGATGGAGGAGAAGGGAATTGCCTTCCGCATGCTGGAGACCTATCACCCACCCAAGGAAACGCTCATGGATATTAAGGATTAAAGTGTAAACGAGGAAGAACCTCTGACGAATGCTATTTTGTCAGGGGTTCTTTTTTGTGTTTTGCAGCTTGGACAGCAAGCAGTATTTTTGCTACGGGGGGGTGATTGTATTCAGGCCAAACTTGTTTTAACCAGACCTATTTTGACTCTAACTGTATGTTGGATTGCAGGAAGTGCAGGAGCTTGCCTTTATTCTGGACGTATGCTTTTGTTGCTCTGGACGGGAGTGACTTTGATGCTTCCTCTTATAGCTCTACTGATGAAAATTCCTGTGCGGCATGTGGTATGGCTATGGCTTGCTTTGAGCGGTGGTGGATTCCATTGGTTTTGGCATGATAGGCATAATGTGAGCAGCATTCCCGACACTCTTCATGTATCGGCTTCTATGGTGGAAGACATGCCTGTTCAAGCAGCGGGGTTTATTGCTTCCGAGGTGGAGGTAGATGGAGATCGAGCGCAGTTTGAGATGAGAGTCACTGCTATTCATCAAATGGGACGTAATTCAGAAAAAAGCAAGCAGCTTGCATCTATCTCTGAACAGGTCATCGTTCACATCAAGCTGGCTGCCAAGCAGGAACAGCAAGTTGCGGCAGCATGGCAGCGTGGAGATGCAATTCAAATACGTGGCAGCTTGAAGGCTCCTGCCAAAGCGGGGAACTTTGGCGGCTTTGATTATAGTGAATACCTTCACACCCAGGAAGTTCACTGGCTTTTCAAAGGGAATGGAGCCGCTTCACTGCAGAAACAGCAAGCCTCCCTGTGGAACCGTTACATTTTGCTCAGGTGGAATGATCAGCTTAGGGAGCAGCTAGGACAACGAATGGAAACGGCATTTACAGCCCTTAATCACGCAGGATATATGAATGGACTGGTACTGGGAGTTACAGATGAGCTCGACCCGGCAACGTATAACGAATTTACGCAACTCGGGTTAACGCACATTTTAGCGATATCCGGTATGCATGTGGCGGTATATGCAGCTACACTGCTATATTTACTCAAGCTGATGCGAGTGAGTCGCGAGACGTCACTGACCATCGTGATGGTACTTATTCCGGCTTATGTTCTGCTGACAGGTGCTTCTCCATCTGTTGTGAGGGCCGGGATCATGGCGATGATCGGGTTATTTGCAGCCAGACGGGGCATGCTCAAAGACGGGCTTAACATTTTAAGCATATCAGCGTTGCTGATGCTGCTTTGGAATCCCTATTACCTGCTTAGCGTCAGCTTTCAGCTTTCCTTTTTGGTGACAGGCGGGCTGCTCATTTACATGCCGCTTATGAAGCCGTTTTTCGCTAAATGGCCTCTTCTGCTCGGCGGTGAGATTGCGATTACCATTACGGCGCAGCTTGTTTCGTTTCCAATGACGGTATTCTACTTTAATCAATTTTCGCTGTTATCGTTTATAGCTAACTTTGTGCTCGTACCACTGATCACGTATATCGTACTTCCTTTGGGTACAGTAGCGATGGGAATCGCCTTTTTGTGGGGGGATGGGGCTCGTATTCTTGCGTGGCCAGCAGAGCAATTAAACGAGCTGACCTTTTTGCTTGTGAAGTGGTTGAACGTGGATGATGTTTATGTGAGTATTTGGCCATCTTCCTCCATCCTGTGGGTCATGGCGTATTATGCAGCTTTGTACAGTGTTCTGTATTGGCTCAAAACGTGGCTGACATCCCGAAGGCAAGCGGACGAAAAAATGACTGCTATAAGCTCTCCCCCCATTTCATCGCCCATACATACAGGATTAGCAGCTTCTGCAGAATGGGCGGCTATCTTGCAAACGGCTCATGAGCCTGAGGGTGCAGGCCAATATGCGCGTCAACAATGGAATAGTTATCGTTATTTGGCATTGGTTTTAAGCGGTATAGCCTGGCTTGGCATACTGTGTGTAGGTTATCAATCTCCAGGTGGAGGGGATACGGGGATGGTTCAATACCTGGATGTGGGCCAAGGTGACAGCATTCTAATTACAACGCCGGGCGGCAAACACATTTTGGTGGATGGCGGCGGCACAATGGATTTTGCGACAGGGAAAAATGCCTGGCGCAAGCGTAAAGATCCTTATGAGGTCGGTGCGGATACGATTGTACCCTTGCTCAAGCAGCGTGGTGTGCAGCGGCTGGATGCCGTTATTTTAACACATGGAGATCATGATCATGCTGGAGGATTACAGGCTGTGCTTGACCAGATTCCCGTAACAAACTTGTTTTTCAACGGTACCCTGACAGACAAAGCACCGTTTCACAAGCTGTTGAGCACGGCTTTAAACAAGCAGATCAAGCTGTACAGTGCATATCATGGTATGGGATGGGAGCCGGATCAGGATACGAAAATCCACTTTCTTTATCCGTTTCCGTTGCAGGAGAACGAATCTGAACCGTTACCTGTTATAAAGGAGCAAAATCATTATTCCGTTGCCATGGTATTGGAAATGGAGGGAGTCACTTTTTTGTTCACTGGAGATATGGATGAAGCGGCAGAATCGCTATTGCTTTCTGAATTAGCCCATTCTTCATCCCGTATGAAAGATACGGGGGAAATGGGGACTGCAAGACAAGCTGTAGACGTCATGAAAATAGCACATCACGGCAGCAAGTATTCCACCTCGGAAGAGTGGCTATCCTACTGGCGACCAGAGATATCTGTCATTTCGGTCGGTGCGAGCAATACCTATGGACACCCGAATGAAGCGGTATTGAAGCGTTTATCGTCGGCAGGCTCTGCTATATATCGAACAGATACGATGGGAGAGATACAAATCCGTGCGCAGCAAGGAAAAATGAGTGTGCGGTACAAACGCAAACGTGAACAAAAGGCGACAAAATGATTTTCCGATTATTGTTTTTATAGACATCAAAAATAAGAATTGCTATTCCTCAAATACAAAAAGCAGGCACAGCAGCCTGCTTTTGACTTGAAGGAACCTAATCCTTAATACATTTTAGTATAGCTCCTTGGAGATTTTTTGGGTCAAGTACTCAATTCTAGGTATCATTAATGCGTCATCTACGCTTTGAATTTTCTCAGGCTTAAACAATTGAACCTTTTTTAGTTGGTAGTAGTCATACAAGACCTGATAAATTGTCAAATGGTTTAACATTAAGTACTTAGCATCAAGCATAGATCGTAGCATCTCATCTTGCAAAATCAATAATTTTGCATTGATTTCGTTAAATACACCTTTTTGTACACCCTCCTTGTAAAAATCCAACAATTGCTGTTCTCGCAACTGCAACGCCGTTCTCAAGCGGTCATATTTCTCAGGATATATGTGCTCAAATTCTTTTAAGAGAATGTCTGTAACATACACAGCAAGTAAAACTGATTTTTCAAATAGCTGCTGAAACCGGGTTCCGTACAATTGATCTGTATCCAATGAATCCATAGCCAAGTCGTTGATAAACTCAATGAGATTGTTCACAACAAATTCCATTACTTCTTCTTTAGTAGAAAAGTATTTATATAGGGTTGCCCTACTGATATCCATAATTTTTGCAATTTCATCCATACGTAATGTCTGAAATCCGTGCTTTTTTACATAGGGAGCCAGTTTCATGCTGAGTTTAATGCAGGTCTCATTTTTTTTATCTATTGCATTGCTATTGTCTACCTTGCTATCGTCGGTCACATCATTAGCCTCCAATCCAGCTTTATTATACCTGATATCATTTTTGGAATATACATTATACATTTCAAAACGTATCTCGAAAACAAAATAGACAAAAAACATATTTTTTGTTTGAAATGTAATATCTCATATGCTATGATGAAGCTCGAAGTTAAAAATGAAGATTGGAAAGAGAGGTTTGCT
Organism: Paenibacillus sp. Aloe-11; assembly: GCF_000245715.1. Taxonomy (NCBI): domain Bacteria; kingdom Bacillati; phylum Bacillota; class Bacilli; order Caryophanales; family Paenibacillaceae; genus Paenibacillus; species Paenibacillus sp. Aloe-11. Next base: position 568,875 of record NZ_JH601056.1, on the reverse strand, counting down.
AGATGAGAACACGTAACCTGGGCAACAGTGATTTGGTCGTTTCGTCTCTTGGTTTGGGTTTAATGGGCATGTCTCCTGGAATATACGGTCACACCAATGATGACGAATCCATTCGTACAATCCATCGTGCTTTGGAACTGGGTGTTACCTTGCTGGACACTGCAGATGTGTATGGTAATGGGCACAATGAAGAATTGCTGGGTCGGGCTTTAAAAGGCCGCCGGGATCAAGCGATTATTGCTACAAAATTTTCCTTTGGTCCAAATTTCCAAGGTATTAATGGTCACCCGGATTACGTTAAAAAAGCAGTGGACGAAAGCCTGCGTCGGTTAGGTGTGGACTACATTGATCTTTATTATCAACACCGGGTAGATCCCAATGTCCCTATTGAAGAAACCGTTGGAGCCATGGCTGAGCTGGTTAAGGCAGGGAAGGTTCGTTATCTGGGCTTATCCGAAGCTTCTGCTTCTACAATTCGACGCGCACATGCGGTACATCCGATTTCTGCTTTGCAATCCGAGTATTCTCTTTGGAGCCGGGATGTTGAGGATGAAATTTTTCCTGCGATCCAGGAATTGGGTATAACCCTTGTGGCCTACAGTCCTTTGAGCAGAGGGTTTATTTCTGGTGAGCTGCGTACATTCGAAGATCTTCAACCTGATGATGCTCGCCGGCATATGCCGCGCTTCCAGGGTGATAATTTCCAAAAAAATGTGGCTCTTGTTGATAAACTTAAAGAAGTTGCTCGAGAAAAAAACTGCACTCCTTCCCAATTGGCACTAGCCTGGACGATAGCGAAGGGCGCATTGCCGATTCCCGGAACCAAACGTATAAAATATTTGGAGGAAAATGCAGCATCCGTGGACGTTGAACTGACCTCAGAGGAATTAGCACTCATTGAAGCCGTAAGTCCGAAAAATGAGGTGCATGGCAATCGATATGCCGACGCCCATATGAGTTCCTTAAACAAGTAAGTATATGAGTCTTTCGATCAAAATATTAAACAGCTCACTCTCAAGAGTGGGCTGTTTGCTTAAGTCGAATTGGCATGGACATCATCTGTAAGGTCTGATAGAATTCATATAAATGAAAATGAGAATCATTATTAGTTTGGGGGATTATTGTGAACTACTCAAATATTCGAGTATCGGCTTGCTTGTTCCTTATTTCGTTGATGCTGGTGCTGAGTGCATGCGCTACAAATGGGAACGGGAGTGCAGCGGTTGATGGCCAAACAGCTGATTCCAAGACCGCCTCGACCAGTGATACAATTGCTACACGTACATATGAAAGTGATAAAGGTACAGTTACTCTTCCTGAGCATCCGTAGCGTGTCGTTGTAGCAGTTGGCGACTATGTGGGCGATGTGCTTGCACTTGGGGTTACACCCGTAGGGGCTCCAGATCCCGTTTTTAATGCTCCATATTATAAGAAATACTTGAATGGGGTTGAAAATATTACAAGAATCGCCTATTGGAGCTGGGCAAAGTGCTGAACAAAGAGCAGGAAGCGAAGGAGTGTCTTGCTGATTTTACGGCTAAAATCGCTGAGAAAAAGCAAGCCTTGCCTGATGTCATTGATTCAGGTAAAAAAATTGCCATTTTCGAGATTACAGGAAAAGAATTATATCTTTATGGAAAATCCTATGGGCGTGGCGGAGCCATACTTTATGATGGGCGGGCAAGCATTTCATTGGAGGCTTTACCAGAGATGCTCAGTGATGCTGATTATCTGATGTTGGGTATTCGAGGCGAAGGAGCAGATCAGGGGAAGGATATTGAATCTAAAAGTGTATGGAAGAACCTGCCTGCCGTTAAAGCAGCAAAGGTGTACCAATATTCGATCGACGACTTTTATTTTCAAGATCCGATTGCTCTGACTTATCAATTAGAACGAATATCGGATTTTCTAATTTCTAAAAAATAACCCGAAAAGAAACAACATGCCAGTACGGTTCAATAGATTCCAACATTGTGATGTCTTGTGAGCCAAGGGAAGGTGACTACCTTCCTTTTTTCTGTTATTCTAAGGAAGGTTACAATGGGGATTCTGGGCTTTTTGGTATAATTTTTTACATTAAAAAAATAAAATTAGCGTCAGACGTCTATCCTGCAACAATTTGCAAAGAGGATGCGTCTGTAATATTGCAGGGAGAGGGGGATCCTTTGTGGTAGAGCAGGGACTCATTCGAGCCGCTCAATCGGGCGATCGCGACGCTCTCATTACCCTATTAAGAGAGATAGAGCAGCATGTGTACCGTACGGCATATTACATTCTGAACAATGAGCAGGACGCCATGGATGCTTCACAGGAAGCTCTCATACGGATTTATTCCAAAATTAACTCTTATGAGGAAAAAGCGCAGTTCAAAACCTGGGTTCAACGCATTGTTACGAATATATGTATCGACAAATTCAGAAGGACGAAACCCTCGGTTTCCATTGAGGAGCACGACATGATCTTCAACGATCCCCAAAATGTAGAGGCTGAGGTGTTAACCTCCTACATGGCACAGGATGTTCGTGAAGCGATACAGCAGCTTCCAGAGCACCATCGGACAGTGATCGTCTTGAGATATTTGCAGGATTTCTCCTATAACGAAATTGCCGATTCTTTGGATTTGCCGCTCAATACGGTCAAGTCATACTTATATCGTGCAAGACAGCAGTTGCAAGGGCTACTTCAGGATTATCAGAAAGGTGGTGTATCAGGATGAAGTGTGAGGAAGAGGTGATGGATTGGATGCAGCGTTATGTGGATCATGAGCTGGGCGAAGAAGAGACGTCCCAATTAATGAACCATATTGCGACTTGCCCGGACTGTGCGGAAAAATTTCATATTCTTCAGACACTCTCTCGCGAGCTGGAGGAATTACCTGCGGTTTCCCCGGCGTTCAGCCTGGTGGATTCCATCATGCCTCAGCTGGATGCCATTGACCGCGCACGTGAGGAGCAGGGAAGTGCGCTTCAGGAAATGCAGCCGTTGGCTGTTGAGCCTGGACCTGGGCCTAGACAGCGTACCCAGCCTACGCCTTGGTGGAACCGTATGGGAGGACGTGCGGCCATGGGCGTGGCTGCCGCTGCTGTTGTACTGGGAATTGTAGTGTTCAATTTCCAGCCTAAAACAGTGCAGGATGCGGAAGGCATACTTACATCCCAGTCGCCTGAAGTGACGACTCAGCAGAATCAGACTGAAATTTCAGATGCGACGAATGGTAGTGGAGGCCATGATGCAGCCATTGTATCGGACTCGACCAACCCGCCGTTAGAGCAGGGGCAAGGAACGGATGCCTCTCAGCCATCTGCAGGTGAAGAGCCTGATTCGAGCAAACAGGGTGTAAAAGGGGCAGATCGTGAAAATAATCTGTCCAACCCGGATGCTGCAAAACGTGACAATCAGCGTGGGGAGGGAGACTCGGCGAAGTCTGCGTCAGCTGGAGCTTCTTCTCAGCAGGATCGAAAGCAGAAACAGCCAGAATCGGATAGTCAAGCGACCAAGGAGAATCCGTCGATGGAGAATTTCGTACAGGATGCTCCCAAGTCCGATGACAAACGGCTAATGCAGGAAAAATCCAAACAATCGACGATAGCCCCTGATCAGCAGCAGGAATCAAGAATGGAAAATGCACCTATAGCGGGTGCAGGGACTGCTCAGGATGGTAATAACGACAACACAGCTACGGATGATTCATCTTTTTCGCTGAGTCAGGAACTGAAGACGCAGGATCAAACAGCTTCGAATGGAACGTCAACAGATACAAGCTCCCAAAGCATTACCAAGGATTCAGGCAATGCCTTGGGGGATACCAGCAAGAGAGCCACTAACGATCAGTCATCTTCCGTGTCACAGGACCCGGTACGCAAAGAGGGCTTTGTATCTAATTCACTGGTCTCTCCAGACAGTAATAGTGCCTCCACCTTTGGCGCCCAGTCTACGTCCGAAGATCAGCTGGACTCACCTGATGGCAGCTATGCGGTGGTTATTGAAGGCAAAAAGCTGAAAGTATATAAGCTTGCCGATAATGGGGTAGACCGAACAACATTAGAGGTTCGTACCTTAAAAGGAGCCTGGGTCAACGGAAGCTGGTCGGATGATAGTCAGACCTTTATGTACGAGACGGAGCAAGACGGTACGGCAAGTAAATATACGTATACGGTCCCGCGCAGCACTGGAAAATAATTGCCGTAAGTAGTCACACATTTAAAATTAAGGAATAGATTATAAGAACCGACGTCGTATCCCGACGGTCGAAAGTTTCTAGAGCTTTCTGCTGCCGTGTTGATATAGATGGTGGTGAAGGGATCTTGCCTATAGGCGGGGTCCCTTTGTTTGTATCATGACTTGCCTTCCGGTCGGATGTCGGGTACGATCAATGGATGGGGGGAACGGAATATGGATGTAAAAGCAGCTGCTAAGGCTATTCGCAAGGGCGATATTTCGCCTGTGTATTTGCTATACGGCAGTGAAAAATACCAGATGAAGCAATTCGTCGAGATGCTCAAGGAAAAAGTGGTGGAAGAGGAGCATCGTGATTTTGCCATTATTCCTTATGATCTGACGGAAACGCCAATCGAGCTGGTCGTGGAGGAAGCGGAAACTGCGCCTTTTCTGGTGCCGAAAAAGCTGATTATTGTCCGGGACACAAGTGTATTTGCAGCAGGCAAAGATAGCGGCAAGATTGAGCACCGCATTGAGACGCTGTTGGCTTATATGGATAACCCGACTGATTATAGCGTTATCGTTTTTATGGTTCAGGCCGAAAAGCTGGATGAACGAAAAAAGATTGTCAAAAGACTGAAAAGTGATGCTTCGGTGATTGCCTTTTCCCCGTTGGGTGGAGATGACCTTATAGCTTGGGTTCATAAGCGTGCAGGGGAAAGGGAGGTGCAATTAGCTGCAGGAGCTGCAGAGACCCTCATTCAATATACAGGTACAGGGCTGCAATCCTTGGCTGCCGAGATAGACAAGCTGTGCTTGTATGCAGGAGCACAAGGAACGATTTCATCTACGGATATCGAATCTCTTGTGCCTCGTAGTACAGAGCAAAACGTATTTGCGATGGTTGAGAATCTGGCTAATTTGCGGCTGGATCAGGCGCTTGGTATTTTTTATGAGCTGCTCAAGCAAAAAGAGGAACCAATCAAGATTGCAGCTTTGATCACACGGCAATTCCGGATTATATTGCAGGTTAAGGAGCTGGCAGGTCAAAGTTATTCCCAGCAGCAAATTGCGAGTCAGCTTAGCTTGCATCCTTACGGGGTAAAAGTTGCGGGGGAGCAGGCCAGGAGGTTCCGTCCCGAACAACTGCGTCAGCTTCTCTTCGAGTTGGGAGAACTGGATTATCATATGAAAACAGGTGTTGTTGATAAGGTACTGGGACTGGAGTTGTTTTTGATGAAAATGGGTATGGGGGCTTCAGTTTAACCCCTCCCAGGTGCAGAGTGATTTTTAAGGGAAACTAAAAAATCCTGATCAGCCGAGGCTGGTCAGGATTTTTTCATTAACGTATAAAAGTAGCTCTTGCTTACGCTTGAGCTGTAAGAGCGTTAAGTTTTTTCGCCAAGCGGGATTTCTTGCGAGCAGCTGCATTTTTGTGGATCAGACCTTTAGTTACAGCCTTGTCCAGCTTTTGGGAAGCTACTTTGAAAGCAGCAGCAGCAACTTCAGCTTCGTTACCCACCAACGCTGTATCGGCAGCTTTTACTGCTGTACGAAGCGCGGATTTTTGGGAAGCGTTCAACGCACGGCGTTTGTCGCTCGTTTTAACGCGTTTGATAGCGGATTTAATGTTTGGCATTACATTCACCTCCTGTAAAGGCATTACTTATGAACACAAACGTTTCACAACTTAAAATATTTTAGCACGCTACACCTCAAAATGCAATAAGAAAACATTCTGCGGCTACGCAAATGACAGGATGAAAATGGATGTGCATAAACCTGTTGGGTGTCTCGCACACTATAGCCAGAGATGGTATACAAGGAGGTTTAAAAGATGGATCTGGACTTGCAGAAGTATGCGGTACGCACGGATTTGGCACTGGAGGCAAGAGAGCTGGCAGCACGGGATCAGCCTGTACCGCTGGCGGGCATCAGTGAGGACGTAGAGGAAGATAACGGGATTAAAATTACGCGTCTGGATGTACTTAATGAAGAAGGGGCTAATCGTATTGGACGGGTACAAGGGCATTATATCACGCTGGAAGTACCTGGATTACGTGGGGGTGATACCGGGCTCCAGGAACGAGTAGCTGTTGCATTTGCGAAAGAGATGGAGCATTTTATACAAAAAATAGGTATCTCCAAAACGGCACGGGTACTTGTGGTCGGTCTTGGGAACTGGAACGTCACTCCCGATTCGCTGGGCCCGCTTGTCGTTGAAAATCTGATGGTAACCCGTCAATATTTTGAATTAACGCCTGATCAGGTCAACCCGGGCTATCGGGATGTAAGCGCCATTGCACCGGGTGTTCTCGGTATTACGGGCATCGAGTCCAGTGAAATTGTGCAAGGCATCGTAGATCGCACAAAGCCAGAGCTGATTATTGCTATTGATGCTCTAGCGTCACGTTCACTGGAGCGCGTCAATACGACCATTCAGGTGGCAGATATCGGGATACACCCGGGATCAGGAATTGGCAACAAGCGACGCGGCATCACCAAGGATATTATGGGTGTTCCATGCATTGCCATCGGCGTGCCTACGGTATGCTACGCTTCAACCATCGTAAATAATGTAATTGAATTGATGAAAACACATTTTGCCAAAGAAAAAGCACCTACGAAGGCGATACTGGGGATGCTGGACGATATTTCAGAGCCTGAGAGACTCGGGCTGGTGAGAGAGGTGCTTCAACCGTTGGGGCATGATCTGATTGTGACCCCTAAAGAGATTGATGAATTTATTGAGGATATCGCGAATATCATTGCAACCGGGCTGAACGCTGCTCTGCATGAGGCTGTTGATCCCGGCAATGTCGCCGCTTATACGCATTAATGCAAGGTTAGTCAAATCATCTTTCCTAAACACCCAATTCTCTATTTAACAGGTAACCTATCTCTCTCAAAAAGGGATGGGCTCTACCTGTGGATAGAGATTTTTTGTTGTTCTAGCAATTGTTCTTCGTTCATAGAGTTGAAGTATAAGAGATTTCCGCAGCAGATGGGAACCCTATGTTCCGAATGTAAAAGCGGGTTTCGACGGGACGAAGGAGGACAAGGCTCACATGAAAAAAATTCAGACCTGGAACGTCGGAAGATGGAGAAGAAAGGGTATCGAAATTTTGGCGATGGGACATACGCTAGTGCTGCTTATTATGGGCTCGGCGCTTTTATTTGTCGTACTGGGGCTAGGGGGACTGGCCGAAAATCGTTTGCAAACATCTCCCGTTTCTTCGATGAAAGGATTCGCAGGTTCGGTGTCCAGCGGTTTTTTTGCGGATCTGCTTGGTATGGAGGTGCCGCATCTGGCACAGAAAAAGCAACAATCTTCGTTGTCGGGTGAACAGTGGTCGCCTTTTGTTTTTCAAATGCTTACAGGCATTAACCCACAAGATCCGAAAAGTCTTATTTCCCGCGAAATTCCCGGCATGTCTGCAGATGCGCCTGTCTTGCTGCGCAAGGGATCAGGGAACGACAAGGTAGAGGCTCCGGCAGATTATCAGCCCGATCAGGGAACGACGGATGCTCCCGGTGGCGCAGATGCTTCTGCGAACCCGCCGAATCATGATGCTGCTACGCCAGATTTGCCGACAACACCGGAAACGGACCCTGCAAAAGAGGATGATTCAGGTGATACAGCCAAAGGAGAAAAGCGTATATTAATCTACCATTCTCATCCCAGAGAAGCGTATAACCCACTACTCAGCAAAACCAGTTCCAATCCCAATTCCGGTTCTAAATCGGCGAATGTATCAAGGGTGGGGGACTTTGTGAAAAAGAGACTGGAGAAGCAAGGAATAAACACGCTGCATGTAAACAAGGACTATGCCTCCGTAGTGCAAAATTACAATTGGAACTACTCCTATAAATATTCACGTGAAACCGTCAAGGAAGCCTTGGCGAGCAATAAGGATTTAACTTATCTGCTTGATATCCACAGAGATTCCCAGCGTCATAGTAAAACGACAGCCACCATTAATGGACTTTCTTATGCCAAAGTCTATTTCATTATCGGTCATGACAATAAAAACTGGCGCAAAAATGAAGCTTTCGCTGCCCGTATTCATGAAAAGCTGGAAAAATCGTATCACGGCGTATCACGCGGAGTATGGGGAAAAGATGGTGGTAAAGGCAACAATGGAGAGTACAACCAAAGCCTGTCTCCCCATAGCATTTTGATTGAAATTGGTGGTATCGATAACACCGAGGAGGAGTTGAAGCGTACCTCGGACGTTTTGGCGGATATGATCAGCGAAGTGTATTGGGAGGACCAAAAAGCGCAGAAAGCGGGCACGAATGTATCGGATACCAAAAAGAGCAACAGTGGCAATTAAATGAAGGCGGTTTGACAGTGGAAGGGTGAAAGTGGAGAGGGGAAAAAATAATGTCCGGACATTTTCGTAAAAAAGCGCTTGGATTTGTGCTTCTGATTGGGGTAGGCGTGTTACTTGGTATGCAATTGGCAGGCTCTGGCCTGCGCTCAGTCTATGGACCGGAATGGGACCGGGACCCGATTCAATCCATTAATCAACAGAAGGCCGAATATGAGCAGACGGTTATTGAGGATACTCCGGCAGCCAATGTCCGTGTCTATAGCCGTACGAATGACGCAAGTGGAACTGTCGAAATTAAGCCGCAAACCGGCATGAATGAAGCGAATACTGATGAACGCAATGAGGATCAGTATGCACGTGAGACACGTGAATGGTATACGACAACTGCACAGGATACCAGTACCCGGCAGAGCCGAGAGACACCTCGTGAACTGCTAGCCGTCAAGGCGCAACCGGCTTCGGTGGATACGATGGCAGACAAAACGGCTGGGCTGCTGCAAAACCTGTCGAGGAAGGGGATTCGCTGGGTCGTGTCTGTATTTGATGGAGTAACCGAATAGAAATATTGCTGACCCCCCTTACAACTGCTATAATAAGCTGATTGACACTAGGCATTGTGTGGGGGTAAGGCATGACTGACATTTTGGCAAGACAACGTAAAATTCGGAACTTTAGTATCATTGCACATATAGACCATGGCAAATCCACGCTGGCTGACCGGATTCTGGAGTACACCGGTGCACTCACTTCCCGTGAAATGCAGGAGCAGGTGCTTGATCAGATGGAGCTGGAGCGGGAGCGCGGGATTACGATCAAGCTCCAGGCAGTGCGACTCACTTATAAGGCCGATGACGGCGAAGAGTACATTTTGAATTTGATTGACACACCGGGACACGTCGATTTTACGTATGAGGTATCCCGTAGCTTGGCTGCCTGCGAAGGTGCTTTGCTGGTAGTAGACGCAGCCCAGGGGATTGAGGCACAGACACTCGCTAACGTCTATTTGGCGCTGGACAACAATCTGGAAATTTTGCCGGTGCTTAACAAAATTGATTTGCCGAGTGCCGATCCCGAACGGGTAAAGCAGGAAATTGAGGATGTTATCGGCTTGGACACAAGCGAAACCGTACATGCTTCAGCCAAAGCTGGAATCGGTATCAAGGAAATTCTGGAACAGGTAGTCAGAAGTGTGCCTGCTCCGCAAGGAAATCCGGATAATCCGCTCAAGGCGCTTATTTTCGATTCGCATTATGATCCTTATAAAGGCGTTATCGTATATGTACGTGTTGTGGATGGCAGTATCCGTGCAGGCTCGAAAATCAAGATGATGGCGACGGACAAAACGTTTGAGGTCATCGAGGTCGGAGCATTTATGCCCCGCATGAGTATTGTAAACGAACTGAATGTCGGTGATGTTGGCTTTATCGTTGCCGGGATTAAGCATGTGGGCGATACACGTGTCGGGGATACCGTGACGGATGCAAAAAATCCAACACCAGAACCGATGCCAGGCTATCGAAAGATCAATCCGATGGTATATTGCGGTCTCTATCCAATCGAAACGTCCGAGTATAACGATCTGCGTGAGGCGCTTGAAAAGCTGCAGCTGAACGATGCTTCGCTCAGTTTTGAGCCGGAAACATCCAGCGCGCTGGGCTTCGGCTTCCGTTGCGGTTTCCTCGGTTTGCTTCATATGGACGTTATTCAGGAACGTATTGAGCGTGAGTTCAATATTCCGCTGATTACAACGGCACCAAGCGTTATTTACCGTGTACAATTGACCAATGGGGAAACCATTGAAATTGATAACCCGTCCAATTACCCGGAAGTAGGACGGATCGAGCATGTGGAAGAGCCGTATGTAAAGGCAGGCATTATTGTGCCTAATGATTACGTAGGTACAGTCATGGAACTTTGCCAGAGCAAGCGCGGCGAGTACGTGAATATGGAGTATCTGGATACGACACGGGTAACCATAACGTATCAGATTCCGCTGTCTGAAATCGTGTATGATTTCTTCGATCAGCTTAAATCCAGTACCAAAGGTTATGCTTCCTTTGATTATGAGATTTCAGGCTATCGCCAGTCCAATCTGGTGAAAATGGATATTCTGTTGAATGGCGAGCAGGTCGATGCACTGTCGTTCATCGTGCATAAAGAGCGGGCTTACCATCGCGGACGTATCATTTGTGAGAAGCTGCGCGAGCTCATTCCGCGTCAAATGTTCGAGGTGCCGATTCAGGCATCTGTCGGAACAAAGGTTGTTGCGCGTGAAACCGTTAAGGCTATGCGTAAAAACGTCTTGGCCAAATGCTATGGCGGCGATATTTCCCGTAAACGGAAGCTGCTTGAGAAGCAAAAAGAAGGCAAGAAGCGCATGAAGCAGGTGGGTAACGTAGAAGTACCTCAGGAAGCATTTATGGCGGTACTGAAAATAGATGAGTAAAGCTGCTTGAAGTATTCGTCCATTCTTTCATGGGGCATTAGCCATGCATGGAGAATGGGCTTTCTTTATTTGAGCAAGCTATTCAGAGATGGAGGCCCTTTCTCTACTCTTAAACTGAGCCAACGAATTGTATAGCGATGGTGTCTATGAAAGAGGTTTTTACTTTTACTGCAACACCTACACCATAAAAAATGGCCGATTGACGGTGGGCAGCAGCGGAATGGCCCATTTGAATCTGGAGAAGCGTAGCGTTCGCCTTTACTCCCCAATTTTAACCGTAAGAGGGCCTATAAAAAAAATTGGGGAGTAACAGCGATCGGAAGATCAAATGGGACACGAAGCGGTTGATCTCGACCTCGGCGCATTTTTTTTACTATTCCCTGAATTGACAAGGAGGATCGGAATGACCGCATCCATACCAAAACATGAACATTCATCCGCGCCTCAAGCGGTTTATCTGCATATACCCTTTTGCACGAATAAATGCTTTTACTGTGACTTTAACTCTTATGTGCTTAAGGACCAGCCGGTTATGGAATACCTGTATGCACTGGAACGGGAGATGGAAAATACGGTTAAGCTTCACCCCCCAGGAGAAATCAAAACGATTTTTGTCGGGGGCGGAACGCCAACCACGCTCAATCCGAAGGAAATGGAATATTTCCTGAAAAGTGTTCGAACCTACTTCCCGAACTGGTCGGAGGATATCGAATTTTCCATGGAAGCCAATCCGGGTACAACCGATTATGAAAAACTCTCCGTGATGAAAGAGGGCGGTGTCAACCGACTCAGCTTCGGAGTGCAGGCTTTTCAGAATGAGCTGCTTACAGGTATTGGTCGCATTCATAATACAGATGATGTATATCGTAGTCTGGAAAATGCACGTAAGGTCGGATTGGACAATCTGTCGATTGACCTGATGTTCGGCTTGCCGAACCAAACCGTGGACATGCTGAATGAGAGCGTCAGTAGAGCGCTGGAGCTGGAGCTCCCTCATTACTCTATCTATAGCTTAAAGGTTGAAGAAAATACGCTCTTCCACACGCTATACCAGAAAAATCAGCTTCCACTTCCACATGAGGATGATGAATTGGAAATGTACTTGCTTCTCATGCGCCGTATGAAAGAAGCGGGTTATGAGCAGTACGAGATTAGCAATTTTGCGAAACCTGGTTTGGGCAGTAAGCACAATATGACCTATTGGCGTAATGAGGACTATTACGGTCTCGGCGCCGGGGCGCATGGATATGTTGGCAGAGAACGTCATATGAACATTAAGGGCGTTACTCCATATGTAGAGGCTACTCGTAACGGTCTGCCCCGTCTGGACAGCTTTGAGGTGCCAGCAGCGGAGGCGATGGAGGACTTTCTTATGGTTGGCCTGAGAATGTTGGAGGGCGTATCCAAATCCCGCTTTGAAGCTCAATTTGGTCAGGCGTTGGAAGATACGTTCACAGTCCCTCTCGGGAAAATGCTGAATGCGGGGTTGATCGAAGCAGTCGAGGATGGTTACCGTCTGAGCGAACGCGGTATTTTATTCGGAAATGATGTATTTGCAGAGTTCATCGGTTCTATTACGGTAAATTCATAGGTCCATAAATTCATAAGGATAAGCTTCAATACAGCACGTTTCAACTTCGCAAGCTGGAGCGATCTATTGATAACATCATTCTGTCACAGCAGGGTAAGTGGAGTATTGCGATTCTATGCGTAATGTTGTATATTTATTCATTATATGCGGCAAGCGGCAGGGGGAGAGCAAGATGGCTTCAGTGTGTAAAGATGTGTTGTGCAGAAGTGCGGTTCCTGAAGATGTGGAGCCTTTATATCAAATGATTAGCGGCTATGCGGAGCGAGGGATTATGCTGCCACGTTCAAGGGAAGTGCTTACGCGCCAACTGGAGCTGTTTATTGTTGCAGAAGTGGACGGCGAAGTCGTGGGTTGTGGTTCTTTATGCAAACTGGGCGCTGATTTGGTAGAGATTCGCTCCCTTGGCATCTCTGAGGGATATAAAGGAATGGGCATTGGCTCCAAGCTCGTAGAGGGCCTTATTATAGAAGCAAGGCGACAACGTATCCCTAAAATTATGGCTTTGACCTATGAGGTCTCCTTTTTTATAAAAAACGGTTTTGATGTCGTAAACAAAGAGATTTTCCCTGAAAAGGTATGGACTGATTGCATTCACTGTAGCAAACAAAATAACTGCGATGAAATCGCAGTGCTGAAAATACTGAACTAACCTGTAAGCAATGAGGTTAGTTCTTTTTTTCGTTAGGTCGTAATGGTGTGCTGTGTTTATACAGTTTACATTGTTTATTTATGCTCATTTGTTTAATGTTTTGAGCAACCACCAAATGAATTGATGATGGGGATATAATTCAGGAGGAATTCCGTTTAAATTCTTTATCGGACTGTCCTTATGAACATCAGTGTCATTATAAAAGTATAAAGAGCCGTCTAATGGAACTCGGTGTTTGTACTTATACAAGGCTGCTGCATATCTTAATCTATTCATTAAATAAGCAAGTTGATACGTTTGCTTATAGGTATCAAAGCCATAAATAATTATATTAAGGACATAAAATTATGGAAAGAATGAAATTACAAAAAGACTGGCTTGATTATGTTAATAGGCTACAAGACAGAGAACGGCAAAAAATTATTTCAAGTGGTATTACTAATTGGACTTTGCTTTTGGCAGTTATGGGTCTTGCTTATTGGGTATATCCAGATATCGCAGCAATCCAAAAAAATTGGAAAACCGTTTTAATTGGATATGTACTATTCGGTAATACAGCAACCACACTTTTCGACTTTTTTAACAGCTATTATAGGCAAAGAAAAATAAAAAAGTATGGTTCCCCTACCAGTTCAATTGAAATAAAAGGATTAGCAATTTTGTGGAGATATCAGCTAATTATGCTTCTATCATTTTTAGGACCCAATGTATATTTTCTATTTCAATCAAAGAATTTGTGTTTTATTCTATATTTTATAATATATTGTATACGGTATTTATTTGAAGTAGTACCTACTTGCAAGCGTATTATTGATTCGCATAGGACGGGGAAATTTGAGGAGTACCAATCTACCGATGTGAATTATGAAAAAAGTCATCCTATAATTGAAGTGCATAAACTTCATGAAAAGTTGTTGATTTTTATTATTAGGTTTCTATTTAGTTATCTCATAAAGCTAATAATGACTTTTTTAATAACAAGTTATATTTGTTTAAATTACAACTTTAATAATATACTGTGGAAACAAATTTTTGATGGTTTAGTCATGGTCATTATTGTAATACTATTTCAATTTTTGTTGGCTATTTTTATGAAACGCATGAAAATTGCTTGGCTGGAGAATCTCGAAAGAGAAATTATTGTAAATAATTTAACGGAGGACCAAATAATTAGCAAGTTGAAATTAGGCTATTTCAACGCAAGTAATATTGATAATTACTTTTAAATTGATATATTCTAAAGTTTTATAAGTTAAATTCGAAAAATGAACATAAACGGAGCAGACGGAATGGTGCTGTACAAGCGAAGCGGTCGCTTTTGTCCCCGGATTTCTACCTTACCGAAAAATTTATTCAAGAAATCTGGGGGCGGTGGCGATGGGAAGCACCATCCGGCTGCGTAGTGGCACGGTAGAAACTTTAGAGTTCAGCCTACATTATTGAAAATACTGATCTGACTTGACAATGATCAGGTCCGTTTGGTATTTTTGTATTAATGGTTAGCACTCATCGCGAACGAGTGCTAATGATTCCATTTTACAATCAGGCTATTATGGATAACAATAAGGGGGGATTCACTTGTTAACCGAACGTCAGAGACTCATTTTGAATGCAATTATTGATGACTACATTCGTTCGGCTGAACCAGTGGGTTCCCGCAGCATATCCAAAAGGCAGGATGTCGGATTCAGCCCCGCCACGATCCGCAACGAAATGTCGGATTTGGAGGAACAGGGCTATCTGGAGCAACCCCACACTTCTGCGGGACGCATCCCGTCTCATAAAGGCTATCGCTATTATGTGGACCATCTGGTGCCACTGAATACACTGAAGCCTGTGGAAATGCGGGAACTCAAAGCCTTTTACGCCGAAAAGCTGAATGTAATGGAGCAAGTGATCCAGCATGCGTCCGGCATTTTGTCTCATATGACCAATTATACTTCCATCCTGCTTGGGCCGGAGGTTTTTCATACTTCATTGCGTCACTTTCAGCTATTGCCGCTCAACGAAACGACGGCTGTGGCGATTATTGTGACCAATACCGGTCAGGTGGAGAATAAGACGGTGGATATTCCGCCGGGAATTTCGATTTCCGAGATGGAGAAAGTTGTGAATTTACTGAACAGCAAGCTGGTCGGTGTGCCGATTTATCAGCTTAAATCACGTCTTTACACTGCGCTTGGTCAGGAAATGGAGAAGCATGTGTCTCATTTTGAGGACGCTATGAAGGTACTGGATAAAGCACTGGATAATGAATCAGATCAGCGCCTGTATTTGAGTGGTGCCACGAACATGCTCAATCAGCCTGAGTTTAAAGATGTAGAAAAGGTTAAACATATTCTTGATCTGCTGGAGGAAACACCAACGCTACTTAAACTGATGACACCTGTTCCCGGAGCGCCTGAAATGCAGGTGCGCATCGGTACGGAAAATGATCATGAGGCGTTTGCCAATTGCAGTCTGATCACCGCTACGTATGCGATAGATGGGGAAGCGTTGGGCACCATAGGTATACTGGGACCGACGCGGATGGAGTATGCGAGAGTGATTAACATTCTGGATATTCTATCTAAGGATTTGACCGTAATGCTTACGCAGCGGTTTAAATAGAACAAGAATACGCAGTTTATAGTTCTACATGTTCCGCGCTCGGAAACGTTTTGTATCCTGCGCGGATGTATTGCTGCGTGTTTTTGTAAGGGTAGTTACAACTTGAAGGAGGTGAAACATTTTGAAGGAAGAACAAGCGTTCCAAGAAGAAAAACAACAAAATGTAAGCACAGAGGAAGCTACCGAGACGATCCAGGAGCAGGAAGAGTCGGTGAATGAAGCGGCAGGACTGGAAGCCCAGGAAGAAGACACAGAGGTGGCAAAGCTTCGTGCAGAGGCTGAGGAGCATCAACAGCGGTTTTTGCGCGCACAGGCGGATTTTGACAATTTCCGTCGCCGCACGTTAAAAGAGAAAGAAGAACTCGCTAAGTATGCGTCTATGAAGCTGGTCACCGAGCTGGTACCTGTTCTCGATAACTTCGAGCGTGCGCTGGCAACAGCACAGCAGGGAGCAGAGACTGAGTCGTTCGCCAAGGGCGTAGAGATGATTTTCCGCCAGTTTGAGGGCGTGCTTCAGGCTGAGGGAGTGACGGCCATGAATTCAGTGGGTCAACCGTTTAATCCTGATTTCCATCAGGCCATTATGCAGGTGGAAAGCGAAGAGCATGAGGAAGGCATCGTCGTTGAAGAGGTGCAAAAAGGATACATGCTGAAGGACAAGGTACTTCGTCCAGCCATGGTAAAAGTAAGCATGTAGCTTTTTCAATATACATTTAGCAGCACATGAATTGAAATTCAACCATTCTGGCCTGCGGGCCTCGTATATACAGAAGGAGGAATTATCCGATGAGTAAAGTAATCGGTATTGACTTAGGTACAACCAACTCTTGTGTAGCTGTTATGGAGGGCGGCGAAGCCGTCGTTATTCCAAATCCGGAAGGCGCGCGCACAACCCCTTCCGTTGTTGGTTTCAAAAAAGATGGAGAACGTACTGTAGGGGAAACGGCAAAACGCCAAGCGATTACGAACCCGGATCGTACAATCATCTCAATCAAACGCCATATGGGTACAAACCATAAAGAAAGCATTGATGGCAAGGAGTATTCCCCACAGGAAATCTCCGCTATGATTTTGCAAAAGCTGAAATCTGATGCTGAAGCTTATCTGGGCCAAACGGTAACTCAAGCCGTTATTACGGTTCCGGCTTACTTCAATGACAGCCAACGTCAAGCAACCAAGGATGCAGGTAAAATCGCGGGTCTGGAAGTTCTGCGGATCGTCAACGAGCCGACAGCAGCTGCCTTGGCATACGGTATGGAAAAATCCGAAGACCAAACGATCCTCGTGTATGACCTGGGTGGCGGTACATTTGACGTATCCATTCTGGAGCTGGGCGATGGTTTCTTCGAAGTTAAAGCAACAAGCGGTGATAACAAGCTGGGCGGCGATGACTTTGACCAAGTGATCATTGATTACCTCGTAAATGAGTTCAAAAAAGATCAAGGTATCGACTTGAGTAAAGATAAAGCAGCTGTACAACGTCTGAAAGACGCAGCGGAAAAAGCGAAAAAAGAGCTGTCCGGAGTACTGACTACGACGATTTCCCTGCCGTTCATTACAGTCGTTGACGGCGTTCCACAGCATTTGGAGTTGAACCTGACTCGCGCGAAATTTGAAGAGCTGTCTGAAGGTCTGGTAGAACGTACTTTGGGACCTACTCGTCAAGCGATGAAAGATGCAGGCATGAGTGCAAGCGACATCGACAAAATCGTTCTGGTTGGGGGTTCCACGCGGATTCCGGCTGTACAGGAAGCAATTAAGAAACTGACAGGCAAAGAGCCTCATAAAGGCGTAAACCCTGATGAAGTAGTAGCTTTGGGTGCGGCAGTTCAAGCGGGCGTATTGACAGGTGATGTGAAAGACGTCGTTCTTCTTGACGTAACTCCACTGTCCCTGGGTATTGAAACCGCAGGTGGCGTATTCACTAAAATGATCGAGCGCAACACAACGATTCCTACAAGCAAATCGCAGGTATTCTCGACGTATGCCGACAACCAGCCTAGCGTAGAAATTCATGTACTGCAAGGTGAACGTGAAATGGCAGCAGGCAACAAAACGCTAGGTCGCTTCCAACTGGGAGATATTCCTCCGGCACCACGTGGCGTACCGCAAATCGAAGTTACCTTTGATCTGGATGCGAACGGTATCGTGAATGTATCTGCTACGGATAAAGGAACTGGCAAGAGCCAAAAAATTACGATCACATCTTCCAGCGGCTTGAGCGACGAGGAAGTAGAACGTATGATGAAGGATGCCGAATTGCATGCGGAAGAAGATAAAAAACGCAAGGATTTGGTAGAAGCGAAAAACGCTGCGGACCAACTGATCTACTCCGTAGACAAAACGATTAAAGATCTGGGCGAAAAAGCAGATGCAGCTGAAGTCGAAAAGGCAAATGCAGCTAAAGAAAATCTGCAAAAAACGCTGGAAACCGACAACCTGGAAGACATCAAAAAGGCTACTGAAGAGCTGACTGAAATTGTTCAGCAATTGTCTGTAAAACTGTACGAGCAAGCTGCTCAAGCAGCACAGGCTGAAGAAGCCCAAAATGGCGCAGCAGACAGCAAAGGCCGCGACAATGTGGTTGACGCAGATTATGAAATCGTTAATGAAGACGAGAAGAAAAACTAAGCTACGGATCGGGAGTGGCATTACAGTACACCGGTGCGTTATAATACACTGAATAGTATCTAGCAGCGTAGCTGCCTTGATAAATAACGATAAGACTGTAGAGTAACCGTTATTTTCAGGATAAATAAGCATATTACGGGTTGTACTGCCTTGAAATGATGGGAAGGTCAAAGCCGGGTCATCCCGTGCCTTTGGCTTTCCTTTTATATGTAGTGCAGACGCGTTGTAGGCATGGGGGTGGAACATTGGCTGATAAGCGTGATTATTATGAGGTGCTGGGCGTCGCGAAGGGCGCTTCGGATGAAGAAGTCAAAAAGGCTTACCGTAAGCTTGCGCGTCAGTATCATCCGGACGTGAACAAGGCTGCGGACGCGGAAAGCAAATTTAAAGAAGTGAAAGAGGCCTATGACGTTCTCAGCGATGGTCAGAAGCGGGCAAGATATGACCAATACGGTCATGTAGACCCGAACCAGGGCATGGGAGGCGGCTTCGGTGGAGCCGACTTCGGTGGCGGGTTTGGCGATATTTTTGATATGTTTTTTGGTGGTGGCGGCAACGGTCGGCGTGACCCGAATGCACCACAACGTGGGAATGATCTCCAATATACGATGACGATCGAATTCAAGGAAGCGGTGTTCGGTAAGGAAACCGACATTCATATTGGTCGTACGGAAACATGTGATACGTGTCACGGTACGGGAGCCAAAGCGGGCACCAAGCCACAAACCTGCTCCGTCTGCCACGGTAGCGGACAGGAAGAAGTGGTGCAGAATACACCATTTGGTCGTATGGTTAATCGTCGGGCTTGCTCCAATTGCGGCGGTGCAGGAAAGATCATCAAGGAAAAATGTACAACTTGTAGCGGTTCTGGCCGTGTGCGCAAGCAACGTAAAATTCATATCCGTATTCCAGCGGGTGTGGATGATGGCTCGCAAATGCGTATCAACGGCGAGGGCGAAGGCGGTATCAACGGAGGACCGGCAGGTGACCTGTACGTCGTGTTCCGTGTGAAGTCGCATGACTTCTTCGAGCGCGAGGGAGATGACATCTACTGTGAAATTCCGCTGACGTTCTCGCAGGCGGCACTGGGAGATGAAGTTGAAATTCCGACGCTGACCGAGAAAGTGAAGCTGAAAGTTCCAGCGGGTACGCAAACGGGCACCTATTTCCGTCTTAAAGGCAAAGGTGTGCCGAAGCTGCGTGGTGTAGGTCAGGGTGACCAGCATATTAAGGTGGTTGTAGTAACACCTAGCAAGCTGAGTGAGGAGCAAAAGGACCTCCTGCGTCAATTCTCTGCGCTTAGCGGAGAGCAGACACACGAAAATGAGCAATCCTTTTTTGACCGTGTGAAGCGTGCCTTCCGAGGCGACTAATCCAAGGAAAGAATCGCGGAGCTTCAACCATGAATCAGAGGGGACTATTCCGCAATTGCGGGGTAGTTCCATTTTTTATTCTGGATTTACGTAAACACATACATAACCATTTTTGTATAAGCGTACTGAGCTATTGGCGCTTAATCTTAAGTAGAAAGGGGTGAGTCTCATCGCAATTTCACAGCTAAAGCTGCGTCGGGGGAAACCGCAAATAAAACTCAGAAGGCTGATTACACTGCTGGTTTGTCTCGTTATGGCACTTGTACTTTTACCAGTAACACTCTTGTTTGCGGACAGAGTTGAGCATGAAACCGAAATGGGGCTGGAGGAAAAGGCAATGTCCATCGCACGTACACTCGCCCACACACCTCTTATTGTTGAACAATTGCAACAACCCGGTTCGTCTTCCTCCCTGCAGGAGTATGTGCGGAAGGTTTCATCTGCTAATCATGTTCAGTTTATCGTCGTTATGGACATGAAGGGCATTCGTAAAACGCACCCGGATGCCAGGATGATCGGCAAAGCCTTTGTTGGAGGAGACGAATACACTGCACTTCATGGTCATGAGAGTGTATCTGTTGCGAAGGGAACATTGGGCCTGTCCATGCGCGCCTTTTCTCCCGTGTTCAGCTCGACAGGGAAGCGACTGGGAGCGATTGCCGTCGGTATATCCATGCAAGATGTACTGAGAGCCAAGGAAGGCAACTACCGCCTTATTGCTATCGCCATTGGTGTCGGAATGTTAATCGGCACCGGAGGGGCTGTTGTGCTGGCCCGTAAAATCAAAAATATGCTGGTCGGTCTGGAACCGCCGGAAATCGCACGCTTGCTGGAAGAGCGCAGTGCTATGCTGCAGTCCATTAAGGAAGGTGTCATTGCGGTGGATGAATCCGGACGTGTCATGTTAATGAATGCAGAAGCGATTCGTTTGCTAAGGCAAGCGGGAATTGAAGATTTTTCGTCCACTGGACAGGAAATTACCGCTTATTTATCCGCTTTCCGATTGCAAGAGGTCTTGGAGGCAAGCACTCTGCAGATGGATGAGGAAATAGAGCTGGGGGGAATCACTTTTCTTACTACCAGTGTTCCGATACGCGTAAAAGGGGAAATCGTGGGAGCGATTGTAACCTTTCGGGATAAAACAGAGATGAAGCAGCTGGCCGAGCGTTTGACAGGGGTGTCTCTGTATACGGAGGCACTGCGTGCACAAGCCCACGAATTTATGAACAAGCTGCATGTTATTATGGGGATGGTACATCTGCGAATGTACGATAAATTGGAGCATTATATTATGGATGCTGTTGAGCATCATCAGGTGGAGATTGGCTCCATTACCCGTCAGATTAAGGACCCTGTTATGGCGGGTTTTGTGCTGGGGAAATTAAGCCGGGCCAGAGAGGTCGGGGTGAGTTTCGAACTGACTCCGGGGAGCTATTTGCCCGAATCGGGTCAAACCCAAACGATTCATGAGTTGATTACTATTCTTGGTAATTTGTTTGATAATGCAGTGGAGGCTATGGAATCTCTCCAGCATAAGCGGATTACCCTTTCGCTTTATTATGATAAACATCAGAAGAACGGATGTCTGACCTGTATCATGAGTGACAATGGTCCAGGTATACCGGAAGAGCTCGTAAAGACGGTATTTGAAAAAGGCTTTTCGACCAAGGGAGAGTCGCGGGGAATGGGGCTTTATCTGGTGGTGCAAAGCGTGAAAAGATTACAGGGTAGTGTAGAGCTGATTCCGGGCGAGCAAGGGTGCTGTTTTGAGATTACGATTCCATATATGACGAGGAATGGTGAACATGATTAATGTCCTGATTGTAGAAGATGATCCGATGGTTGCCGAATTTAACCGCAAATATATGGAGCAAGTAGAGGGGTTTCAATGTAAAGGCTGGGCTTCTTCTGTAGAAGAGGCCAAGAAATTTTTGGCTGAGCAGGCCGTTGATCTGGTTTTACTAGATGTGTATATGCAGGAAAGCAACGGCCTAGATTTGCTGTCATTCATACGGGAGGCAGGAGTGAATGTGGATGTCATTGTGATCTCAGCTGCAAGTGACATGAACAGTGTCAAGAAAGCGATGAATTTCGGCGCGGTGGATTATTTGATTAAGCCGTTCCACTTTAATCGCTTTCTGGAGGCACTTACAGGTTATCGGGAGCATATCAGCATCGTGCGTGAAAGCAGTTTGCTTTCACAGGAGGAACTGGACCGTCTTTTATATCATAAAAGCTCTACTAAGGACTTGGCCCGATTGCCCAAAGGGGTAACCAAGTCAACGCTGGCCATGATATGGAATTGTATCAGGCAGCATGAAGCGACGCTATTTTCAACCGAGGACATTGCAGAAAGTGCAGGGATATCCAGAGTGTCTATGCGCAAATACCTGACTTTTTTGACGGAGATTGAGGTGCTTGCCATGGAAACGATTTATGGTACGATCGGACGACCTGTGTACCAATATCGTATTTTGCCACAGGCAGAAGAAATCATGGCCGGTTATGATTTAGGCTCCCTTTGATTACTTTAATTACAAAAGTGCATTATTAGTTTTAAAACCAAATAAAGCGTTTTCCAAGGTGTACAATGAAATCATGATCATCGTTCGTTACTACGAGACCTGATCATGGTTCTTAACACAAGGAGGGAGCTTTATGGAAAATGCAACAAACCAGGGTGTCATTCAAAAGGAACAAAAATGGCATAAAAATCCTGTAGAAGCAATCAAGATGCTAGGCAAGATAAAACTCGGGGTGATTCCACTCCCGCTTTACCTCGTGATCGCGCTGGTTATATACTTGGCTGCGGTTACACAAAAACTTCCGAACGATATGTTGGGCGGATTCGCCGTCATCATGATTTTAGGCATACTGTTCAGTGAGCTGGGGTTCAAACTTCCGTTGCTCAAGCATATTGGCGGTCCAGCCATTTTGTCACTCATGGTTCCATCGTTGATGGTATTCTGGAATATGTTCAGTCCGTCCGCGATGGATGCTGTACACACGCTTATGAAGACCTCGAATTTCCTTTATTTCTATATCGCTTGCCTGGTAACCGGCAGTATTCTTGGTATGGATCGCAAAATGTTGATTAACGGGATCGTGAAAATTTTTGCCCCTATCATCATTGGTTCTATTGCAGCCGTTGCGGTTGGCATGGTCGTAGGAATGGCTTTTGGCTACAGTGCCTACCATACGTTCTTTTATATCATTATTCCGATTATCTCCGGTGGGATTGGGGAAGGAATTTTGCCTTTGTCCATTTCGTATGGATTGGTCCTGGGCAAAGATTCGGCGATATTCGTATCCCAGTTTATCCCTGCTGCCATCATCGGGAACATCGTTGCAATTATAGGGGCGGGTGTTCTTAAGAGATTAGCAGAGAAGAAACCGAGTACTTCTGGTAACGGGAAGTTGTTGAAACTCGATGAAGAGAAGAAGTTATCTCCTGCAAGTTTGGAGCAACCTATTTCTTTTCCACTGATGGGTGGTGGATTGCTATTAGCCTGTACCTTCTTTATCGTAGGCAAGCTGCTGGAGCCGTATCTTCATATTCCAGGCCCGATTCTGATGATTTTGGCAGCGGCGATCATCAAATGTGTTCAAGTCATGCCGAATCAGCTGGAAACAGGAGCTTTTCATCTGTACAAATTCATTACGGCAAGCCTGACGTGGCCATTGATGGTAGGTCTGGGGATTTTATATGTGCCTCTGGATAGTGTGGTTGGAATTTTGACGATTCCTTATGCCATTACCTGTGCATCTGTCGTGGTTGCACTCATTGTTACTGGGTATTTTACCGGAAAATGGATTAACATGTACCCGGTAGAAGCTGCAATCGTGACCAGTTGTCGTGGCGGATTGGGAGGTACGGGGGATGTGGCCATCTTGTCTGCATCGAATCGGATGGAACTGATGCCTTTCGCGCAAATTGCAACTCGTATCGGCGGGGCAGCCACGGTCATTTTAGCAACTTTGTTACTCAAATTATGGAGCTGACGAGTTTTATCTCTAAGCATAGAAATCATAGCCTAAAAATACAGACCTGAAAGGATGGAGAGAAATATGAGTAGTTTATTGGATGAAATCAGAGAATTACATGCAGGTGGCAAAATGGAGACCTTACCGAAAAAGCCGATCGAGTCGATGGAAGGGTTATCCAAAGTTTATACGCCGGGTGTGGCGGAAATTTGCATGGAAATTGCGAACGACCCGGCCAAAGCGTACCAGCTCACAATCAAAAAAAATACAGTAGCCGTCGTCTCGGACGGAACAGCGGTGCTTGGATTAGGAGATATAGGCCCGGAGGCCGCGATGCCTGTGATGGAGGGTAAGGCGGTGCTGTTCAAACAGTTTGCAGGCGTCGATGCTTTTCCAATCTGTCTCAATACGAAGGACCCTGATGAAATTATTCAAATCGTCAAAATGATTTCTCCTGCTTTTGGAGGCATTAATCTGGAGGATATCTCTTCACCACGCTGTTTTGAGATCGAGAGACGATTGAAAGAGGAACTGGACATTCCGGTATTTCATGATGATCAGCACGGTACGGCAGTCGTCGTATTAGCTGGCCTGGTCAATGCACTGAAGGTATGCGGCAAGAAAATGGAGGATGTCAAAGTTGTATTTGCAGGTATCGGTGCGGCTGGTATGGCTTGCTCTCGTATGCTGCTCAAGGCAGGTGTGCGCAATCTGATTGGCGTTGATCGACAAGGAGCCATTCATCGTGGAGTAGAATACAGCAACCCGCATTGGACAGAGTATGCCAATATGACCAATCCCCAAAATCTGAGTGGCAGTTTATCCGAGGTGATTGTGGGAGCTGATGTTTTCATCGGTGTGTCAGGCCCGGATTTATTGACTGTGGAGGATATTCAGAGCATGGCCGCTGATCCGATCGTTTTTGCCATGGCGAATCCTAAGCCCGAGATTGATCCGGCTTTAGCAGCGCCGCACGTACGTGTATTGGCCACAGGCCGCTCCGATTTCCCAAATCAGATTAATAATGTGCTGTGCTTCCCGGGAATTTTCCGGGGTGCACTGGACTGCCATGCCACGACGATTAATGAAGAAATGAAACTGGCTGCCGGTCTTGCCATCGCTGATGCGATCAGCTCTGAAGAGCTGAGTGAAACGAATATCATACCTAATGTATTTAATCCACAAGTAGTACAAAAGGTTCGGGAGGCTGTCATTCGCGCTGCTTGGGAGACAGGGGTAGCCAAGGCAGGAGAGAAGCCCGCCGCTGTCCTGCATCCGGAAAAGCTATAATCTTTACAAACTATAATCCCAGCATTCCGCCTACTAAATTCGGTACTGTCCGTTCCGTCTCTGTGGAGAATATAAATTCGTGCCAATGAGCAGGATATAGCAAAGCGCAACTGTATAGTTCTTGAACAAAAGTTGCGCTCAATCTCACACAGGGAGTTTTTGGGGATGGGTGAAAAAAATATTTTGGCGTATTTTAAAAGTCCTGAGGAAGCACAGGGAGCCGCTAGAAAACTGGAAGCTCTTCGGGTAGCGGATGTGTCGATAGACCGATTTAGCCGATATCCGCGACAGTCCACTGGCAACGCCGGATTACCTGTATTTTCAGGACAAATAAGCAGCTTGTCTTCGCTAACGCAGGGAGTGGATTTTACAGATGCAACTCCAGCGATACTGGCTGCGGCTGATCCGTCCGCCAGCGGAATGAGCGATGGGGGACAGGGTGGACCGACTGGCCATGATATTTTGTTGACTGCTGTGGTTGATGAGTCCATTCATCATCAGGCGATGTCCATTGTGGAGCAAGCGGGTGGAATGCTGTGAGAAGTTTGGAAGGAGCTGTGACAGATGCCAACAAACAAACGATACGATAAAGTGCTGACCAAAACGGAGAAAATCAAGCGTGCGCAATCTGCCAAAAACGAGGATGTTGAGTTCTCGGCAGAGCAGGCAGATGCTCAGGATTTGGAAGCGATTCGGCGGAGCGAAGCAGCTGATCGTCGTCAGGAGCGTATCATAAACGACAGCGAGTAGAATTTAAAAGGGCGGGTTATCTCCATCAATAGGTCGATTGTGGGATAGCCCGTCTTATTTGTGTTTTTCTCTTTTTTCACCCGCCAGTACTACAAAAACATTTTGAACTCCGTTGATTCTAGCTTTTTTGAACTCCTATGCATGTATATAGTACAATGTAATGTATGCACGTGAAATGAGGAGGAAATGAAAACCATGCTGTGGAATGAAATAACAATACATACAAGTGAAGAAGCCGTCGAAATGATTTCGAATTTTCTGCACGAAGCAGGTGCGGGAGGGGTTTCCATTGAAGAATCCGGTTCGCTCAACAAACCGCGGGATACGTCTTACGGGCAGTGGTATGATCGCCCTCTGAACGACATCCCTGAAGGACAAGCGAT
Source organism: Paenibacillus sp. Aloe-11 (assembly GCF_000245715.1). Classification (NCBI taxonomy): domain Bacteria; kingdom Bacillati; phylum Bacillota; class Bacilli; order Caryophanales; family Paenibacillaceae; genus Paenibacillus; species Paenibacillus sp. Aloe-11. The sequence goes on along the minus strand of NZ_JH601056.1, from coordinate 542,673 downwards.
CATCAAGGGCTATTTTGCCGAAGAAGTGGACATGGACAGCATACGTTCACAAATTGAGCCGCGTGTTGAACAATTAAGAACCTTCGATATTGACCCTGGTGAGGTAAAGTATGAGCTGAAAACGGTCAATGAGGATGACTGGGCAAATGCCTGGAAGCAATATTTCAAGCCTTTACGTGTGTCGGATCGTTTAACGATCAAACCGACTTGGGAGGACTATGAGCCTGCAAGTGAGGATGAAAAAATCATTGAGCTGGACCCTGGTATGGCCTTTGGCACTGGGACGCATCCTACGACATCACTTTGCCTGAGAACACTGGAATCTGTGATTAAGGGTGGAGAGGAAGTCATTGATGTCGGTACAGGCTCCGGTATTTTGGCCATTGGGGCTGTAAAGCTGGGGGCGAAGCATGTGCTTGCCCTGGACTTGGACCCGGTAGCGGTATCAAGCGCGCGAGAAAATACGCGTCTGAATGGACTGGAAGAGCGCATTACTATTAAGGAAAGCGATTTGCTGTCCGTGCTCAATGCAAGCGATCCAACGCTGGGTATTCAGCTGCCGGTTAAGCTGGTGGTTGCCAATATTTTAGCCGAGATTATTTTGCTGTTCATTGATGATGTCTATAAGGCTCTGGAGCCAGGCGGTACTTATATTGCTTCAGGGATTTGGAAGAACAAAGAAGAGGTTGTCGAAACTGCGTTAAAGGCAGCTGGCTTTGAAATTGCCGAAATACGCCGCGATGAAGATTGGCTGGCGCTTGTGGCGAGAAAGAGGTAAGTATGGATTTTTTACAAAGTATTTTTCGCGTAAATTTAAATGTTCTTCCATTTTATTTACTGGCTGTGATTATATCCTTTACGGTGCATGAGTTTGCACATGCGTATTATGCCAATAAATTTGGTGATCCCACAGCCAAGCTGCTTGGGCGCGTGACTTTAAATCCAGCTGTGCATATTGATCTGCTGGGTACGCTGTTGCTGTTGATCGGGGGCTTTGGCTGGGCCAAGCCTGTTCCGGTTAACCGTGACAATTTCAACCGTCCGCGCCTCATGGGCATTATTGTTTCAGCTGCTGGTCCGCTGAGTAATCTGCTGCTTGCATTTGTCACTACATTGATCTATGCCATGCTGCTTCATTTTCAAGTGCTGCCGGGCATGGAGAACCAGCGGGTAGCTCAGGCGATTTATCTGTTTATCAATGCACTGATCAATTTGAATTTGTTTTTGTTTATCTTCAACTTGATCCCACTGCCTCCGCTGGATGGGTACCGGATTTTGGAGGATGTGGCTCCAACTCCTGTGCGCCGCAAGCTTCAGCAGTTTGAACAGTGGTCCATCTTTATTTTTCTGCTTATACTGGTCATTCCGCAGGTGCGGGCTGTAACGATTGAACCTCTTTACACGCTGGCCCAAGTGATATATATACAGTTTTTGCAGTTCTCTTTTTACATCACCGGATTATTTGGAGCCTAAGGGCTCCTTTTTTGCGAGAACAGATAAATATTAAGTCAATGGAAAAGGGAACAGGCTGGTCATACAGGCGCAAAAGATGATATGATGGTGTTTAGTTATTTTTAGAATAGGTGTGAGAGACAATGCAGCGTTATTTTATTCCGGCAGAGCAATTTCTGGAAGATCACGTGATTGTTGCGGGCGAGGACGCGCGGCATATCGCTAAAGTCATGCGCGGTCGCAGCGGTGACAAAATTATAGTCAGTGACGGGGTATCCAGAGAAGCGCTGGCTGCGCTGGATACGATTGAGCAGGATCATGTGACGGCGACGATCGTCGAGCTGCTGGAGATGACCTCTGAACCGCATGTGCAGGTCACCATCGCCCAAAGTCTTCCTAAAGGAGACAAGATGGAGACGGTGATGCAAAAATGTACAGAAATCGGAGCAGCGGGTTTTATACCGTTTTTGTCCGAGCGTACAGTCGTGCAGTATGATGCCAAAAAAGAAGGCAAGCGATTGGAGCGCTGGCGCAAGATTGTGAAGGAAGCGGCTGAGCAAAGCCATCGTAATCGGATTCCCGAAATTAGCGCACCCATGACGTGGAAAGAGCTGCTGGCTTCTTTTACGGGGTATGATTTGATATGCTATTGTTATGAAAAAGAGCAGGGTCGGCAGCTACGGGATGTGATCCAGCCTTTGGCAGGACCATGGGCGTCGGCAGATAAGCCGCGTGTTCTGCTGGTGGTGGGCCCGGAAGGCGGCTTCACTGAAGCAGAAAACCTGGAGGCCGAGCAGGCCGGGGCTCAGTCGACAGGGCTGGGAAGACGTATTTTGCGTGCAGAGACCGCAGGTATGGCTGCATTGGCGTGCATTTTATATGAGACAGGAGAAATGGGAGGGATTTAATATGCCATCAGTGGCATTTTACACCTTGGGCTGTAAAGTAAACTTTTATGATACGGAAGCAATCTGGCAGCTATTCAAAAAAGAAGGTTATGAGCAGGTGGATTTTGATGAGCAGACTGCTGATGTTTATTTGATTAATACATGTACGGTTACGAATACCGGTGATAAAAAGAGCCGTCAGATTATTCGTCGCGCGATTCGCCGAAATCCAGATGCTATTGTGGCAGTGACGGGCTGCTACGCTCAAACTTCTCCTGCTGAAATTATGGATATTCCCGGTGTCGATCTCGTTATTGGTACACAGGATCGGGACAAGATTATCCCGTTTGTGAAGGAGATTCAAGAGTCACGTCAACCGGTGAATGCCGTGCGTAATATTATGAAGACTCGTGTGTTTGAGGAAATGGATGTGCCTGATTTTGCTCACCATACCCGTGCGTTTCTGAAAATTCAGGATGGCTGCAATAACTTCTGTACCTTCTGCATCATCCCGTGGTCGCGCGGTCTATCCCGTAGCCGTGATGCCGCGAGCATTATCGCACAGGCGCGTCAGTTGGTGCATGCAGGCTATAAGGAAATTGTACTCACAGGTATTCATACTGGCGGCTATGGTGACGATATGGAAAATTATGACCTGTCCGATCTGTTGTGGGATCTGGAGAAGGTGGAAGGGCTGGAACGCATTCGTATCAGCTCGATTGAAGCCAGCCAGATCGATGAAAAAATGCTGGATGTGCTGAAACGCTCCAACAAGCTGGTTCGTCATTTTCACATACCGCTTCAGGCAGGAGACGACACCGTGCTGAAACGGATGCGCCGCAAGTACACGACAGAAGAATTTTATAACAAGATGCTTATGATTCGAAAAGCAATGCCGGATGTGGCGATTACAACAGATGTGATTGTCGGATTCCCCGGGGAAACGGACGAAATGTTCCGCAACGGCTATGAGCTGATGAAAAAAATCAATTTCTCAGAAATGCACGTATTCCCGTATTCCAAGCGCACTGGAACGCCTGCGGCACGTATGGAGGATCAGGTCGACGAGGACGTGAAAAATGCACGTGTGCATGAGCTGATTGAACTGTCAGAGCAAATGCAGCTGGCGTATGCTGAGAAGTTTGTAGGTCAGGTGCTGGAGGTCATTCCGGAAGTTGCGCCGAAAGGGACCGAAGGTAGTGGCATACTCTATGGTTATAGTGACAATTACATTCAACTGGTGTTTGAAGGTACTGAAGATCTGGTCGGCAAGGTGTGCCATGTGAAGCTGACGAAGGCGGGCATTAATGAAAGTGAAGGTCAATTGGTCCGCGTACTGGAGAATGGACTGCAAACAGCTCTTTAAGAGCGTAAAAAGCCTGAATAGGCAATAGCGATGGCCAACAAGGATTTCGCCTTTCCTTACAGAGAGGACGGAATCCTTGTTGCGCAAGGAAAGGAGATTACAGGATGGCAGCAAAAAAGGAAATTTCAGCAGGCGGTGTGGTGTTTCGCAGACAGGGGGAGCAGCTTGAAATCCAGCTGATTACCGACCGATATGGCAAGGTATCCCTGGCTAAAGGCAAAATGGAGCCTGGAGAAACAATCGAACAGACGGCTTTGCGTGAAATTCGCGAGGAAACAGGGCTAAACGGGCGAATTATTCAGCATGTGGATATGATTGCTTATACGTACCGGCACGCTGAATATGGGGAAGTGGACAAGGAAGTTCATTATTATCTCGTAGAGGCACTGGATGGAGATTTACAGGCGCAGATCGAAGAAATAAAAGGTGTCGCGTGGCATACGCCTGAGGAAGCATGGCGTCTCCAGCGCCAAGGTGGATATGATAATAATGATGTCATTCTGAGCAAGGCGCTGTCTATGCTGGGACTTAACGTTTAATTCTAGGGTGAGACATGCGTTGCTCTAAGCGAGTCCATACAGGTAAATAGCAGACGGGCAGGACAAGCAGAGAGCTGATCACGTTAAACAGGGTTTGGGCATGGGCGACCTTGGCTCCGGGCTCGGCGGATATCCAGGCGGCAGCCATTTCCAGCCCGGGAATCAACGGCATAAAAAGCAATGCCCCGCCTACGTTCAGCAGCACATGGGACCAGGCCACAAATTTGCCGGACACACTGCCGCCAACAGCGGCGATCAGAGCAGTTACGCATGTGCCTACATTGGAGCCGATGACAATGGCGATCCCCACATCGACCGGCAAGGCACCTGCGGCCGCAAGGCTGATCGCCATGCCGATGACGGCTGCGCTGCTGTGGACAAGTGCGGTCAGGCAGGCTCCAGCGGCGAAGGCCCACCACATGTTGGCCGCAGCGTGATCCAGAAACCAGCGGAATAGTCCGGCCTGCTCAATCCAGGGGCCGACTGCTTGCATCACACGGATGCCGATCAGAATCAGCGAAAATCCGGCAAAGGCAAGGCTGATAAATTGTGCAGCCTGCGGGCGGCTGAGTCCATTGGAGCCGTGGGGAGCTCCGGCAGATACATACTGGCGGCCGGGGACAGCTTCTCCCCACAGGACGGCGGTGCTCCAGCATAGCAGTGAGCCACATAGCAGCGGCACAGCCATTTTGCCCAGCTGCAGCCCCATCAGCTCGGTGGTCAGGCAGGTGCCAATATTGGTGCCGAGGATGATGCCGAGCGTACGACCGTAGGTCAACAGCTCGGCATTAACCAGACCGATGGTCATCACCGTTACGGCGGTGCTGCTTTGCAGCAGGGCGGTAATGCCTGAGCTGAACAGCAAGCCCCGCCAAGGGGAGACGGTGGCCCGGTTCAGCCAGCGAGTAAGGAAGGGGCCAGCCAAATGGCGGAGGGCTGCTTCCATCAGCTTCATTCCGCCCAAAAAAATAAGCAGCCCACCGCACAGCGGCAAAATAACGTGTATAAACACGGGCGTAGCCCCCTTTTCTAATGTAATTTAATGTTGGTGACTAAGGCGATTCACAGATCATTTGATCTTTCGCTCATTGTTGTAATGCCTTAAAGAATCACGATATTTCCATGAGTTGCACTTAGCATCAAACGAAGTATATTGACCTTTCTCAGTAACGCTAAAGCGCTTATGTAACAGCCTATGATCTACCGAGGACAGCCATGACAAGCATGGCTGAGCAGTTTTTTTACGGAACGATAATTTTGTAGTATCTACACAAGCTTTAAAAGCGTGACGTCGATATAAAGGCGGGCAGTAGCGGAGCGGTTCATTTGAATCTGGAGAAGCGAGAGCGTTCGCCTTTGCAGGGGGATTCTTACCTTTAAATGTTTTACCTAATCCAAGAATTCCATTGCAACAGCGATCGTAAGATCAAATGAATCGCGGAGCCGCGCCCCATCGAACACCACGCTTATAAGGACTTTGAGTAATCCAAGAATAGGAGTGAGGGTTTTGCCTTCAGTAATATTAGAACGAGGCCGCAAAAAAAGGCTGGAGCACGCACACCCCTGGGTGTTTAAAAATGAAATAGCCAAGGTCGAGGGCGATCCGGCGGCGGGCGATCTGGTTAGCATTGTTAACCATCAGGGTCGATATTTGGCGACAGGCTACTATAATCCGGCTTCACAAATTACGGTGCGTGTGCTATCGTACGAGCCGCTGGAAGCCATGGACAAAAGCTTCTTTGTTGAACGCTTCCGCAATTGTCTGGAACACCGTGAACGTTTTGTGACCGGAGGAGATGCTTATCGGCTAGTGTACGGCGAGGCTGATTTTTTGCCTGGACTGATTGTAGACCGTTTTGGTGATGTATTGGTCGTGCAGCTGTTAACGCTGGGCATGGATCGGCGTAGGGAAGAAATTAGGGACGCGCTCGTTGAAGTCATTCATCCGGTCGGTATATATGAACGCAGTGATGTATCCGTCCGCGAGCTGGAAGGACTGGAACAGACGAAGGGGCCTTTGTACGGTGATTGCCCACGCCATGTCGTGGTAACGGAAAATGGCTTGCAAATCAAGGTCGATATTGTGGAGGGCCAGAAGACAGGTTATTTCTTCGACCAGCGTGAGAATCGTGCGGCGATTGCACCGTTGATGACAGGCTGGGGTGCGCGCAGCGGAATTACAATGCAGGAAGTAGCAGAACAAGGTGGCTCTGGCACTACGGTTATGAAGCCTGTAAATAAAAGCGGCAAGGTTGTTGAATTCCCGTTTTGGGATGGCGCAACCGTACTGGAGTGCTTTTCACATACCGGAAGCTTTACACTTCATGCATGTAAATACGGGGCCAAAAAAGTAACTTGTCTTGATATTTCCGAGCATGCGATTGAAAGCGCCAGGGATAATGTCAAGCTGAACGGCTTCGAGGAACGCGTCGAGTTTGTCGTCGACGATGCTTTTCAATATTTGCGCAATCAGGTCAAAGGTGTAGAGGAACGAGCAGCCAGAGCTGGGGGCAAGGGGGATACGTCCAAGCCGCTAACAGCTGGTGGCGGACGTACGTTTGACGTGGTTATTCTTGATCCGCCAGCCTTTGCCAAAACGAAAAGTGCGGTCAAAGGAGCTACGCGGGGATATAAAGATATCAACCTGCACGGGATGAAGCTCGTTAATGAGGGGGGCTATCTGGTGACGGCGAGCTGTTCGTACCATATGCGTCCCGAACTGTTTCTGGACACGATTAAGGAAGCGGCGGCTGATGCAGGAAAAATCCTCCGTCTGGTGGACTGGAGAGCAGCGGGCAAGGATCATCCGCAAATTTTGGGCGTGGAGGAAGGCCATTATTTGAAATTCGCGATCTTTGAGGTGCGCAGCCAAAAACAACTGTAGGTGTGGAAACACAGTGAATCGTCTTTGGGATGGCTAAAGATGGTTAAATAAGTAAAATAGGCTCGTTTAATGTATACATCAGTCCTGTAGAGAAGGCATGCATCAAGCCAACCTGCGGGACTGTTTGTTTTTTGAGGAAGGATATATTGCTGCAAAATGGCAAACGTACGTTCTTTTCTCCCTTGCCTCGTGTGCTATACTGTTAAATAGAATGTTGTTCGTTGGAGAGGAGGCCGCATCATGTCGGTCCGTTTGTTGATTGGCCGCTCAGGCAGTGGTAAAAGCACGCTAATCCGTCATGAAATGACATCTATGCTACGCGAGCAGCCGCTAGGCAAGCCCATGTTGCTGCTCGTACCGGAGCAATCGTCATTTGCTTCCGAGCATGCGTTGCTTACAGAAGCCGGAAACGGTATTCAGGGGTCGGTGCGCGCCCAGGTGATGGGATTTCATCGTCTTGCTTATTTAGTCATGCAGGAAACCGGAGGTTCAGCGCTGGTGCCGGTGACGGAAGAGGGCAAGAAGATGCTTTTATATAAAATTATACGTCGTCGCAAGGATGAACTGAGCTTGTTCAAGGACTCGGGGGATCAGCTTGGCTTTGTAGACCGGTTGAATACGTTGTTTACGGAGCTAAAGCAGTATGGGAATGATACACGGTCTGTACCAGAGCAGCTGGAGCGCATGCATGCCGCAGGGGAGACGGTCCCGATTTTGCGCGGTAAGCTCAAGGATATCAGTTTAATCTATGAGGATTTTGAACGAGAGCTGGCGCTTAAATATATTGACGGTGAGGATACGCTGCGCATGCTGGCAGAACAGATTGCCGAGTCATCTCTTGTGCGCGGGGCAGATATTTGGATGGATGGCTACCGCAGGTTTACGCCGCATGAATACAAGGTGGTAGAGCAGCTTATGCTGCACGCCTCTTCGTTGACGGTGGCGCTGACCTGCAACCGCAGCTACGAGAGCGGACAGCTTCCGCATGAGCTGGATTTGTTTCATCCGTCGGCAGCTACCTATGTAAAGCTTAAAGGAATGGCCGACGAGCTGATGATAGAGATGCGGACCCAATTATTGCGCCCAGATCCAATGCCGAGGTTTAAGGAGCGTTCGGCGTTGGCGTATTTGGAGGCATATTTTGAACATCGTACAGGGTATCGGATACCGCAGCAGCTACGGGATCAATGGGCAGACAAGCAGCCGGAGGGCATAAAGCTGTACGCTGCGGCCAATCGTCGTGCAGAGCTGGAAGGGGCCGTACGCGAAATGCGCCGTCTGGCCCGGGATGAAGGCGCACGTTATCGGGAAATGGCTTTGTTTGTACGTCATATTGAGGATTATGAGCCGTGGGTGGAACCGATATTCAAGCAATATGGAGTTCCGGTATTCCTGGATCAGCGAAGAAGTGTACTGCATCATCCCTTAGTGGAAATGATTCGGGCTTCGCTGGATATCGTCCAGCGGCGTTGGCGGTATGAAGATGTATTTCGTGCGGTCAAAACGGATCTTCTGCTGCCGCTGGATGGTCGGGTTAGCCGTGAGGACATGGACCGTCTGGAAAATT
>NZ_JH601056.1:528427-533938 GCF_000245715.1 Paenibacillus sp. Aloe-11 | reverse complement strand
GGACGACCGTGGCAGGCTGTGCCCAGTCTGTCGCTGGAGTTGGAGGAGCAGGAGCGGAACCGGCAACGGGATGAAACACTCGATTTGATGGAGCTGTGCCGTGATGTGATCGTGACGCCTTTACGTGCGTTTGAGAAGCGACTCGGCAAGGCTCGCACAGCATTCGAGAAGTGTGAAGCGGTATATCTGCTGCTGGAGGATGCAGAAATCGGTCAAAAACTGGACGTCTTTGTTCGTCAGGCTGAGGAAGCCGGAAATCCCGAGCAGGCCAAGGAGCATCGTCAGGTATGGGATGCGGTGCTTGAGCTGCTGGATCAGATTGTCGAAATGATGGGCGATGAAAGGCTGGATACCTCTTTGTTCGCGGGTGTGCTGGAAACGGGATTGGCTGAGTTCCGTATGGGGCTTGTACCGCCAGCTCTGGATCAGGTACTGGTCGGCAACACGGATCGTACACGTGTAGCTGGCATACAGCATGCCTTTGTGCTCGGTATGAACGAAGGTGTGATGCCGGCTGTGTTTCATGAGGACGGCGTGCTGAATGAGCAGGAGCGTACCGCTTTGAACGAACGAGGCGTAGAGCTGGCACCGGATATGACAAGACGTCTATTGGATGAACGCTTTCTCGCTTATTCGGCTCTTACGTCCCCTGGCAAAAGCCTGTGGATGAGTTATGCTGTGACCGATGAAGAAGGGAAGTCGCTGCTGCCATCAGAGTTGGTTCGCCATGTCCGGCAACTGTTTCCCGGTCTGGAAGAACGTCCATTGGCTGGCTACCCATTGCCGGGAGATGCCTGGGCGGCCCAATGGGAGTATGCTTCCCATCCGTCCGAGGCTTTGCCGCAGCTCATTGCGCAGTTACGGCATTGGCGGCGTGGTGGCGATATTCTGTCTCCCTGGTGGGAGGTATACAACTGGCATGCCAGCCAGCAAGGGCGTGAGAAGGATAAGCTGCGTCAACTGCTGACCTCTCTTTTTTACGAAAACCACGCCGAATTGCAGAAGGAAACGAGTCACCGTCTGTACGGCAGCAAGCTGCGTACCAGTGTATCCCGGATGGAACGTTTTGTCGCATGTCCGTTTTCGCATTTTGCCTCTCACGGTCTTCGTTTGAAGGAGCGGCAAATGTATCGCCTGAAGGCACCGGATATCGGACAATTATTCCATGCAGCGCTCGGGGAAATGGCGATTAATTTGCGGGCAAGAAACATAAGCTGGGGGAGTCTCAGCACGGAGGAGTGCCGCCAGGAGGCGGAAACGACAGTGGAGCGTTTGGCTCCTCGCCTGCAAGGCGAGATTTTAATGAGCTCCAAGCGCTATGGCTATATTTTACGCAAGCTGAAGGATATTGTGAGCCGTGCTTCATTGATTTTGGGTGAGCATGCGCGTAGAGGCAGCTTTGAGCCGATTGGGCTGGAGCTGGACTTTGGACCGGGCCAACCGCTTCCGCCCCTGACCTTTCGACTGGATAACGGCGTTATCATGGAAATCGTCGGACGGATTGACCGTGTGGATGTGGCAGAGGGAGAAAAAGGCCTGCTATTACGGGTTATCGATTACAAATCCAGCCAAAAGGATCTGAAGCTGCATGAGGTGTACTATGGCTTGTCCCTGCAAATGCTCACCTATCTGGACGTGCTGCTGAATGCGGCAGAGGAATGGTTGGGTGAAACGGCCTATCCGGCGGGGACACTATATTTTCACGTTCACAATCCAATGTTGCAGTCGCCTAACGGCCTTAGCGCGGAACAGGCTCGTCAGGAGCTTTTGAAACGCTTCAAAATGAAAGGATTATTGCTTGCGGATCGAGACGTGGTTGGGCAAATGGATACAGCACTGGATAAGGGGTATTCCTCCATTTTACCTGTTGCGGTGAAGGCAGACGGCAGTTTTTACAGCAGTGCGTCCGTCGCTTCGCCGGAACAGTGGGATAGTCTGCTGGCTTCGGTGCGTAACAATATTCGAACGATTGGAACACGGATGACAGAGGGCGATGTAGCCATTGAGCCTTATCGTATTCAGCAGGAGACAGCATGTACGTTCTGCTCATTCAAGCCTGTTTGTCAATTTGACGACAGTCTGGAAGGCAGTGGCTACAATCAATGGGGCAAACCTGGCAAGGATCAAATATGGAATCTGCTGGGTCATATACAGGATGGGAAAGGAGGAATGGACCGATGATAGGAGCTTCTAACACGAAAGGCATACTCAGCACAAAAGGCATACTCAACGCAAAAGACATACCGAAGCCGGAAGGCAGCATGTGGAGTGATGACCAGTGGCGTGCCATTGCCGAGTCCGGCAACAACATGCTGGTGGCAGCGGCGGCGGGGTCTGGTAAAACAGCGGTACTGGTAGAGCGTATTATTCGTAAAATCGTCGATCCCCAGCTCGGCTTCAGTGTGGATCGGCTGTTGGTGGCGACCTTTACAAAGGCTGCAGCTGCCGAAATGCGTCAGCGGATACGGGAAGCGCTGGAACGGGTGTTGGAGCAGGAACCGGAAAGTGAGCATGTACGCCGTCAGCTATCGTTGCTGAATCGGGCTTCGATTACGACGCTTCACTCTTTTTGTATGGAGGTTATTCGCAGGCATTATCAGGCCATTCCTCTTGATCCCGGTTTTCGGATTATGAATGAGCATGAGACGGAATTGCTGCGACAGGAGCTATTGGAAGAGCTGTTTGAGGAAAAATATGAGGCTCATGCTGAAGGCAGCACATTTCGCAGACTGGTGGACTGGTTTAGCGGGGAACGCACCGATGATGCAATGTATGTGCTTGTTCAGCGGCTGTACGATTTTTCTCAAAGCCATCCTTGGCCGGAGCATTGGTTGAGGGAGACGGCGTCAGCATTTCGTGTACAGGATGTGGCCGCTTTGGGAGAGACTCCTTGGGTTCGCAGCATTTTGACGGATGCCGTGCTTTCCCTACGCGGGGCTACAAGCTTGCTGGAACAGGCGCATGAAGCAGCTATGCAGCCCGGCGGTCCTGCACCTTATGCAGCAACGCTGCAAGAGGATGCGGCGATGGTGAAGGGATTGCTGCAGGAGCTGGAGACACAGCCATGGGCAACGCTGTATGATCACTTTCAGCTGGCTTCCTTCGGCAAGCTCAAGCCGGTCAAAAAAGATCAGACCGAGCCTGCATTGCAGGAGCGGGTCAAGCTGCTGCGTGAGGCAGCGAAAAAAATGATTACAGATATGAAAGCTTCCCTGTTCGGCAGGAGAGCGGAAGCCTATCTGGAGGAATTGCACGCAGCGGCTCCTCTGATGGACGAACTGGTAGAGACCGTCATTGCCTTCGGAGAACGATTTCAACAGTACAAGCAGTCCAAGGGGATGGTGGATTTCGGGGACTTAGAGCATTATTGTCTCAAAATATTGCGTCATCCCGATTCTACACCGGATCGACTGCTGCCTTCGGACGCTGCACTTGAATACAAGGCGCAATTTGATGAAGTGCTGCTGGATGAATATCAGGATACGAACACCGTACAGGAAGATATCGTAAGGCTGGTATCGCGCGAGGAACCGGGCAACCGTTTTATGGTAGGAGACGTGAAGCAGAGTATTTACCGGTTTCGGCTGGCCGAGCCGGGGCTGTTTTTGAATAAGTATCAACGGTATGGCATGCAGGAGCAGGAAGATGGCCTTTTGATAGACTTGGCGCGTAATTTCCGCAGTCGGAAGGAAGTTGTCGATGCGGTTAATTTGGTATTCCGGCAGATTATGAGCGTTGATGTGGCTGAAATTGAATATGACGAACGGGCGTGGCTGGTGCATGGTGCATCCTATCCCGAGCAAACGGAGCAAGCTGCTGTATCTGCCTACGCACCTGAACTGCTGTTAGTTGATAAAGGCGGGAACGGTCTTTCGGATGCTCTGGAAGGAGCTGAATTAAGTGATGAGTCTGGCGTACAGGAAAACGAACTGGCCGAGCTTGCGGAGCTAGAGACGGCGCAATTAGAAGCGCGTGCGATCGCGCAACGGATTAAGGAGCTGACTGGAGATACAGGACAGCCACTGTTGATTTACGACAGAGGTTTAAAAGCGATGCGTCCGGCAGTTTACGGCGATATCGTCATTTTGCTTCGCTCGGCCAGCGTGTGGGCTCCCCTAATTGTGGAGGAATTGCGGCTTGAAGGCATTCCGGCTTCCGGAGAGCAGACGACAGGCTTTTTCAAAGCAACGGAGGTTGAGGTGATGCTGTCTCTGCTGCACATTATTGATAATCCGCAGCAGGATATCCCGCTTGCCTCCGTGCTTCGTTCGCCAATTGTAGGCCTGACCGAGGATGAGCTGGCTCAAATTCGATTAGAGAAGCCGGACGGACTGTTTTATGGCGCTTTGCTGGCGGCAGCAGAGGCGAACCCGCTCAAGGGGAGTGAAAAAGGCATTTCCACTGACATCATGGAGCTGGACCTTTTCACTGAGGACTCACAATCTTCATTTGAATTAAGTGACAGAAATGATGGAAATACGTTGTCTGCCCGCTTACGTTCATTTCTGCGTAAATTGGAAGCATGGCGCAAGGAAGCCAGACAAGGCAGCTTAAGTGCTTTGATTTGGAATTTGCTGGAGGAAACGGGATATCTGGATTGGGTAGGCGGACTGCCTGGCGGCTCACAGCGTCAAAGCAACTTGCGGGCGCTGTATGACCGGGCCAGACAATATGAGACTTCAACGTCTAACCGTGGATTGTTCCGATTTCTGACCTTCATTTCCCGTTTGCGGGAGCGAGGCGGTGATTTGGGTTCCAGCAGTGGCGGTACAGAGCCTGATCAGGCGGTTCGTATTATGACCATTCATAAAAGTAAAGGACTTGAATTCCCGGTTGTCTTCATTGCCGGGACGGCTAAAATGTTCAATCAGCAGGATCTGAACGCGTCGTTTCTTATGCACAAGGAGCTGGGATTTGGCCCCAAATATGTGGAGGAACAAAACCGGGTCAGCTATCCGACGCTGCCTAATTTGGCGATTCGTCGACGCTCCCAGCTGGAGCTATTGGCTGAGGAAATGCGGGTGCTGTACGTGGCGCTTACACGTCCTCGTGAAAAGCTTATTATGACCGGAACGGTGAAGGATATCGCTTCGCGCGCTGCAGGCTGGGCACGTGCCAAAGAGCATACGGAAACCGTCTTGCCGGACTATATGCTGGCGGCAGGACGCAGTTATCTGGACTGGGTAGGTCCTGCTTTGATTCGCCATCCTTCTGCTGTCGCACTGAGGGAAGCGGCGGGTGTCCAAGCTGGGTATTTTCACAGGCTGGAGCACATACCGGGGGCAGACTGGCTTTTTAAAATTGTGGCAGCGGAAACTCTTTCCGGCTCCCGTGCGAGCTCGGATCATGAGGAAGAGGTGCCGAGTGAAGAGCGCCACATGAAGACAGAAGCGCTGAGAAATGCGGAGCCTCTGGCCATGCCCCTAGCTATGAAGGGAGAAAGTGAAACGGATATTGCTGCGGCTCTTTCCTGGACCTATCCGTATGAACGGGCAGGCAGGACGGCAGCCA
>NZ_JH601056.1:525617-528417 GCF_000245715.1 Paenibacillus sp. Aloe-11 | reverse complement strand
CGGTTACCGAGATGAAAAGATGGCTCGAAATGCAGGAGATTGGAGCGGACGATTGGCTGAATCTATCTGCCTCTCAACGAGCAGAGTCACCGGAGGATCAAGAAGATTCTCACACAGGGGGCAATGCATTACATTTACGCAGACCTAAGTTTATGGGAAATCAACGTCTGACTCCAACGGAACGTGGAACGGTGTATCATACGCTGATGCTGCATTTGCCGCTGGATGGGGTGATGAACGCCGATGTTATTGAGGAAACCAAGGCCCGTCTGCTGAATCAGCGCATATTGCTGGAGGTTCATGCGAAGGCGCTGGATACGGATAAAATATTGCGTTTTTTCACCAGTGAGCTGGGTGGCAGAATGCTCGAGGCAACCCACGTTCAACGTGAACTTCCGTTTACTTATACGATGCAGGCAGTCGATTACTGGAACCACAGCCTGCCATCGATGCTTCCAGTACAGGAAACACAGGAAACAGACCCGGAAGGCGGTCAGGACGATAAAGTGCTGATGAACGGGATTATTGACTGTCTGTTTGAAACGCCGGAAGGGCTTGTGCTGGTGGATTATAAAACAGACCGGATATCCGAATACCGTACGCTGTCTCATTTAACGGAGCAGTATCGTTTTCAATTGGAGCTTTATGCCTATGTAATCGAAACGATTACAGGTAAAAAGGTTGCTGAGAAGTGGCTGTATTTTTTAGAGGCTGGAGAGAGTGTGCGGCTGTAGTTATGTGAGAGAGAGGAGGAATAGTATGCGGATTTTATGCGGATTTTGCACACAGGTGATTGGCATTTGGGTCGCACATTGGAAGGACGCAGTCGTTTGAAGGAGCAGGAAGCGTTTTTGGAAGAATTGGCGAAAATGGCTGACGATCAGCAGGCAGATTTGATTATGATGGCTGGAGATGTGTACGACTCGGTCAATCCTTCGGCGGCCGCCGAGCAGTTGTTTTATGAAGCATCTGCACGTCTTACGGCTGGAGGAAGACCTCTGGTCGTTATTGCAGGCAATCACGATCAGCCGGAAAGGGTATCCTCGGTCACGCCGCTGGTAAGCGGGCGCGGAATTACACTGCTGGGACTGCCCAGCGGGAAAGCGGTGCGCGTTCATACACCGCGAACGGGCGAAATGGCATGCATCGCAGCCCTGCCGTATCCCTCCGAGTCTCGTCTGAACGAGCTGTTGTCTGAGGACGGAGATGAAACGGTATTACGCGAGGCATATAGCCGCCGTGTGGGGTTGCTGATGGCACAGCTGGGTACAGCGTTTCAGCCCGACACCGTTAATTTGTCGATGAGCCATATTTATGTGCTCGGCGGGCTGGAGTCGGACTCGGAACGTCCGATTCAGGTCGGGGGAGCCTATACGGTCGATCCGTCAGCGCTGAGCATCGGGGCGCAATATACAGCGCTGGGACATTTGCACCGTCCCCAGTACGTGAAGGGAGACGGGCTGATGCGTTATAGCGGCTCTCCGCTGGCATACAGCTTTTCCGAGGCGGGACAAGCCAAATCGGTTACGTTGATTGACGTGGTTGCCGGCAAGCCTGCACAGGTCGAGGAACTGTATATTACCAGTGGACGTCCATTGGTGAGGTGGCGCGCACGGGGAGGCCTGGAAGAAGTATACCGCTGGCTGGACGAAGGGCTGGATATGGATGCTTTTATTGATCTGGAGATTACGCTCGATGAAGCGATGTCGATGGGGGATATTCAGCGGCTGCGCAAAAGCCGTGAAGGCATCATTCACATTCGTCCATTGTATCCGGAAATGGCTGCAGCACAGCTGGAGCATCAACGGTCAGAATTGCCGGTTCATGAGCTGTTTCGGGCCTTCTATCAGCGACAGACAGGCGGGGCACAACCGGATGATGGATTGGTGCAGCTTTTTTTGGAGCTGGTGGAGCAGGATAATGCAAGAGACCACGCTGAGGAGGAGAATGTATGACTGAAATTGGCGGGGCTGCAAAGCTATCGGGAGCCGCAGGAAATTCGTTTTGACGAGCTGACCGAAACCGGACTGTTTGGGATTTTTGGCCCCACCGGGAGTGGCAAATCAACTTTGCTCGATGCCATTACGTTGGCTATGTACGGTAAAGTGGAGCGGGCGGTGAATGGTACTCAAGGCATCATGAATCATGCTGAAGACACGCTGTCCGTTGCCTTTACGTTTGAACTCATGTCAGCGCAGGGACCACGCCGTTACCGTGTGGAACGACGTTTCAAACGCGCTGGAGGCGTATCTGTTAATAATACGCTCAGTCGTTTTATTGCGCTCACAGAGGACGGCGAGGAAGTGATTGCTGACAAGGTGCAGGATGTGACGCGCTGTGTGGAGGAGTATATCGGCCTGAAAATGGACGATTTTACGCGTGCCGTCGTATTGCCGCAGGGAAAGTTTGCGGAATTTTTGTCCTTAAAGGGTAGTGAACGCAGGCAGATGCTGCAGCGTTTGTTCCATTTGGAGAAATACGGCGATCAACTGGCACAGAAGCTCAGCCGTCGTGTGAAGGACAATGACATTGCATTGAAAGAGCTGGAAGCGGAGCAGCAAGGCCTGGGGAACGCGAGTGCTGAAGCGCTTGAACATGTGGAGGTGCGTCTCAAAGAAGCAATTGCTAATGCAGAGTCTTCACGTCGTGAGCTGGAGCGTGTTGCTCGCGAGGCGGAAGCGCTGAACAAAACCCGCGAATTGGTTATGGAGCACAGTCGCCGGGCGAATGAGCTGGGACAGCTGGCAGCACTGGAGCCATCCATTGCTTTGCTGGAGCACAAGCTGCGTCAAGCGTCGGC
>NZ_JH601056.1:525237-525552 GCF_000245715.1 Paenibacillus sp. Aloe-11 | reverse complement strand
AAAGGCCGCCGAAGAAGCGGCGGTTCAGGCCGTCTCAGCGCAGGAGGCTGCGCTTGTGTCTGCACAAGCAGACGAACAGGCCCGGCAAGCGCTGGGTGCGGAGGAGCCGAGGCTGCTGCTTCGGATCGATCAATTGGAACAGGCGCTTCAACTGGAGCGTGATACGGAGGTGCTACGGACCGACCGGGAGCGTCTCGCGGCAGAGCTGGTGCAAAGTGAACAAACCCTTGCTTCATATGGCGAAGGACTTGACAAGGAGCAAGAGCTGCAGGCACGAGGCTTGAAGCGGCAGCAGGAGCTGCAACAGGAGCTAAA
>NZ_JH601056.1:522577-524460 GCF_000245715.1 Paenibacillus sp. Aloe-11 | reverse complement strand
CAGGCGCGGAGCAAGCGCGAGGCATGCGCTGCGCAGGCGCGGAGCAAGCGCGAGGCATGCGCTGCGCGCAGCGAAGGATTGCGCGCCGAATGGACGACGCAGCTGCCGGACGTGGCGCCGGACGAAGCCGCGGAGCGTTATCGCGCCATGCAGGAACGCGATGGGCGTGCAGAGGAGCTGCGGTCGCGGCTGGAGACGAGCGTGACCTTCCTCGAAGAAAAAGCTGCACGTATTCAGCAGATACAGCAGAGCATCATCGAGGAAGATAAAATCATGATTGCCCGTCGTACAGGGCTCCAAAGCAAAGACGATTCGTTGCGCGAAAAGCGGGAACAGCTCCGAAAATGGGTTGGAGAAGGACAGGCAGCTTTCTTGTTGGAAGAAACGGCTTCACGCCTGCAGAGACTCAAAAACGAAGCTGCAGCTGCAGCACGTCGCCATACTGAAGCGGAGGAACGCAAGCAGCAGGCTGTTCATGCTTCGTTGATTGCCCGGCAGGCGTCCGACTCGGCTGAAGAAAGACGGCAGATGTCTGAGACCCGTTGGAGCAGTCGTCTGGAAGATTCAACTTTTGCGACAGAAGCAGAGGTTCTGGAATGCTGTCTGAGGCCCGATGAAGCCGCACGTTATGAACGTGAAGTGAGCCTGCACCGACAGCGAGAACAAGAGCTGTCTTCCCGCTTAAAACATGTGGAAGAGCAACTGAATGGAGCAACCGTTACGGAGGAAGAGTGGGAAAGGACTGCCGCGCAGCTCCGCGAGTGCCGTATACGTGACGAAGAGGCGCTTCAGAATCGTGCCAAGGCCGAGCGTGATCTGGAGGATTTGCAGCGTAGGCATGTTCGCTGGGTGGAGCTGGAGTCCAATCGTATACAATTGCGTAGCGAGGCAGAAAAGATGTCCAAGCTCCAATCTGTTTTTCGGGGCAATGCCTTTGTTGAATACATTGCTGAGGAGCAGCTTATGCAGGTCAGTCAGTCGGCTTCACGTCGTTTGCGTTTTCTGACCAAGCAGCGTTACGCGTTGGAGGTAGACTCCAGTGGTGGTTTTGTCATTAGTGATGATGCCAACGGTGGTGTCAAGCGTCCGGTATCGACCTTGTCCGGCGGAGAGACGTTTCTAACCTCCCTGTCGCTTGCGCTTGCACTATCGGCTCAGATTCAATTGCGGGGCCAATACCCGCTTCAATTTTTCTTTCTGGATGAAGGCTTTGGAACATTGGACCCTGAGTTGCTTGACACGGTGATTACCTCCCTGGAAAAGCTGCATCACGATCAACTGTCTGTTGGTGTAATCAGTCATGTGCCTGAGCTGCGGGCCCGACTTCCGCGCAAGCTGGTCGTTCTACCCGCTGAGCAGGCTGGAGGCGGCTCCAGAGTCGTTATGGAAACATTTTAAAAGCGTTGTTATAATACAGCTAAGCCGACAAGTTAATCATACAGCACCCCGGCGGACGTATGCTGAGGAAGGGATTTCCCGGTATACGTCCGTTCAGAGGGGCTCTGCCAAGAGCCTCCGGGGTGCTTCTTTTTTTTGCAACCCGAAATTCGCCCAATTTCTTGTAGCACATAGCCCGTTTTTGAATAACATACGGTATACATGCAAGAGCCTAGGAGGAAATAACCATGGAAAATAGCATGCCAACCGTTACAGCACCGGAACAAACGGATGCTAAAACACTGTGTCAAAAGCATATGTATCGTTATGTATGCGTATGGGTGAAGGATGGAACCATGTATGATGGAATCGTAGAACATGTGGATGATGAGAAATTGTACTTAGCCGTTCCCGTGGGCGAGATGGAGAACACGAACGTCAACGCGAATGTGAACGCAAACGCAAACGTCAATCTCCCTTATCCACCCAGCAGCTGCGGCTGGGGC
>NZ_JH601056.1:447754-522567 GCF_000245715.1 Paenibacillus sp. Aloe-11 | reverse complement strand
GGCGGCTCCCGAGCCTATGGGGGATATGGGTTCTATCCACCTTATCCTCCCTATGGATATGGATACGGATACGGATACGGCTTCCCTTACGGTCGCCGACGCTTTAATCGTCTGATTCTGCCACTGGCTGCGCTGACTGCGATTGCCTTGCTGCCTTATTATTAAGCACAGGTTGCCTCATCGCCATAGTGAATATCCCTACTGTCTTCGTTTAGTCAGCTCGCATAATAAACATCTTCTACATGTACAGCAAAGCGGTTTTACTGAGAATTATAGATGATCATACCATAAAAGCTGTTTCTTCCGCTAAGAAGAAGCAGCTTTTTTATCTATATCCTCCATGATATATACTGGACAGGACGAAGGTCCCGTTACTGTTATCCACCAGGCGTGTTAACATCAGGTATATAAAGAAAAATTACGATAGGAGGATATTTGTGAAAAAATATGTTTCCATTTTATCGGATATAGAGCTTAAAATTCGTGAGGGTCAATTCAAATCCGGTCACAAGCTGCCGTCTGTCCGTGACGCTTCGGAGTTATACGGGTGCAGCAAAAGTACGATTTTGCGGGCCTATGCCGAACTCGAGAAGAAGCATGCTATCTATTCCATACCGCAAAGCGGATACTATGTAGTGGAGAATTATGGTGATGTGCGCCATAGCCATATGAATGACGTCGTTGATTTTACTTCCGCATCCCCGGACTTAAACGTATTTCCATATTTGGATTTTCAGCATTGTCTAAATCAGGCTATAGATACCTACAAATATCATCTGTTCACTTACGGGGATTCGCAAGGGCTGGAGACACTGCGTCATACATTGGTTTCCCATTTGGCTGATAATCAGGTGTTTGCAAAAATGGATCGGATTATCGTGACTTCAGGTGTTCAGCAGGCTCTGGAAATCCTTGCTAAGATGTCGTTTCCTAACGGTAAAGAAAAGGTTTTGGTTGAGCAGCCGAGCTACGATATTTATTTGCGTTTTTTGGAGGAAGAGAACATACCTGTCAGCACGATTGTCCGCACAGCAGCAGGTATAGATTTGCAGGAATTGGAGAATCAATTTAAAAGCGGAAGCATCAAGTTTTTTTATACCATGTCAAGATATCATAACCCCTTGGGAAGCTCATACAATGCGGAAAAGCGAAAGGCTATAGCTGCCTTGGCCGCCAAATACGATGTGTACATCGTAGAGGATGATTATATGGCTGATTTGGAGGTCGATTATAGCTTTGACCCCATATATGCATATGACCAGACGAATCATGTTGTTTATTTGAAAAGCTTCTCCAAAATCATTTTCCCGGGCTTGCGTCTAGGGGTCGCAGTTTTGCCAGAAGTTCTATTAAAGACGTTCCAGGCATATAAACGATACGTCGATACTTCCATGTTATCTCAGGCTGCGCTTGATATTTATATTAAAAACGGAATGTATGAACGTCATAAGCATACGATATGCAAACTGTATTCAGAGCGCATCCATATTCTCAACCAGGCGGTGGAACGATATAATCAGGCCGGACTCATTGAAGCCTCAACTGTAGCATCAGGAGTTTATATGCAGTTTAAGCTGCCTCGAACCGTGAATATGGAGCGTTTGGTACAGCGCCTTTCCGAGAGGAAGATCCAGGTTGTATCTGGCAAAGGTTTTTATTTGACGAGCTATAGGGAACAAGAAAAGTTTTTACGCATCAGCATTTCACGTGCACAGCCGGATCAGATTGATGCGGGCGTGAAAACTATAATAGAGGAAGTGGTGAAGGGGAACTGGTATTAAGCCCCTTTTTCCGTTATGATACATATAATTGTATATGCTTCTATTCGGTTGTAGGACATACATAACTTTGAATGCCGAGAGCAATTGCTTTTATTGCTTATGATCGGCTCATTGCCAAAGGAGAGTTTTGAATGGACGATCTGTTTTTGAAAATTGTGGATGGAACCATCCCTAGCAAAAAGGTACTGGAAACTGAGAATGTGCTCGCATTTCATGACATCCAGCCTGCGGCGCCAGTACACGTACTCATCATCCCGAAGAAATACATTCCTTCAATGAATGCTGTGACGGAGGAGGATCTTCCTCTCATCGCAGAGATTCATCGTGTTGCGATTGAGGTGGCAAAAAAGCTGGGAATCGCTGAGTCCGGCTATCGGCTGATTAACAACTGCGGCCCGGATAGTGGGCAAGCGGTTGGGCATCTGCATTATCACCTGCTGGGCGGCGCTAAATTAGGGGCCCTGACAAGTATTTCGGACTCACATGCTTAAAAATGACAGAGCTTGTCTTTTAGTAATACTGAAGTGAATGGAGAAAAAGATTCCTTGTAAGTATTCATTTTTTCTTATAGGTTGACACCCGGTTTCCGTATCACCTATAATAAAATTTGATGAACCGTGTTATTGCTCTTGGACGGTCTGGTCGGAGGGAGGGAAAACTGGTGTCTGAAACTAAAGTTCGCAAAAACGAGACAATTGATGCTGCACTTCGTCGCTTTAAACGTTCCATTGCTAAGGATGGCGTATTGGCTGAGGTGAAGAAACGCAAGCATTATGAAAAGCCAAGCGTAAAGCGCAAGAAAAAGTCCGAGGCTGCTCGTAAGAGAAAGTTCTAGGAGGAGCTGAGCAACCATGAATTTGAGCGAACGATTAAACGAAGATATGAAGCAAGCTATGAAGAGTAAGGACAAGTTCAAACTCTCCACCATTCGAATGGTTCGTTCTACGATTAAAAATCTTGAAATAGATTTGAAACGAGATTTGGACGACAACGAAGTGCTTGATATTCTGAGTCGTGAGATCAAACAGCGAAAAGATGCCCTCCATGAATTTGAAAAAGCCAGTCGCGATGAACTTGCGGCAAGCACGAAAGCAGAAATAGAGATCATCGCTCAGTACCTTCCTGAACAACTTTCAGAAGAAGAAATTAAAGTTATTGTACAGCAGACCATCCAGGAAACCGGTGCTTCTTCGAAAGCCGAGATGGGGAAAGTAATGTCGGCCTTGATGCCTAAGGTAAAAGGTCGCGCTGACGGTAAGCTCGTGAACCAGGCGGTTCAACAATTTCTGCAATAAACCTGCGACAAACAGGAAAACACAACACCCTCTGTTCACAGAGGGTGTTATTTCTGCATCTGCCATGTTTATCGTAGAATCGTATAATGTGAAAAACCCCTTTAATGAAAGCGCTATCTTTAGTTGTGTGAAACGTGATGACTGTTGAATGCGTAAAGTATGTGACAGCCGTCAGGAATAGCAACAACCCCAATAATTTCACATTAAAGCCTGAAAATTGTGTAGTTTACCTAACAAAGTTTGGTATGCTGTAATAAAGCAAGATCGAAAGGGGGGAGAGAAATGCACAGAGAACAGCACCACTCCAGTCGAAAAATGATCTTTTTAACGTTATGGATTGTGGTATCAGTTATCCTGCTGCCATTATTTCATTCCGGATCAGTGGAAGCCGCAGCCAAAGGCGGAGCCGTGTTCGTTATACCCGTAGATCAGGAAATTGAACAAGGCCTGAGCCGTTTTATGGAACGTGGATTTGCGGAAGCAGCAGAGTCCAAAGCAGGTCTGATTTTGCTGGATATTAACACGCCTGGGGGACGGGTAGATACAGCGGAGAAGCTGGGCAAACTGATTAAAGACAGCCCAATTCCGACCGTAGCCTACATCAGGGGCGAAGCGGCATCGGCGGGAAGCTATATTGCGCTCAGTGCAAACAAGATCGTTATGGAGCCGGGAAGTATTATTGGAGCTGCAGCGTTGGTAGACGGCAAGGGGCAGGCTGTTACCGACCCGAAAATAATAGCTTGGTGGAAGAGCAGCATGGCATCTGCCGCAGAATCTGGCGGACGTAATCCGGATATTGCGAGGGGGATGGTAGACTCCAAAATTACGGTAGCTATCCCGGAACTGAACTTTAATAAGGAAAAAGGCCAGATCATTTCTTTAACCAGCGAGGAAGCGCTTAAGCTGGGTTATGCGGATCACATTGCCTCCTCAGAACAAGAGGTGATCCAATGGATGGGTTACAGCACAGATGATGTATTTTATGTGAAGCAAACATCGGCTGAGAAAGCTGCCGAAATATTAACCAACCCGATCGTACAAACATTGCTTTTATTTATTGGTATCGCGGGTGTAGTGATTGAACTGCTTGTACCCGGCTTTGGTGTACCGGGAATTTTGGGCATACTCGGATTTGGTTTGTATTTTTTCGGCAATTATATCGCTGGTTTTGCAGGTTCAGAGACATGGCTGTTGTTTATCATTGGCCTGGCTTTGCTTATACTTGAAATGTTCATTCCAAGCTTTGGTATATTGGGCATATTGGGTTCCGTTAGCCTGGTCGCTGGCGTTGTTCGAGCGGCTTACGACATGCAGCATGCATTTATATCTTTGGGCATTGCCTTTGTAGCTGCCGTTGTCGTGGTGGCGATTATTGCGATTGTATTCAAGGACCGAGGGATATGGAACCGTTTTGTACTTAAAGAAAGCTTAACGGCTGACCAGGGTTTTTCTTCGGTTGTGAATCGGGAAATATTATTAGGTCAGCGGGGTGTGAGTCTGACACCGCTTCGTCCAGCCGGAACGGTGCTTATTGCTGATGAGCGTGTCGATGTTGTAACGAATGGCGAGTTTATTGCCACAGATACGCCGATCATCGTATCCAAAGTAGAAGGTGGACGAATTGTGGTCAAGGCGGACACTAGCGTCTAAACACGCAGATAAACGAAGAATTCAATTATTGGAGGATGATGCGAGTGTTCGAATCGGGTATCGTCAGCATTTTGCTGCTTGCCGTGTTAGTGGTTATTGTATTGAGCGTATTTTTCAGTTTTTTCCCGGTGATGCTGTGGATTTCGGCATTGGCTTCAGGGGTGCGGATTGGTATCATTACGCTGGTGGCCATGCGCTTGCGACGTGTTACGCCAAGCCGAATTGTGAATCCGCTGATTAAGGCGACCAAAGCCGGTCTGGGATTGAATATCAACCAGTTGGAAAGCCATTTTCTCGCGGGTGGTAATGTAGACCGCGTAATCAATGCATTGATTGCTGCGCAGCGGGCTAATATTCCGCTTGAATTTGAACGTGCTGCTGCGATTGACCTTGCGGGGCGGGATGTGCTGCAAGCGGTCCAAATGAGCGTTAATCCGCGAGTTATTGAGACACCTATTGTTGCTGCAGTTGCCAAGGATGGTATCGAAGTAAAAGTTAAAGCACGTGTTACGGTACGTGCCAACATTGATCGACTTGTCGGGGGTGCCGGGGAAGAAACGATTATTGCACGGGTCGGTGAGGGTATCGTTACAACCGTCGGCTCCAGTAATTCGCATAAGGACGTGCTGGAGAACCCGGATTCGATTTCAAGAACTGTATTGTCCAAAGGCTTGGATGCAGGGACAGCGTTCGAAATCCTGTCCATTGATATTGCGGATGTCGATGTAGGCAAAAATATCGGAGCTTTCCTGCAAACCGAGCAGGCGGAAGCAGACAAACGTATTGCCCAGGCGAAAGCAGAAGAGCGGCGTGCGATGGCAGTGGCGCAGGAGCAGGAAATGAAGGCGCGTGTGGTAGAAATGAGAGCGCGTGTGGTGGAATCCGAATCTGAAGTGCCGTTGGCTATGGCTGAAGCGCTGCGTGGCGGAAAGCTTGGCGTCATGGACTATATGAATTTGAAAAATATTGAGGCAGATACGCAAATGCGCGGCTCCTTGGGCAAACCGAGTGAGAACTCGGGGAATGACAACAAAAACCGGGATTAAGCAACGGGATATAGCCGATGAATGACGGCAGCAAGGCGGTGAGTAATGAACTTTATCAGCTGGATCATTGAGCATTTGTATATCCTGATCGTGATTGGCTTTGCATTGGTATCCTTTCTGGGAAAAAGCATTCAAGGCACGGGTCGGAAATCTCCTTCGGGAAATGGAATGCCCACCTTTGGCGGTGATCAGAGCTCGCGCAGGCCCTGGGCGTCATCCAGACCTATCACCGTGGAACATGGACAAGAGCAAAGTCCGACTAGCAGACAGGATGTTACCGG
The DNA here is from genome assembly GCF_000245715.1 of Paenibacillus sp. Aloe-11. Classification (NCBI taxonomy): domain Bacteria; kingdom Bacillati; phylum Bacillota; class Bacilli; order Caryophanales; family Paenibacillaceae; genus Paenibacillus; species Paenibacillus sp. Aloe-11. The sequence continues at coordinate 516,514 of NZ_JH601056.1, read as the reverse complement.
AGAATTGCAACGCCAATTTCCTAATGAACGACGAACGGTGATGGAAGCTCGTCGGATGGAAGAAGTCATGGACGATCGGACGGAATTGGCAGGACAAATGGAACAGGAATCCTCGGATAACGGTTCGACTCTGGAAGAGCGGATTCGTGCCATGGAGGAAGAGCGCAGAAAGGTTTTAGCTCGCCTCGACCGCATATCCAATCTGAGAGAGTCAGGGGAGATCACAGATGGGTTAGAGCCAGTATCGCAAGAACGCAGTACGGTCAATGCGGCTGACCTGCGCAGAGGTGTGATTTGGGCTGAAATATTAGGTCCTCCGCGTGCCAAAAAGTATATGAGTAAAGGTAGACGTTAAATAATATTGAGATCCGTCACGGCTTTGGCTGTGGCGGATCTTTTTTTTTACTAATACATCAGGAATACATAATCATGTCCAGAATAAAAAAACTGCTAACGACAAATGCTCCAATTACCTGACAATGAATGTGATAATCCCATGTAACGCACAGCATTCTAACATTTGTTGTCATCAAAAAAGGTGGCATTTTGTCTAGTTTAGTGGTTTATTTGTGAAAATAATTACGTGAAAAATGATCAAATGTAACAATATAAATGGAGCTTTCCAAAAGCAGTTTTCATTTTTTCTTTTTTATATATAATGTTCTCAACGATAATTAGTTATGAAAAATTACTCCAAATTTAGCTAAAATATGCGTTTTATCAGATGAGGAAACACGGTTTGTAAGACGTATAAAATTTAAATTTTTAGGGGGATGGAATGGATGAGTAATGGCCTGTTCAGAAAAAAAAGCATTGAACAGCTGGTTGCTGCTACGCGGGGAGAAAAAGCACTAAGAAGAGACCTGGGCGCGTTTGATTTAACCATGCTCGGGATTGGAGCTATTATCGGAACAGGGATTTTTGTTTTGACAGGCACAGGAGCGGTCACGGCTGGTCCGGGTTTGGTTATCTCTTTTGTGATTGCAGGGCTTGCCTGTTTATTCGCTGCCTTGGCTTACGCCGAGTTTGCATCCACTGTACCAGTGTCCGGTTCTGTCTACACTTTCACATATGCCACGATGGGGGAGCTACTGGCCTTTATTATCGGATGGGATTTAATTTTGGAATACATGCTGGCCGCCAGTGCGGTTTCCGCAGGCTGGTCCGGATATTTTGTGTCATTCCTGAATGGACTCGGCATTCATATTCCTCTTGAGTTAACTGCTGCACCAGGCGCTTTAAAGGACCAGTCTACCTATTTTAATCTTCCGGCCTTTGTGATTTTGATGGGGATTACATTATTGCTTTATTTTGGAATCCGGGAATCAAAACGAATTAATAATATCATGGTTGTTGTAAAAATTATTGTGATTTTATTATTTATCATCGTTGCTGTTAAATACGTGAAGCCGGCTCATTGGACACCGTTTTTGCCATTTGGCTTTAGTGGAGTGTTTGGAGCCGCGGCACTTGTGTTTTTTGCCTTTATTGGTTTCGATGCCGTATCATCTGCCGCAGAAGAAACCAAAAACCCAGCTCGTGATTTACCGCGGGGGATCATTTTCTCACTCGTCATTTGTACGCTTTTATATGTCATTGTCAGCGGGATTATGACAGGTATTGTGCCGTTTATGGATTTTGAAGGCATTTCCCACCCGGTGTCGCTTGTCTTGCAGGTTGCAGGTCAGAACTGGGTTGCGGGTATTGTGGATATAGGGGCCATCTTGGGGATGACAACGGTCATGCTGGTTATGCTTTATGGTCAAACTCGCATTATGTTTGCCATGTCACGTGACGGCTTGGTGCCCAAAGTATTATCAAAGGTTCATCCTAAATATAAAACGCCGTATATTAACACGTTGTTTTTTGGTACTTTATCTGCATTCATGGGCGGGCTAATCCCGCTGGATGAGCTGGCAAGTTTGGTGAATATCGGAACCCTGTCAGCATTTATTCTGATTTCGGTCGCCGTCATCGTTATGAGAAAAACACAACCCGATCTGCCAAGAGCGTTTCGATGTCCCGGGGTCCCCTATATTCCGATCCTGGCCATCATTTCGTGTGCAGTACTCATTTTTAATTTGAATGGTCAGACCTTTATTCGCTTTATCATTTGGCTTGTCATTGGTTTGGCGGTTTATTTTTTATACTCCAGAAAAAATTCACTTTTGAATCGTGACCCCGAGAAATAACCGTTTATACGATAAAATGGCAAAAGACAACCTTGTTTTGAAATACAAAACGGGGTTGTCTTTTTTGCTGTGGATTTTTGTAAATGTTGCTCTGCTTGCATGCAATATTGTGGTTGCTATGAATTGTCAGTTTCGCCTCATAAATGTGATGAGTGGATCATAAAATGTACAGTACAGATATCTGTGGCGCTGGTGAGATGACGTTCATATAAGCGCTATCGGCAGTTCATGTAAATAGAAGCGTAGCTATCATCAAAACTTCAACTAGCTGTTGGATAACAGCTGCTTTGATGACAGGAAAGGAGATTTCGCCGTATGAGCCGGATGAGCCGGATGAGCCGCAAACTGCGAAAGTGGGCCAGCGAAACGCTGGAGCTTCCGCAGGACATTCTATTTGACCTGCCGCGGTTAACCCTCATTGGCAGTCGCCAGCTTTATGTGGAGAATCACCGGGGGGTTATGGATTTCACACCGGATCGGCTTGTACTGGCGCTTGCGCAAGGCAAGCTGCGGGTGTCAGGGCATAACCTGGTCATTACGTCCATTTTGCCAGACCAGGTCAGTGTGGAAGGACAGATCACGGATATTCAAATGGAAGGAACGGAGGAAGGCTCATGAAACAACCTGCTTTAACGAAGCTGCGTGGCACGGTGACGCTTGCCGTTAGGGGCGAAAGCGTGGAAGATTTCATCAATTTGCTCACCGAGCATCATATACCTGTTTGGAACGTGCGGCCGATGGGTACGAAACTTGCAGAGATGAACCTTCTGCTGCCGCACGTCTTCCTGTTGCGCCCGCTTTTGAGAAGGACAGGCTGTAAAATGCATATTCTGAAGCGACAAGGGTTTCCCTTCATTGCGGTCCGGCTTGCCAAACGCAAATTTTTTCTGGCAGGACTGGCTTTATTCTGGATCGGTCTCCTCCTGATGTCATCGCTCATTTGGGATATTGAAGTGAAGGGAAATGACAAGCTCTCGACGGAATCCGTTCTCAAAGCTGCCCGACAGGAGGGGCTCTATCCGTTTCAATGGAGCTTTCGTCTTTCCAGCCAGGACAAGCTTTCGCGTGCGCTCATGCAAAAGCTTCCGCAGGCATCCTGGATCGGTGTAGAGAAGCAGGGAACATTGGTGACGATTCAGGTTGTCGAAGCCTCACAGCCTGCTCCTGAGCCGCTCTACAGTCCACGTCATCTCATCAGCAACGCCGACGCGGTAGTCACTGAAATTTTTGCCGAGCAGGGTCGCCCTGTTGTGCATAAAAATACACGTGTCAAAAAAGGAGCTATTCTCATTTCAGGAACGCTTGGAGATGAGGAAAATCAGCAGCAGGTCGTGGCCAAGGGGGAGATCAAAGGACTAGTGTGGCATGAATACGAAATCAGCAGCCCCATGGTGCGGCGTAGCAGTACATACACGGGAAACAGTCACGAGCGCTTGTATCTGGTGCTGGGCAACCGTGCAGTGCAGTTATGGGGATATGGGAAAATACCTTATCCTGCTCATAAAACAACAGTTGAGCATGATCCGCTAACGTGGCGCTCCTACAAGCTTCCGGTTGGATGGATGACCGAAAGTGTACGAGAGACCAAGATACAGGAGGAAAAGCTTACGGAAGCGGAAGCAAAAAAAACAGGGATCGAAGGAGCGCGTGCCAACATTTTAGCCAAATATGGTAAAGGAACGAAAATAATGAGCCAAAAAATTTTGCATGAGAAGAGAGACAATGGTAAAGTTTATATGAAAGTGCTTTTTGAAGTGGAACAGGATATTGCGGAAGAACTTCCGTTAGTTCATAACCAAGGAGAATGAGGCTATTTGGCAGAACAACAACGCAGCATACAAATTGCATTGAACAATGCGGGAGAAGGACAGGCGTTATTCGGCCCGCAGGATTCCTTTTTAAAATTGATTGAAGCCGCTATTCCCGCAAAAATAGCATCTCGTGAGGCGGAAGTTAATGTTTTTGGTAACGCTCACGAGGTGGAAGTGCTCGAACAATTGTTCGATGTGCTCCTCCAGTTAATTCGTAATGGGTATATCCTGACCGAAAGGGACGTCCATTATGCGATTGAGCTGGCAAAAGATTTGCGTGCTGACCAGCTGCTCGATTTGTTCAAGGGAGAAATTACGACCACGTTCCGGGGCAAGCCGATTCGGGTCAAAACGATTGGACAAAAGCATTATGTAACAACGATTAAGAAACGCGATATTGTATTTGGAATCGGACCTGCAGGTACGGGAAAAACGTATTTGGCTGTGGTGCTGGCTGTAGCCGCTCTGAAGGAAGGTTCAGTCAAGCGTATTGTGCTGACCCGCCCTGCGGTGGAAGCCGGTGAAAATTTGGGCTTTTTGCCCGGGGATTTACAAGAAAAGGTTGATCCTTATCTACGGCCGTTGTATGATGCGCTATACGATGTAATGGGTCCAGAGCAGACTGCAAAGGCACTGGAGCGCGGATTGATCGAGATCGCCCCTTTGGCCTATATGCGGGGACGGACGCTGGATGACTCATTTATCATTTTGGATGAAGCACAAAACACCACACCGGAGCAGATGAAAATGTTTTTGACACGGCTTGGCTTCGGCTCGAAAATGGTCATCACTGGCGATGTTACCCAGATTGATTTGCCTCGTGGCAAAAAATCCGGCCTGATTGAAGCCCATGCGATTTTACAAGGGATTGAGGAAATTGGCTTTGTCCAGTTTGCGGAAGAGGACGTTGTCCGTCATTCCCTCGTTCAAAAAATAATCGTTGCCTATGACCGAGTTGCTGAAAATCAAGGGTAGCATGTATGTTACGAATGCGGTCTGGTTCAATCCGCTGAATGAAATGAGCAGCGTAGCTGCCTTGAAAAAGATGATGGAGAGGGATTGTTTTAGATGACCTCGAAGGAATTATCTAATGGAAAAACGATGACCTCGAAGGAATTATCTAATGGAAAAACGTTCCAACATAGAATGAATGGATGGAAGTATAGCGTGGCGACGCGCTATCTTCTGTTTTTATTTTTGGTGATTCTTTTTTATGTGGGTTTGGCGTCCAAGCTGCTTCCCGAGCGTTATGATATCCGGATAAATCAGCCGAGTGAAAAGGAAATTGTCGCTCCGATGCAGCTTCCAAACAGCAAGGCGACTTTGAAGGCGCAAGAGGAATCGGCTGAACGCGTGCAGCCTATGTATACGATTGTACCGATTCGCAACGATAACCTGATTACCGGTATTCTGGATCGAATTGAACGACTCAATCAGGATGATCAGGTGTCCAGAGCGGACAAGATTGCGATTTATAAGGATGAAATTCCTCAGCGTGCACGGGATTTTGTGCAAAATTTTGTGAACAACAGCCGGAATGCGGATGCATACCCGGATAAGCTGCTGGATGAGGTGCTGCAAAAAACGAAGGAGCAAACGTACCGCATTCCAGAGGAAACGTTCATTAAAATTCCGCGACTTACATCTGAGGATATTGCCGAAATGCGCCCCGTAGCCCGTGAGATTGTGACGGGTTTGATGAATGATCAAATTACGGATGCCCAGACAGCCCGTGCCAAGGTGGCTGAACGGGTTAGTACAAGCTCGCTCACCAAGCGTACCTCGCGGGAGGTTGTTCAGGAACTTGCAAGGCTTGTGATTACAGCTAACAAATTTTATGATGATACAGCTACGAAGGATGCCAAAGTACAAGCTCGTGAAGATACGCCAACAGTCTATATTAAACAAGGTGAGGTACTCGTCAAGAAGGGTGAGATTATTACCCAGGAAATCTACACTTTGCTTGATGAAAACGAGCTGCTTAAGGATAAAATCAACTATTGGCCACAATTCGGCCTGTTGATGCTGTCGACGATGCTGGCTTTGGGACTGTTCATGTATATTCGCCAATTCCAATCACGAACCCGAAACTTCAAGTATAATAATGCGCAATTGCTTATGCTGGTATTAATCTTTGTGATTACGGTAGGGGCAATGCTGCTTGTCTCTATACTTCAGAACAGTGAACATTCCTATCTCGGCTATCTGGCACCTATCGCGCTTGGAGCTATGCTCGTAACTCTGTTGCTTGATATGTCGGTGGCTTTCGTTTGTGCCGTTATATTTAGTATATTGGCAAGTGTCATATTGAATGTCCGTCAAGGACAAAATTTTGACTTTAATTTTGGATTTTTTGCCCTTGTGGTCTGTCTGGCAGCCATTTTCTCAACTCATCGGGCCAGCCAGCGCTCTACATTGTTCAAGGGAGCGATTATGGTATGCTTGTTCGGGGCCTTAACTGTTTTTTCTCTGGCATTGATTGACCAAGGCAACTGGACTCAAACAACGACCCTCTATGGAGTAGCCTTTGCTTTTGCAGGCGGTCTGATTACGGCGATCCTTGTGATCGGGTTAATGCCATTTTTTGAGTCCACCTTTGGCATCTTGTCGGCGTTAAAGCTTGTGGAGCTGTCCAACCCCAACCATCCGTTGCTGCGCAAGCTGCTTACAGAGACACCGGGAACGTATCACCATAGCGTAATGGTGGGGAATCTGTCTGAGGCTGCAGCGGAAGCTATGGGAGCCAATGGCTTGTTGTGCCGGGTCGGTTCGTATTATCATGACATTGGTAAAACGAAGAGGCCGTCGTACTTCATTGAAAATCAAAATGGATTGGAGAATCCACATGATACAATAGAGCCGAAGCTGAGCAAATCCATTATTATTGCCCATGCCCGTGACGGTGTGGAAATGCAATTGGATTACAAGCTACCCAAGCCGATTCGTGATATTGCCGAGCAGCACCACGGAACGACGTTCCTGCACTATTTTTATCACAAGGCATTGCGTGAAGCGGAAGAGAAGGGTATAGAGCCTGACTTCACTGAAGATGATTTTCGTTATCCGGGACCTAAGGCTCAGTCTAAAGAGTCTGCTGTAGTAGGGATTGCGGATAGCGTGGAAGCTGCAGTTCGTTCCTTACGGAAGCCAACGGTGGAACAGGTAGAGTCCATGATTGAAAAAATTATTAAAAGCCGACTTGATGATCACCAGTTTAATGACTGTGAGCTGACCATGCGGGAGCTTGATATCATAGCTCAAACCCTCAAAGAAACGGTAATGGGGATTTTCCATTCCCGCATTGAGTATCCCGAAGAAAGACCCAAGTCCGAGAACGAGAAAGCTTAAAGAATTAAAAGGAGCGGTTGGCATGGGCCTTCAATTAGCATGGAATAATGAACAAAATGATATGGTCATTAGCGAATCCTTGATCTCGCTGCTGAACACCTTATTAGAAGAGGCGGGCAAGGTGGAAGGAGTAACGGACGGTGAGGTAGCTCTTACCTTCGTAAATGATGAGCAAATTCATGAGCTGAACAGGGATTATCGGGGAATCGATCGTCCCACCGATGTGTTGTCGTTTGCTATGAAGGAAACACTGGATGAAGAGCTTGAAATCATCTACGAGCCGATTGAAGAAAATTCATTGGAGGATGTACCCGATGTGCTGGGGGATATTATTATCTCTGTGCAGACAGCGCAAGCTCAAAGCGAAGAATATGGACATTCAATTGAACGTGAAATCGGCTTTTTGTTTGTTCACGGTTTTTTGCATCTGTTAGGATATGATCATCAGGATGAGGCGAGTGAGGCCGAAATGATGGGTAAGCAGGAAGCTGTGCTGGCTCAAGTGGGGTTGACACGGTAATGAGACGTCAGCCTTGGAGAATGACCTTTCGCTATGCAGCAGAAGGGGTGTTCTACGCTCTGCGTACGCAAGTTAATATGCGGATACATGTGGTCGTGGCGCTTCTTGTCATTATAGCAGGCCTAGGCCTGCGTATCTCCCGGCTCGACTGGTTGTTTGTCTGTGTAGCAATGGCCCTGGTTATTGTAGCCGAGCTGGTTAACACCGCTGTCGAAGCAGCGGTGGATCTCATCTCACCTGATATTAACCCGCTGGCCAAAGCGGCTAAAGACACCGCCGCCGGAGCCGTGCTCCTGGCAGCGGTTTTTGCTGTAATTATTGGCATATTTGTATTTTACAGTCCTTTGTTGGCGTTAATTCGTCAGCTCATGCAATGAAAATAACAAAACAAAAAATAGGTGCTTGATAGCGCTGGAGGAAACGAAATGGTCAAGAAACACTTTAAGTCAGGTTTTGTCGCGATTGTTGGCAGACCCAATGTAGGAAAATCAACACTAATGAACCATGTCATTGGTCAAAAGATCGCTATTATGTCAGACAAGCCGCAAACCACACGTAACAAAATTCACGGGGTATATACGACAGAGGACACGCAAATTGTATTTTTGGATACACCAGGGATTCACAAGCGCCAGTCTAAATTAGGCGATTACATGAACCAAACAGCCTTTAATGCATTGGGTGAAGTAGAGGCGGTGCTTTTTCTTATTGATGCCGCTGAAGGTTTGGGCGGAGGCGACCGTTTTATCGTGGAACAGCTAAAACAAGTGAGAACGCCAGTTATTCTGGTCTTGAATAAAATTGACCGGATTGAGCCTGAAGCATTGTTGCCCCTGATTGAGCAATATCGTAAGCTGTATGACTTCGCGGAAATCGTGCCGATCTCGGCCAAAATGGGCAACAATGTAGACCGTCTGTTGGAGCAGTTGCAAAAATACTTGCCAGAAGGTCCGCAGTATTACCCGGATGACCAAATTACCGACCACCCGGAGCAGTTCGTCATTGCCGAGCTGGTAAGAGAAAAGATTTTGCATATGACACGCGAGGAAGTGCCGCATTCTATTGCAGTTATGATTGAAGACATGAAAGTGCAGGACAACGGTGTCGTGCATATAATGGCTGTCATTTTTGTGGAACGTGATTCCCAGAAGGGTATTATTATCGGCAAACAGGGAGCTATGCTCAAAGAGGTAGGGAAACAGGCACGTCAGGACATTCAAAATTTGCTGGGTTCGAAAATTTTCCTGGAGCTGTGGGTTAAGGTCAAAAAAGACTGGCGCAACCAGGAGCGCGTTCTTCGTGACCTTGGCTTCCACCGCGACGCCTAAAAAGCATAACTTGACTCTACGTTCACTTTAGTTCAAGGGTTTATTGAGGCTGAAATTGACATTCAATAAATATGTATAGTTGCTGTGAGCATCATAAAAAAGCCGTCCCGACCTCGACAAAAGCCGTGAAGTAACATGTCTTTTGGTCATTCCAAGCGCCGCGCATGTGCGGCGCTTAACTCTTTGCTCTTTCTACCCTTTTCTTCCAGCGATGAAATGACGAGCGTTTTTCAAAAGGGTTATGAACTGTGTGCACGTTGCAGCGGAGCGAAGGATTTGAATCTGTAGAAGCGTTAGCGTTCGCCTTTACCCCCGAATTTAACCCTTTGCATGTTTGTACATTCGAATAAATTCGGGGGTAACAGCGATCGTAAGATCAAATCATTCGCGGAGCGGCGTCCCAACCCAATACAGCGGCCTTTTTTAAAGCAATCCATTTATTTCATTGCATACTTCCCTTCTCTTCGCATCATCCTATCTTTTGAGATGCAAACGTCATTTCCGAAGAAAGGATGAATACGATTGCGAGATTTTTCGTGGAAGTATTTTGCGATGACTGGAGATGTCGGTGCGTATCTGTTATACAGGGAGAGCGCCGTGATTAGGGAGCAAGACACGGATGAAGGGGAGTCGGACGAGCATGAAGAAGCCTGTGAATAGGGGGAGCCACTGGCTTCTTCGCGAATGTTTGGGGGAAGAGGCATGCTTTACAGGGTGGAAGGAATCGTCATCCGCAGCATGGATTACGGTGAAGGGAACAAAATTATTACGCTTTGCACCGAAAGCGGAGGTAAAGCTGGCGTGTTGGTCAGAGGAGCAAAAAAATCCAAAAGCCGTCATGCCGCTTTGACGCAGCCGTTTACGTACGGCGAATTTGTTTATTTTCGAAATACAGGCTTAGGTACGTTGAATGCCGGTGAAATTATCCAATCTCACCATGTATTGCGCGAGGATATTACCAAAGCTGCTTACGCCTCGTATGCCTGTGAACTGCTCGATCGAGTGCTACAGGATGAAGAAACTGGAACATTCTGGTTTAAGCAGCTTAAAGCTTGTCTGGAGGCGTTGGAGAGTGGCAAAGATCCGCTGATCGTCATGAGTATTTATGAATTTAAAATACTGCAGGCGGCCGGTTATGCTCCTCAGCTAGATGCATGTATCTCAAGCGGACAACAATGTGCCGATGAGGATATGTTTGTCAGTCCTAGGCTGGGCGGAGTTTTGTGTCGGAGCTACAAGCATTTTGATCCAGCTGCCTTAAGCGTCACTCCACGTACGTTGAAGTTGCTGCGCTTGTTCGCCAGAATGGATTTAAATCGTCTTGGCAACATTGATGTGAAGGACTCCACCAAGCTGGAGATCAAACATGTCATGCGTCAATTTATGGATATGCAGCTGGAGGTTAAGCTGAAATCACGCAACTTTTTGGATCAGCTCGATAAGTACGATATGTGAAATGCCCTGATCTCTTGACTGTGTTGCCGAAAACGTGTAATATCCTACTATATCTCCTTTGGGAGCAGATGCATTGAACGAGAAAGTAGCGGGATTATTCTCTGGGATTAGCGAGTTGGGGACGGTGTAAGCCCAGCGAGAATTGCTCGTGAACAAGGCACTCGGGAGCGTCTGAATGGACACGGAAAAGAGGATTATGGTCTGACTGGTGATGGAGGATCGTAATCAAGTAGGGTGGAACCGCGGGAGTGAGCTCTCGTCCCTACGTCTGTACAGGCGTAGAGGCGGGGGCTTTTTGCTGTCTCTGGCAAGGCATGTTGGAAGTAGACAGCCCTGTACATACGAGTTTTTATAAGAAGAAATCACCATCATTTGAGGCAATTGGAAAAGGAGTGTGTACCATGAATTTTCAGCAGATGATTTTAACGCTGCAGCAATTTTGGGCCGAGCAGAATTGTATTATTGTACAGCCGTATGACACGGAAAAAGGGGCAGGCACGATGAATCCGATGACCTATTTGCGGTCGATCGGACCTGAGCCGTGGAACGTAGCTTATGTTGAGCCTTCCCGCCGCCCATCAGACGGACGATATGGTGAGAATCCGAATCGTTTGTATCAGCATCACCAGTTTCAAGTGGTCTTAAAGCCTTCGCCGGACAATATTCAGGAATTGTATCTGGAAAGTTTGACTCGTTTGGGAATCAACCCTCTGGAGCACGATATTCGGTTTGTTGAAGACAACTGGGAAGCACCAACGCTGGGGGCCTGGGGACTAGGCTGGGAAGTATGGCTGGACGGTATGGAAATTACCCAGTTTACGTATTTCCAGCAAGTAGGCGGCATTGATGCCAGTCCGGTTGCGGTTGAAATTACGTATGGTATGGAGCGTCTTGCTTCTTACATTCAGGACAAGGAAAATGTGTTCGATTTGGAGTGGGTCAATGGAATCACGTACGGTGATGTCTTCCATCAGCCTGAATTCGAGCATTCCAAATATACGTTTGAAGTGTCAGATGTTAAAATGCTTTTCACTCTTTTTAATATGTATGAGGAAGAAGCTAATAAAGCGATGGCGCAGCATCTTGTATTTCCGGCCTATGATTATGTGCTGAAATGCTCTCATGCGTTCAACCTGCTGGATGCACGCGGGGCAATCAGTGTGACGGAACGAACCGGATTTATTATTCGGGTGCGGAATTTGGCGCGTCAGGTGGCTGCGACCTATCTGGAGGAACGCGAGAAGCTGGGCTTCCCGCTGTTGAAGAAAGGAGGTGCGGCACATGTCTAAGGATTTATTGTTTGAAATCGGTTTGGAGGAAGTGCCTGCACGGTTTATCCCGAATGCGATTCAGCAGTTGAAGGAGCGTATGGCAGCGTGGCTTGACAGCTCGCGTATTGCTTATGGCGCTGTAGAGGCTTATGCCACACCTCGCCGTTTGGCGGTGCTGGTCAAGGAAGTAGCAGAGAAACAAGAGGACATCAACGAAGAAGTTAAAGGCCCTTCCCGCAAAATTGCGCTTGATGAAGCTGGCAACTGGAGCAAGGCCGCTCTTGGTTTTGCTCGTAGTCAGGGGGTTGATCCTGAACAGTTTACGTTCAAGGAGCTTGGTGGCGTGGAATATATTTATGCGACCAAGAGCAGCGTTGGTGTACCGACGGCGGAAGTGCTATCTGAAGGGTTGCTGCATGTATTACATGCAATGACATTCCCTAAATTCATGCGTTGGGCGAGCTATGACTTCAAGTTTGTTCGTCCGATCCGATGGTTGATTGCCTTGTTTGGCAGCGATATTATCAACCTGGAAATTGCCGGAGTACAGTCAGGAAATGTGACGAGAGGCCATCGTTTCCTTGGACAGGACGCTGTTGTAGAGCGCCCGGCTGACTATGTTGAAGTGCTTCGCAAGCAGCATGTCATTGTAGACATTGAGGAACGTCAAGCGCTTATCGTGAAGCAGATTGAAGCGTTGGCAGCCGAAAAAGACTGGACGATTGCAATAAAGGATGATCTGTTGGAGGAAGTATTGTATTTGGTCGAAACACCAACGGTGCTGTTTGGAGGCTTCGATCCATCCTTCTTGAATATTCCGAAGGATGTACTGATTACTTCCATGCGTGAGCATCAGCGTTACTTCCCTGTGTTGGACCGCGCCGGAGAGCTGCTGCCTTACTTTGTTACAGTACGTAACGGTGGCAGTCAATCACTGGAAGTCATTGCTAAAGGGAATGAAAAAGTATTGCGTGCGCGGCTGTCTGATGCCAAATTCTTTTATGAAGAAGATCAGAAGCTGGAAATCAAGGATGCACTCTCCAAGCTGGAAAGTATTGTTTTCCACGAAGAGCTGGGAACGGTTGGGGACAAGGTACGGCGGATTCGCCGCATTGCTGATGCTCTGGCAGAGAAGCTTCGTGTTTCCCCAGATACACAGGAATCGGTTAGCCGGGCAGCAGATATTTGTAAATTCGACCTGGTAACACAAATGGTGTACGAGTTTCCGGAACTGCAAGGTGTTATGGGTGAGGATTATGCCCGCAAGGCTGGAGAAAAGGAAGAAGTGGCGAGAGCAGTGTTCGAGCATTATCAGCCTCGTTTCGCCGGAGAAACGGTTCCTTCTACGAACGCTGGGGCTATTGTGAGTATCGCTGATAAAATAGATACGATCACAGGCTGCTTTTCCATCGGTATTATTCCGACAGGCTCGCAAGACCCTTATGCGCTTCGCCGTCAGGCTGCAGGGATCGTGCAGATCTTGCTGGATCGCAAGCTTTCGGCTACGTTGTCTGATGTATTCAATATCGCGATCGACGTGCACGGAACCCTTGGAAATATGAAACGCTCCGCCGATGAAATACGTAAAGAATTACATGAGTTTTTCGGATTGCGCGTGAAAAAATTATTGTCCGAGACTCTTCGTTATGACGTTGTGGACGCTGTGCTTGCAGCCGGATTTGATGATGTTGCTTCTGTTGTCAATCGCGGAGCTGCGCTGATGGCTGCGGTGCAAACAGGTGATCGTTTTAAGTCAACTGTTGAGTCCTTTAACCGGGTGAGTAATTTGGCTACCAAGGCGATTCATAAGTCAGTGAATACCGGTGAGTTTATGGAACAGGGCGAAAAGGCGCTTTATGAAGCATGGTATGGCGCTTACGAATCTTATAATGCTGCTTTACAGGAAGGTGATGCAGCACAAGCGTTGGCGCTTGCTTCATCCATTACTCCCGCGGTGACGGCGTTCTTTGATTCCGTTATGGTTATGGCTGAGGATGATGCTGTTCGTAATAATCGTTTGGCGTTGCTAGCTGCTATTGACTCAGAACTGAAGCGTTTTGCTGATTTTTCTAAACTTGTAGGCTAAACGTCAGTCGTCATGGTATGAATAACTTGAAAAAATGGGTATAAATATACGGAACGGTGTAAGAGTGATCTTGCACCCGTTCCGTATTTTACTCGAATCCGCATGGAGATGGGGGATGCTGGTGGAGATATCCGAAAATTTATGGGGTGTCCGGATCGTTGTTGACGGAGATGCTTGTCCCGTTAAAAACGAAATTGCAGAAACGGCTTCCCGTTTTCATGTTCAGGTTATTATGGTATCCTCGTATGATCATCTCATCCAGGGCAGCGAGGGCGTGACTGTCGTTAAAGTGGACCGGAGCGACCAAAGTGCCGATCTCTATATTGCTAATCATATCCGACGAGGAGATATTGTAACTACCAACGATTACGGTCTTGCTGCCCTTGCCTTGGCTAAAGGCTGTGAAGTGATGTCTTTTCGCGGAGCTATGTATCGAAACGATTCGATAGATTTTATGCTTGATCGCCGTCATACTTCTGCCAAAGAACGGAAAAAGGGACGCTATGGAAAAGGTCCTAAACCGTTTACAGTAGAGGATCGCGAAGTTTTTCAACATAAACTGACAAAACTTTTACTCTACTTGCAGGAGAATGAGTAACGGTATCGAATTATATTTACGTGCTAAAGAGATGAAGGTGGTTAACATGAGTGCCGGACAAGGTAATATACCGGATGATATCATTGAGGCGGTTTTACAGCATCATGATATTGTAGATACGGTAAGCAAGTACGTGCATTTGACCAAGCAGGGGAAATATATGAAAGGCCTCTGTCCTTTTCATTCCGAAAAAACCCCTTCATTCACCGTGACACCGGATCGTCAGATTTTTTACTGCTACGGCTGCGGCGCGGGAGGCAATGCCATCAAATTTATGATGGAAATCGAAGGACTATCCTTTCCCGAAGCTGTCAGGACAATGGCGGAAGAAAGTCATATCCCTCTCGGCGAATGGCAGGGACGTGAGTCATCGCATCAGCATCCTGAGTTGGACAGGCTGCTGCAAGCGTATGAGCTAACTTCTAAGATGTACCACTTTTTGCTTAAAAATACGGAGCACGGCAAACCAGCTATGGAATATTTGCGTTCACGGGGGTTTAGTGACAAGATTATTGATCAATTCCAAATTGGCTATGCACCGAACCGATGGGATACGATTGTTCAGTTTTTGGAGAAACGTTCCTTTGATCCTGTAGAGATGGAAAAGGGGGGACTTATTTCTCCCCGACATGAGGGTGATGGGTATGTGGATCGATTCAGGGATCGTATTATGTTCCCCATCTGGAATCGAAATGGAAAAGTTATTGCCTTTGCAGGCCGTATTCTTGGCGAGGGACAGCCAAAGTATTTGAATTCACCGGAAACGAAGCTGTTCAACAAAAGCCGAACGCTGTACAATCTTCATCATGCTAAAACCTCAATTCGCAAGCTTCGCCAGAGCGTTCTTTTTGAAGGCTACGGGGATGTCATCTCGGCATGGGAAGCGGGTGTACAGAATGGGGTGGCCGCCATGGGAACAGCCCTGACAGAGCATCATGCCACGATGTTAAAGGGACTGTGCGACGAGGTTATTATTTGTTATGATGGTGACCGGGCAGGACAAGCTGCTGCGCTTAAAAATTTTCCACTGTTGGAAAATGCGGGACTTCACGTTAAGGTAGCATTGATCAGTGACGGTATGGACCCGGATGATTTTATTCGGCAATACGGCGGCGAGCGCTTTCAGCGTCAAATTATCGAAAGTGCTGTTTCAACGGTGAAATTTAAGCTTATATATCTGAAAAAAAACCATATACTGCAAGAGGAAGAAGGAAGAATTGCGTATTCCCGCGAAGCATTAAATGTCATTGCACCTCTGTCATCCCCGACCGAGCGGGAAGTGTATTTGCGCGAAGTATCAGCCGAAGTTAAGGTGGATTTTGAAACCTTAAAGCAAGAATGCAATATACTCCGCCAGTCCCTGCAAAAAAAACAGGACTTTGGGGATAATAACGAAAATGGGTGGAATAATGGTAGGCATAAAAAAGGGCAGGTCTCCACACCTAATTTACTGCCGGCTTACCATGTGGCGGAACGCAGATTGCTTCACTGGATGATGCAGGATTTAGAAGCTGCAGAGTATGTTGAAAAGCATTTGGGCGACGCCTTTAATATTGAGGATCATGCAGCGATTGCTGCTTATCTATACGCCTATTACGCACAAGGAAAGTTACCGGATACAAGCCGCTTTATTTCATCTTTGCAAGATGACCGACTGGAGAAAAACGTAAGTTCGATCATGATGATGGATGCTCCGGGCGTATGGGCACCGCACATTTTGGACGATTACATTCATCAGGTGCGAAAATTTCCATTGCAGGAGCAACTGGATCTGAAGAGGGAAGAGATGAGAGCCGCTGAGCGCGTAGGTGACTTTTTGCGTGCAGCACAAATTGCAAGTGAGATTATAGCCCTAGAGAGACAATGAACACACAGAGGTCGGATGTTTCTAGGGAGGAGGGAGTCGAAAGATGGCGAATGATCAGCATACTGAACTGGAGACGGAACTGACACTGGATCAAGTCAAAGATCAATTGATTGAGTTGGGTAAAAAAAGTTCCTCTCTGAACTACAAAGATATCATGGAAAAACTGTCGCCGTTTGATCAGGACCCCGAGCAAATGGATGAGTTCTATGAGCAGCTGGGTGACTTGGGGATTGAGGTTGTGAATGACAACGACGAAGAAGTTACCAGATTGCGTCAAAATGATGACCCGGAAAACAATGACGGGGATGATTTTAACTTCGATGACGATCTGAGCCTGCCTCCCGGTATTAAAATCAATGATCCGGTCCGGATGTACTTGAAGGAAATTGGTCGTGTACCGCTACTTTCAGCTGATGATGAGGTAGAACTCGCCAAACGGATCAATAACGGTGATGAAGAAGCTAAGCGTCGGCTGGCAGAAGCAAACTTGCGGCTGGTTGTAAGTATTGCAAAACGTTATGTTGGTCGCGGAATGCTTTTCCTGGATCTGATTCAAGAAGGTAATATGGGTCTGATTAAGGCAGTAGAGAAATTCGATTACGAAAAAGGATTTAAATTCAGTACGTATGCAACCTGGTGGATTCGTCAGGCCATTACGCGTGCGATAGCCGATCAGGCCAGAACGATCCGTATCCCAGTGCATATGGTGGAAACAATCAACAAGTTGATTCGTGTATCGCGTCAACTGCTGCAAGAGCTGGGGCGTGAACCTACGCCGGAGGAAGTGGCTGCCGAGATGGAGCTAAGCGTGGAAAAAGTACGGGAGATTATGAAAATTGCCCAAGAACCTGTTTCATTGGAAACGCCAATTGGTGAAGAGGATGACTCTCATTTGGGGGATTTCATTGAGGATCAGGAAGCGCTGGCGCCTGCGGATGCGGCTGCCTATGAACTTCTGAAGGAACAGCTTGAGGATGTACTGGATACGTTGACTGAACGGGAGGAGAACGTGTTGCGTCTCCGCTTTGGTTTGGATGACGGAAGAACCAGAACGCTTGAAGAAGTGGGTAAAGTATTCGGTGTTACACGTGAACGCATTCGTCAGATTGAGGCCAAAGCGCTGCGCAAGCTGCGCCATCCAAGCCGCAGTAAGCGACTGAAGGATTTCCTCGAATAGAAGCGAACCATTGCGGACCTTCTGCGGCTTGAAGCACGCAGAGGGTCTTTTTTTATCCCATGGCAGCCTTGGTGGAGGGGAGAAGCTTGGACCAAGAGAAGAAACGGGCAATACTTTTACATGAAATTGAGCATTGGCGGCGAAGCCGGTTGCTACCTGAGCAATATTGCGATTTTTTGTCCAACCTGTATCGAGAGGATGGAGATCCGCCACAGAGTCAAAATCGTAACAACACCGGGCTGCTTACATATCTTAGACACGGGCATGGATTTGTCTGGCTTCTTGGTTTTGTCATTATTTCCTGCATTTGTTTGATTGGTTTTTATTTTACCGCTTTTCCGTTGCCAATGCAAATATTCTCGGCATGTATAATCACCGCGATTTGCTATGGGTTGGCCGCAATTTGGCGTTCTTCTGAAAAGAGTATGAGTGCCATGCTGAGCACCCTCGGTAGTGCGATTATGCTTGGTTCGGGTGTATGGATTATTCAGCTTCATCAGGGTGAAGCTAAGATTTGGTTTCTTGTGCTTGTAGGCCTATGTGGCTTGTTATGGTGTCTCGTGGGAATAACCCTGCGTATTAGTCTGCTTCATTACTGCGGCCTTGTTGGGCTGATTTTAGTGTATGCAGTGCTTATGGGCGGCTATTGGCCTACGTCTACTCTTATGATGCTTGAGGTATTCTGGATTTTGCACACTGTATTGCTGGTGGGTTTAAGCTGGTGGGTACACCGCCGTTTCCCGCGTCTGGCCTTGGTCTATTTTGCTATTGGAATGACACTGGCTTTTATGGCTGAAGCAGACATGATCATCCTGCGCCATCAAGCGGCGGGGAATATGGTGTTTTACAGCATATTGAAGCTGGCTATTGTTGTAGGTATTTTATTTTGGACTCGAAAAAAATGGATTACGTGGGTGACGTCATGAAACTTTCGCAACGATTACAATATATTATGGAACAAATTCCTGCCGGGAGCAGACTTGCAGATATTGGTTCGGATCATGGGCTACTGCCTGTAGCTGCGGTGCGTAGTGGCAGAGTGCCGCAGGCCGTTGCGGGCGAGGTCAACGATGGTCCGTTGCGTGCAGCGCAAAAGCAGGTGGCTGAAGCAGGTCTTGCTAATCGCATTACGGTTAGAAAGGGAGACGGCTTGGCTGTGATTAAGGCCCATGAGGTCGATGTTATTACGATAGCCGGCATGGGCGGTGCCCTGATCGCTTCGATATTGGATCAAGGGAAAGACAAGCTTGCTTCCGTGAAGCAGCTTGTTTTACAGCCCAACGTAGGCGAGGATATTTTACGTCGCTGGTTGATTGAGCATCAGTGGGTGTTAACAGGCGAGCATATCATGGAAGAGGACGGGAAAATATACGAAGTTCTAACGGCAATACCTGCTTCAGAAAGCCCGTTGAAACAGGACGAGCTGTATCGGCCATGGGAGCTTCCCGGCACCTCATTGGTACTGACTCGGGATTGGCTGATGCAGCTTGGACCGTTATTGGTCAAAAAGCCGAATGATGTCTTTTTCAGGAAATGGCAGTTGGAAATTCGGAAGCTTCAGGATGTACTGGCACAAGTATCGCGGTCTGAGCAGGAATCTGCGCAGCATAAGCAGGAGCAATTGCGTATACAAATTGAACAATTAGAGGAGGTACTTGCATGTTTGCCAAAGGACAAACCGTAATTAGCTATATGGAGCAGCTGGCACCCAAATATTTGGCAGTTCCGGACGACAGAATCGGGCTTCAGCTTGGCAGCTTGCAGAAGGAAATCAAGAACATATTGATCGCTCTGGATGTCAATGATGAGGTTGTCGAAGAGGCGATCCGCGTAAAGGCTGATCTCATTATTGCCCATCATGCTATTATATTCCGCCCGCTTAAAGCTTTGAACACGGATCAGCCTGCGGGCAGATTGTATGAGAAGCTGATCAAGAATGATATTGCTGTCTATATCAGTCATACGAATCTGGATACGGCAGAGGATGGCATGAACGACTGGATGGCAGAAGCATTGGGTATTCAAAGTGAAGGCTCGCTGGAGGATGTTCACACGGAACAACTATTCAAGCTTGTCGTTTTCGTACCCAAAACACATCATCAAAAGGTACTGAACGCCGTGCTGGGTGCCGGAGCCGGGCATATTGGCAATTACAGTCATTGCAGCTTTAACATTGATGGCTACGGAACTTTCGTGCCTGGTGAAGGCACACAGCCATTTTTGGGTGAGCCGGGCAAAATGGAACGTAGTGAAGAGGTCCGTATTGAGACTATTGTACCGCAGGGTGTACGCAATAAAGTCGTGCAAGCAATGCTGAAGGCCCATCCTTATGAAGAAGTGGCTTATGACCTATACCATGTGGATTTGCAGGGCCGTACCTTTGGCTTGGGACGGGTAGGCAAGCTCAAGGAGGCCCGCACCTTACGCGAGTTTGCAAATGACGTGAAAAATGGTCTTAACGTCGAGCACGTACGCGTGGTGGGCGATTTGAACCGAACGATCAAAAAAGCAGCCGTGCTGGGAGGCTCGGGTAGCCGATATGTGAACAAGTCGCTTTTTAAAGGTGCTGACGTGTTAGTCACGGGGGATATCGACTATCACACGGCACAGGATGCCCTGATGGCGGGTATCGCCATTATTGACCCTGGTCATAATGCTGAAAAGATTATGAAGTCTAAAACGGCAGAATGGATGCGCAAACGGTTGGAAGAAGGCCGATATTCAACGGAAGTACATGTGTCACAGGTAAATACTGAACCCTTTCAATTTTTGTAAAACCTCGATGCTATGAAAGTTAAAAGGAATTTTTCTGTTTTACAATAATTTCAGGTTGTATCGTGAGCGCGTTCCCTGTATACTATGTAATGTTGTTCGGAAAGTTTGACAGACAATCGCTGGCGGCGTAAGCCGCGAGAGGAAAGTCCGGGCTCCATAGGGCAGGATGCTGGATAACGTCCAGTCAGCGCGAGTTGAAGGATAGTGCCACAGAAATGGACCGCCGATGGCCGCTTGCGGCACAGGCAAGGATGGAACCGAGGTGTAAGAGACCCCGAGGAACGCTGGTGACTTCGTTCCTGGTAAACCCCATCTGGAGCAAGACCTAATAGGACACAGCTTCTTCGCGAAGCAGCCTTAGCCCGAGGTGTGTCTAGGTTGGTCGCTGGAGCCGGATAGCAATATTCGGCCTAGATAGATGATTGTCGCTTGTAGTGGGAGGGTAGTTCCCGTCTGTACCACGATAGCACAGAACCCGGCTTACGGAAAACTTTCTCCACTGCAACAGCTTAAAGTGCAAGAATTTAACTTCTGTAATTGACCTGTTTGCATGAAAGACGTTTAATCCAAATGTATTTATTAAAAGAGGGTGAGTCATGTTCCTGTTGGAAACATAACTCACCCTTTTTGTATGCCGATTTACGCAGCAAGAGTGCATTTTTATAGTGTTAAATTTATTTTGTTTGTTCTTTGCCAAACAGAATAAAGCCCCGATAATCATGCGGGGCTTTTTCCGTTTTTCCATCTACTCATTCCCTCTATCGTAAAAACGTGCGGGGATGGGGCACGCAGTTAGCGCAGCGGAGCATTTGAATCTGGAGAAGCGAAGCGTTCGCCTTTGCCCCCGGATTCCGACCTTTGTCGGAACTTATATAATTAGGAATCTGGGGGCAACAGCGATCGTAAGATCAAATGATTCGCGAAGCGGCCTCACCGTGCCAAGTTACTCAGCGCACGCTTTTTTCCAATCTTTCCTCCGTATACATTTTCAATGCCCGATCCAAACGGTCAACCGCTTCAGGAAGCAGTGAAGGATCAGTATGCGTAAAGTTGATCCGCATATGGTTGCTGCCGCTCAGATCAGCATAAAATACTTGTCCTGGCACAAATGCGACGCCTTCTTGAATAGCCAGTTCCAGCAAGCGATCGGAACGGAAGCCTTCGGGTAAAGTGACCCACATAAACATGCCGCCTAGTGCATCATTCCACGTAATGCCTTCCCATTGACGCTCTTTCATCAGCGTTGTCATGCGTAGCATACGAGAGTGATATTCGTTGGATACGGAACGAATATGTCCGTCCAAATCAAAAAAGTCCAAAAGCTCATTTAAAGCACGTTGATCGATACTGCTGGAGTGCAAATCAGCAGATTGTTTGGCTTTTGCAACTTTATCCACAATCGCTTGATCGGCAATCAGCCATCCAGAACGAACACCAGGAGCAACGGTTTTTGAGAACGTAGAGGTGTACATGACATGACCGTCTCCACCTTGCTGCTGGTCAATGGAGAAAAGGGATGGGAAGTTAAGGTTTTCGTCAAATTTGAGACGGCCGTAAGGATCATCCTCAAAAATCAAAGTTCCGTTTTTACGACATAGCTCAACAACGCCTGTTCTGCGTTCCATGCTCCATACATTCCCCGATGGATTGGAGAAGGTTGGGATGACATATACGAATTTAGGCTGATGTTCCTTGAGCTTGGCTTCAAGATCATCTAATTGCACACCATTGGAGTCTGTATTAACACTTACAATGTTGGCGCCATAGGACTTAAACGCCTGAAGAGCTGCCAAATAAGTAGGGGATTCCACCAATACAGTATCCTGCGGATCAAGCAGCACGCGCGAAACCAGATCGATCGTCTGCTGTGAGCCCGTCGTCATGATGATGTTATCTCTGGTGACGGAGATGCCTTGGGATGCCATCATGGTTGTAAGACGTTCCCGTAGAGGAATATATCCCTCGGTTAGACCGTATTGAAGCGCGGTAGTACCGCCGAGACGAAATACCCGTTCATAGGCTTGAGCAACAGCTTCGACGGGAAAAAAGGCATCGGCCGGAAGGCCTCCTGCCAGGGATAACACTTCTGTTCCCTGTGTCAGCTTCAAAATGTCCCTAACGATGGACGAGCCCTGAGTACGAGCCATACCCGAAAATTTGTATTCCAATCCAATCATCTCCTGTGTTCTATACTGTACTATGAAATTTGTTGTATTATAACGATAATGAAGTATAACAGTAAACGTCTGAATATAACAGTTGATTTTTGGAGGGGACGGTTCCGATGCATATTGATCTCAGCCGCAATAGCAGCGTCAAATTATATTTACAGATTGCCAAAACCTTGGCGGATCGCATCCAGTCCGGACTGCTGCCTCAGGGTACAAAGCTTCCCTCAGTCCGTCATTTGTCCAGTCTGCTTGCCGTAAGTCCCGTAACTGTAAGCAAAGCGTATGCAGAGCTGGAGTCGAATCATCTGGTTACATGTACGCAGGGCAAAGGATGCTATGTAGCGGAGCCTTCAGTATCCGTGCCACGCGAGGGGGCGCTGGATTTGTCATGGCAAATGTCGCTGGTCGATTATTTGCCGCGGGCACAGTTATGGAGAAACTTCAACCATAGCCGGCAGGTCCCCTATTCTTTTCATATCGCAGCCATTCAGCCGGAGCTTCTTCCTACACGTGAAATTATTGCAGATACCCGGCGTTTATCCTCTGAAAATCCTGACGCAATGGCTGTTTACGGTACGTTTGAAGGAGATTTGGCATTGAGGGAAGTGTTTGCAGCTCACATGAACGAACGTGGCATACGGACGGTAGCAGAACAGCTACTCGTGACCAGCGGTGCCCAACAGGGGATTGACCTGGTGGCGCGTACGTTTGTTGGCGCTGGCGATGTTGTCTACATGGAGGCTCCTACATATACTGGGGCCATTGATGTATTTACCAGTCGAGGTGCCAAAGTAATGATGATCCCGATGGATGAGCAGGGTATGCGGATCGATATCCTGACACGTCTTTGTGATACTCATCCGCCAAAGCTGATCTATACGATTCCCACCTTCCATAATCCTACCGGAGTGACTTTAACGACGGTCAGACGCACGCAATTGCTGGATTTAGCTCAAAGCTATCATTGTCTGATTGTTGAAGATGATCCATTTTCTGAACTATATTATAAAGCGAAGCCGCCACTTTCCATCAAGGCGCATGATCAGTCCGGACATGTGGTTTATATCAAAAGCTTCAGCAAAATCGTCGCCCCTGGCTGTCGTATAGCATGTGTAGCAGCTACTGGCAGTGTATTGGATCGTTTGGTGGCCGCCAAGTCAACTGCGGATTTGGGGAGTCCTTTATTAACGCAAAAAGCACTGTTGCCTTTCATCAGTCATCGGCTTGATCAGCATCTCATCTGGTTGCGGGATCAAATGCGGGATCGCCTGACATCGGCATTGCATACACTTCAGCGCTATGCTCCCCCAGAGGTTACTTGGTATGCTCCCGAAGGTGGACTCAATTTGTGGATTAAGCTTCCATCTGTTATTGATATCCCGGAATTAGGGCGATTGGCTGATCGAGAAGGTATTTCCTTTTTACCGGGTGCGGTGTGCTATGCAGGTGGTATGGACAGTAATCATATCCGTATTTCCTTTTCATATGCGGACAAGGAAACACTCAAAACAGGTCTGCGCAAGTTGTGTCGTTTGTTGGGCGAACAGCTTGATCATTTGGTCATTGTGGAAAGAAAGCCTATTTTATAGAGGGTATTTATATTTGGGGGTAATCGTCCAAGCACAGGGCATTTCTTCTTAATATGCTGTACTAATTCACCGAAAGGAGTTGCACCTTATGAGTCATTGCTCTTACGACCCGATCGTGTGCCCACCGATGCAATTTATAAATCATCAATTTGTTCCACAAGTCGTGCCTGTGGTTCATCCGATTGAAATTGTTAATCAGACGCACATTGTACCTATACCTCACCACGTATTTCCGGTGAGTGTAAAGGATCCTGGAGATCCATGCTGCCATACTCTGGGCCATGGCAAGCGTCGCGGTAGTTCCAAGCGTTAAGGAGCCTAAAAAAGCAGCCATGGTGTTATGAACTGCATCCCAATTGTTATTGGTGTCTAGCAATAGGGGGTAGTTCATGACTTATGGCTGCTTTTTGACCAAAAGGAATTGTTACATTTCCAGCTTCTTTAAAAGGGATTTTAATTTGTCGCTCAGATGTTGTGGATACAATTGTAAAGGAACATATGGACGTTGTGCTGCTTTTAACGCCTTGTACACATCGATTTGTCCATATCCGAAATATTTGTCATGTCCTGGCACGCCTAAATCAATGACGTTTTTTCTCATTAAATCCATAACCTCTTTATTGGTTAGGTCAGGATTGATTGACCGAATCAGGGCGGCGAGCGCAGACACATGCGGACTGGCCATCGAAGTACCCGACAAAGCAGCGTATTGATTCCCTGGATATGTGCTGGCGATGCTTGCACCTGGAGCCATGACGTCCACATAATCCCCATAGTTGGAAAAAGAGGCACGGTGCATGGAAGAATCTGTAGCCGAAACGGCAAACACTTCGGGGTACGCTGCAGGATAACCGGGGCGTTCCGTATTATCATTGCCCGTAGCTGCAACCAGCACGACGTCTTTGTCATAGGCGTATTTGATCGCATCATGCAAAAATTCAGCTTGTGCATAGTTGCCCAGACTCAAATTGATAACCTTGGCTCCATGATCGGCTGCCCATATAATACCTTCTGCCACCGAGTATGTCGTACCGGAGCCGGATTTGTCGAGTACCTTAACCGGCATGACCTTGTTATACCACGTCATGCCGGCGACGCCCTCGCCGTTATTCACGAGTGCAGAAATGATTCCAGCGACATGGGTTCCGTGACCGACGTCATCATAAGGTTTTTTAGATGGTTTTACCACGTTATGCCCCGAGAGGATTTGGCCCTTAAGGTCGGGATGATCCAGATCCACTCCTGTGTCCACGACGGCAACAGTTACATTCTTGCTGCCTTTGCTTAATCCCCAACCCCGGTTGGTTTCGGTGGCTGGCAGATTCCATTGATACCGAGAAAAGAGCAAATCATTAGGAACATTTCCATCAGAATTAAATAGCTTCTTTTCATTGGTTAGATACATATAGTGAGGTTCTGTATAAAGCGGATTCCATTTTTTCGAAAAGTATTGATTTAACTCCTTGTAGCTCATGTTATCGGAATGAAACACATAGGTGTAACCCAGCTTACGACCAGGTTCACAGTGCAAATCTCTTGCGATTTCGCGCAGCTGGCGTTGATCGGGATTGTGACGAAAGCGAACGACGATTTCATTTTCAAAATAATGGCTCGCATTCTCATTGTCGTGACCGGTCTTGACGGTAATATCGTGCAGGGTGTCAGGATGTACGGATTCGACCTTGTAGCTGCCTTCCTTGGGGTAGGGAATCAAACGCAGATTTTTGCGCTGATGCTTCTCCACGTCATGTAATACTTGCTGGCTGACCAAGGCGGCAACGCCATAGGTTCCGTCAGTCGATGGTTCTGCCATGACAAAATATTTACCGCCATCCACCTGAAAAGCAGCGGATTCGTAGGATTTATTTTGCATGACGGAACGGCGAGCCACAGCCATACTGCTTTTGATTTGAGGATCATTCAGCAGACGGGGGTGTGCTTTGCTGCCTGTATAGGTGTTGTTTTTCCCGTTACGCGTATGAATCCACTGTAACGTATGAAGATGGTTGTGCGATTGCTGCAGCTTGTGGATAAACCGTTTTTTCTGATCGTTGGTTTTGCCATGAAGCTCCCGCATGACATATTGAATATCCTGTCTGGCATCCATGCGAGTGAGTGAATCTGTAGCGGACACGTCCAAAGCCAGTATTCCCTTTTTAAGTTGCTTCTCTTGCTGTGGTACCATCTTGGCCGTATACTCGGGTTGCGGTGTGTGGCGGTGATCACGGGAAGGCAGCATCAGTGTGATAAGAAGCACCCCGGCAGCTGCGCCGAGCAGGGGCTTTAACCATTTTTGCCGAGACATGAGACCATCCTCCTTGAGTGTTTATAAATTTATGGTTTAGCGTGAGGAGGTTGGCATGTTTTTATACCTTTCAGTGCTTATTTGTGGTAGGATAAATACTGAAAATTACAGCTCTTTCGGTTAGAAGGGACTATTTTCGGGTAACCAAATTGATGAACAAGCAACAAATAAGGGGGAGCTGCCTTGATGTCAGCAGTCAACGTACAAAAATTATGTGAGTCGGCGCAGGAGAGACTGAAAACTGCCGTAAAACGTGTGGAAAAATTCCTCAATGAGCATGCCCTGCCGCAGCTTGCTGTGGATGGAAATGAGGAGTCCGTACTTTTTTATAAAGGCTTTTTGTCGGATCTCCGCCATATCCTTGTTTTTTCCGAAGTATCCTATGAAAAGCTGGGTGTGGCTTTACGCCGTGCCAACTTTGACGTCGATTTTGCGGAAAAGGCATTGTATAACGTTTACCATGACTGCGTGAACAGCTTTTTTTATCCCAAAAATGAATCTTACGCAGAGGACGGACGCTATGCTTATACGGGACAAGATGCTATTCGCTTCCGTAAAACGCCTGTGCCTGCCGCGCGCGAAGTGATCATGGACATTACTAAAAATTTTGAAGAGCTGCGTGATGATCTGACTTATTATGAAAGTGATTATTTGACTCAGCGTCGTATGCAGACTCGTCGTACTCATGCTTAAGCAATTCATGAGTTGATCGTTTTTAATCGAAAACTAAGACAAGCAAGCCGTTTTCTCATGCATCCTGCCAGTTTGGAGGAGGTGAAGAAAGCGGCTTTTTTCGTATGTCACCAACTGCCATATGTCAGACGCGCATAGGTGCGCGGGAGAAGGGGGAAAATGAATCCGAGGTGATGATCATGAGCCAAGAGGCCAAGCCCATAGTTAAATGCAGTGTAGCCAATTGCCATTATTGGGGAGAAAACAACTTTTGCAAGGCGGATTTGATTATGATTGAAGTTGATGGTCATGCCGATAAGAAATTTAAGGAAGAATATGCGGGAGAAAGCTTCAGCTCTGAAGAACGTGATAAAGCTGCCACGTCTGCTGCCACTTGTTGCCACACTTTTAAGCCGAAGTCTTTGTAAAAAACTCATAACGCCAATCATTCGCATTTGGAGGTGCAGTGTATTATGGAGGATCATGAAACCGAAAAGCATCAAAATGAAGAGCATTTTAGCCGTGAACGAGTAGATTACCCACGTCATATTCAAAAGCATTCCGCCAAGCGACGTCATCACCGTGAAGAATATGCCGCAGAAGTGGCTCCCGGCTCGCCAGTTGTGACTCGGGATGAGGACAAAGGTGAACAGAAGGTTATAAATAACAGTGGTCGTATTTCCGGTTATGTTGGCATAGCCGCAGGAATTGCATCCCTGTTCATGTGGTCTATTGTGCTGGGGCCAATCGCTGCGGTTTTAGGTTTTTTTGCTTATGTGAATGGTAGCAAAACGACAGGCATTTGGTCGATTGGACTTGGTGCGCTCGCAACATTGAGTTATTTCGCTTTTATCCCGTTTGTTCGTTGATCCTGCGAAGGTACAAAAAAGCTTAATGATTAAAGCTCCACTGTCTTTTCGACAGATCAGGAGCTTTTTTTCGTTAAAGGTATGGCAGTACATAGCAAAAAGTTGTATCATTAGCAGTAACGATAAGCTATTTGGGATACAACAACTACAGAAAGTTGGGAACACCACATGCAAATTGATCCGCGCGTGTCCAAATCCATGTTAGACATGCAGCTATTAAATAATATAAGTGCTACAACCCAAACGGGCACAACGGACGCTTTTTCCGGATTGCTGGAGCAAGTAGGTCAGTTGGAGACAGATGATGCCGCGACTCGTGAGAATTCTGGCGATGTTACCCGAGATGAAAATGGGTTGCTCTGGCTCCAATTGGGACCTTCGAGGGGAGCATCTTCCCCTTTTGCGGTATACCCTGCTTCTTCCAGCACAGCAAGCGACGGACCTACGAAGCCTACTGCATATGATGGTTTGATTAACGAGGCCAGCCAAAAATACGGCGTTCCGGTAGCTTTGATTAAAGCGGTTATTGATACGGAATCTTCATTTAATCCGCTGGTCACTTCTTCAGCTGGGGCCAAAGGGCTTATGCAGCTTATGGATGCTACCGCTCAAGGTTTGGGAGTTAGTGACCCATATGATCCTTCGCAAAACATCGATGCTGGCGTTCGTTATTTGTCTTACCAGATCAAACGTTTTAACGGACAGGAAAATATGGCCTTGGCGGCATATAATGCAGGCCCGGGGCGGGTGCAGCGTCTTGGTGTAAGCAGTGATGAGCAATTGCTGGCTGTACTGGATAAGCTTCCATTAGAAACGCAAAAATATATTACGAAAATACAGAATGCACGTGAAAAATATACGATGTAAGCCCTATAGCTTATAAAAAAATGTGCGAAATTTTAATTAGATCAGGTGCGCAGACAGGATCAATATGGGGAAAGGGTGTCGCTGGAACGTAGCGGCCTTTCCCTGTTTTGGTTCTTTTTTGTTGCAGCAGTTGTAGGGCAGAAAGGGGAGTTTTATGAGATATTTTGATTATGCTGCGACAACTCCGCCTTTTGAAGAGGTAATTACAACAATTGCCGAGGTCATGAGACGACATTATGGCAATCCATCTTCGATGCATCGTTTTGGAGAGGATGCGGATAAGTTGCTTAAGCGTTCCCGGGAAGTATGCGCTGCGGCTTTGGGCGTGCAGCCGGCGGAGATTGTATTTACATCCGGGGCAACTGAAAGCAACAATTTGGCCATTAAGGGAGCAGCAATACAATATCAGGCCAGAGGCAAACATATCGTTACGGTATCGACAGAGCACCCGTCTGTATATGAGGCTTGCAAACAGTTGACAGATCTGGGCTTTGAAGTTACGTTTTTGCCCGTTGATGCGGAAGGGCATATCAGCGCCGAGCAGGTATGTGATGCCGTCCGTCAAGATACGATTCTGGTCAGTATCATGCATGTTAATAATGAGACGGGAAGGGTACAACCGTTGCATGACATCGGGGCTGCCTTGAAGAAACAGTTCCCTCGTGTCCTATTTCATGTTGACGGTGTACAGGGCTATGGAAAGCTTCCGGTTGATATTCGGGGATGGCAGGCTGATCTGTACAGTCTTTCTGCGCATAAGCTACGCGGACCCAAAGGTGCTGGACTGCTGTTCGTTCGGGAAGGTGTGAAGCTTTTTCCACTGCTGAGTGGCGGTTCTCAGGAGCAGGGATTGCGTGCAGGTACGGAAAATGTGCCGTTGCTTGTTGGCATGTCCAAGGCGGTACGGCTGGCGGGCGAACGGCAAGCTGAGACAGCACGGCGTATGACTGAGTGGAGAGATCGGGTAGTTGCAGAAGTGAAGACGATTCCTCAACTGCGGCTGAACAGCGGGGAGGAAGCGCCACATATTGTCCATTTTTCGTATCCGGGCATGAAGGCTGAGGTGCTGTTGCATACGCTGGAGCAATTGGGTGTGGCAGTATCAACCCAATCGGCCTGCTCCTCGAAATTGGCCGAGCCCAGCCGGGTGCTGCTCGCGATGGGATGCAGTGAGCTGGAAGCGTCCGGCGGCATTCGTATCAGCTTCGGCGACGAACATACGGAACAGGATATCAACGAGCTTATACTTGCGCTGCGGCAGGCTGTAGCTAAGCTGGAATCCCTGGAAAGGTGGAAACATTAAAATGCATTATGATATGCTATTGCTTCGCTTTGGCGAATTTACATTGAAAGGGAAAAACCGCACCCGTTTTGAAAAAGCGGTATTGAATCACGTAAAGCTGCTGCTCAAGCCGTTTCCCGGCGCCTCTTTGCGAAAGGAATTTGGACGAATTTATGTGGTTCTCGGAGGAGAGCCTTATGAGCAGATCATTCAAGTGCTAAAAAAAGTGTTTGGTATCACCACGATTAGTCCTGTCAAAATGGCTCCTGCCCAGCTTGATGAGATCGTTAAGACTGCTGTAGAGCTGATGCGTGAGCTGAATGTGGCAGAAGGTACAACTTTCAAGGTTAATGCCCGCAGAGTGTGGAAGGAGTTTGCCCATTCTTCCCATGAGATGAACCACCTTATTGGTTCCCCTATATTACGGGAGTTTCCGGCGTTAAAGGTCGATGTGCATCAACCGAATATTGAACTGCGTGTAGAGGTCAGGGAACAGGCAGCTTATATATTTAGCGAGATTATTACGGCTGTAGGAGGCTTTCCGCTAGGTACGAACGGCAAGGCCATGCTGCTCTTGTCAGGTGGAATCGATAGCCCGGTGGCAGGCTGGTCTTCCATGCGCAGAGGATTGGAAATCGAATGTGTTCATTTTTATAGCTACCCGTTTACAAGCGAGCGCGCAAAAGAAAAGGTTATTGATCTGGCAAGGGTATTAGCTGGTTATGCAGGGCGGATTAAGATCCATCTGGTACCGTTTACGGAGGTGCAGACGGCTTTTACGCGCACGGGACAGGATAATCTGATGATTACGCTCGTGAGGCGGTCGATGCTGCGGATTGCAACGATGCTGGCTGAGCGTGAAGGAGCACTGGCCCTTGTAACGGGTGACAGTCTGGGTCAAGTGGCTAGTCAAACATTATCCAGCATGAATGTCATTGGCCGTTCGACAGAGCTGCCTTTGCTGCGGCCTCTCGTCATGATGGATAAACAGGAAATCACAGAAATCGCGAAGCAAATCGGTACCTACGATCTATCTATTCTCCCTTATGAGGATTGCTGTACATTGTTTGTTCCCAAATCCCCGACAACCAATCCCAACTTGTGGGTTGTTCAAAAGATTGAAGCCTCTATTCGGGATTTGAATGCCTTGATCGAGCAGGCTGTGGCTGCAACCGAGACTGTCGTTCTTGAGGCAGGTGGGGCTATGGAGGGCCGTAAGGAGGAAGTTGTGCAGGAAGATTGGTTTTAAGGCATAAAAAAGGCAGACCCATCAGTGACGCTGTTGGTCTGCTTTTTTGATTAGAGCTTTGAAAGGATTTTAATCATTTAAAAACGGCTTTTTCACGGTTGGATATGGCCCTGCGGTTTTGAAGATACCCTGTGAGTAATATACCAACCATAACTAAGCCAATAAACACAATGCGTAACGCAGGGTGCTCGGTAAAGTACGACTCAAGCTTACGCTCTTCGGTAATCATATTAGACGCCGTATAACCAAGCACGGCTGATCCCAAATAGATAATCCAGGGGAATTTATGAATAAGCTTGATAAAAAGAGTGCTTCCCCATACAACGATCGGCACACTGACCAGCAGACCGAGCACCACGAGCACCAAATGCTGCTGGGCAGCGCCGGCAACAGCAATTACGTTGTCCAGACCCATGGCCGCATCGGCTATAATAATGGTGCGAATAGCGCCCCATAAAGTGGTTCCGGCTTTGACTTCGGTGTGATCCTCCTGATCCACCAGCAACTTATACGCGATCCAGATTAGCATTACACCACCAATCAATAATAACCACGGTATTTGAAGCAACCAAAGCACTACAATGGTGGCTGCTATGCGAATGAGCAGGGCACCTCCTGTGCCATATATAATCGCTTTTTTTTGCGTTGTGGGCGGTAGCTTCCTGGCGGCAAGTCCAATTACAATTGCATTATCTCCTGCGAGTAGAAGGTCAATAAATATCACATTAAGCAGTAGCCAAATAAACTGAAATCCGGACATGTCAATTGTTCTCATCTCCCTGATTAAGCATCCCAAGATCCTTAATCTCTGTATATTAATGCCTGTTTTTCGAAAATACGATTTATTATATTGCTGATCGCTGCTGATTTCAAGGTATTTACTCAACAAATGTGACATGAGTTTTTAAGAAATGATGACTTATGATGAACAACACAACCTGACTGATTGGGATTTTATGTATTTTATGATACGAGCATAGCCTCCTCCTGTTGCGCATACAAGTAGGATGGGGGTGTTTGTACACATGGAGCATATCATTTTGCTGTTAAAAATATTAATGATCAATTTGGTGTTAAGCGGTGATAATGCGGTTGTTATAGCCATGGCGAGCAAAAACTTGCCTGCCAGACAGCGTAGCCAAGCGATATGGTGGGGGGCGGTAGGCGCAGTTGGCCTGCGCTGTGTGTTGACTTTTGTAGCAGTCATTTTGCTGCGCATACCCTTTATTCAAGCGGCGGGCGGTCTGCTTCTGTTATGGATTGCGTTTAAGCTGCTTTACGAGAATGAGGATCATGTCGGAATCAGAGCTGAAACCAGCATATGGAAGGCTATACAGGTGATCCTGATAGCGGATTTTGTAATGAGTCTGGATAACGTATTAGCTATCGCAGCACTTGCGAATGGAGATATCGCCATTATTGTCATCGGCATTGCGATTAGCATTCCAATTGTGGTCTGGGGCAGCAATGTTATTGCGATCTGGCTTCACCGCTTCCCTGTACTTGTTTTGCTCGGGGCTGCAATTTTAGCCTTCACAGCAGGAGAAATGCTGCTGCGTGATTCCAGATTAGGCGTATGGTTAGCAGGAGCAGGGGAAGTTTTATATGCATGGTTACCGGGATTGCTGGCCGCAGCAGTTATCATTGTCGGCATATATCGTCAGCTGCGAGCCCACCACATTTGAACGTAGTTTTTTTGGAAGACATCGGCTAAACTATACATAGGGTTTTGCAGATGCCGGGGATTTTGCTCGGTTTTTGTAAATACGCTATATTCATCAAAATACACGCAAAAACAATCACATTAAAAAACACAAACCAATTCAGCAAGCAAAGGAGACCGCGATGAATTTCGGAAAAGAGCGTATGATCGGAGTGGGCATTGTTGCCGTAGGACTGATTATTTTGTTGGGAAAACTGGGGGCATTCTCCTTTTTGGGACGAACCTTTTGGCCCTTGCTGATATTAATCCCGGGCATTATATTGCATGCGATGTACATGATGCGTAAAGTATCCCCCTTTATGCTGCTGCCCGCCGGAATTTTGACGGTTTATGGCTTGTTATTTTCTCTTTGTAATACCTGGGGCTGGCATTTAATGGCCTACCTGTGGCCTTTGTTGCTTCTTGGGGTGGCGATCGGATTGTGGGAATATGCTATCAATGATTTATCACTTTCTCGTAATGTATACACAGGTGGCGTCATCTTAGGCTTGGTATCGGTGGTTTTATTGATGATTAGCCTGTTGAGAACAGGCATTATTTATATTATTGCAGTATTGCTGATCGGGGCTGGAATTTGGCTGGTCGTTAACAACCGCGGCACACGTAAATGGTAGAACGACAAGCTGTCAGGATTCATGGCGGTAAATTACGGAACAGGGAAGAATGTCTTGCTTTATGACATATTTCAACTATAATATAATGGATATGATAAAAGCGTCGGAATGATTTCTGACGCTTATTTTAAGGTTTTCACGCGAATCGGAGAGAGAAGCTGTCTGTATAAGGCCTAAAACATATAGGAGGCTGGCAGGGAGTGGGCCTGAAGAACGATTGTTAGCCTTGAATCAGTATTACTTCAGGATAGAGACACTATTTTGATATACGGAAAGGATATGGATACAAACCATGCATGCAAGAGAGAACATTCGGAATATTGCGATTATTGCCCACGTCGACCACGGTAAAACGACGCTTGTCGACAAGCTGCTTCAACAGTCTGGAACTTTTAGAGAACACGAGGCTGTTCAGGAGCGCGCCATGGACTCCAACGATCTGGAGCGTGAACGCGGTATTACGATTTTGGCTAAAAATACAGCTATCACTTACAAAGATTATCTGATTAACATTGTAGATACACCAGGACACGCCGACTTTGGCGGTGAAGTAGAACGGATTATGAAAATGGTTGACGGCGTTTTGCTCGTCGTTGATGCTTATGAAGGCTGCATGCCGCAAACGAAATTCGTACTGCGGAAAGCGCTGGAACAAAATCTGACGCCTATCGTTGTCGTGAACAAAATTGACCGTCCGGCAGCTCGCCCGGCAGAAGTCATTGACGAAGTGCTGGATCTGTTCATCGAGTTGGGTGCGAATGATGAGCAATTGGAATTCCCTGTTGTGTACGCTTCGGCGCTGAACGGAACTTCCAGTCTGGATGCTGAAAAGCAAGACGATAACATGCAGGCATTGTACGAAACCGTTGTAGAGCATATTCCAGCTCCAACTGAAAAAATAGATGAGCCTCTTCAATTCCTCGTAACTCTGATGGACTACAACGAATACCTGGGCCGAATTGCTGTAGGTCGTGTAAACCGCGGTATCATCAAGCAGGGACAATCGGTTACTGTTATTCAGCGTGATGGCAGCAGTAAAACAGCACGTATTGAGAAATTGTTTGGTTTCCAAGGCCTGAAACGCATTGAAACTGATCAAGCGGGCGCTGGCGACATTGTGGCGATTGCGGGAATCAAGGATATTAACATCGGTGAAACCATTGCTGATCCGAGTCATCCTGAAGCTTTGCCTGTACTGAAAATTGATGAGCCAACACTGCAAATGACCTTCTTGGTTAACAACAGCCCATTCGCAGGACGCGATGGTAAGTGGGTAACATCCCGTAAATTGCGTGAGCGTCTTCTAAAAGAGCTTGAAACAGATGTCAGCTTGCGTGTGGATGAAACGGACAGCCCGGACGCTTTCATTGTATCTGGACGCGGTGAGCTGCATCTGGGTATCCTGATTGAAAACATGCGTCGTGAAGGCTACGAACTTCAAGTGTCCAAACCGGAAGTTATCGTTAAGGAAATTGATGGCAAGAAAATGGAACCTATCGAGCGTCTCCTCATCGATATTCCAGAAGAAAGCATGGGCGCAGTTATGGAAAGCCTGGGCTCCCGTAAAGCTGAAATGGTTAACATGATCAACAACGGTACCGGACAGGTTCGCTTGGAATTCCTGATTCCTGCTCGTGGTTTGATCGGTTACACTACGAACTTCCTGACATTGACTCGTGGTTACGGCGTAATGAACCATGCATTTGACAACTATGGCCCATTTGTTGGCGGTCAAGTTGGCGGTCGTCATCAAGGTGTTCTCATTTCTACCGAAAACGGCAGTTCTACATTTTATGGAATGCTCGGCGTAGAAGATCGCGGTATTTTGTTCCTGGAGCCAGGTACTGAGATCTATGAGGGTATGATCGTTGGGGAGCACACGCGTGATAACGACATTGTCGTTAACATTTGTAAAGAAAAACAATTGACCAACGTTCGCTCTGCAACAAAAGATGATACGGTTAAGCTGAAAACACCTCGTATCTTCTCCTTGGAGCAGGCGCTTGAATATCTGAATGATGATGAGTATTGCGAAATTACACCTAATGCCATTCGTTTGCGTAAAAAGATCCTGAACAAAGGTGAGCGCGAGCGTGCGGA
Source organism: Paenibacillus sp. Aloe-11 (assembly GCF_000245715.1). Lineage (NCBI taxonomy): Bacteria > Bacillati > Bacillota > Bacilli > Caryophanales > Paenibacillaceae > Paenibacillus > Paenibacillus sp. Aloe-11. The sequence continues at coordinate 480,645 of NZ_JH601056.1, read as the reverse complement.
GAAACAACGTAAAACAGCACAAGCAAATGCGTAATTAATTGGTTTGGTCTTTGGCCACAGCGGCGACGCCCAGAAGGGATGCGCCGCTGTATGTGTTTTTAGATTATAAACTCGGAGTCTTTCTCAAAACGCAGGAAAAGGTGTTGAATCATGAGTAATCTTTCAAATGGATTGCCTCCCCGGACACAAAGCGGGAAAAAATCCCCCAAACAGAAAAAAACGAAAAAGAAAAAAAGCTTTTTCAGATCGTTTATGAAGTTTGTCTTGTTTCTGCTCATTATAGGTATCTTGGCAGCAGGTGGTTATACCTACTATATTTATAATCAGGTAGAGGAAGTCTTGGATACGGGAAACAACAAGGAAGTACCTCAAACGGAATTGGCAGAAGCTAAGCCTTTGACCATCTTGTTGCTTGGAACCGATTACCGTCCTGATCATCCGACGTATTTGTCAGATGTTATTATGGTAGCCACATTGAATCCCAATACTAAATCGTCTACCATCGTATCCTTGCCGCGCGATACACGTCTGGAAATGGATGGATATAAACCGCGCAAGCTAAATGAGTATTATCCGGTATTTAAAGCCAGAGAGAAGGAATCTGGTGAGGTCGCTGAAGAGCAAATGAAGAAGATGATCGGCAAATATTTAAACATTAATATTGATTATGTAACGGTTATTAACTTCCAGGGCTTTAGAGATGTTGTGGATAATTTGGGTGGCGTAGATGTTACGGTTGATAAAAATATGTGTTATCGTGACCGTGCAGATGGTACCGATATTAATCTGACAGCTGGAGCCAAGCATTTGAATGGTGATCAGGCTCTTGATTTTGTGCGTTACCGCAAATCGAATTGTCGTCCGAGAACGGCTGAATCTGACGATTTTGATCGCAACCGTCGACAAAACCAGGTGCTTCATTCCCTAATTGACCAAATGCAATCCTTTAACGCTTTGACCAAGTTTAGCGCAATTATTAAATCAGTTGATAAAAATATGATGACTGATATCGAGTCACAGCAAATGAAAAATATTGTACAAACCTATTGGAATATTTCCAAGCAAAATGTGAAGTACAATCCGGTAGCGGGAACATGGCGTAGTCCTTATGTATATATTGATGAGCAACAGCTCGATGCAGCCAGACAGGCGCTCCAAGAGGAATTGGCAAAAAAAGAAAATGATAGTACTGCAACTTCTTCCAATTCCTGAGTATGTATCTTTCTTCCGTCTTATGTTATACTCGCAGCGAGTAAAAGCACTTATATGACATAAGGGGGTTGAAGTATGTCTGAATTTGTAGTGCGTCAAGCATATCGTTTGGATATGTGCAACGGTTTGGAATCAAATATCGTCTGTTGTTTCTGTATGGAAATGAGAGAAAAAAGCTAGGTCCAGTGAATGATCACTGGGCCTTTTGTGTCTTCCTAAGGTGTACAGGCTCATAGGCTATGTTGAGCTACAAAATTTTCGCTGCTTCATGCTCATGAAGAGGTCTTTTTTAAGGGAATCAGCAAGTATTGAGGAACCTGTGAATAGGATAGATATGAAACACGAGATTGTCCACGCCGCTTTGGAGGGGATTTTAATGAAGAAAATTTTTGTGCTGGATACGAATGTGCTGCTGCATGATCCGAAAGCCATTTTTACCTTCAAAGAACATGAGGTTGTTATTCCAGCTGTTGTTCTGGAAGAAATCGACTCCAAAAAACGCAACGCGGATGAGATTGGACGCAATGCCCGCAATGTATCACGATTATTGGACGGGTTGAGAGAAGTAGGTCATCTGCATAGTGGTGTTCCGCTTCCCCAAGGTGGGAGGCTTAAGGTTGAGTTAAACCACCGGAGTTTTTTGAAAGTTCAGGAGATGTTTGGGGAGGTTTCTAACGATAATCGGATTTTGGCAGTCGCCTTGAACTATCATCTGGAAGAGCAGGATCAGCCTGAACCGCGTTCGGTCGTGTTGGTCAGTAAAGATGTACTCGTCAGAATCAAGGCAGATGTATTGGGACTGCTGACCGAAGACTATTTATCCGATAGAACAGGTGATCCAAGCGAGCTATACCCCGGGTATTCAGCAATCCAGGTGCATCCGTCCATCATAGATGAATTTTACTCCAATCGTTTTTTATCAATCAGATCACTGAATTCACCCTATACGCTGTATCCGCATGAATTTGTGATTCTGAAAGATCAAATGGGAACTGGAAAGTCAGCTTTGCTGAAAGTGAACCATGATGCAGAGCGATTGGAGCCACTGTATTTAAGTAACGAATCGGTGTGGGGAATCAGCGCGCGTAATGCTCAACAGCGGATGGCGTTGGAGCTTTTACTGAATGACGATATCCCACTTGTAACGATTACCGGAAAAGCGGGTACGGGTAAAACGTTGCTGGCGCTGGCAGCGGGTTTGCTTAAGGTAGAGGATGAACATCGTTTCAAGAAATTGCTGATTGCCAGACCTGTTGTTCCTATGGGCAAGGATATCGGATATTTACCGGGAGAAAAGGAGGAAAAGCTTCGCCCATGGATGCAACCGATTTACGATAATCTGGAGTACCTGTTTGACGCCAAAAAATCAGGTGATATTGATAAAATTTTGATGGGCTTGGGCAGCATTCAGGTGGAGGCGCTCACTTATATTCGCGGGCGTTCAATACCAGGGCAATTTATTATTATCGATGAGGCTCAGAATCTATCCCGCCATGAAATCAAGACGATTGTGTCCCGAGTCGGAGAGGGGAGCAAAATCATTTTGATGGGTGATCCGGAACAGATTGACCACCCGTATCTGGATGCTGCCAGCAACGGATTGACCTATGTGGTGGAACGGTTCAAGCAGGAAGGGATTAGCGGGCATATTATGTTGGAAAAAGGAGAACGCTCCAAGCTCGCACAGCTGGCTGCCGATCTGCTATAAGGTTCAGATCGTTTTTACAAATATTAAAGACCTCGGGAGCATCCCGGGGTCTCTTGTTTTATTCACGTAAAATGCAGAATAATGTAAGGTGAGCAAAAGCCTATTTCAGGCTTAATTCGAGCTTAACTTCAAGTGTTCCCGCCGAGGTGTGTACTTCTGTGGCTTTAACATACGAAATGAGCTGCTGTGGATAAAAGCCCAGATCAAAATCATTTTCCAGCTTGTTACGGGTCGTATCCGGCAGTTCCAGCCCGTTAAATACTAGACGATCCACATGAAATAAAATTGCATTTTGTGGTTCGTTCTCTACAGTGTAGTGCCCTTCTACCATCAATTTCATCGTTCCCTGTTGGCCTTCTACCACAATATGGTCCTGCTTGAAAGAAAAGTTGAAGTGATTGAACAATTCATTTTCAGATTTTAAAAACCGGTTAAACTCTTCCTCACGAATGTTTATCGTAATGGTTTTGCCGTTCGTAATCATGGCTCCTTGCTGCTGTTGAATAAATTGAGGTAAATCCTGCATAGCCTGCGCTAGTGCTTTAAAGTGTCTATTTACCTCATAGACGCCTACATTCTCCCAGTAAGCAGTCAGCTCACTGATCAGCTTGCGGAGAGTATCCGGGTCCTTACTGGCGCTAACACCCTCGTTTACACGCGACTGAAGCATGAGAATACGTTTACGTTGTTCCAGTAAGTTTGTTTTGACCTTCTCCAATTCCAGCGAGGCCTGAGTGACTTGTTGCTCTGTTTTTCGCATAGTCTGAACATTGGATTCGTATTCCTGAAGAACATCCTGATCATGACTAATTAACAGCAAGTAGTAATCGTACAAGGAGAGAAGCTGCTTTAGATTTTTCGCCCCCAGCACTACACTGAGCAGCTTGTCCCTTTCCCCCATATAATAAGAGCGTAGCACAGACCCGGCACGGTTCCGTTGCAAGGTCATCTGCTCCTGCTGTGTGATGAGATTGCTTCGTAATTCCTGTTGATGCTGTATAAGAGTCTTTTGCTCCTGGCTGATACGCTCAATTTCATGGTCTATTTCAATAATCGACAGGCTATCTTGTAAAATCTGGTTTGCCTCCTGGGAAGGGGCAGCCAGAATAGGACGTACATACATTGAAGTTAGCATCGAGGTTAATATCATAGCGATGATCAGCAGGGTACAGCATATGATTTTTATTGGTTTTTCCATTTGGTTTCCCCTTTTATGTATTACCGAAAAAGACTGATGATAATGTATATGATCTTTTCTCATTCTTTAACCATTCATTTATTGTACAGCAGTCAGAGCATACTTGTAACCCAAAACTGTTTGCGTTCACGTATGAGTTCTTGCAGAAATGGAAATACAATTTAGTATCAAATAGATTCTATGAACTCTACGAGAGGCATAGGAATGAATAAACAGCTTTTATACCCTATTCAAATACCGGCAAGCTCGGTTCATGAAGACGGTTATTTCAGGATGTTGTTAGGAGGGCTAGGAGCATGACTGCAATAAGACAAGATGCATGGAGTGCAGAAGATGATTTGATATTGGCGGAGGTGACATTGCGCCATATCCGGGAAGGCGGTACACAGCTTGCTGCGTTTGAGGAGGTTGGGCAAAAAATTGGAAGAACCTCCGCGGCATGCGGCTTCCGCTGGAACAGCTGCGTGCGCAAACGCTACGATGAAGCGATTAGCATTGCCAAAGCGCAGCGTCAAAAACGTAGTTATATCCGCAAGCAGAGTCCGGTGGGAGTATCGCAGGTGGCGGCCTTTGCCACACTGGATACGGTCGAAGGGGGATACAGAGCGGATGGAATGAATGAGGATACGTTATCTATTGATGCGGTGATTCGCTTTTTGCGTCAATGGAAAGGGACTGTGCAGGAAACCAATCGACAGATTAAGATGCTGGAAAAAGATTTGCGGGAAAAGGAAGAAGAATTGAATCAGCTTCGTTCCATTAATGATCGGCTGTCCAAGGAAGTCAACGAAGTTCAAACCGACTATCGTGTCGTAAATGATGATTATAAAGCCCTGATTCAGATTATGGACCGAGCACGGCGCTTGGCTTTAATTACTGAGGATGAGGATGAGCTTAAATCTAGATTCAAAATGGACGCCAATGGGAATCTGGAGCGTATTGAGTAGCAAGATTACATCAGCAAATACCATATAAAACGTCAACTCGTGCTTTGCCGTAGTTGGCGTTTTTTGTATTTCTCTGGAGTGCATATGATATAGTAGAAAAAAAGACGGAAGCGAGACGATACAAACGTGATTGATATTATTGGAGCGGGTTCAATGGGATTACTGTTCGCGGGAAGACTGGCGGCCACAGGTACTGATGTGAGATTGTGGACACGAACACTTGAACAGGCACTCAGCATTGCTTGTGACGGAATTACAGTGTTTGACAAAGGGGGAGAGATCGCTGTTCATGTACCTGGAGATACATTAAAGGTAGCTCCACTGGCGGATTGGCAGCGGTTAAATTCACATGCTCCCGCACAATGGATTTTTTTAATGACCAAACAGGGGGCCATCGAGGAAGTATTAAAGCAGATTCTACCTGTGGCTAAGACGGAAAAAGAAACGGCAATCGTTTGTTTACAGAACGGGATCGGACATATTGAACGTATTAGACAGGCCTGGCCCGAAGCCGAGTTATACCCTGCCGTGACGACCGAAGGAGCCAAGAGACAAGGAGCCACATCTATTGTGCATGCTGGAGCGGGTGTGACTGAAATTGGCTGGTATGAGGAACGGGGGAAGACGCAGGACAGGAATTTCAAACAATACGTGTTAAATCGGCTGCTCGCAGCAGGATTTGACGTTTGCTTGTCGAAAGAAATCGAGAATGGTATATATCGCAAGTTGTTGATTAATGCCGTGATCAATCCGTTGACAGCGATATGGCGAATTCGTAACGGCGAGCTGCTTTTGGACCCTGTTCGTTTACATATGATGCGCAAGCTGTATGATGAAGGCATTCAAGTGTATGAAGCCTGTGGTATCCACTGGGACAGCAGTTGGTGGGACCAAATTATGAATGTTTGCCAGGCAACGGCAGAAAACCATTCGTCCATGCTGGCCGATGTGCTTGCACAGTCCATGACAGAAGTTGCTTCCATTAACGGGCAGCTGGTGCAGATGGCAGAGCAGGCTGGGGTTACTGCACCAACTCATGAGGTATTGTGGCAATTAATTGAAGGCATGCGGCTAAAAGAGGGGTGATCAGTTGAGTATTATACAAGGTACCATTAGCACATTCAGTATTCTTCCCTTTTTTCCGTTTCTGATCGTATTTGTGGTTTGTCGCTACATTCTTAAAATGGAAAAGAAGAAATCATTGCTTGCATCGATGGATATTACCACGGCTTTTCTGATTCTTTCCGTCGCGGCACTCTTTAACGTCATTTTCACATCCCGGTTCGGTTTTTATTTGATTTTACTTCTTTTACTATTGGCGCTGGGTTTAATTGGAGGTGCGCAAAATCGAATAAAAGGCAAGGTTGATGGTAAAAGATTATGTAGAGCGGTCTGGAGATTAACTTTTATAGCTATGACATTGGCGTATATTTTATTGACTGTTGTTGGTATATTTAAGAATATATTCAATTCCATGTGATATAATGTGACACCGAAAGGTGAAAAAATATGAATTAATCATGTTTTTTTGAAAAAAAAGCTCAATTTAAAGAAATGTAATGTAGATTTTTTTGACCGCTGGTTGTATAATCTATAAACATATACCACTTTAGAACTAGGGGGAAAACGCTAGATGAAAAGGAAAAGCTTTTTAGTCCTTTTGACACTCGTTCTTGCAGTTGGCGCACTGCTCGCAGGTTGTGGCTCCGCCAAGAACGATACCAATGGTAAGGGCGCACAAGAAAATGCATCAACTACGCCGGCTTCGGCCGACAAACAAATTTTGCGCATTAACCTTCTTTCCGAACCGCCAACCTTCGATCCGGCACAAGCTCAGGATAGCCAAACTAACACGGTTCTGAAAACTTTGTATGAAGGTCTCGTACGTATGGGGCCTGATGGCAAAGAAATTCCTGGCGTAGCTGAATCTTGGAAAATTTCCGATGACGGCAAAACCTATACGTTCAAACTTCGTGATAATGCAAAATGGAGCAATGGTGACCCGGTCAAAGCAAGTGACTTCGTATTTGCTTGGCAACGGGTATTGGATCCTTCCACGGCTCCTGCACCTCCATATGCTTATCAATTGTACTATATCAAAAATGCTGAGGGCTACAACCTGAGCACTTCGAAAACCTTTAAAGGAACTAAAATTACAGACTTTAAAGATGTAGGTGTCAAAGCTGTTGATGACCATACATTGCAAGTAGAACTGGTAAACCCAACTCCTTACTTCCTTGGCTTGACCTCGTTCTATACTTTCTACCCTGTACATCCTTCTATTAAAGGGAATGACAAATGGGCTGTTCAGAAAGATAGCATGATCACTAATGGACCTTTCACGTTAACAACTTGGGACAGCGGTCAAAAGATCGAAGTCACCAAGAGCGAAAACTATTGGGGTAAAGACCAAATCAAGCTGAACAAAATTACGATGTCCCTGGTAAACAGCGGTGCAACGGAACTGGCTTCTTACAGAAGTGGACAACTTGATTATTCTGGGTTGCCGAACGGTGAAATTCCTGCAGACCAAATTCCGGCTGTCAAAAAAGAGTTGCCAAATGAATTCGAGGCTAAAGGAATTGCTAGTACGTATTACTACTTATTTAATGTAACAGAAAAACCATTTAACAATGTTAAAATCCGCAAAGCGTTTGCGATGGCTATTCAACGCCAACCGATCGTTGAAAGAGTGACCTTGGGCGGACAACTTCCTGCATTCGGCTTCGTACCTCCAGGTATCAAAGGAGTTTCTCAGGAATTCCGTACTGAGCATAAAGATGATTACTTTAAAGAAGACATCACTGAAGCGAAGAAATTGCTTCAAGAAGGTATGAAAGAAGAAGGCGTGACTTCACTTCCTCCAGTAACCTTGTTGTATAACTCCAGTGAAAGTCACCAAAAGATTGCTTTGGCAGTAGCTGATATGTGGAAGAAAAATCTTGGTGTAGACATCAAAACCCAAAACCAAGAGTGGGGCGTATTTATTCAAAATCGTAACAAGCTGAATTACCAAATTGCCCGTGCTGGTTGGTCTGCCGACTACAATGATCCAATGACATTCATGGATATGTGGACAACAGGCAACGGTAACAACAATGCGGGTTACTCTAACCCTGCATATGATGCTTTGATTCAAGCAGCTAAGACAGAAACTGATCCAGCTAAACGTATGGAAGATTTTGCGAAAGCAGAGAAAATTCTGGTTCAAGATGATATGGTAATGCTTCCGATTTACTACTATTCAAATGTTTCTTTAACGAAACCGAATGTAAAAGACATCGCGCTTGACTTTAGTGGAGCAATTGATTTCACAAGAGCGTATATTACACAGTAACTGAAGCTCAATTCTGAAGTTTGATAGTTACTTCGGGATATATATGTGGATTGAACCATATATATCCCGTTTTTTTTGTGTCCTAGTCTTTTCCATCATCATGTAACCATGCAAATAAGTAGATTGGATTGTCCAATTCTATTTCGATAAAATCGAATGGTGTCGAAAAAATTATGGGGGGTGTAAACGGGCAATGACGCGTTATTTGATCAGTAAATTTCTCTACATGCTGCTGTCTTTGTTCATTCTGATCTCTGCGACGTTTTTTCTCATGAAAGCAATTCCGGGTAACCCCTTCATGAGTGAAAAAGCGACTTCTCCTGAGATTCAAGCCCGGTTAATGGAGCAATATGGGCTGGATAAACCTGTATATGTTCAATATTTTAAATACTTGGGTGATATTGCTTCAGGTGATTTTGGTATTTCCATGAAAAAACTGAATCAAGATGTAACTGACATTATCGGGCAAACTTTCACGGTTTCGCTTAAATTAGGTTTTGTTGCTATCATCGTGTCGATTATTGTCGGTGTTTTGCTAGGTATGGTAGCGGCGATGTACCATCGCAGGCTCATTGATAACGTTGCGATGATCTTGGCAATTATGGGGATTGCAGTTCCCAGCTTCGTCCTGGCGTCTCTAATCCAGTTTTATTTCGCTCAGAATTTGGGCTGGTTTAATGTTATGGGATTTGAAGGTCCACTGGATTATGTCTTGCCTGTCGCTGCGTTGTCAGCTCAACCGATTGCGTTTATCGCTAGATTGACACGCTCCAGCATGCTGGAAGTACTTCATGCTGACTACATTAAGACTGCTAAGGCAAAAGGCTTGCAGCCTGTTACGATTATGTTTAAACATGTGGTGCGGAATGCGATCTTGCCGGTCGTTACCTATGTTGGTCCAATGACTGCAAATATCATTACTGGTTCTGTGGTTATTGAACGGATTTTCGGAATTGGCGGCATTGGCAAGGTGTTTGTTGATAGTATTACAACCCGTGATTATACCATGATTATGGGAGTAACTATTTTTTACGGAATCTTATTGATGGTAGCGCGTTTTATTACAGATATTGCATATGGATTTATTGATCCACGGATTAAGCTTACTGGCGGAAAGGAGGGATAACTTTATGTCTGTGAAAGATAATGCTGTGAACTTGGATAAGCTTCAGGTGAAACCAGAAGACTTTAAGAGAATCGGAGCGGATGAAAAGCAGTCTGAAGTTATTCAGCGTGAAAGCTTATCCGCTTGGCGTGATGCTTGGGAACGGCTTCGTAAAAATAAGGTGGCTATGGCCAGCTTGATTGTGCTGGTGTTAATCGTGCTTTTTTCTCTGATTGGTCCGAAATTGTCACCCTATAACTACTATTCTAATGATTTGCTGAGCACAAATCTCGCACCGTCTGCGGAGCACTGGTTTGGAACGGATGATCTTGGCCGTGACATGTTTGTCCGTACAGCGATGGGGGCGCGAATCTCCTTGACGATCGGTCTGGCTGCAGCAATGATTGACTTGCTGATGGGTGTTATTTATGGTGGAATTATGGGTTACTTTGGTGGCCGCGTTGATGAAATCATGAATAAATTTTCTGAAATTTTGTATTCCATTCCTTATTTGCTGGTTACAATCCTGCTGCTCGTTGTACTGGAGCCAAGTATTACCACCATTATTATTGCGCTCTGTGTAACGGGGTGGATTAACATGTCATGGATTGTGCGTGGTGAGATGCTGCAACTCAAAAACCGGGAATTTGTACTTGCTTCCCGTTCCATGGGGGCTGGAGCAGGCCGTCTGCTGTTCCGCCACTTGTTGCCAAATGCTGTTGGTCCGATCATCGTTACTTTGACCTTGAGCGTTCCAACCGCTATTTTCTCCGAGGCATTCCTGAGCTTCCTTGGATTAGGGGTACAGGCTCCTCAGGCGTCACTGGGTTCGATGATTGAATCAGCTTTGACGGGATGGATGTACTATCCATGGCGTATGCTTTTCCCGGCAGGTTTGATCAGTTTGATTATGCTTGCGTTCAACCTTTTTGGCGATGGCTTGCGTGATGCGCTTGATCCGAAGCTGAAGAAATAGGAGGTGAGATCATGGTGAGTAGCAACAATTTAATTGAGGTAGAAGGTCTTAAAAAGTATTTTAATGTTGGCAAAAACCGTGTGCTCAAAGCGGTGGACAACCTGAATTTCTATATTCGCGAAGGTGAAACACTTGGGATGGTAGGTGAATCCGGTTGTGGTAAATCTACAGCGGGTCGTACCATTTTGCGCTTATATGAGCCTACAGCAGGTAGCGTACGTTTTAACGGTACAGATATTTACAAATTATCACCAAGCAAAATGAAAGCCATGCGTCGTGATATGCAAATGATCTTTCAAGATCCATATGCATCATTGAACCCGCGTTTTACGGTTTCTGATATTATCGGTGAGGCGTTAGATATTCATAATATGGCGGGTAGCCGTGGCGAACGTAAAAAACGGATTGAAGAATTGCTGGATCTGGTTGGTTTGAACCCGGACCATGCAACTCGCTATCCGCATGAATTTTCCGGTGGACAGCGTCAACGGATTGGTATTGCCCGCGCGCTGGCGGTTAATCCGAAATTCATTATTTGTGATGAGCCGATTTCAGCGCTTGACGTGTCCATTCAGGCTCAGGTTGTCAACCTGTTAAAAGAGCTTCAAGAACGTTTGGGTTTGACATACCTGTTTATTGCGCATGATCTGTCGATGGTCAAGCACATCAGTGATCGGGTAGCTGTAATGTATAGAGGCAAAATGGTTGAGCTTGCTGAAAGTTCTGAATTGTATGCCAACCCGATGCATCCATATACGAAAATGCTTTTGTCGGCGATTCCACTTCCTGATCCGGAAGTCGAAGCCAACAAAAAACGAATTATTATGCCTGACGATCAAGGCGGTCCAATTCATGATGCGTCCGATAATAAGGCAGGGGCCTATAACTTGGAAAATGCTACACTGATCGAAGTGTCCAAAGGACATTTTGTGGCTGAGCCTTATGCTTGATCCTGCTTTACACACGAACCGTCGAGTTGCTCGGCGGTTTTTTTTGTAGGAAGCTTTGACGCGGAGAGGGGCTTTCGGTACAATCAAGCAGTAAGGTTTTGGTGGAGACAGGAGGCAGACCCATGAGAATTATTCCTGAAATGCTTCGCGGAGGGTCGGCTTTGGCAGAAGATTATACACAGGGTACAGGGCGCGCACGCGATTTGTATGAGTACGATGTTCTGCATGCCGATGCATATGCCCAACGGGCGAAGTGGCTGGATGAGACGGAGCATCTGCGATTAAGCCGTAAGGAAGTCGTAGCATGTCTTCGCATATACAATGAGCAATACAATTCGTATGAGGCAGTTCGGGCTTCATTGGATCGTCTGGAAAGTCCAGACGCTTTAGTCGTAGTTGGCGGACAACAGAGCGGACTGTTTACAGGTCCGATGTTGGTCATTTACAAAGCGGTCACGATCATTAAGGCGGCCAGGGAAGCAGAGGAGAGGCTTGGACGTCCGGTTGTTCCCGTCTTTTGGATTGCTGGTGAAGATCATGACTGGGATGAGGTCAATCATACATACGTCCTGGCGAATGATCCGCAAGCAATCAAAATCAAGCTGAAAAAGCAGCCTGAACGCCGTTCTTCGGTTAGTACCATTAAAGTGGATGCTGTAGAGTGGAAGCAGGCAATGGTGGATATAGAGCAAAGCTTGCCTGATTCAGAGCATAAGGCTGATATTTTGCGTATGATTGAGCACGGTTTGACCGATTCGTATGGACTAAGTGAGGCCTTTGCCAAGCTGCTAGGCCTTTTATTTGGCGACTATGGACTAGTGTTGGTGGATTCAGCGGATCCTTCGCTGCGCAAGCTGGAAGCATCCGTTTTTCGTCAGTTGGTTCAGCACAACGATGAGCTGGAGCAGGCTTACCGGACGGCCGCTGCGCGAATCGTGGGTTACGGCTATCATTTACAAGCGGATGTACACGAAGATGGCGCGAATCTTTTTTATATCCATGAAGATGAACGTTTGCTGCTTTTCAAGCAAGGCGGACTATTTACGGATCGGCGCGGCCTGGTAGCCTTTACAAAGGAAGAACTGCTTGAGGAGATAGAAATACACCCGGAACGTTTTAGTAACAATGTACTAACCCGTCCTCTCATGCAGGATTCATTGTTTCCGGTACTTGCATCTGTGCTGGGTCTAGGAGAAATTGCCTATTGGGCGATTACCCGGGACGCCTTCGGGGTTCTGAAGATGCAGATGCCGATACTGCTACCCCGAATGTCCTTTACGCTGCTAGACCCGGGTGTAGAGAAGTATATGCTTAAGCATGAATTAACTTTTGGACAGGTTAGGGACGGCCTTGAGGAGTCGAAGAAACAATGGCTTGCAGCCCAAGATCAGCTTGGAATTCAGAATCAGTTTTCCGGGGTGAAAGAAGCCTTTACCCGTCTATACGAGCCGCTTGTACAGCAGACAGGATTGATTGAAAAAGGTTTGCTTCGGCTCGGAGAAACCAACAGCAAGAAAATTCTGGGACAGATTGCTTATCTGGAGGCGAAAGTTCAGGAAGCGCTCCTTCGGCAAAATGAAACGGCACTTCGCCAGTGGGACCGTATTGAGTGGTCACTTTTTCCATTTGGTCAGCCGCAGGAGCGGGTGTACACGATCTATCATTTTCTAAACCGTCACGGGCTTGGTTTGATTGATATCATTATGAACATACCAACGGATCCGGCGGGTACGCATCGTGTAATTTATGTATAATTTATGTAAGATTTTTTTGTGTAGTGTATTGATTTTACCGTGTTAGCAGATTCAGCCCATACTAAGGAGGAAACAACGTAATGACTTCCCATTCTCTGCAAAACAGCATTGTTCACGATCTTAAACTGGCCCCTGAAGGTCATCTGAAAATTGATTGGGTGGAAGCCCACATGCCGGTATTAAACCGGATACGTCAACAGTTCGAGCAGGAGCAGCCTTTTGCAGGTCTGAAGGTAACCATCTGTCTGCATCTGGAGGCTAAAACAGCTTATTTGGCTAAAGTAGTACAGGCAGGTGGGGCACAGGTCACAATTACCGGTAGTAACCCATTGTCCACACAAGATGATGTTTGCGCGGCATTGGTTGAAGATGGGATTACAGTCCTGGCTAAATACAATCCGGATCCGGAAGAGTTCAAAAATTTGCAAATTAAGGCGCTGGAAACGAAGCCGGACCTCATTATTGATGATGGTGGTGATCTTGTAACTCTGTTGCAATCCGAACGGCCTGATCTGATTTCTACCATCCGTGGGGGAGCAGAGGAGACAACTACAGGGATTATTCGTTTGAAGGCATTGGAAAAAGAAGGGCAGCTTCACTTTCCAATGGTAGCCGTGAATGATGCATACTGCAAATATTTGTTCGACAACCGCTACGGTACAGGACAGTCAGCTTTCGACGGCATTATTCGTACAACGAATCTGGTTGTGGCAGGCAGCACAGTCGTTGTAGTAGGCTATGGCTGGTGTGGCAAAGGGGTTGCGATGCGAGCAAAAGGCCTAGGAGCCAATGTTGTTGTAACTGAAGTTGATCCAATCAAGGCAGTAGAAGCCCATATGGATGGTTTCCATGTATTGCCGATGGTAGAAGCGGCTAAACTGGGTGACTTCTTTATCACAGTAACTGGAAACAAAGCGGTAATTACCGGGGAGCACTTTGATGTTATGAAGGATGGGGCTGTGCTGTGCAACGCAGGCCATTTTGATGTAGAGGTTAGTAAGCCTGAGCTTGCCAAACGCTCCGAGTCCATTCGCACGGTCCGTCGAAACATTGAGGAGTATCGCTTTAAAGACGGACGTAAAATGTACTTGCTGGCAGAGGGACGTCTCGTGAATTTGGCTGCCGCGGATGGTCACCCTGCAGAGATTATGGATACTACATTTGCGCTTCAGGCGCTTGGTTTGAAATATGTCAATGATCGTTACAACGAGCTGGGCAAAGCTGTTATTAATGTGCCTTATGAAATTGATGAGCAAGTAGCCCGCTTCAAGCTCGATAGCCTTGGAATCAAAATTGATGCTTTAACAGAAGAGCAAAAGATCTATCTGGACAGCTGGAACGCGTAACTGGAGCATTTTCCAGTCACAATGCTGGCTGTTAAGACATTCAGCTTTTAAACCAGATGCTCGTATAGGTTGACATCTGGATTGGAGATTAAGCCCTTTATTTCATGTTGTTTCGAAACCTGATGCATATTGTCGGGGGTTCGGCTTCATGGAGTAAGGGGCTTTTTGGCATCTTGTGACGGAGGGCTACAATAACAGACACAATCGTATCGATTTGCCGTTTATCACTTTTTGGTAATGAAAAAGAGGTCTTTGATTTTTTAAAGCGAATCTATTATGCTTAGGTGGTGGAAAGTGGGCCAAAGTGGGAGAAATGGGGTAAGGGGTGACGAAACCAATGTTTATGGGGGAGTTCCAACATAGCATTGATGAGAAGGGTCGGCTTACAGTTCCGGCCAAATTTCGTGAACTTCTCGGTGCCTCGTTCGTAGTTACCCGCGGGCTGGACCAATGCCTCTTCGTGTATCCCATGGATGAGTGGGCTGTCATGGAGAAAAAATTAAAGGCACTGCCTCTGATGAAAGCTGATGCACGGGCGTTTACCCGATTTTTTTTCTCGGGAGCGACTGAATGCGAATTGGACAAACAGGGCAGGGTAAATTTACCGGGGAATTTGTGCGAATACGCCAAGCTCACTAAAGAGTGCGTCGTATTGGGAGTGTCCACTCGGGTAGAGATTTGGAGCAAGCACACTTGGGAGCAATATTTCAGCCAATCAGAAGAAGCATTTAACGACATTGCTGAGAAATTGGTTGATTTCAACTTTGAATTGTAATTTAGGAGGTCAGTCGTTTGTTTCACCACATTACCGTACTCAAGGAAGAAGCAACACAGGCACTGAACATCAGGCAGGACGGGATCTATGTGGACTGCACGCTGGGAGGGGCAGGACACAGTTCCGTCATTGCTTCACAGCTCGGCCCTGAGGGAAGGCTTATCGCCTTTGATCAGGACGATTGGGCATTGGACAATGCGCGTGAGAAGCTGTCGGCCTATCAAGGAAAGATTTCATTAGTGAAATCCAACTTCCGCCACCTGCAGGACAAGCTGGCCGAACTGGGATTGCCCGAAAAAGACGGCGTCCCGCAGGTCCAAGGCATTTTGTTCGATCTGGGTGTATCCTCGCCCCAGTTCGATGAGGGGGAACGGGGATTCAGCTATAACCATGATGCACCGCTTGATATGCGGATGGATCAGAGCAGCTCGCTTACGGCTTACGAAATTGTCAATGAATGGCCGGAAGCTGAGATTGCACGTATTCTGTTTCAATACGGAGAAGAGAAGTTTTCACGACGGATCGCGAAGATCATGATTGAACGTCGATTGAACAAGCCTATTCACACAACGGGGGAACTTGTCGATATTATCAAAGAAGGAATTCCGGCTGCGGCACGCAGAACCGGGGGACATCCGGCTAAACGCAGCTTTCAGGCTTTGCGGATTGCTGTGAATGATGAGCTGGGTGCACTGGAAGATACTTTGCATCAGGCAATAAAATGTCTGGCTCCAGGGGGCAGAATTTCGGTTATTACGTTTCATTCCTTGGAGGATCGGATATGCAAACATATTTTCAAGGAGTATTTGGCGAAAAGCATCTATCCGTCTGATTTACCTATTTTGGATGACAAAATGGTAGGCGATCTAAAGCTGGTGAATCGTAAGCCGATTGTGGCATCAGAGCAGGAATTGGAGCTTAATCCACGGTCCCGGTCGGCCAAGCTGAGAGTTGCCGAGAAATTGTAAATTTGATGAGAAGGAGAGGCGACATGGCTTATACACGGGGTAATTTGGCTGTAAAAGAAAGAGCCCGTCAGGAACAGGTTCAACAACAACGGTACCGTGAGACCACCAAAGTCGTTACACGCCGCAGAGAGCTGCCGATTCGGGAAAAGCTGTTGTATCTGTTGACCCTTGTAGCGTGCATAGTCATTGCTGGTATGTTGATTGGCAGGTACGCTCATATTTATCAAATTAATTATGCGATTAATACGGCCAGCAAGGACATCTCTAAATTACAGACCAATATCGCCCAACTGAAGATTCAAAAGGAGAGGCTCGAGAATCAGATTGCGCCAACAGCAAAGCAGCAGGGATATATCGAGCCGACAAAAGAACCTATTCGTGTGGAAAAGCAGGCTGCCAAATAGTTTAGAGCATAGCTTCAAGCTATGCTCTAATGTACATTTTTTGCAGAGAGGTTTGAGCTATGGTCAAGAGAATAAAGCTTCGCACACTGCTGATAGGGGGATGTATTACCCTCTTTTTTCTTGTTCTGCTGCTAAAGGTATTTTGGATTCAGGTCGTAAGCGGGGAATATTGGCATGAACAGGTAGTTGCACAAGTGGAAAAAGATCAGGTGATTCTGCCCAAGCGTGGAACCATTACGGACCGTAAAGGAAACGTACTGGCTACGGATGCACCTGCTTATACGGTAGTGGTCAACCCGAGTATCATTCAGGAATACGATTTGGAAAACGAGGTTGTAGCCAAACTGCATCAGTTACTTAAAACACCTGAGGATGAGTTGAGAAGACATCTTTCGGCCAAGGACAGTAAGGGGAACTACTTAGTAAATCGCGAGATTCGTAATGGTGGCTGGAAGGCAGATCCCGAGGTCAAGGCACAGGTGGATACGTTCAAAAAATATTTGAAGGATAAGTATGAAGTAATTGGAGCTGTGGACACTGTTCAAGAATCCAAACGCTATTATCCGGAAAATAAGCTGGCTTCCCATGTTCTTGGCTATCAAAGAAAAGATGGCACAGCAGGCATGGGGCTGGAGGCTTATTATAATAAAGAGCTTTCGGGTACGGCTGGCAAGCTTCTTTATCAGCGGGATCTGAAGGGTGTCCCTCTTCAGGGATCGGAAAGTATCTATGAGCCGGCACAAAATGGGAAAAATTTAAAGCTGACGATTGATGATACGATTCAGTATTATA
This sequence comes from Paenibacillus sp. Aloe-11, assembly GCF_000245715.1. NCBI lineage: Bacteria > Bacillati > Bacillota > Bacilli > Caryophanales > Paenibacillaceae > Paenibacillus > Paenibacillus sp. Aloe-11. The sequence goes on along the minus strand of NZ_JH601056.1, from coordinate 463,173 downwards.
TAGAGAACGCCATGCAGGAAGCTATTGCAAAATACAATCCGAAAACGATGACTGTTGTCGCGGCAGATCCCAAAACGATGGATGTTCTCGGGATGGCGAGTTATCCTAATTTTAATCCCAATACATATGGGAGTGCACCATTGGAATCTTTTCGCAATAATGCTACTCAGTCTATCTACGAGCCGGGTTCTACGTTTAAGATTGTAACCTTGGCTGCTGCGGTTCAGGAAAAGGTATTTAATCCGAATGAAACCTACCGGTCTGGTATCGTTAGGGTCGGAGGCTGGGATATTCGCGACGTGAGCCGTAACTGGGGAACGTTAACCTATCTTCAAGGTGTCAAGCGTTCAAGTAACGTCGGTTTTGTCCATTTAGGGCTGGACAAGCTGGGTGGCGAAAAGCTAAAAAATTATATTAATAACTTTGGCTTTGGTGTAAAAACAGGGATTGATCTTCCGAGTGAGTCTGCTGGAGCTATCACATTCCATACCCAATACAAATCCGAAGTTGCAACGGCTTCCTTTGGACACGGACGTGTTCAGGTGACACCTATCCAGCAGGTAGCTGCGATTTCGGCCATTGCTAATGGGGGTAAGCTCATGGTGCCTCATTTGGTGAAGGAAATTGTGAATCCAGATACGGACGAAGTGCAGACGATTCAACCTAAGGAAGTCCGTCAGGTGATTTCGAAGGAATCGGCAGTCCAGACAAGCAGCTATCTGGAGCAGGTCGTGTCTGACCAGGAAATTGGTACAGGACGTCTTGCCTATATTGACGGATATCGTGTTGCTGGTAAAACAGGTACGGCGACGAAGGTTGTCGGCAAAGTATACGACCATTCGAAGGATGTCGTGTCCTTTATTGGATTTGCACCGGTAAATGATCCGAAAATAGCCGTATTGGTCGTCATGGACGAACCTAACAAATCGGTAGGCGGCGGTACGGCAGCGGCGCCTGTATTTAAAAAAATCGTGTCCCAGTCACTGCAATATATGGGAGTTCCCAAAACAGGAACCAAGGCGAATAAGACAGATGGCTCTGCTGTGAAAACGGTGGACTTGCCCACGGTACCACAATTAACCGGTCAGGTGAAAAAGGATGCACAAAACGCATTGCTCAAACAGGGGATTGCCTATGAAACGGTAGGTAAAGGCTCCAAAATCGTTCGCCAGTATCCTGAGGCAGGCGTCAAAATGAAATCGGGACAACGCATTTATTTGCTGACCGAGGATAGCGCCAACATGACCATCCCTGACTTTACAGGTGTTTCATTGCGTGACACACTTCAAGTTTTGACGCTTATGAAGGTTGGTGTCCAGGTGAGTGGAGAGGGTTACGTTGTCTCTCAAAAGGCACAAATGGTAAATGGCAAACGGACCGTCAGTGTGAAGCTCCAGCCAGCCAAGGAAACCGTAACCGGAGTGAAACCGGAGGACACGCCAGATCAGGCCACAGGTGTGGCTACAAATCAGTCAGGCAGTGCAGCGAAGACGGGTACCAATCTCAAAACCGATACAAAAACCGACACTGGTTCCGATACTACTGCGAATGCAGGCACAAGCGTCAGGCCTCCGAGTGGAGGAAACTCTGCTATAGCAGATGAAAAAAGTGCTGCCGCTATTAAAGGCGAGGATAATTGATAGCTTGTTCTAACGTCCGTTTTTTTGAATATTCATGAGGTAAGACATGTCATGAGTATTTGGAGGAACGGAGGGGGCGCGTTTGAAAAAATCTAACGTGATCATGCGGCGCAGGCTGGTGTGGGGGCTGCTGGGATTGTTTGTACTGTTCACGGCCTTGTCGATCCGGCTCGCCTATGTTCAATTGGGTAAAGGAGGCGAGCTCTCGGCCAAGGCTGAGGATTCGTGGCGCCGCAATATTCCTTTTGCCGCCAAGCGTGGCGAAATTTTGGACCGGCAGGGTACGGCATTGACCTATAATGTTAGTTCGCCGACAGTTATGGCGATACCCGTACAGATTAAGCAGCCGGAAGAAACGGCACGGAAGCTGGCGCCTTTGCTGGATATGAGTGAGGATAAAGTGCTTAAGCTTATTACCAAACGAACTGCAAGCCAAAAACTTCAGCCCGGCGGACGGAAAATTACGATGGAGAAAGCGCAGCAAATTCGTGATTTGAAGCTGCCGGGTATCGTTGTTGCTGAGGACAACAAACGTTATTATCCCTATGGCGATCTGGCGGCTCATATTCTCGGATTTACGGGAATTGATAATCAAGGGCTGACAGGAGTAGAAAAGCAGCAAAACAGCAAGCTTCGGGGGATTGATGGGAGTATTGCATATTTATCCGATGCAGGTGGCCGGCTGATGCCCGGTTCTTCTGAAAAGTACATTGAACCGAAGGATGGCCTGAATTTACAATTAACCATTGATAAGTCTGTGCAGTCCATTATGGAGCGAGAGCTTGACCAAGCAATGGTCAAATTTCAGGCCAACTCGGCATTATCTATTGCCATGAATCCCAAGACAGGTGAGATACTGGGCATGGCTGGACGACCAAGCTATGAGCCAGCGCTATACAAGCAATATGCCCCTGAAATTTACAATCGGAATTTGCCGATCTGGATGACCTACGAACCTGGTTCTACGTTTAAAATTATTACACTGGCCGCTGCGTTGGAAGAAAAGAAAGTAGATCTCAAAAATGACCATTTTTTTGATCCGGGATATATTGAAGTTGGCGGGGCGCGCCTGCGCTGTTGGAAAAAAGGCGGTCATGGCAGCGAGACCTTTCTTCAAGTGGTGGAGAATTCTTGCAACCCCGGTTTTGTAACGCTTGGGCAGCGTTTGGGCAAAGAAGCACTGTTCAAGTACATTCGCAATTTCGGCTTTGGCAGCAAAACAGGCATCGACATGATTGGTGAGGGAAATGGAATTTTGTTCAAACTTCCCCAGGTCGGGCCTGTAGAACTGGCGACAACCGCCTTTGGTCAAGGGGTTTCGGTCACTCCGATCCAGCAGGTGACGGCGGTATCTGCCGCAATTAATGGTGGCAACCTTTATAAGCCTCACATTACAAAAGCCTGGATTCAGCCGGAAACAGGCAAGGTGCTGGAAAAAGTAGAACCGGAGCTGGTGCGAAGGGTTGTTTCAGAGGATACCTCCCGACAGGTGAGGGAAGCGCTGGAGAGCGTCGTTGCCAAAGGCACAGGTCGTCCTGCTTTTATTGAGGGTTACCGGGTGGGCGGTAAAACGGGTACAGCGCAGAAGGTCATTAATGGACGTTATTCTTCTTCGGAGCATATTGTATCTTTTATCGGCTTTGCTCCCGCGGATGACCCGCAGATTGTGGTGTACACTGCTGTTGATAACCCGAAAGGTGTTCAATTCGGCGGGGTAGTCGCTGCTCCAATCGTACAAAATATTTTGCGGGATTCGCTGCTTGCTCTGAAAATACCACCTCGCACCAATCAGATTGCCAAGGAGTACAAGTATGGGGAAACTCGAATTGATACGGTCCCGGATTTGGTAGGTGCCGGCGTGGCTGATTTGTACGAAGATATGAATATGAACTTTATGCTTGTAAAATCCGGGTCAGGCAAGACGGTGGTCAGTCAGGCACCGAAGCCGGGCTCCAGATTGGAACGGGGATCAACGATCCGTATCTATATGGGGGATTGATAGGTTTTTTTTATACCATACTATGAATAACGAGAGAGCAATGGAGGAATGAAAGATGGAGCTTCAACAATTGGCTTCACTGCTGGCCATGGAGCTTCAACAATTGGCTTCACTGCTGGCCGTCTCCCGCATTGTGGGGGATGGTACAGTGGATTGCCGAGGAATCGGGGCGGATTCACGTCGGGTGAAGCAGGGAGACTTGTTTCTGTGCTTGCCTGGTTTTACAGTGGACGGACATGACTATGCCGTGCAGGCAATTGCGTCCGGTGCGGCAGCCTTAGTTGTAGAGCGGGAGCTGGATGTGTCTGTTCCACAGCTTGTGGTTAAGGACGCTCGTTATGCCATGGCGGTTTTGTCGGATTATATGTTTGATTCACCGAGCCGCCGATTGCGCATGATCGGCATCACCGGAACCAACGGCAAAACCACAATTACTTATCTAATTGAAAAAATCATGAATGATGCCGGAGTAAACACCGGACTGATCGGTACGATTCAAATGCGTTATGGTGGTCAGTCTTACCCTATGTCAGGCACTACGCCCGAAGCGGTAGAGCTGCAACGTTATCTCGGCAATATGGCAGAGCAAGGTGTTCAATGCTGTGTCATGGAGGTATCCTCACATGCACTGGAGCAGGGACGCGTCAAAGGAACTGATTTTCGTACCGCTATATTTACAAACCTGACACAGGATCACCTGGATTATCATAAGACAATGGAGGAGTACCGTGCTGCCAAAGGACTTTTGTTTTCCAGATTGGGAAATGCCTTCTCGCGGGATTGGTCGGACAGTAAATATGCTGTTCTGAATGCGGATGATCCGGCCTCTTCCTACTTCCAGGCTCAAACTGCGGCCCAAGTCATTACATATGGCGTGGAAAAGGAATCCGATGTGCAGGCATCCCGTATCGCGATTAGTGCGAAGGGGACCTCCTTCCATGTGTCGACTTTCAAAGGGGATACCGATATTGAGCTTCGAATGGTAGGCAAGTTCAATGTGTACAACGCATTAGCAGCCATCACGGCTGCTTTACTGGAAGGGATCTCGCTGGCCGATATTAAGCGCAGTCTGGAGTCTATAGCAGGCGTAGACGGGCGGGTAGAGCCTGTAGATGCGGGTCAGCCGTTTGCTGTGATTGTAGATTATGCTCATACCCCGGACGGATTGGAAAACGTTCTTCGCACGGTTAAGGAATTTGCGGTCGGTAAAATATGGTGTGTATTTGGATGCGGTGGAGATCGGGATCGTACCAAACGTCCTTTGATGGGAAAGATTGCCGCGCGATACAGCGATCATTCGTTTATTACTTCCGACAACCCCCGAACAGAGGACCCGGAAGTTATTTTGAAAGATATCGAGCAGGGGCTGATTGACGAAGGGGTAGCCGCAGAACGATACGAGTTGATCGTAGATCGCAGAGCTGCTATTCATAAAGCTATTGAAATGGCAAGCCCTGACGATGTAGTATTGATTGCGGGAAAAGGTCATGAGACCTACCAGCTGATCGGAAAAACGGTGCATGAATTCGATGACCGCATCGTAGCCAAAGAAGCGATAAGGGGTTTATCCAAGTGAGCGGAGGAACACTTCACAGAGACGCGGACGCTGAACAGATGATTGAGGGCGTTTTTACAGATTCACGCAAGCCGCAAAGCCAAGGGCTGTTCGTTCCACTTTCCGGCGAGCGATTTGACGGGCATAATTATGTGCAGCAGATCATGAGTGAGGCAGGTGCAGCTGCTTTTTTATGGCAAAAGGATCACGGAGCGCCTCCAGCGGGAAACGCCATAGAAGTAGAGGATACATTAGAAGCTCTCCAGCAGCTAGCAGCTGCATATTTGCGTGAAACTGGCGTTTCAATCGTCGGAATCACAGGAAGCAACGGTAAGACGACGACGAAAGACATCGTGACGGCTCTGCTGGGCACGACTTTTAAAGTACACAAAACCGAAGGAAATTATAACAATCATATCGGTTTGCCTTTAACGGTACTGTCCATGCCGCAGGATACAGATATTCTTATTCTTGAAATGGGTATGAGCGGACGCGGTGAGATCGGCCTGCTCACTAATATTGCAAAGCCGGATGTTGCCGTCATTACCAATATAGGCGAATCTCACTTGCTCCAGCTTGGTTCCCGTGCGGAAATCGCTCGTGCAAAGCTGGAAATCGCCAGTGGCCTCAAGCCCGGTGGCTTGCTGATCTACAACGGTGATGAACCACTATTGCCACAAGTGCTGGCGGAGCCTGCAACGGTCAAGCCTGAAGGTTTAAAATGGTTTACGTTCGGGATATCCAAGAACAATGATGATTATCCAACAGCAATCACTTCGGATGAACAAGGCAGCTTATTCACAACCGCCCAATCTGGCAAAGAGGCTTTCCGACTCCCCTTGCTTGGACAGCACAATATTGTAAACGGGTTGGCAGCGCTGGCGGTAGCGCGTCATTTCAATGTCGATGCAGACCATATACGCAAAGGGCTGTCGTCTTTGAAACTGACAGGCATGCGCATTGAGGTTGTGAGTTGCTCTGACGGACTTACTGTGCTAAACGATGCCTATAACGCCAGTCCTGCTTCAATGAAGGCTGCACTACAGACGTTATCCGGGTACAAAACGGACGGACGTAAAATTGCCGTGCTTGGTGATATGCTGGAGCTGGGGCCAGAGGAAAAGCAATTCCATGAGGAAATCGGGCTTTTTGCAGCTAAGCACGACGTAGAGGAACTGTTTACCTACGGTGAGCTGGGGATGTCTATTGCGCAGGGAGCTCTAGGGCTAATGCCAACTGAACAAGTACACGCTTATACGGATAAGGAAAAGCTGATCCAGCATTTGCGGACTTATCTCCATGCTAATGATATTGTGCTGGTTAAGGCATCCAGAGGGATGCGATTGGAAGAAATTGTGGATGCGCTGAAAAACGGTCCGCTAAAGAACTGATGTTGACGAGAGGAAGACTCCCATGGATATTCAATTATTACTGCTGACGATCGTCGTATCGTTTATACTGGCGGTCATCGCCGCTCCACTGCTTATTCCGCTGCTGCGGCGTATGAAATTCGGCCAGCAGGTCCGGGATGACGGGCCACAAAGCCATCTTAAAAAGATAGGTACGCCTACAATGGGCGGGATCGTGATTCTGCTGGCTTTTACGCTGACCTTTCTTAAGTTTTCAGCTATCAAAAATACGGACTTTTACGTTTTATTGGTCGCTACGCTCGGCTTTGGGCTGATCGGCTTTTTGGATGACTATATCAAAATTGTATTCAAGCGCTCACTGGGTCTGACGGCGCGCCAAAAGCTGTTCGGGCAATTATTGTTTGGCGGGATTATGTGCTGGCTTCTGCTCAGCAATGATCATAGTACTGTCATCGGCATTCCGGGTACCTCATGGTCATTTGATTGGGGGGGCTGGTTTTACTACCCGTTCATCATTATCATGATGCTGGCAATCAGCAATGCTGTCAATTTCACAGACGGGCTGGACGGGCTGCTGTCTGGTACCAGTGCAATTGCCTTCGCCGCTTATGCGATTGTCGCGATTCAGGCGACCTCGCTTCCGGCTGCGGTATGCTCAGCGGCGATGATTGGTGCTGTGCTTGGTTTTCTTGTATACAATGCACACCCTGCCAAAGTATTTATGGGCGACACGGGATCGCTGGGCATCGGTGGCGCCATAGGTGCCATTGCAATCGTTACAAAAAGCGAAATTTTATTCATTATTATCGGTGGCGTATTCGTGATTGAAATGCTGTCCGTGGTCTTGCAGGTGGCTTCCTTTAAAACACGTGGCAAACGCATTTTCAAAATGAGCCCAATTCATCATCATTTCGAGCTGTCCGGTTGGTCCGAATGGCGTGTAGTTATCACATTCTGGGCTGTAGGACTGTTGCTGGCAGGACTCGGACTTTATCTCAACAAGGGGTTGTAGACAAATGAACCATCCAGACGCATACCGAGATCAGGAAGTTGTCGTTATAGGCCTAGCCAAAAGCGGTGTACAGGTTGCCAAGGTGCTGCATCAGGCAGGAGCAAAGCTGACCGTCAATGATAAAAAAGACAGGGAACAATGTCCCGAAGCTTCTGAATTAGAGGCTTTGGGAATTTCCGTTTTATGCGGGGGGCACCCGGAGGGACTGATCCATCCGGGGGTGAAGCTGGTCGTCAAAAATCCAGGCATCCCTTATACCGCCCCGCCTGTACAGAAAGCTGTCGAGCTCGGCATTGAGGTTGTGACCGAAGTTGAGGTTGCCTACCATCTGTGTAAAGCCCCGATCATCGGAATTACTGGCTCCAATGGAAAGACGACCACGACCACGTGGGTGGGCAAGCTGTTGGAGTCTGCTGGCATGAATCCGATCGTGGCTGGTAATATCGGAACTCCATTATGTGAGGCGGCTGTGGACGCCAAGACAGATGAGTGGATGGTTGTGGAGCTGAGCAGCTTTCAATTAAAAGGAACAAAGGATTTTAAGCCTGCTGTTGCTTGCTTGCTCAATGTAGCTGAGACCCATCTGGACTACCATGGAGGCATGGAGGATTATGTTGCATCCAAGGCACGTCTGTTTGCCAATCAAACGTCCGCTGATTCAGCGGTGGTGAACTGGGATGATCCAGTCTGCCGGGAGCTTGTGCCCTATATTAAGGCGAAGCTGCTTCCGTTCTCGATGACGGAACGTTTGCAGGAAGGGTTGTTTGCTGACCCGCCATACATACCGGATGTGACGGATGATATCGAACGAAGCATCGTATATCGCGATAATTTTGGGGTGGTGCATCCCATTATAGGTGTGGACGAGATTGGACTGCCGGGTCGCTTTAACGTGGAAAATGCGCTAGCTGCTTGCGCAATAGCCATTGCCGCAGGCGCAGAGCCTGCGAAGTTGGCAGAACCCTTAAGCGCTTTTCGCGGTGTAGAACATCGGCTTGAATATGTCATTGAGCATGCCGGAGCAGCCTATTACAATAATTCCAAAGCAACCAATTCCAAAGCGACTATGATGGCCCTATCTTCCTTTAAGCAACCCGTTGTACTGATTGCCGGAGGGTTGGATCGCGGCTCAGATTATACGGAGCTTGTACCGTCCCTGCAGGAGCGTGTAAAGGCCGTTGTGCTCTTGGGTGAGACACGGCATAAGCTGGCAGATCGGGCCCATCAGGCCGGAATAGAGCATGTCGAGGTCGTCGATAATGGGGAGGACGCCGCTACTACGCTCGTGGAGGCTGTGAACAAGGCGGCAGAACTTGCTGAGCCGGGAGATGTGGTATTACTCTCACCCGCTTGCGCAAGCTGGGATATGTTCCAATCCTATGAAGAGCGTGGACGTATTTTTAAAGAGGCGGCGCATAAATTGTAAGTAGGGGGGTTGGATAAGCCCCTACTTTTATGCAAGGGGTGGCCTCCTGATGAAGCAATCTCGTTCGGCGCCGGATATATGGCTTTTCGTCTGTATTATAAGCTTATTAGCCATCGGCATGATTATGGTATACAGCGCGGGCGCCGTCCTCGCTTTTCACGAGTACGGGGACTCCTACTATTTTGTAAAACGGCAATTGCTTTTTGCGGGGCTTGGTCTTGTAGCGATGTATTTTACTGCCAGAACGGACTATCGAATCTGGCAGAAATATGCTAAGGTCGTGCTGCTGATCTGTCTCGCGTTGCTGGTTGCCGTGTTAATTCCCGGCATTGGTGTAGTTAGAGGCGGAGCACGGAGCTGGCTGGGTATCAGCTCTTTCGGCATTCAGCCTTCCGAGTTTATGAAGCTGGGCATGATTCTTTATCTCGCCCAATGGCTCAGTCGTGCGGATTATGATATTAGTTCTTTTACGCGTGGCCTATTGCCTCCGCTTGGACTCATGGGACTGGCCTTCGGCCTGATCATGCTGCAGCCCGATTTGGGTACAGGTACAGTGATGATGGGAGCGTCTATGCTGATCGTATTTACAGCTGGTGCGCGTATGAAGCATCTTGGCCTGCTGGCCTTGTCAGGGGCAGCAGGGTTTGCTGCACTGATCGCGGCTGCGCCTTATCGACTCCAGCGGATTACGGCTTTTCTGGACCCTTGGTCCGATCCGCTTGGTGCAGGCTATCAAATTATTCAATCGCTATATGCCATTGGACCTGGTGGATTGGCGGGTCTGGGACTTGGCATGAGTCGGCAGAAATACAGTTATGTTCCCGAGCCGCAGACGGATTTTATCTTTTCTATTTTGGCGGAGGAGCTTGGTTTTATCGGTGGAATGACGGTGCTGGGACTCTTTCTGGTGCTCGTATGGAGAGGAATGCGTGTCGCTATTACCATTCCGGATACCTATGGCAGCTTGCTGGCGGTAGGCATTGTCGGAATGGTTGCCGTACAGGTTGTCATTAACATCGGTGTTGTCATCGGCTTAATGCCGGTGACAGGAATAACATTGCCCTTAATCAGCTATGGAGGCTCTTCTCTGACGTTGATGCTAACTGCGTTGGGTATTTTACTGAATTTATCACGTTATGCGAGGTGAACGTTTATGCGCGTCGTGTTGAGCGGCGGCGGTACCGGAGGGCATATTTATCCGGCGCTGGCCGTAGCCAGACAGTGCGAAGAGATTGATCCGGACGCTGAATTTTTATACATTGGCGGTCAACGAGGACTCGAAAGCAAGCTGGTTCCTCAGGAAAAAATTCCGTTCGAGGCTATTGATATCACAGGATTTCGTCGCAGCTTGTCCTTGGAAAATATTAAAACGATCATGCGCTTTTTCCAGGGGGTTCGTAGGTCCAAAGCATTATTAAAAAAATTTAAACCAGATATCGTCATAGGTACCGGGGGATATGTATGCGGCCCTGTCGTCTATGCAGCTTCCAAGCTGGGCATACCCAGCATGATTCATGAGCAAAATGCGATTCCAGGCCTGACCAATGCATTTCTGAGCCGCTATGTAGATACGGTGGCCGTTAGCTTTGAAGGCTCTGAAGGGGCTTTTCCCAAAGCCAAAAATGTATTGTATACCGGGAATCCACGCGCGACGACAGTTCGTTTGGCTAACCGGGATCGAGGCTTTGCTACGATCGGGGTTCCAATGAATAGCTCGGTTGTACTTGTGGTAGGCGGCAGCAGAGGAGCGAAGGCTATTAATGATGCTATGATTGCCATGGCTCCGCAACTTTCGCAACTGAAAGACGTCCATTTTGTATATGTGACTGGTGAATCTTACTATGAACAGACGTTGGACAGCATACGGAATCAGATCGGCTCATTGCCCAACCATCTTCACGTGCTTCCCTATATTCACAATATGCCAGAGGTGCTGGCTTGTACCTCTTTAATCGTTAATCGCGCCGGTGCGTCCTTCTTGGCCGAGATTACATCGTTGGGTATTCCGTCCATTCTGATTCCATCACCTAATGTGACCAATAATCATCAGGAGGCCAATGCCCGCACGCTTGAAAAGGCAGGCGCTTCGGTAATGATCATGGAAAAGGAATTGAGCGGTTCTTCTCTGTTTCAGACTATTGCGGGAATTATGGGGGATGAAGCATTGCGTAACCGGATGGCAGAGTCGGCGTCTTCACTTGGCAAGCCTGACTCGGCAGATATTTTAGTAAAAGAAATGGAGCGCCTTGCCCGTAAAAGGTAGTCTGCAGCGCAGTTTGGGCGGTTGTCACATATCGGACGCTATTGACATAGGATACCCTATAGATTGTGACCATCACTCAGGCTGCCGGTTGTCAGGTGAGAGCCTCATAACTATGCGGGGGCAAGCAACAAGGAGGTTTCAGTACAATGCAGCAATGGATGCCATTATTAGCGGAGCATGATATCGGAAAAGTGCTGGAGCATGAGCCGCTGTCCAAATATACGACATGGAAGATTGGAGGTCCTGCGGATGCTCTTGTCATCCCGGATACCAAGGAGCAGCTGGCAAGGGTTTTACGGCTGGCTCGTGAGCACGGTATCCCCTGGATGCAGTTGGGGAGGGGCTCCAACATGCTCGTTTCCGACAAAGGAATACGGGGGCTTGTGATCAAACTGGGGCCGGGATTTGATTATGTCCATTTTGAGGATGAACGGATCATCGCTGGCGGAGGCATGTCACTGGTCAAACTGTGTGTTATGGCTAGTAAGCAGGGGCTGTCCGGCCTTGAATTTGCGGGAGGTATCCCGGGATCAGTCGGGGGGGCTGTCTACATGAACGCCGGTGCCCATGGGTCTGATGTGTCACAAATATTCCAGTCCGCTGAGATTGTGCTGGATACAGGGGATTTGGCTGTGTACGATGCCGAGGACATGCGTTTTAGCTATCGCCACTCCGTGCTGCATGAGCAGCGTGGAATGGTGACAGAGGCAGTATTTCAGATGAAGCGGGGCGACCGCGAGGAAATTTCAGCGGCGCTTGCGGCTTTTAAAGACCGCCGCAGGCTGACTCAGCCGTTACAGTTAGCTTGCGCAGGAAGCGTGTTCCGTAATCCGCCAGGTGACTATGCCGCACGGCTTATTGAAAGCGCGGGTCTGAAGGGCTTGAAGGCGGGAGGCGCTGAAGTATCTGTACAGCATGCCAATTTCATTGTAAATACCGGTCAAGCGACAGCAGAGGACGTGCTTACCCTAATGAAGCATATTCAAAGTACAATATCATCTCAAACCGGCATCAAGCTAGTTCCGGAGGTTTTCGTAGTGGGTGAGCGGTAAACTCGGAGGTGATACATTGGACAAATTGGTGATTGAGGGAGGCCGTCCCCTGTCAGGCACCATACGTATCCATGGAGCAAAAAATGCGGCACTGCCTATTCTTGCAGCAAGTTTGCTTGCGCAAGGTAAGGTGGAAATTCGGAATGTGCCCCATCTATTAGACATTAAGGTCATGCTGCACATCCTTGAAAGACTCGGCTGTACATGCCGACATGAAGAGGAAACGGTATACGTGGATACGTCGTCCGTCCGATCGTTCCAAATTCCAGAGGATTTGATGAAGCAAATGCGTTCATCGATCTTTCTCATGGGACCTCTGCTCGCCAGATATGGTGAAGTTTCCATTTACCAGCCGGGAGGCTGCGCTATAGGCGAGCGTAAAATCGACCTTCATCTGGAGGGCTTAAAGGCTCTTGGTGCAGAGATCGAGGAAAAAGACGAGCAAATTACGTTCCGTGCCCGCAAGCTGACCGGCTCAGACATTCATATGGATTTTCCGAGCGTAGGAGCAACGGAAAATATTATGATGGCTGCCGTATTGGCTGAAGGGCGAACAACGATTACCAACGCAGCGAGGGAACCGGAGATTCAGGATCTTCAGAACTTCCTGAATGCCATGGGTGCCCATATTATCGGTGCAGGAACAGACACGATTACAATTACGGGGGTCAGTAGCCTGAATCCGTGCACGTATGAGGTCATTCCTGACCGTATTGTAGCAGGAACGGTTATGATCGCAGCTGCTGCTACACGTGGCAGTGTGTCATTGACACACTGTAATCCCTCCCACTTGTCCGCATTGATTCATGTCCTTAGGCGGGCTGGTGTTCAAATCGGCATCCTGAATGATATAATGACCATAAGCTGTATGAGCCGCCCCAAAGCGGTGGAGAGGATTGTTACTTCACCTTACCCATCTTTTCCAACCGATTTGCAGTCTCAAGTCATGGTTCTGCTTTCTTTGGCGGACGGCTTCAGTGTCATGAAAGAGACCGTCTTCGAAAGTAGATTCAAACATGTGGATGAATTAAATGTGATGGGAGCCGATATTACGGTCGATGCGAATGCTGCCTTTATAAGAGGAGTTTCTCGTCTATACGGGGCTACGGTAGAGGCTACCGATCTGCGGGCAGGGGCTGCGCTCGTTATAGCGGGGCTGGCTGCCCAGGGACGTACCATTGTTGAGCAGGTTCACCACATTGACAGAGGGTATGACCGGATCGAACGTCTTTTCCAGGGACTGGGCGCCTTAATGAGCCGTCAGTCTCCGGTGCTGGAGCAGCTGGATTTCGTAAATTAATGCCTGGAACGTCCCTCCGGGAGCGGGGGGACAAAAGGCTTTTGTGGAGAGAAGCTATGCCAAATGCTCAAATACCTGTTCTTAAAAAGAATAAAACGAAAAAAAGGACAAGCCGGAAGATTGCCGTTCTTCTCATTTTATTGTTCATTGTGTTACTCGCTGTTCTCTTTTTCCGTTCTTCGTTAAGTCGGGTTTCTGAAATCCGCTTTGACGGTAATGTATTTTCGACCCGAGAGCAGCTTCTAAATCGAAGCGGTCTGGCTATCGGGGATCAGTATTTTGGAGTTAGTTCATCTGACATTTCTGAAAAGCTGCGGGAGATTCAGTCGATTCAGCAAGTCACGGTGGACAAGCAGTTTCCGGGTATCATTTCTGTTCACGTTAAAGAGTTTGCTACGGTCGCTTACGAGCTGCAGAGTGATGGCAGCCTGCGAGCAATTCTGGCAAACGGGTCAAGCGTAGGCGTGAGCAGCAGCGGAATAGCTGTTGAGAAGCCGATTTTGACCAAATGGAAATCGGATGATCCGTATAAAGCGAAGCTGTGTGATGCTTTATCGCGTATTCCGGGAGAGTGGACAGCCGATATTTCGGAAATCATTCCCGCGCCGATTCCTTCTTTTCCGGACCGCATAAAAATGTATACACGCTCTCAGTTTGAGGTGATAACAACCGTTTCGCTGCTGAACTCTAAAATCAGCTATTTGAATCAGGTGCTGGAAACAGAAGACCCCGGCCTGATCACCATGTTGGCGGCGGATTCTTACGTTCCGTTCAAGCCGGATACGAATGAAGAGGGTCAAGAAAAAGATACTACTCAGTGATGTGAAAAAATGTTAGAATTAATTTTATGGGTAATAGACTTGCCTCCTTCTTTTTTCTTCGAATTTTTATGTGACTGCAACCATAAATTGGCTTCTAAAAAATTTGTAGAAAAAAGAGGGAAAGCATGGAGTATGTTGAATATGTACAGTGTGTGTTCAAAGAACGAAATTCATTTTGGAGTCAGGAGGTGCCACAGACTTGAGCAACAATGACATCATTGTTAGTTTGGACATCGGTACATCCAAAGTTCGGGCTATTATTGGGGAAATGAATAATGGAACCTTTAATATTATTGGAGTTGGATCTGCCGACTCGGAAGGGATTCGCAAAGGTGCAATTGTAGACATTGATCAAACCGTGCAATCAATCCGTAACGCTGTGGATCACGCAGAGCGTATGGTTGGTATTCAAATAACAGAAGTGTATGTGGGGATTTCAGGCAACCATATTGGTTTGCAAAATAGTCATGGCGTAGTAGCCGTGTCCAACGAGGACCGAGAAATCGGTGAGGAGGACATCGAGCGTGTACTGAAAGCAGCTGAAGTTATTGCCGTACCACCGGAGAGAGAAATCATTGACGTGGTAGCCAAGCAGTATGTCGTGGATGGCCTTGAAGGAATTCAGGACCCTCGCGGTATGATCGGAGTTCGTCTCGAAGTAGAGGCTACGATTGTTACTGGAGGCAAGACCCCGATACATAACCTGTTGCGTTGCGTTGAGAAGGCCGGCTTGAGGATCAAAGATCTGGTGCTGCTGCCACTCGGGGCTGGGCAATTGTCTCTTTCGAAGGATGAAAAGGTGATGGGTTCGGTGCTGGTGGATATTGGTGCAGGTTCTACGAATGTTGCTATTTTCCAGGAAGGATCGATTGTTGCCACATCAACACTTCCAATTGGCGGAGAATTTGTAACCAATGATATTGCCTACGGATTGAGGACCCTTACCGATCAAGCCGAGAAAGTAAAGCTCAAATACGGCTG